>JBGAFW010000129.1:0-21978 GCA_044227045.1 Labilithrix sp.
TCGCTGTCCGTCGTCGCGCGCCCGATCGTGCCGAGCGGCGTGACGAGCTCGTAACCAACGCCGTTGACGTCGAGCACCGTGGTGCCGTCGTCCTCTTCGATCACTTTTCCGGTGAGACGACCGATCATGGAAACGCGCGAGCGACGTTACTCACATCGGCCGCGCGTTGCCAGACTCACTTCCCTCGGCGCTTCGCGCGTCTCTTTTCTCAGTTGGCGCGCTTCGCGCCGAGTCGTTCGAAGACTCACTTCCCTCGGCGCTTCGCGCGCCGGGCCGCTTGGGCGAGCGCGAGGGCGCCGAAGCCCATGCCGACGCCGAGCCAGGTGTGGGGGCCGGGCGAGGTGGAGCAGGTGAAGGTGCTTCCGCCGGCCGAGCCGCTCGTGACCTGATCGCGAGGGGCGGTGCCCGTCTGCTGGCAGCCCGAGTACACCGGGCATTGCGGCTGCCCGATCTCCTTGGTGACCTGACGTACGCGCGGGACCACGGCCTGATCTCCCGCCGCCTGCATCACCAGGTCGGTCTTGAGCGCCTCGTGCTTCAGGTCGGCGCGAAGGCGCGTGACCCGTGAGGTGGACGTCGGGATGCCGGAGAAGAGCGTGTTCATGTCGTCATCGCGGACCTGCGCGGCGGTCTTCGTCACCGTGTTCGTCTGCGGATCGGTGACCGGCAAGTAGTCTTGCGCCGCGCGCTCTTCGTCGGTGGTCGGGTAGGGGCCGCGTCCGTTGTAGGTGCCTTGCTTGACGACCGACTCGATCTGTTGGCGATAGACGATCGTCGACGTCTCGACCTCCCACACGCGTCCGTCGCCCGCTTGGGTCTTCTGCGCGCGGAGCTCGGTGAAGTTGCTCTTCGACTGCGCCCAGTCCCACGTGAGCTCGTCGGCGTTGATCACGAACGACGTGAAGCCGTTCGGACCACCCTGCGGCTCGTAGCGCCCGTCGCTCACGACCCAGAGCGTGATCCCGACGACCGGCCCCGTCCCCGCCGCGACCATGCGGAGCGGGAGCGCGACGTTCGCGCCTTGGGTCGTCACGCGGACCGGCCGCATGTCGTTCACGCCCTTGCCGGGCTGGAGCTTCAGCGCGAGGAAGTTGAAGTTCTCGCTCTGGTACTGGCCGATGACGGGCACGACGTCCGCGGGAATGACGAAGCCGTTCTTCGCGAGCCAATCGTTCAGCGCGCCCGGGGAGTCGGCCTTGAGCTGCACGGTCTCGTACGGACCGACGACCTCGGTCTTGATCACGGTGACGCCGTCCTCGGGCGATGCCTTGGCGCCGGCGGTCCCGCCGCTGCTGCTGCTGCCGCCGAAGCAATTCGTGGGCGGCGGCGGGCAGTTCTGCGGCGGCGGCGTGATCACCGTCGACGTCTGCTGATCGAAGGAGGTGAAGACGACGTCGGCCGAGAGCCCGACCTCCACGTTGCCCGAGATCGGGAGCACCCACGCGAAGCTCCCCGGGGCGCCGGTGTAGCGGATCTGATCGTAGAGCGTGGACTGCGTCTTCGACACGCTGAGGATCATCCGGTGGTCGGTGACGACGGTGGGATTCTCCGAAGGTGGCGGAGGAGGAGCGAAGCAGCCGCCGCACGCGAGCGCGTCGCTCTCCATCGCCGGGATGGCAAGCGTCGCTGCCGCGAAGAGTCCGAGAGCCTGAGCGATGATCCTCGTACGCATGGCGAGTCCTCCCTTTCGTGACGTCCTACAGCCTATCGTGTTCAGTCGTTCTTCGCTCCTTGAGCGATCCAGCGGCGAACCGTGTCTCGGGTGGCGAGCGGAAGCGTCTCGTCGTTGCGCGGCATCGACTGGCCGCAGTCGCCTTCGGTGCATTGGGCGTTGAGGACGCACTGGCTGCCGTCCATCTTGCGCATCATGAAGCTCTCGCGCGGATCGCCGGCCTTCACGTACGACATCGTGCCGAGCTTGCTCGATCGGACATCGACGATCGCGTCGTGCACCTTCTTCGGGTCGGAGCCGCCGAGGAAGATCCCGTTCGAGCTACCCGTCGTCGAGCCGTGGCAGGACGTGAACGCGCAGCTCTGACTGAAGATCGGGAAGACGTCCTTCGAGAACGAGACCGCCGGCGTCGTCGCGTTGAAGTCGGCCGGCGGTGAATAGTCGCTGCAGGTCTTGTCGTCGCTCGAGCATCCGCTCATCGGGATGGAGAGCGACGCAGACGTGAGGAGAACGGAGGCGGTGATCATGAATGAAAAAGCGAAGCGCATGACCGTCTAACTAGCATGACCGGCGTTCTCCTCGCAGCGTGGGCTTCCCTAGACGCCGCGCGCTTTTCGCTTCGCGCGAAGGAGCGCGAGGCCAAGGAAGGCGCCGATCGCCCCGTAGCCGCCGAGGCCGATACGCGACGGCGTGCTCGCGCAGGTGAAGGTGCTATCGCCGCTGCTGGACTTCCACTGGTTCGCCTTCGCGATCGCCTCGTCGCGTGGCGCGGTTCCCGTCTGTCGGCATGCGCCGTCGTACACGGGGCATTGCGGCTGACCGAGCTCGTGCTTCGGGTTGCGGGTGATGTTGATGAGCGACTGATCTTGCGACGCGGTGACCTGGAGGTCGGTCGCGAGCGCGTCACGAGCGAGATCGGCGCGGATGCGCGTGAGGTGCTCTTGCCCGGAGGCGATGCCTGCGAAGACGGTCGCGAGATCTTCGGTGCGTACCTGCTCGGCGCTCTTCGTCTGCGTGCCGTTCGAGTCTTCGATCGGGAGGTAGTCGCCGCCGGGGGCCTGCGGGGCGCCGCCGCCGAAGCGAGGGAAGCGCACCTGGTTCTCGACCGTCTGGCGGTTGATGACGATCGAGCTCTCGATCTCCCACGTCTTTCCAGGCTGCTGATTCGAGCGCTCTGCGCGAAGCGCTTTGTAGTTGCTGGTGCTCGTCGCCCAATCCCAGACGAGGTCGTCATCCTTGATCACGAACGACTGGAAGTTCGCCGGCTCGTAGCGGCCTTCGCCGACGACCCAGAGCGTGATGCCGACGTTCGCGCCCGTTCCGGCCGCGACCATACGAAGCGGAAGGACCGCGCTCGCGCCTTGCGAGGTCACGCGCACCGGCCGCATCGACTGCGTCGTCTCGCCCGGCTTCAGCTTCAGCGCGAGGAAGTTGAAGTTCTCGTCGACGTACTTCTCGATGATCGGCGTGACGTCGGCGGGGATGGCGAAGCCGTTGTCGCTGAGCCACTTGGTGAGGACCTTGCGGGCCTCGGGATCCTGCGGGTTCGTGACCTTCAGCTGCACGGTCTCGTACGGTCCGACGACCTCCTTCTTCAGGACGTCGACGCCCGGCGCGGACGCCGACCCGGCGTCGAGCGAGGCAGAGCCCGCCGAGGAGCGGTCGCTCTCGTTGCTCGGGCACACCGGCGGCGGAGGGCAGTTGCGCGGCGGCTCGAGCACGGTCACGGCGCTCAGCGTATGGAGCGCGTTGAAGAGGCTGTCGGCGCTGAGCCCGATGTCGACGGTGCCGGAGATCGGAAGCACCCACGCAAACTCGCTCGGCTTTCCGGAGTACTGGATCTGGTCGTAGAGCGTCGTCTGCGTCTTCGAGACCGAGAGCACCATGCGGTGGTCGGTCACGACCGAGTTCTGCTCACCCGGAGGGACGAGGCATCCGCCGCACGCCTCGGCGTCGGGCGCGAGGAACGCCGCTGAGGAGCCGAGAGCGAGAATGGAGAGAAGAGAGAGACCGACGCGCATAGGCACGACTCCTTCGGAAAGCTGCTCGCGTCGCACCGACATGGCGCAACGTGGCTAGGCCGCTCCAGCATGTGCCGTGCCAGTGAGCCACGAACGCCACCTCGTGTCCAAGAACGTGAATTTCTGACCACACCCACGTCGGTGCTTCACGTCACACGTGGCGCCTCGATCGCTCGGCGGCTCACCGTGGCACACGAGCCGTTTTCCTCGGTGGTGAACATTCGTGCGGTAGGAAGTTGCCCGCTCGAGCTCACTCGAGGTAGAACCGCGCCATAGTCGTTTCGACTCTTAGTCAGCTTGACCTCGCGGCGCGCACATCTGGAGGATGTCCGCGCCGTGCGTGTTTAAGGTCGCTTGGCCGGAACGCCGCCGCGACGAGGAGGCAGAGCGCGGGCGTCACGACCATGTGATAGCGGTCGTCGCCGAAGAAGATCGCGTGCGTCAGCGCGGTCGTCACGAGGAGCGTGATCGGCAGGAGGATCGCGGGCCGGATCGGCGGATGCCCCGGGATGGGAAGCCATGCGAGCACGCACGTCGCGATGACGATCGGCCAGAACGTGGGGGTGCTCGCCGACAGCGAGACGTACGCCGCGATCGCGATCGCGAGCACGAGGGCGCCTTGCGCGATCCACGCGGTGCTGGCCGCGCGCGCGTCGCGACGGCGGCGTGGCAAGCGAAGCGCGACGAAGGCGAGCGGAGACAAGACGACGAGCACGCGATGGAGCGACGTGATCGCCATGCGCCACGCGACGCGCTTGTCCTCAGGCCATTCCTGCGGCCGCGCCTCGCGCAGGTACTCGACCGCGAACGACTCGTGATCGAACGTGTTCGAGAGCTTCGCCGGAATGAGCCCCAGCCATCGACCTGGCGTCGCCTTGATGTTCGCGATGCCGTACTCGAGCCAGCATCGATCCTGCTGCACCTGACCTGTGACCTCGCGGCAGCCGTCGCTCGAGCGCAACGTCTCGAAGCGACCGGTCGCGCGCGGAAAGGATCCGATCGCGAGGTTCCAGCCGGCGTTCGTGCTGACGAGCGCGCAACCGTCCATCACCGCGCAGTTGCGCGCCGTCCATGGCAGCACCGGCACGAGCGCGAGCACGCTGGCGACGACGGCGCCGCGAAGGAACGGAAGGATCGCTCGCCGGAGCGCGCTCGCTCGAGGCTCGCCCTCTTCGCTTGGCGTGTGCCTCGCTCTCGCGGGCAAGACGAGCACGAGCCCGAGAAACGGCGCGCAGAGCAGCGCCTGCGGCCGGACGAGGGCGGAGACGCCGAGCACGAGCGCGCCGAGCGCGACGCCGCGCAGCGGATGCGACGGCCATCTCCGCGCGCAGAAGATCGCCACCCAGAACGCGAACATCACCGTCAGCGCCGAGAGCACCTCGCCCATGACGAGCGCGCCGTAGAGGACGAGCCCGGGATGCAGCGCCGTGATCACGCCCGCCACGCGCGCGCGCTGGAGCGAGAGACCTTCGCGCGCGAGGAGAAACACGACCACCGAGACGAGCGCGCCCGAGAGCGCGTTCGCGAAGTGCGCCACCCACGGTGCCGTCCCCAAGACGACGTAGAAGGCGGCGAGATAGGCGCTGTAGCCGACGGGGTAATGGCACCACGGATGCCACTCGGTCACTCCATCGACGACGCGATCATCGGAGTATCCGTGGCCGCCTGCGATCCGCTTCGCGCCGAAGTCGTAATAGTGGCCGTCCCAGACGGGCTCACCGGCGAGCCATCGGGCGGCCGCGAACCGAAGCGCGAACGCGACGACGAAGAGCACGATCGCGAAGAGGATCTCCTTGTCGCGCGGGCGTAGCGCACCGCTCGGCTCTTCCTTGGGCTTTGTCTCCAAGGAGGATCGGTCGCCCTTTCTCGTCGCGACGTCGTCCGCCGTGCCGAGCGCCCGCAGGCTCACGACGACGCCGGCTTCTCACGCATGCGACGAAGGTACGTGCGCTGCACTTGCGCCGGATCGAGCCGCAGGTACTTCGCGAGCTCGGTCACGAATCCACGCACGTAGACGATCGCAGGGAGCTGGTCGTAGGTCTCTTCTTCGAGGGCGGCGAGATGCTGCTTCGAGATCTTCGTGCGCGAGCTGATCTCGGCGATCTCGATGCCTTGCGACTCACGGACCTTGCGGAGGAGCGAGCCGGTGAACTCGGTGTCGGGGCCGATCTCACGCGCCAGCTCGCTCTGGAGCATGAGCTGCTCGGCGGCGAGCGCCGGACGCGGAACGGAGAGCGTCTCGTGCGGCGCGTCGGGCGCGGGAAACATCGAGAGGTCGTACGCACGCCGTCGCACCGGATCGAGCAACGTATCGTGCGCCTCGTCGATGCGTGCTTGCGCGGCGGCGAGCTCTTTGTCGTCGAGGAGAGAAGACGTCGCGAGCCCGCCGGTCGCGTAGATCTCGCGCTGGCGCTTGAACGCGCGGCGGACCTCTTCGTCGTTCGACGAGCGACCGATGCCGAGCACCGTGTAGTGATCGGGCGCGGCGAGGGCAGGCTGCAGCGGCGGCGGCGGCTCCTTCGGCTCGGGCTTCGCGGTGGTGAGCGCGACGACGCGTCGAGCGATGCGCTCGATGTTGCGCGCGGCCTTCGACGTGGGGCTGTCGACGAGGAGCGGCTTACGGCGTCGGACCGCGAGCCATACCGTGTCGTCGTGCTCGACCCAGCCGAGCTCGTCGAGCAGCACGCCGAAGTGACGGCGCGCGAGGCCGCTCATCGCGCTCGCGAGCTCGAGGTCGGTGCGAACGCGCGTCTGGTTCACCGCGAGGTAGAGATGCATCCGATGCGCCTCGGCCCACGCCAGCTCCGCGAGCGTGCGATCGGTCTTGGCGAGGAGGCGGATCAAGTCGAGCGGTGACGGCAGCCTCCCGATCTCCTTCACCGCGCGATCGACGAGCGACAGGCGGAAGCGATCCTTCACGAGCGCGCGGCGAAGCTTGCGCCGGTAGGCGGCGCGAACGAAGCGATACGTCGCCTCGATCGCCGGAGGCTCGGGCACCGTCACGCAGATGCCGATGTCGGCCGCGAGCATGACGTCGAGCGCGAGATGCGCGTGGCCCGGACCGACGTCGATCACGAGGTAGTCGCACGGGAGCGACTTCAGCTTCGCGAGCCAGCGGCTCTTGCGGCCTGCACGTAGCTGCAAGGGCGGCTCGATCGCGTCGTGCGGACCGGGCATCACCGAGAGCCCCGGCACGCTCGTCGTGACGAGCGCCTTCGTCAGCTCTTCGGTGGTGTCGTCGGCGGGCGGGGCGGCGTGCGCCGTGACCCCGAACTGCGCGTGAAGGTTCGAGCCGGTGGGATCGAGATCGACCAGGATGACGGTCTTGCCGAGCTGGGCGAAGTACACCGCCAGGTTCTGCGAGATGAGGCTCTTGCCTGCGCCGCCGCGTCCACCGCCGACCGCGAGCATGCGCTTCGCGCCACGTGCGCCGTGCGCCTCCGTGACGTCGTCGTCATCGTCGTAATCGGAAGCGAGAGAAGGCGGCGGAAAGCTCTCCGTCACGGTCACGATGACAACCTCACCATGCCCATCCGCTTCACCGGCCCGAGCCTCCAGCCGCGGCGCCACGCGCGAGCCGCGCACGACGCAGCAAGCCGAAGATGCGCGCCGCGAGCTCCGGCATGCGGAACGGCTTGGGCAAGAAGTCGTCGCCGCCGCTCGCGAACGCGTCGACGACGTCACGCGACGTAGGCTTGCTCGACAAGAAGAGGACGGGAATGTCGCCGACGACCTTGTCGCCACGGAGCTTCGTCACGAACGTGCGCGAGTCCATCTCGCCTCGCGCCGGCGTGGCGTGGAGATCGAGGACGATGGCGTCGAAGGTCTGCGACTCCATGCGCTCGGAGGCGCGCTTGGTCGACGCGACCAGCTCGACGACGAGGCCCATCTCCGCGAGCATCGCGCGAAGCTCGTCGCCTGCGCCGCCGCTGCCGCCCGTCGCGTCGATGACGAGGACGCGCGATCCGAACGGGATGCGGCTCGACTCGAGCGCGGTGGATGACGGAATGTCATCGAGGCGTCGTGACCGCGGAGGCATCTCGCTCACGGGCGGAGTCTGCGAGGGGCGATCGGCGGGGATCGACGGCGCGCTCTCTTTGTCTTTGTCCTTCACCGCCTCGGCGATCGGGATGCGCGCCGACGACGTGGAGGGGAGGGGACGTGCGGCGCGCATGTGCTCGCTGCGCGCGGCGACGAACCCGACCAAACGCTCCCAGTCGCGGCGCTCGAACTCGAGATGCGTGTCACCGGCGGCGCGGACTCCTCGTGCGGCCGCCGCGGTGGCGCGCCGCTTCGACCCGATCTCGAAGATCGCGAGCACCCACTCTCCGTCGTTGACGCTCTCGCCCTCGGGGAGCGAGAGCGCTCCCTTGGTCTCGGCAAGTGCGCTCGACAGGGCCGAGACGCTTTCAAAACGAAAGACGACGCTACGCACGGTGGACTCGTGGCTAGTCTCTAGCCGCGGACCGCCGACGCGCAAAGCACTGTGTTCCTGTGGAGCGAGCGGGGACAGCCTGTGGGTTGTCCGATCAGAAGTCGTGCCAAACGCCGCAGAAGTCAGCCGCACGCTTTTCGAGGCTACGCGCAGGTGTTTCGGGAGACGTTCCGCAGGTGTTTCGGGAGACGTTCGGAAGAGAAGACGAAGGTTTCTGCGGCGCGCCCTTTTTGGTAGGGTGGCATCGCGATCGCGATGAAAGCGTTATCTGCCGTATTTTTAGGGGCTTTTGCGCTTGCTGGGTCCACCTGCGGGAAGTCGACGGAGGATCCCACCAAGGAAAAGCCCGGGCCCGACGTCCCGATTGTCACCCTCGACGGGGTCGACACGGCGGCGCTCACGCAACGCGAAAAGAAGGAATGGAGCTCGTACGTCAGCGAATTCATCGCTCCGTGCCCGAGCACGCCGGTCCCGATCGCCCAGTGCGTGAAGGACAAACGCGACTGCGACAAGTGCCTCCCTGCCGCCAAGTACGTCATGAAGGGCGTCAAAGACGGCATGACGCGAGAGCAAGTCGAGAAGAGCTACAAGAACCGCTTCGACGCCGACAAGATCAGGAACGTCCCGATCGACGGCTCACCTTCGAAGGGACCCGAGAGCGCGCCGCTCACGATCGTCGAGTTCGCCGACTTCCAATGCCCGCACTGCGGTGAGTTCGCTCCGGCGATCGACAAGCTCGTCGAGTCGCGCAAGAACGACGTCCGCTTCGTCTACAAGTTCTACGTGCTCGGGAAGTTCCCGAACTCCGAGAACGCCGCCCGCGCCGCGATCGCGGCCTGGAAGCAAGGCAAGTTCTGGGAGATGCATCACCAGATCTTCTCGCATCAAGATCACCTCGATCAGCAAGGTCTCGACCAGCTCGCGAAGGAGATCGGGCTCGACATCACCCGTCTCCACGCCGACATGCAGGCGCCGGAGACCGCCGAGCGCATCGCGAAGGACCGCAAGCTCGGCAACGAGGATCTCAAGATCGAAGGAACGCCGACGATCTACATCAACGGCCGCCAGTACGACGGCCACCAAGACCTCAACGAGTGGCTGAACCTCGAGCTCCAGATGATGGGCAAGCAGGCCGCTCCGACCACCTCGGGCTCGTCGGCGCCGTCCGCCGCGCCCGATGCGGGCGGAAAAGACGCCAACCCGAAGGACGCCAAAGACGCCGGCAGCAAGGCGACGCCACAGCCCAGCTCGAGCGCAGCCCCGAAGAAATGATCGGCGCGCTCACGTCGCTCATGCCCATAGGGCTCCCGTGACGAGGGCCGTCGCCGACGTCTGCGGCTGCTTCCCGACAGGGCGGCACTACCCGGGGATCGCGCACCTCCTCAAGGTCGCCATCCGCGGCCTCGCCGAAGGCTTCGCGCAAGACACCGCGTGGCACGAGGTCGACATCGCGCTCCTCGACGTCGAGACGACGGGCCGCGACGCCTCGGTCGATCGCGTCGTCGAGGTCGGCATCGTCGTCGGTCGCCATGGCGACGTCGTCGCGCGCTACAACTGGCTCATCAACCCGGGCATGCCGATCCCTCCGGAGGTGACGGCCGTGCACGGCATCACCGACGCGATGGTCAAGGACAAGCCGCGCTTCGAAGACGTCGCCTCCGAGATCGCGCAGGCGCTCCGCGGTTGCGTCCCCGCGGCGTACAACGCGCTCTTCGATCGCGCGTTCATGATGAGCGAGTTCGCGCGCGCCAAGGCGGCGACCACGGGCATCCCTGCGCTCACTCGCGACGTCGAGTGGATCGATCCTCTCGTCTGGGCTCGCGACATCCAGTCCGACGAGAAGTCACGCGCCCTCGGCGACGTCGCCGCGCGCCTCGGCGTTCAGCTCGAGCAAGCGCACCGCGCCAAAGACGACGCCGAGGCCGCGCTCCGCGTCATGTATGCGCTCGGCCGCGATGCACGCATTCCACGCGCGTACGGCGCGCTCGTCCAAGAGCAGCGCCGCCTGTCCCAAGCGCAGGCCGATCAGCGCCGCATGTGGCGCAGCTGACGTCTCGGCGGCATGTGCGTTGCTTCACGCTGCATCGTGGAGCTGAAGACGAAAATACAGCAGGCGCTCGACGAGTCACGCATGCTCGTGCTCGGCTTGCAGGTGCTCCTCGGCTTCACGTTTCAGGCGTTCTTGATGCCGAAGCTCGATCGGTTGCCGCCGCCCGCGAGGACCGTCGAGATGTTCTCGCTCGCCGCGATGCTCGTCGCGCTGGTGTTGCTCTATGTGCCCACCGCCCATCATCGCATCGTCGACCGCGGTGAGGACTCGTTCGCGCTCGACTCGCTGTCGCGCAAGGCGATGTGCCTCGCGCTCGCGCCGCTCGCCCTTTCGCTCGCCGGCGAGATGTTCGTGGTGGGCCTCGCCGCCGACGGCCGTGCGCTTGGGACGACGCTTGGGCTCATCGGCGGCCTTGCCGCGCTCGCCGGCTTCTATGTCGTGCCGCTGCTCATGCGCCGCGCCGTTGGTCCCGTGCGCCAGCGCGCCTCGTCCGAGGAGGAGCCGAAGACGAAGCTCGACGTCAAGATCCGGCAGGTGTTGACGGAGGCGCGCGTCGTCCTTCCTGGCACGCAGGCGCTCCTCGGCTTCCAGCTCGCCGGGGTTCTCCAGAGCGGCTTCGATTCACTTCCACCCTCCTCGAAGATCCTGCACGTCGTCGCGCTGCTCTTCCTGGCCGCGTCGGTCATCCTCCTGATGATGCCCGCGGCCTACCACCGGCTGACGCTCGGCGGAGAGATCAACGAGCAGCTTCACCGCTTCGCGAGCGTCTGCATCGTCCTGTCGATGGTCGCGCTGCTCGTCGCGCTTGGCTGCGACACGCTCATCGTCGTTCGGAGGGCAACCGGCAACACCGTCCTTGCCGTGGCGGCCGCGTCGCTCTGGACGATGTTTTCGGTCGGCGCGTGGCTCCTCGTGCCGTTCGTCCTCCGATTTCTGCGGGACCGGCGCTTGTCTCCGCGGTCGCGCACCCTACAAAAACACGATATTTGCGACGTTTACTAAACACATGTCGAGGGCAAGCGACCCGGGACGGCACGCCGGGTGTGGCGCTCTGCAGCAATTGGTTTGGTAGGTGGTGACGCGCCGCGTTTGCTTGCCTATATTCGCGAACCGCTTCGTTCCAACCCGCACGAGAGAAGCCAAAACATGAGTGACGAAAAGGTCGAAATCAAGCTGAAGGACTCGACGTTCGAAGCGCCGGTGATCATCGGCACGGAGAACGAGCGAGCGCTCGACATCGCGAACCTGCGAAACAAGACAGGCCTCGTCACGCTCGACCCTGCATTCATGAACACGGCGTCGACGAAGAGCGCCATCACGTTCCTCGATGGCGAGAAGGGCGTCCTACGCTACCGCGGCATTCCGATCGAGCAGCTCGCCGAGAAGTCGAAGTTCGTCGAGACCGCGTACTTGCTCATCTACGGCAACCTCCCGAACAAGGCCGAGCTCGATCGCTTCTCGACGAACCTCACGCGTCACTCGTTGATCCACGAGGACATGAAGCACTTCTTCGACGGCTTCCCGTCGACCGCGCACCCGATGGCGGTCCTCTCCGCGATGGTCTGCTCGCTCTCCACGTACTACCCGGAAGAGCACGACATCAACGACAAGGAGAAGATGGACATCACCATCGCGCGCCTCATCTCGAAGGTGCGGACGATCGCGGCCTACGCCTACAAGAAGTCGATCGGCCAGCCGTTCGTCTACCCGCAGAACGACCTTCGTTACTGCGCGAATTTCCTTCACATGATGTTCGCGGTTCCGTCGGAGCCGTACGTCGTCGACGAGGACATCGAGTCGGCGATGAACCTCCTCTTCATCCTCCACGCCGACCACGAGCAGAACTGCTCCACCTCGACGGTGCGCCTCGTCGGCAGCTCGCGCGCGAACCTCTTCGCGAGCGTGGCGGCAGGCATCTTGGCTCTCTGGGGTCCGCTCCACGGCGGCGCAAACCAGGAAGTCATCGAGATGCTCGAGACGATCAAGGCCGACGGCGGCAACGTGAAGAAGTTCGTCGAGCTCGCGAAGGACAAGAACTCGAACTTCCGCCTCATGGGCTTCGGTCACCGCGTCTACAAGAACTTCGACCCCCGCGCGAAGCTGATCAAGGCTGCGGCGGACAAGGTCCTCGGCAAGCTCGGCGTCAAAGACCCGCTCCTCGACATCGCCAAGGAGCTCGAAGAGGCCGCGCTCAAGGACAGCTACTTCGTCGAGCGCAAGCTTTACCCGAACGTCGACTTCTACTCGGGCATCATCTATCGCGCGCTCGGCTTCCCGACGTCGATGTTCACCGTCCTCTTCGCCATCGGGCGCCTCCCCGGCTGGATCGCCCACTGGAAGGAGATGATGGAGGACCCCACGACGAAGATCGGCCGTCCGCGCCAGATCTACACGGGCCCGACCGCCCGCGAGTACGTGCCGGTCGAGCAGCGCAAGTAAGCGCGACGTTCCACCACCCGAACATTCGCCTTGGCCGACCGCGGAGCACACCGTGGTTGCCAGGGCGATTTGCTTTGGTGTGATCAGGAGGTTGGGTCGGGTCGAGCGACGTGTTCAAGCGCTGGAACACGCATGTAACAACGGCTCGGCGCCGAGGTGCTTCAACTTAACCATGCGCTCTGTCTTCGTCGCGGTGTCGATCGTCGCCATCGCCGTCGTGGCCTGCTCGTCTTCTTCGTCGTCACCCGACACGTCTTCGTCCAGCTCGGGCGCACCGAACGACGCCGGTGACGGGACGTGCACCCTCCGCGTGAAATTCTCCGCGGCCTGCCAGACGTGCATGCAGGACCAGTGCTGCGCCGTCACGAACGCATGCTTCACGAACGAAGACTGCAGCGCGCTTCACACCTGCCTCGCGAATTGCCCTGACGAAGGCACCGCGGTTTACATCCCGATCGCCGAAGGCGGCACCGGAGGCGGAGGCGGTGGAGGCGGCGGAGGCGGCGGAGGCGGCGGAGGCGGCGGAGGCGGCGGAGGCGGCGGAGGCGGCGGAGGCGGCGGAGGCGGCGGAGGCGGCGGCGGAGGCGGCGGAGGCGGCGGCGGAGGCGGCGGCGGCGGCGGTGATGGCGGCGGCGCGTCGTGCCGCTCGCTTTGCGAGGGCGCGCACCCCGACGTCGTGGAGGCCGAGAAGGCCTACGACGCCTGCATTCGCGCGAGCTGCCTCACGCCGTGCACCGGCGGCTGATCGTCAGCGGGTGATCTCGAGCAGGTCGAGCTCGAGGACGTTTCGTCGCGTGACGAGGAACGCGATCGAGCGTGGGCCTGCATGGCGAAGGCCTTTGATGAACGCGGCCTCTTCCCAGTGGAGGTTCTTCTCGGTCGCGCCGGCGTCGCCCTCGGTCGCGAGCGGAATGATCGTGATCCCCGAGCCTGCGCCGAGGCCGCGCGCCGCCGAGACGATGCGCGCGTCGTCGGTGAGGACGAATTGACCTTTGCGCACGTCCATCGAGACGACCTTGCGCGGCGCGCCCTTGGGCTTGCCGGTCGCGAGATCGATCAAGATCGACTCGGAGGCGCCGCCTTCACCGAGCGAGACGAAGACAGCGAGCTTCCCGTTGGGTGACACGGCAAAGCTCGGGACGCCCTTCGCTGCGGCGCATGCGAGCTTCTTCGCCTCACCGCTCGCGACCGTGACTGCGTAGAAGCACGAAGGCTTCTCGTTGTCCGGCGTGCTCGTCGCGTAGAGGCTCGCGCCGTCGGACGAGAACGCGAGGATGGAAGGGTCGACCACCGCACCAATCGTTCGATCCGACGAGGGCTTCACCGCGCCGCCGTCTTTGGCGCTGGCGGCGCCAGCGTCCTTCGCCTCCGTCTTTCCGAGCGATGCGAGACGGAGCGACTTCTTCTTCGCGTCTTCGCAGCCGCTGTCGCATCCGACGTAGGCGAGCACGTCGTTCTTCGGCGAGACCATCGGCTCGCTCGACTCGCGCGCGGACCCAAAGCGCGTCGGGTTGTTTCCGCTCGCGTCGGTGCGGTAGAGCACGGCGGCGGCGAGGAAGAAGATCGACGAGCCGTCCGGAGAAGTCGCCACGCGCGTGTCGACGAAGGGCGGTCCTCCGAAGGCGAGCGCTCGCGCATGTGCGGCGACGGACGCGAGGGAGCCTGCGCCCTGACCTGCGTCGCCTCCGCCTGCATCGGCCGCGATGCCGCTCTCGGCGAGCGCGGCGAGGTTCTTCTCTTCGGCGATGGTGGTCGCCTCGTGCGACGACCAATCGAGCGAGATGATCTCACGACCGACCTCGGTGGCGGAGGTGGGCGGCGCTTCGATCCGAACGACCGCGTGATGGCGTGCCTCGTCGATCGCGACGAGCGTGGCGATGCCGTTCGACTCGGTGAGGCCGAGCATCGGGCGGTTTCCGATCGGGCTCTTGATCTCGCCTCGCGGCACCTTCTTCATCGTCCACTGATGAAGAAACGTCACCTCCGGCAGGAGGCGATCGAGCGCCGGCGTGGAGGCCGAGGACTGGACGAACACGGAGCCACCCGCCGTCGCCGCGTCCAAGGTCGCAGCGGAGGAGGCATCGGCGGTGGTCGCGGCGTCCGTCTCCGGCGTCACGGAGGCATCCGGCACGTCCTTGGCGGGGCACCCGGCGAGCAGGAGGGCGAGCGGCGCGACGAGAAGCGAGGCGAAGGGACGAAGCATGGGTAGCCGCCTTATTACCAATCACATCGCCGGCCACAAGGCCGGGAGGACGTTCGCGCGAAGCCAATCGCCCGCGAACAAAAGCTCGAGGATCGCGAGGATCAAGAATGGGCCAAACGGCAGGCGCGCGCGCGGCGGTCCTTCGTCGACGGCGTCGTCCTCGGCCTCGTCGCTCTTCGCGTCTTCGTCTTTCGCGTCCTCTGCCTTCGCGTCCTTCTCTTCCGTCGTATCGGTCGTGTCCTTCTTCGCGTCGCTCTTGCCGTCGTCCATGCCGAGCAGCTTCTTGAAGAAGCGAAGAAGGAACGCGTCGTTCTCGTCTTCGGTCAGCGGATCCTCCGCGAGGGCCTTCTTCGCTTCTTCGTCCCCTTCGGCCGCGAGCTTCTCGAGCTCGGCGATGTCCTCGAGCACCGCGTCGGGGAGCTTCAGCTCGATCCCGAGGACGCGCGTGACCCCTGCGAAGAGCGATCCCTGCACCGCGCCTGCGAGTAGCGTGAAGATCGCGCCCGGCCATCCAAACCATGCGCCCGCGAGCGCCAGGAGCTTCGCGTCGCCGAGCCCCATCCCGGTGCGGCCGAGGAGACCTTTGTAGAGGAAGATGAAGGGAACGTAGATGACGAGAAACCCGACGACAGCGCCGATGAGAGACTCGGTGAACGCGAGGTCACGGACGGTCGCCGTCGCGATGCCGAGGATCGTCCCGCCGATCGTCACCGAGTCGGGGAGGAACATGTGCTCGGCGTCGATGAACGCCGCGGCGACGAGCCCAAGGCAGAGCGCGAAGTCCGCGCCATAGATCGCCGCCACGCGATGCGCCGGCGTGGACCCTGGCAGATGCAGGATGACGACCTCGAAGATCGCGATCGAGAGCGCGCCGCCGATGAGCTCGACGAGCGGATACCGCGGCGACATGCGCGCCCCGCAGCAGCGCGCCCGGCCGCGGAGGATCACGTACGAGAGCACCGGAAGATTGTCGTACGCGTGAATCGGCTTTCCGCAGCCGGGGCAGTGCGATCCAGGGCGCACCACGCTCATCTCGCGCGGCACGCGATAGATGACGACGTTCAGGAAGCTCCCCCAGAGAAGGCCGAAGACGAAGACCGAGCTTCGCAGGAGCCACAGTGGGATTAGATACAGGATCTCGTCGAGACGCATGAAGGAGCAATTCGGGGGAAACCCCACGCGACGGCCGCGCAACGTTTGGGCAACACCACCCAACCGCGAACAACGGCGCCGCAGTCAGCCATGGCATCGTAAACGATCGCCACGTGAAAGTATTTCCGCCGAGCGGGACCGGTCGGCTCGAGCGTGGAGGCGGTACGGCCAAACAGGTCGAACAGAGCCATAAATCAGGGCAGCGCGCAGGATGACGCCTTGGTATGGTGCCCTGGTCATCACCCCTCCTTCGCCATGCTCGTCCCGATCAACCCCCTCACGCCGGAGCCACGCAAGATTCAGCGCGCTGTCGATGCGCTGAACGCGGGCGAGGTCATCGGTTATCCAACCGACACCGTGTACGGGTTGGGTTGCGACATCAGCAACAAGCGCGCGGCGGATCGGCTCTACCAAATCAAGGGAATGGATCGATCGCATCCGCTTGCGTTCATCTGTCCCGACCTCGCCGAGATCGCGAAGTACGCGATCGTCGACAACCAGATCTACCGCGTCCTTCGCCGCTTCTTGCCGGGGCCGTACTGCTTCATCCTCGAAGCCACACGTGAGGTGCCGCGCCTCTTGCAGACGAAGCGCAAGACGATCGGCATCCGCGTCCCGAACCACGAGGTCATTCGCACCGTCGTGCGTGAGCTCGGCCGCCCGGTCATCTCCACCACCGCGCAGCGCCAAGGCGCCGAGCCTCACGTCGACCCGCGCGAGATCGACGACGACTTCTCGGGGCTCGGCCTCGTGCTCGACGCGGGCGCCGGCGGCGTCATCCCAACGACGGTGGTCGAGTAGCCGCGACACGTTCACCGCAAGCGTTGCACGGAGGACGCATGTGGTGCAGGCGTCCGCTATCGATCACGAGGGGGCCGTCCTCGCAGACATGAGAGACGACGTTTCGCGGACGAGCCGCTGCTTCACTCCTCACGTCTCGATTGTGAGAGTCCTCCACGCGATCTTGCGGCACGCAGGATGCCCGCGTCGTGCTCATGGACGAACGATCGAGCGACGCGGTGGTGGACGAGCGCCGAGGGCGTGTCCGCAAGGAGCGACGGTCTGCGCTCTCGCGCGTCGAGCATGCGCTCGAGGGCTTCTACCACTTCCTCGATCGCCCGCTCTTCTTGTGGTCGAGGCTCGCGCTCGTCCTGCTCATCGTTCCGCTCTTGATCGGGCTCACGCATCCGCTCTGGCACATCGAGATGGAGGCGCCCCAATACCCGGAGGGGCTGAGCGTTCAGATCTACGCACACACGCTCGAGAGCGGCCATGACGGAAGCGATCTTCGCGAGATCAACATCCTGAATCACTACATCGGGATGAAGAAGATCGATCGAACCGAGCTCACCGATCTCGACTGGCTCCCGTTCGGCTTCGGGCTCTTGACGATCCTGCTGCTGCGCGTCGCGGCCGTCGGGAACGTGCGCTCGCTGCTCGATTTGACAGTCGTCGTTGGCTACTTCTCGGCGTTCAGCCTTGGTCGCTTCGCGCTCAAGCTTCATTCGTATGGGCACAACCTGAGCCCGGACGCGCCGATCAAAGTGCCGCCGTTCACGCCCGCGCTGCTCGGCTCGAAGCAGGTCGGAAACTTCACGACGCACGCCTATCCCGGAAGCGGCACATACCTCGTCGGCGTCTTCGCGACGGGCATCTTGCTGCTCGCCGCATGGCATCTCTTCGAGGGGCGTCGCCGTGCTCGCAAGACGTCGCGCTTGGAGTCGACAGAAGGAGAACGGCAGCTGGTGACGCCGTGAGGTCGCTCCTTCCTCTCGCGATCGGTAGTGGCCTGGCGCTCTTCGCATGCCGCGGATCGGAGACGCTGAGCGCGCCGGACGCGACCACCCTCGCCGAGTCGCCTTCGGCTCCAGCGTGCGTCGCCGAGCTGCGTGAGAAGCTCGGCGTTCCGTTCTTGCATGTCTGTCCGGCGAAGAGACCGGGCGCGAAGTCTCTGCCAAGCGAGGCGATCGCGCCGTTCTGGATGTCGACGACACCCATCACATGCAGCCGCGGCGATCACGACAACGTGCGCTGTGCGCCCGCGGTCATCCTCACGCGTCCTCGCCTGAGCGATCCCCCTTCGCTCGCAGAGGTCACGTCGCCGCTCGCGATGGTCGTCGAGGCAGACATCGCACACCAGATCTGCACGATGCGTTTCGGTGGACGGCTACCCACACGCAAGGAGCGATCCTTCGTCCGCGAGACGTCGGGCTTCGCCACCACCATCGTCACGGCGCGCTCCGACGGGCATCGCGTCTCCGAGCTCGTCGAATGGGTGACCGAGAAGCCGTGCGACCAGCCCACGATCTTGGGCCCGGACTGCGCGGCGCGTACCTACCCATGGGACGCCACCGCCGGCATTCCGTGGGCCTCCCTCGTACGCTGTGAAGGGAGCGCCCTCCGCAACCCCGTCGAGCGCGTCGTCGTCGACGTGGGCGCGGAGTGTCCGAGCTCGGCGAAGGCGCCGAACCGCTTCGACTGCGCGTTGCGCGCAAGTGTGAGCGAGGGCGCCGACGTCCGCTCGCCCGGCGTCGGGCTCACGTGCTCACCACCCGGAGAGCACACGGCGCCTCGACTGCCGGCTGACGCGTTGAACGTGGCCGCCTTTCGATGCGCGATCGCCGAGTGGATGTGAGGGCCTGCCCGGAGTCAGGACGAAGTCGTGACCTAGCGATCGAGACACGCGCTTTCTCGATTGTGTTCGCGAGAACTTAGTACGCTGGCGTCGCGGGGGTCGGCGTGGGCGGCGGACGGCGGAGCGAAAAGAAAAAGATCCGTCGCCGGCGAGTCGCATCCAAGGCAAGAGCCAAGCCCGTCACCAAGGCTTCGCTCTCGGAGCTCGAGGCTCGCGCCGACGAGACGCTCTTCGTCGGGAGAGCCGTCGAACGTGAGCTCTTCGCGACGCTCTTGAAGGACGACGCGAAGCTTCGTGTCCTCCATCTCGTGGGGCCAGGCGGGATCGGAAAATCGGGTCTCCTTCGCGCCCTCGAGCGTGATGCACGCACCGCCGGGCACGAGACGTCGTTCGTCGACGCGCGAGCCGAGGCGCAGAACCGCGATGGCCTCCATGCGCTCCTCGCGCGGGCGGGCCTCGAGAAGACGCGTGGTCGTCGGCGCGCCGGATCCCTTCACGTCATCTTCGTCGACACCGCGGAGCATCTCGCTGCGCTCGAGTCGCTGCTTGCCTCCGAGGTCGTGCGCCGTTGTCAGGCGCACCATCGCGTCGTCATCGCGGGGCGCGCCAACCCGGGCATCGCATGGACGACGCGCGCTACCTGGGGGAGCGCCGTCGTCGCGCGCCGGGTCGGGCCGCTCACCGACCGCGAGGCGAACGAGCTCCTTCGCCGCCGTGCGGTCCCGGCTCATCTCCGCGCGGCGATCCGCGTCGCGGGACGTGGCTACCCGCTCGTGTTGACGCTCGCCGCTGACTCGAACGTCGCCGAGGCGCTCTCGGCGTGGGGCGATCGAACCGAGCCGATGCCCGAGCTGATGAGCATGGTCTGCGACAGCCTCCTCGCGGGGCTCACGCCAGGGCAAGCCGCGGCGATCGAGCTCGCGAGCCTCGTTCGCACGCTCGACGAAGACGGGCTTCGCGCGATCGACGGGGGCAAGGACGCGCACGCGACGTTCGATTGGCTTCGCTCGCTCAGCATCGTCGAGACGAGCGCGCGCGGCGTGTTCTTGCACGATCTCGCGCGCGACGCCGTCCTGCACACGCTGAAGTGGCGGCGACCCGAGCGCTTTCGCGAGCTGTTTCGCGCCGCCTTCCACTTCACGACGAGCCGCGCGGCGCACGCGTCGAGTGACGCGGAGTTCTTCGACGTGATGCTCGACGTTGGCTTCCTCGCGCGTCATGTGCCCGGACTCGAGAACGGCCTCGCGGCTCCTGCCGATCTTCCGCTCACGCGACGTGCGGCGACGCGCGGAGACCTTCCCGCGATGAAGGCGCTCATCACCGAGTTCGAAGGACGTCGCGCCGGTGAGCTCGTCGAATACTGGTTCCAGCGCGATCCACGCGCGTTCGTCGTGCTCTGCGACGACAACGACGTGGCGTCGGCGATGGTGTGCACGCTCGACATCGGCGGAGGGCGCTGTTCGTCACGCGATCGCCGTGTCGATCCCGGCGTCGACGCTGTCCTTCGCCACGCCGAGCTTCTCCTCGGAAGCTCTCTTCGTCACGCGCGGATCGGAATGGTGCGCTTCATGTCGTGCCGAGGTGTCTACCAAGAGCCGTCTCCCGAGATGGGGGGACTGGCCGCGATCTCGATCGAGCCATTCTTTCGTATGCCCGACCTGAAGCTCTATTACAGCTACTACGCCGACGCGAAGGTGTGGGAGCCCGTCTTTCGCTTCGCGGGCGCGACGCTGGCCGCCGAGGCGCGCTTCACGCTCGGCGGACATACGTACGACGTCGCCTTTCACGATCGTCGTGATCGCCCGCCGGCGAATTGGCTCCTCGAGATCGCCGAGCGTGGCGCGGCTCACCATTTGGCGGAGTTGGAGAGAGAGGACGCGCGCGAGCGATCGCCGGCCGCGACGACGAGACCTGCCACCGTCACCGTCGACATCACCGACGCGTCGTTCGTGCGAAGCGTGCGGCGCGCGCTTCGATCGATCCATGACCTTCGGGCGCTGGCGAAGCATCCGTTCGCGTCGTCTTCGCTCGTGGGTGATGGCTCCGTGGCCGATCGCTCGAAGCGGCTTCACACGCTCTTGCTCGACGAGATCGCCGCGCTTCGCGGGACGTCGCGCAGCGATCTGCTCTTTCGGGTCGCGCATGTGTCGTTCGTCGCGCCGTTGCCGTCGCAAGAGCACGCAGCCGAAGCGCTCGCGATGGCGTCGAGCACGTTTCGGCGGCATCTACAGGTCGCGGTGACGCGGGTGGCGTCTTCGATCGGGTCGAAGCTCGCCTCACCGTAGCTTGTTCAATTGGGCGCGAGCCCTGGGCAGCTCGTCACCTTGGGCGCGGCGTTCGGATCGATCAGGAAGTCGATGGCGGCGTCGGCGAGGCACAAGCTCCGCGCGCTCTGCGTATGGCCGGCGCCTTCGTACGTGACGAGGTGAGAGCCATTGCCGAGCGCGGTCATGAGCGCAGGGATGGTGGCGTAGGGAGACGAAGGATCGTAGCGACCGGCGAGGAGGAGCAGCGGAGGCGCGCTCTTGGCATCGACGAGGACCGGCGGATGCGCGGCGGGGATCGGCCAATCGAGGAGGTAGGGCAGCTCGTTCACGGCGGTAGGCACTCCGAGCCTCGGGGCGAGCGTGCTCAGCTCGCCTTCGATGAACGCGCGCAGATCGTTCTTGGTGAACCCTGGAGGGAGGGGCTCGTCGGCGTTGGCGATGCTCATGAAGGCGCTGTACATGTTCTTCATCGGCGCAGACGTCGGGGCCATCGAGGTTGCTGCCACCGTCGCGAGCGTCGCGCCGTTGCCTGCGGCGGCGTCGGCCAGCACGGTCCCGAACGTCGACCACTGACCCGGCGGATCGTAGAGATAGGTCAACGACGCGTAGCGGACGCCAGCGCCGTCGAGCGGGCGAGGGCTCGCGTTGAACGGCGTCGCGTCGAGCGTCGCGACGAGCGCGTCGTACGCGGCCGCGATCGCCTGCGGTGTCCTGCCGGTGGTAGGTCCAAACGCGCACTTCGGTGAGGTGGCGCACCAATCGAAGAAGCGATCGAGCGCGAGGTCGCCTGCAGCAGGGAGCACGCGCCATCGATCGCGGCGATCCGCGGTGAGGTGCGACGGCGAGTCGAGGACGAACGAGCGCACGCGCGACGGGAAGAGCGTCGCGTACACGGCCGCGAGGTGACAGCCGTACGAGAAGCCGAGGAAGTTGATCTTCTCTTCGCCGAGGAGCGCGCGCACGGTGTCGATGTCCTTGGCGACCGACGCCGAGTCCATTCGCGCGAGCAGGTTCGGATCGTTCTTCGCTTTGCAGCTCGGCCCGACCTGTGAGGTGGCGTTGAACAGCGAGGTCCAGTCCGCGTCGCTCTTCGGGAGGCCCGGC
>JBGAFW010000009.1:0-184980 GCA_044227045.1 Labilithrix sp.
ATGCCGGGGAAGCCGGCCTTGATCGACGTCGTCGAGGATGGGGAGGATCGCCGCGAGCGCTCCTCGAACGTCGAGTCGGCCGAAGTACTGCGCCTGCACGAGCCCGAGCGTCGCGAGCGCACGCCCGGTGTTCGTCACGAGCGCGCCCGATGACAGGAGCGCGAGGAGCTCGTCTTCGGCCCGCGACCATCCATCCGTGCTCAGGCGGTCGAGAAGCGGCCGGACGCGCGCCTCGTCCTTCGTCGCGTCTGCCTGATCGACATCGACGTGGGTCGCATGGCTCGCTGCGGAGTCCACCGCGACGGGGAGCGCCTCCGAGACGTCGCCGTCATCGTCCTCGTCGTCACCGCCGTCCGTCGCGGGGCGACCCCCCTGCATGCCCACGCCGTCGGCCGCGAGCTTGCGGAGCGCCTCGATCATCTTCGGTCGCGGGCGGCGCGCCTCTTTGCTGCCCTCGGGCAACTCCCACCGGAGGACGGTGAGCGCGGTGACGCCGAGCAGCCGCGCGAACGCCGCGCGGCTCAGCGAGCCTCGGATTGATCGAATCTCCGTCGGACTCATCCCCTCGTCTGTCTTCGCAGAGTACACGCGTCAGGCCAGGGTGGTGAGGACGATTCGAACCAGCTCGAGTCGTTCGCCGAGATCCTTTCGGAAGCGTCCCTCGAGGACGCGGAGCTGAAGCTCGTTTGGGGCGCTGCTTCGTGTGGATGCCACCACACGGATGCCCGTTGCTTCATCGAGGAATTTCATGAACCGCGGCTGCACGGGCAGCGGGAGATCCTCGATCGATGCAATGTACAACGTTCCCCGCTCGGCCTCGTCGATCGCGCCTCGCGCGTTAGGCACGCCGAAGAGCAGCTCCTCGATCTCCTCCGAAGGAAGCGTCGCGCAGTCGACCGTCACGAAGGGCTGCCGCGCCCGACCCGACCGATCGTGAAGGGCGCGGGCCACGAGCGCCTTGATCGACGCGGTGCCTCCGACGATGAGCACCGTCACGCGCGAAGGCGCGAGGCGACGGATCTCGTCCTCGAGATCACCCCGTGCCCCCTCCTTCGAGGTCGCCGGCCCGGCGATCACGGCAGGACGAGCCCCGAGCTCGAGAAGCTTCGGGACGTGATGCGCCAGCGTTCGGACGCCATTGGCGGCGACGGCGAACGACTGCGGCTTGTGCGGCTTGCCATCGATCGCCTTCTTTCGCGTCTCGGCGAGGGCGAGCTGCACCCATGACGTCGCGGCGCCCGCACTGGTCAGCACGCCCGTCGCCTCGTCGATGATCGCGATCGCATCGTGCGGCTGTCCGCGCTCGACCGCGCGCCTCGCCAGACGGGAGAGCACGCGAGCCTCCGCGGCGGCGAAGCCAATCTCGCGCGACATCCGCAAGACATGGTCGAGCGTCGCCTCCTCCTCGTCGAGATCGCCTGCTGCGAGATGACCCATCGCCTCTGCCTCGAGCACGAGGCACCGCGTCACCGGCGAGAGCGCCCCACGGAGCTCCCCTTCGCAGAGCCTCCGCGCGCGAAGGAAGGCGTGCGCGTCCCCGCCCATCGCCATGTTGAAGAGCTCTCCGACGGCGTTGAGCGCGATGAGGTCCGTGTCGCGATTTGACGGCTCCGTCTCCTCGACGAGCAGCCGTCGCGCGATCTCGGTGTGCGTCGCGCTGCGCTGTCGATCGAGCAAGCCGTCGTCGGGTGTACCAAAGAGCATCGCGGCGACGACGTGAGCATGAGCACACCGTTTGTCTGCGTGAAGCACGGAGTGGAGCATCGTGAAGGCTCCGCGCGTGTCGAGGCGTCCGAACAGTCGCGCCTGGGACACGCCGACGACGGCGACCGTTCGACGCGAGCCGCGAGCCCCAGGTGTGTAGAGAGCGCACGTGAAGGCTTGCTCCGCTTCGGGCCAGCGTCCATCCCGGAGGTCGCGCGTGCCTCGTTGGATGAGGAGGTCGGTGACGGCGTTGTCGAGCTGGTCGAGGCTGCTCACATCCCGGTCGCGGCGTGCGCTCGGCGGGCTCTGCTCCGCGGAGGAACCATCGGAGGTATCCAATCCGGCGTTGGAGAGGGTGTTTGGATATATCCGATCCGTCTCTGGATAACCTTCTCCAGAAGGGTCGTCCGCTGGATATCTCCTCTCGGAGGTTGGATACGTATCCTTCGGCGTCGACATCTTCTCCACTTCTCCTCTCCGAGCCCGATGCTCGGACTTCGCCGCGTGATTTCGCGGACAACGAGCCGGGAGGCATCATCCGCGCCGGTCGCCGGAGCGCTGGCACCACTTTCGCGAAGGGCCGCGCTGGAGGTCCTACGGATGAATTCTTCGCGAAAGACAGTCAGCACCAAGAAGTCGGTTACCGCGCTCGTTCTCGCGATGGGCATTGGGCTCATCGCTCCGTTCGCAGGCGGTTGCTCTTCTCATCATCAAGCGGTGCCCGAGAAAAAGCCGATCCCCGTCAAGGTTCGTACGGTCGAGAAGAGCCCCGGCGCGACGCTCGCTCGCTACTCGGGATCGCTCGAGCCCGCGGCGCGCGTCGACATGGCGTTTCGCGTCGGCGGCTACGTCGAGATGGTCGGCGAGACGAGCGACGAAGGAGGAAAGCAGCGTCGCCTCCTCGACAAAGGTGACTTCGTCAAGAAGGGCACCGTCCTCGCGCGCATCCGCTCCTCGGACTACGCGCAGAAGGTCGCCACCACGCGCGCGCAGATCAGCGAGGCGAAGAGCGAAGCCAAGCTCGCCGAAGCCGAGCTCGAACGATCGAAGAAGCTCTTCGAGAGCAAGGCGATCACGAAGGCCGAGCTCGACGCGAAGATCGCGCGCGCGGAGTCATCGAAGGCGAACGTCGAAGGAGCGCTCGCGCGATCGGGCGAGGCGGGCGTCGCGCTCGAAGACACGGTCCTTCGCGCGCCGATGGATGGCGTCATCCTCTCGCGCAACATCGAGATCGGCACGCTCGTCTCGCCGGGCCAGCAGGCGATCTCGGTCGCCGACATGCGCACGGTCAAGGCGGTGTTCGGCGTGCCGCAAGCGCTCGTCGAGAAGCTCCATGTGGGCAGCCCTTTGCAGGTGTACATCGGCATGGAGGGAGAAGCCTCGAGCGAAGGCAGCGGACCGAACGGCGCGGCGAAGTCCGAGAAGATGGTCGACGCGTCGGTGACGCGCATCGCGCCGTCGGCGGACTCGAAGGGTCGCGTGTTCGCGGTCGAAGCTGCGCTCCCGAACGACGCTGGAACGATGCGTGCAGGTTCTGTCGTGTCGGTGCACGTGCCCGGGTCCACCCTGGCCACGGCATCGATCGCCGTACCGCTGTCGGCCATCGTTCGCTCCGCGTCGCCGCAAGGCGGCGGCAGCGAGCATCGCTTCTCCGTCTTCGTCCTCGACGGCGAGGGAGAGCGCGCCCCAGCACGACTGAGAGACGTCCACCTCGGCGAGGTGCTCGGCAACTCGGTCACCGTCACGGACGGCCTCGTCGCAGGCCAGCGCGTCGTCACCGTCGGCGGGGCGCTGCTTCGCGATGGCAACGAAGCCGTCGTCATTCCTTGAGGCACGATTTCGCGACGAGCGTTGCCCCGACCATCACTCCTTGAACACGTAGCCACGCAACGAGGCGAGAGAAGACCATCATGTCCGCTCACAAATCCGACCAAGAAATGATCAAGAAGACGCGCAATACGGCGCGCTTCTTCACCGAAAACCGACACATCTCGTGGGTGCTCTTCGTCTTCACGGTGATGTGGGGCATCTTCGGCTATGCGACGATGCCAAAGCGAAAGGACCCCGACGTGCCCGTGCGCGTCGCGGCAGCGATCCTCTCGTGGCCCGGCGCAACCGCCGAGAACGTCGAGGACCGCGTCACGCGGCCGGTCGAGCGCAAGCTCGCCGAGAACTCCAAGATCGAGAAGCTCGAGTCGACGACGCGCGCAGGCGTCGCCGTCGTCACGATCCTCCTCGACGAGTCGGTGAAGGACACCGCGAAGGAGTTCGACGACCTCTGGTTGAAGCTGTCGTCGCTGAAGGGCCTTCCCGACGGCGCGAGCATGGAGTTCATGAAGGACTTCGGCGACACGTCCGCGCTGATGCTGACGATCGCAAGCCCGCGCGCCAGCGACGTCGAGGTCGAGCTCCGCGCCGACAAGATCGCCGCCGCGATCCACGAGGCGCGTGCCTCGGCGGCTGCCGCCGGCACGGGTGGCGGGCAGCGAGCGACGCTCGTCGGTTGCTTCCCCTACTCGCTCGACGACCGCGACTTCGCCGTCATCAGCAAGGACCTCGCGGCGTGGGCAGAGAGCCGGGGCGCGAAGGATGCCCGGATCATCCACGGCGCCGGCTTCCTCGGCATCGACACGCAGACGATCGCGAGCGACGAGAAGATCCTCGCCAACGCGCAGGAGTTCGTCACCGAGCGCCTCCGCGCCTCCGAGATTCATCCGGACGTTTGGCATCTCACGGTCGTTCGCGACCCGGCCGAGACCCAGGCGAAGCTCGCGAGCATCGCCGGCGAGAAGTACAGCTACCGTGATCTCGATGGCTACTCCGAGCAGCTCGAGAAGGCGCTGCAAGGTGTCCCGTCGGTCGCCCGCGTCACGCGTAGCGGCGTCGTCGGTGACGTGATCTGGCTCGACTACTCGCAAGAGAAGCTCGCCGCCTACGGGATTGGGCCGCAGCAAATCAAAGACGCCCTCTCGGCACGCAACATCACCGCACGTGGCGGCGCGGTCGAGCTCCAAGGCAAGAGCATCCTCATCTCCCCGAACGGCGAGCTCCGCACCGAAGACGAGATCGGCGGCATCGTCATCACCAAGAGCGCGAGCGGCTCGCTCGTCTACCTCCGCGACGTCGTGACGATCACCCGTGGATACGAGAACCCGCAGTACGCCTCGTACGCCACGTGGAAGGACAAGAACGGCGCATGGCAACGCACCCGCGCGATCACGCTCTCTTTGACGATGAAGTCGGGTCTCCAGATCTCGGACTTCGGCAAGGAGGTCGACAAGAAGCTCGAGGAGGCGCGTGTCCTTCTCCCCGAGGATCTCGTCGTGACCCGCGTGAGCGACCAGCCTTTGCAGGTCAAGGAGAACGTGGACCTGTTCATGTCGAGCCTCTACGAGGCCGTCATCCTCGTCGTCCTCGTGGCGCTGCTTGGATTCTGGGAGTGGCGCAGCGCCTTGCTGATGGCTCTCTCGATCCCGATCACCCTCGCGATGACCTTCGGCTCGATGCGCCTCCTCGGCATCGACGTGCAGCAGGTGTCGATCGCGTCGCTCATCATCGCCCTCGGTTTGCTCGTCGATGACCCCGTCGTCGCGGGTGACGCGATCAAGCGCGATCTCGGCAAGGGTCTACCTGGAATCGTCGCCGCATGGCTTGGCCCGACGAAGCTCGCGACCGCGATCCTCTTCGCGACGATCACGAACATCGTGGCCTACCTCCCGTTCCTCACGCTCACGGGTGACGTCGGCAAGTTCATCTTCTCTCTGCCGATCGTCCTCACCGCGTCCCTCGTCTCGTCGCGTCTCGTGTCGATGACGTTCATTCCCCTCCTCGGCTACTACATCCTTCGCCCGAGCAAGAAGGCCGAGCCGACGATGGAGGAGCGACGCCAGAAGGGATTCGGCAAGCTCTACTCACGCCTCATTACCCGTGCGGTCGAGCACCGATGGCGCATGCTCATCGCGGCATGCGTGCTCTTCGGATTCGGCGTCGCCGGCGTCCGCAACGTGAAGCAGTCGTTCTTCCCAAAGGACTTCTCCTATCTCTCTTACGTCGACGTGTGGCTCCCCGAAGACTCTCCCGTCGCGAGCACCTACGCGACCGCGAGCGAGGTGGAGTCGATCATTCGCGAGGTCGGCACGCAACGCGGCCTCGAGTCTGTCACCACGTTCGTCGGAGGCGGTGGACCTCGCTTCTGGTTCAGCATCAGCCCGGAGCAGCGCCAGTCGAACTACGCGCAGCTCATCATCAAGCTCTCGGACAAGCACCACACCGCGGAGCTCGTCGGACCGCTCCAAGACGAGCTCTCACGGCGCGTCCCCGGTGCACGCATCGACGTCCGCGAAATCGAGAGCGGTCCTGGCGTGGGCATCCCGGTCTCCGTGCGCATCGCAGGCGAAGACCCGGCGGTCCTCCGTCGAATCGCAGGCAAGGTGGAGGCGCTGATCGCCAAGCAGCCCAACGCCGAGCGCACACGCGACACGTGGGGTGCCGACAACTTCACGGTGAAGCTCCGCGTCGACTCCGACCAGGCGAGCGCGGCTGGCGTCAGCAACCAAGACGTCTCGACCTCGTCCGCCACGGCCCTGAATGGCGCGCGCATCGGCCTCCTCCACGAAGGTGACCACCAGCTGCCGATCATGACGCGCCTCCGCGCGACCGAGCGACAGCGCCTCTCCGACGTCGGAAACCTCTACGTGTACTCTGCACACGATCCGTCGTCGAAGGTTCCGCTTCGCCAAATCTCCGACCTCGATTTCGGTGGGGGCACCGCCAAGATCCTGCGTCGTAACCACGTCCGCACCATCACCGTGGGTGGCTTCCCTGTCCGCGGCGTGCTCCCGAGCGAAGTCCTCGCGCAAGTGGGTCCCGAGCTCGAGAAGATGAAGAGCGAGCTGCCTCCGGGCTACACCCTCACCATCGGCGGCGAGCAAGAAGAGCAGGTGAAGGCATTCAAGCAGCTCGTGGTCGTCCTCGTGATCTCGGTCTGCTCGATCTTCCTCGCCCTCGTCCTCCAGTTCCGCAACGCAGTGAAGCCGCTCATCGTGTTCGCGGCGATTCCCTTCGGGGCCGTGGCCTCGCTCATGAGTCTCCTCGTGATGAACGCACCGTTCGGCTTCATGGCGTTCCTCGGTGTCATCAGCCTCATCGGTGTCATCGTCAGCCATGTCATCGTCTTGTTCGACTTCATCGAAGAGAAACACGAACACGGCGCACCCTTCCTCGAGGCGCTGATCGACGCAGGGATCCTGCGACTCCGACCCGTCCTCGTGACCGTCGGAGCCACCGTCCTCGGTCTCGTTCCCCTCGCCATGCATGGCGGTCCGCTCTGGGAGCCTCTTTGCTACGTGCAAATCGGCGGTCTCACGTTCGCGACCCTCATCACCCTCGTGCTCGTGCCCGTCCTCTACGCCGTCTTCGTCCTCGACCTGAAGATCGTGAAGTGGTCGAAGGTCGAGCCCGCTACGCCACACGGCACGCACGCCACCACCGCCTCGGTGGACGACGAGCCTCTCCCCTCCTCGCATACGCCGTCCGTCGCGCCGGCCGAGTGATCTCGCCTCGGCCCACGATTCGATAACGCAGTCGCTCTCTCCCAAGCAGTCTCTCACTCACATCTAGGAGCCGGTCATGTTTCGATCCCACGTGGTTCGCCAGGTGACGTTTGTCCTCGCGACAGCCCTCGCCGCCCATCTCTCGTTTCTTTGTTCCTCAGCAAGCGCCGAAGAAGCCGCCAAAAAATCGCCTTCTGCGACGTCGCTGATGACAGCCAAGGCCGGTGGGCTCACCTCCGAAGAGGTCGCGCGCCGGGCGACGCGGACGAGCCTCGCGATCGAAGAGAAGAAGCACGACATCGAGGCGGCGCAGGCACAAGTCGACAAATCGTTTTACGACTTCTTCCCGCGCCTCTCGCTCTCGGGCAGCTATTACCGGCTCTCGCCCATCACCAACCCGGCGCTCGGAAATCTCGTCCTCGCGCCGGGCGCCGCCGAGGGGCCATTGCCTCCCGGAGCGCAGCTCGCGGCTGCCCCGCTCTCGATCCGTGCGCTCGAGAACGCGACGACCGCGACCGCGACGCTGACCGTGCCCTTTACCGATTACGTCTTTCGCCTCGTCCAGGCGAAAGACGCCGCGAATGCCCAGCTCGTGGCGTCGGAGCAATCACGCAAAGCCACAGAGCGCAAAACCGCTTATGACGCCAAAGCGCTTTATTACGATTGGGTGCGGGCCGAGCTCGAGGCGGCGGTATCGCAGCAAAACGTCGACCTGAGCCGTGAGCACTATGCGCGAATCAAGGCGCTCGCGGCCGCGGACTCGGCCTCGGAAGCCGACGTGGCGCGGGTCGAAGCGACGCTTGCGTCCTCCGAGCTCGTCTTGGTGCAGACGAAGAACCTCGCGTCGTTGCAGCGCGAGCGAATCACGATCGCGATGCACGAAGAAGGTCATCGCGCCTTCGAGATCGGCGAGGACCTTCGACAGGCCCCACCTCGAGGCGACGCGATCGACGACATCGACACCCTCGTCGGCGTCGCGCAGACACGGCGCCCCGAGCTTGGCGCGCTCGCCTCGCAGCGGCTTGCGCTCGAGAAGCAAGCCCAGGTCGCTCGCGCCCAGGCCCTGCCAAGGCTCGACGGAGTCGCGCAAGGGACCGTCGCCAACCCGAACCAACGTCACTTTCCGCAGACGCAAGACTTCAACGCGACGTGGCAGGTTGGAGTCCAGCTCACCTACGCGCCCAACGACACGGCGACGGGTCTGTCGCAACAGCGCGCGAACCAAGCGAAGGCGCTCGCCGTCGACGCACAGCGCCGCTCGCTGCTCGACGCCGTTCGAACCGAGGTCGTCGACGCTGTTCTCTCGCACCGAAACGCGGTGGCGAGCATCGAATCCTCCGCACGTCGCCTCACGGCCGCGGAGACGTCCTACCGAGCGCGGTGGGACCGCTTCAACGCGGACAAAGCGACCACCGTCGAGCTGACCGAGGCGCAGACGGAGCTCTTCAGCGCGCGCCTCGACGCCGCGAAAGCGCAAGTCGCCATCCGCCTCGCACGCGCGCGCCTCGCGTACGTCACCGGCGGCCAATGACCCGCGCGCCCTCGAACCACCCTCACGTACCCAACGATTCGTCTTCCCCACCACCGAAAGTCCGATTGGAGATCATCATGAATAGCTCGAAGAAGATCACGTGCGTCGCCCTCTCTCTCCTCGCCGGCTCGCTCTCGGTCTTCGCGGCGCCTTCCGAGGCACGCGCAGACGACGGCGCGTCACCCGCGACGACGAGCACCGCGCAAGAACCCGACGCCGTGACCCCCGAGAAGAAGCTGATGTCGTCGCGCTTCATCGGCGAAGCGGAGGCCGCCGGACGGGTCAACCCGTCGGTGGTCGAAGTGTCGGCCGGGCTCTTCTATCGCTATGTCATCACCCGTGACGAGGCGCGGCTCCGCGAGAAGCACTACATCCAGGCTGGCGCAGGCCTCTCGGTTCAATCGGCCTACGCCGCCCCGAGCGTGCACGTCGAGTGGAGCCCGCTGCCTCCGCTGAAGCTTCGCGCGGAGTACCAGATGCTGGGATTTACGGGCGAAGGGCGCGGCCTCATCGCGCTTCCGTCGAAGGACTCCCCGTTCGGCGAGAACGTGCTCGACCACGCGCCGCGCGCCTCGGGCATCGCGCACAAGGCGGCGCTGTCGAACAAGTTCAACATGCAGTTCTGGAGGATCGCCCTCCGCGGCCGCAACGAGCTGGCGTTCTATCACTTCAACCCGACCGATTCGTACTTCTACGACGTTCAGCACGACACGGTCGTGAAGCGCAATGACGTGGTCATGAACGGCCGCACCGAGGTGCTGTTCGAGGCATGGCGTGGCGGGCGCGAAGCCTCCCTCTACATCGGCCCGCACTACGAGATGACCCGCGCGATTCGCACGGACATCGCTCGCCAGCGCGTCGGTGGTGGCTTCACGTTCATTCCCGTCGACTCCGCTGGCCCGATGTACCGGCCGGCGATTTACGCAGACGTAGGCGGCAATGTCGATGACACCAATCGACAAGGCGAGGCCTATGCATCCTTTGGCATTCGTACGGAGCTCCAGTAAGTCGTCATGAAGCCGTTTTCATCGTCCTCGAGCACGACCGCGACCCCCGAGCCGTCCGTCACCAAGCGGCTCGCGGGATTCCTCAAGCGCAATACGCTGGTATCTCCTCGTGGGGTGCAGTCGAGCTCGTCGACGGGAGGCGGCTCGATCGCCCTCGACTCGGACGCGGGGCGCGACTACCTGCAAAAGCGAATAGCGCTATTTGCCAAAGTCTGTATGTGCATTAGCGGGTTCTTTTTCCTCGCAGGCAATACGCACCGCATCCTGTTCGTAAAGAAGATTGGCGCCCTGACTGGGTTTCTTCAGCCGGCCAATCTCGTCCACCTCGCCGTGTCGATGTTGCCTGTCCTCGTGTGGCTCATCGCGCGGCAGCCTCGGCGGCACAAGTCGCTGACGCTCGCCGCGCTGGACTTCGGGCTCGTCTTCGGGACGCTGGCGGGCCACGCCTTCCAGATGCCGTTCTTGGCGTTCGTCCATGCCGCTCGGCTCGATCTCCTGATGGTCCTCGTCTCGCTGAGCCTGCTCTTCACCCGCGCGGTGATCATCCCGAGCGCCCCGCGCACGACGGTCTTCGTGAGCACGGTCAGCGTCTTGCCGGCGATCGGGGTCGCGATGTGGGCAGGCTCCCTCGTCTCACGTGCCGCGATGTTCGAGGTGACGTCGTTCACGTCGATCTGGTGCGCGGCGACGATCGGGCTCACGACGCTCACATCCCGCGTGATTTACGGCCTCCGCGAGAAGGTGGCGGTCGCAAAGCAGCTCGGCCAATACGTCCTCGAGCGCAAGATCGGCGAAGGCGGCATGGGAGAGGTCTACCTGGCGCGCCACACGATGCTGCGCCGGCCCACCGCGGTGAAGCTGCTGCCGCCCGAGCGCGCTGGCGTCGAGACGGTCGCGCGCTTCGAACGCGAGGTGCGCGAGACGAGCCGCCTCACCCACCCGAACACGGTGATGATCTACGACTACGGTCGAACGCGCGGCGGCGTCTTCTACTACGCGATGGAGTACCTCGACGGCCTCGACCTCCAACGCATCGTCGAGCGCTCTGGTCCGATGCCTCCGTCACGTGTCGTCCACGTCCTCGCGCAGATCGCCGGGGCGCTGTCCGAGGCACATGGAAGGGGTCTCGTCCATCGTGACGTGAAGCCGGCGAACGTCGTCCTCTGCGATCGAGGAGGCGTAAAGGACACCGTCAAGGTGCTCGACTTCGGGCTCGTCAAACAGGTCCTCGCGCGCGATCCCAAGCACACCGACGTCAACGCCTTGATCGGCACGCCTTCGTATCTGTCGCCCGAAGGCATCCGTTCCGCCGAGCTCATCGACGCGCGGAGCGATCTCTATGCGGTCGGCGCGATCGGCTACTTCTTGCTCACCGGAAAGCACATGTTCAAGGCGAGCTCGGTGATGGAGATGTGCGCCGCCCATCTTCATGAGATCCCCGAGCGTCCTTCGGCGCGCGTGCGTCGCCCGCTGCCTTCGTCGCTCGAAGCCATCATCATGCGATGCCTCGAGAAGGATCCCTCCGCGCGACCCGCGAACGCGATCGAGCTACGAAATGCCCTCTTGGCATGCGACGTCGAGCCGTGGTCGCACGACGACGCCGCCTGCTGGTGGGAGGATCACTTGGAGCAGCACCCGCCGATCGCCGTCGAGGCCGAAGCGGCGCCGATGGATCCCAACGCCGACACCATCGACGCGCTCGACGTCGTGCCACGAACGAGCCGGCTCGCGCTGGTGCGAAACCCCGCGAGAGCGAGGGTCTGATGATCGTGGTATGAAGGACCGCGGAACGCACACGACGACGCAACGCAACGAGAGGACGAGATGGCTACGCTTCCTGCCGCGCCCACGGCGCTCGAGACGATCGTGCTGACGCGCAACGACTGCCACGCCTTCCTCGCTCCCGAGCGTGGCGGGATGGCGACGCGCTTCTTCGTCGGCGGGCGCCCGATCTTCTACTTGGACGAGAGCACGCTGCTCGACAAGACGAAGAACGTGCGGGGCGGAAACCCGATCCTGTTCCCTTCGCCCGGCAAGCTCGAAGGTGATCGCTTCGTGCGCGGTGAGCGGTCTGGGCACATGGGCCAGCACGGCTTCGCGCGCAACGAGGCCTGGGAGGTGATCTCGCAAAAGGCCGATGAGGCGACGCTGCGCTTGACCTCGAACGAGCGAACGCGCGCGGTGTACCCGTGGGACTTCGTCGTGACGTTCCACTACTCGCTCAAGGGCTCCTCGCTCCACATCGAGCAGACCTTCGAGAGCACGGCCGCGATGTCGGATCCGATGCTTTTTGGCGCGGGGTTTCACCCCTATTTTCATGTCCCGCGAGCGGACAAGGGGAAGGCCCGCGTGAAGACCCTGGCGGCGCGCGCATGGGACAACGCCGCCAAGGAGATGGTCGATGTCCCCTCCCCGATCGATTTGACCGCGAAGGAGGTCGACCTCCATTTGATCGATCACGACGGCACGAACGCGACGCTCGAGCTCGGGGACGGCGCCGCGATCGACGTGCGTTGCTCGAAGGACTTTCGTCGCTGGGTCGTCTGGACGCTCGAGGACAAGGACTTCGTCTGCCTCGAGCCGTGGACGTGCCCGGCGAACGCGCTGAACACGGACGACGATCTCTTGATCGCTTATCCGGGCGAGCCGATTCGACTGCACACCGAGATCGCGCTTCGTGAAGCGCCGTGACATGACCTCGTTGCTCCCGAGAGGACGATTCGAATGACGAACGCCACCACCGAAACGAGCCCCACCGAGCGCGTCGCGACCTGCAGCTGCGGCGCATTTCGCGTCACGTGCACGGCCGATCCGGTCCGCACGTCGATGTGCCATTGCCACGCCTGCCAGAAGCGAACGGGCAGCGTCTTTGGTGTGCAAGCGCGCTTCCCGAAGGACTGCGTCTCGTTCGAAGGTCCGTTCAAGGAATGGACGCGCGTCGGTGAGAGCGGCGGCAAGGCCACGTTTCAGCTCTGCCCCACCTGCGGCTCGACCGTGGCCTGGACGCACGACGGGCTGCCGGACTTCGTCGCCGTCGCTGTCGGCGCGTTCGCCGATCAGACCTTCATGGCGCCGAAGGTGAGCGTGTACGAAGCACGACGCCACGCGTGGACGAGGATGCCCGACCTCGTGGACATCGAGGTATTCGACTGACGGCTCACGCTACGCGAGCGACGCGTACACGGCGTCGATCAAGCGCGACGCACGAGGATCGACGAGGATGTGCACGCCGAGCATGTTCGTGACGTAGCCGAAGCCGACGCGCGTCTCCGGGTTCGCACACCCCACCGAACCGCCCATGCCTGGATGCCCGAAGCAGCCTTCGTTTGGGCCGAACGACGCATGCGGAAGGTTCAGCATGAAGCCGAGCCCGAAGCGCGTCTCGACGTCGAGGATCGCGTCGTGGCCCACGGAATGCTCCTTGGCGAGCTCGGTCGCGAGCGTGGAGGAGAGCACACGCACGCTGTCGATCTCGCCACCTCGCGCGAGCGCGCCGTAGAAACGCGCCAGCGCGCGTGCGTTCGTGTGCCCGTTGATCGCGGGCAGCTCCGCGCCACGCCACGCGCGCGACAGCGCGATGTGAGGGATCACGAGCGCCGGCGGATTCGAGAACGCACGCGCGGCCATCGACTCGGGCGCCGCCATCAGCTTGTCGACGAGCGTCGGTGGTCCATTCAGATCACGCTTCAAGAAACGCAGCTCGGCGCAGCGAGGATCTTCCTCGGGGCCGAAGCCCATCATCGCGTGACGGGCGATGCCGAGCGGACCGGCGATCTCGTCGCGAAAGAACGTGCCGGGCGATTTGCCGGAGACGCGCCGAACGAGCTCGCCGACGAGCCACCCGAACGTGACCGCGTGGTAGCCATGCTTCGTGCCGGGCGGCCACCATGGCGTCTCGTTCGCGAGCGCGTTCGTCATCGCCTCCCAATCGAAGAGCGCCTCGGGCGGGAGGAGGTCGCGGATCGCGGGCAGGCCCGCGCGGTGCGCCAAGAGCTCGCGAACACGCAGGTCCTCTTTGCCGTGACGCCCGAAGTCGGGCCAGTACGAAGCGACGCGGCGATCGAGATCGAGCTTGCCTTGATCGACCAGACGAAGCGCCATCGTCGAGGTCCAGGCCTTCGTGACGGACCAGACGTTCGCGATCGTGTCTTCGGTCCATGGCAAGGTCTGCGCTTTGTCCATGAACCCGCCGTGAAGATCGACGACGAGCTTCCCATCAATCACGACGGCGACGGACGCGCCGCGTTCGCGCTCGCTCCCCGCGGAGGGCGCAAAGCTCGCCTCGAAGACCTCACGAACGCGCGCGAACTTCGCGTCGACATGACCGTGGACGGCGCTCATGGTCAGAAGACCTCGCTTCCGGTCGGCTCTTTCGCGGCCTTTCGCTCGATCGTGCTCAGGCGGTACGCGTGGTTGCGCGCGCGCATGATGTTCCCGAGCGGTCGATGCTCGACGAGCGCATGCCAAGGGTCGAACGAGAGCGTCTCGATGTACTCCGCGATCTTGCGGCAGCGCTCCGAGCTGAGATCTTGCTGCTCGATCGTGAGCTGGCCGACGGTCACCCACGGCGCGTCGGACTCCTTCCACGGGACGGACGCGTCCTCGATCGGCGTCAGCTCGTCGCTGACGAAGAACTGGGCGCGCAGGTCGTAGATCACCGGCGCGTTCGCGAGTCGCTTCTTCAGATCGTCGTAGAGCCAGTCGGCCGAGTCGCCGCCGTTCGAATCGGCAGCGCGTGCGCGCGGCTCGAGCGACACGTGCATCGCATAATCACCGCATCGGATGGGCGCGGCGCTGTAATAGGTGGTCGTCGCCATCGAGTGCATCGGCACCTTCATGCCTGCGCTGATCTTCTTGAGCAGCCCGAAGGCGCGGCCAACCCCCACGCGTGCGAGGATGCGCGGCAGGATGAGGAGCGGATGGCCGCTCGCGGCGGTGACGACGCCGACGAACTCATCGGCGTTGCGAAACGGGATCGTGGGCGTTCGAATGAGGAGAAAGTCCTGCGTCTGGGCATCTTCCATCCCAGGGATGATCTTCTTGCCAGGCACGCCGACGACCTTCACCGCGACGCCGCGCACGTCACCTCGCGCGTCGTGCTCGCGCGTCCCGGCGCCGTTCGAATAGCGGACGTACGCGCGGTACATCGCAGGCTTCGCGAAGAGCCCGGCGCGCGCGTACTCGGGGAGGTTGTCTTTGATCTGCAGCTCGGCTTCGACGCCCACGTTGCCTTTGGCATGCAGACCGCGCGACACGGTGCCCGTCTTCTTCGCGCGATCCTTCTGGATCGCGAGCAGGGCCTCCGCATGCGCGATGAGGCGGGCCTCCTCATCCGCCGGGACGTCTTCTTTCCATCGTGTCGAGGGCGCGGGCGGCGTCGTCATGGTGCGGCGGAGGGTACCAAGACACGCCCCGTCGTTCCGCGTAATCTCACGCCGAGCCCAACGAATGGTCCCGACCTCCCACCCGCAGAGCGCACAAACGAGCGCCCGCCTCGACGACGCGAAGAAGCTCGCGGCCCTGGCAGCCACCCTCGAGCTGCCGAATTCCGGCGTCATCGGCCTCGGGACGGGATCGACGGCGCGGCACTTCGTCGAGGCGGTGGGCGTGCTCATCCGTGACGAGGGCCGGCGCTACACCTGCGTCTGCACCTCCGAGCGAACGCGCGCGCATGCCCTCTCGCTCGGCATTCCGCTCGCTCCCGACGACGGACCGTGGACGATCGACGTGACCGTCGACGGCGCGGACGAGGTCGATGACGACCTCGATCTCGCGAAGGGCGCCGGCGGCGCGCTCACGCGTGAGAAGATCGTCAGCCACGCCTCTCGGCGCACCATCATCGTGTGCGACGCGACCAAGCGCGTGCGACGGCTCGGCGAGACGCGGCCGATCGCCCTCGAGATCCTCGCGTTCGGCGGTCACACGACGCTCGATCACCTTCGCGCGTTCGGCGAGCCTACGCTCCGCGCGGAGAGATCGGACGCCAACAACCTGCTCGTCGATCTCGCCCTCGCGTCGCCACTCCAGGGCGACGACAAACCCAAGCTCGATCGAGCGCTGCGATCGGTGCCGGGCGTCGTCGAGACCGGGCTCTTTCTCGGCCGCGCATCCCTCGTCCTCGTCGCGGCTCCGGATGACGCCGGAAAGGGAACAGCGGAAGGGGTTGGGAACCAGGCGCGGGTTCCCAACGTGATACGTCTCGTTCGCGGCGGCGGCTAGCAGCGTCCGTCAGAACATCGGCCAGGGCTCGGCGCGAGGACCGGCCTGCCAGTTGTTGTGACGACCATCCCAGTGCAGAAGCGTCACCGCGTTGATGTCGACGTCGTCGATCGTGTTGAGGTTCACCGACACGAAGTCTCCGCCGAGCTCCGCGAGGTGCCCCGTCCCAAAACACTGGACGCCGCAGTGCTTGCAGAAGTGCCGCGTGCCGATCTTCATCCCCCACGAGTAGGTGCTGAGCTGATCCTCGCCCTCGAGCAGCTTGAACGCCGACGGCTTCATCGAAGAGCCCGTGATCATCGTCTTCGTGCAGATGCTGCAGTTGCACCGCGTCGCCTTGCCCGGCTCGTCGAGATCCGCCTCGAACTCGAAACGAACGGCTCCGCAGTGACAGCTCCCCTTGTGTGTCTTCGTCATGGCTGGCTCCTTTTTCTCGCGTTCCTGGGTCACGTCGGCGCGTCCGATTCTTCGTTCGTCCGACCGTAAAAACAGCCTAATCCACGAAAATGACAGCTTTATGTCAGTTATCATGACGCGGGGTGTGCGGAAAGAACTCGCAGCGCCGGAGTTGAGGTTCGCGATCCGCGACCTACAGTGACCTCCCGTGCGGCGTGCCGCGCCACGCGAGACCGCCATGCGCCGATACGAGCTCACCGAACAAAGCGATGTGTACTTCTGGGAGATCGAGCTCTTCGACCTCCACTTCGAAGCGCGCGAAGGCGTCGGGGCGGAGGTCACGCGCCGGCGAGAGTGGTTCTTTCGAACGCCCGAGGGTCTACGCGCGGAGTATCGCAAGCACGTCGATTGGCGAGAGCGCGCCGGCTTCCAGCTCGTGCGAAGCGATCCGGTCGATGACGACGTCGTGAACGGCTGGCTGCTCGAGCTTCGCGGGGACGCCAACCCCAGCCTCGAGGGCGCGATCATCGAACACCCCGACGATCCCGACGCGTGGTTGGTGTACGGCGACTGGCTCGAGTCGCGCGGAAGCGCACGCGGTGAGCTCGTGCAGGTGCAAGCACGCCTCGCCACCGACCCAACGAACGCGTCACTGCGCGAGCGCGAGGCGACGCTCATGACCGATCACGAGCGCGCATGGCTCGGCGATCTGGCCGACTACCGCGAGAGCACCTTCGAGTGCCGATGGCGCTATGGCTTCGTCGAGTCGGCGACCATCCAGGCGGGGCTCGAAGAGCTCCGCGAGATCCATCGCATGCTCGCCGCGCTGCCGGCGGCGCGCCTGCTCCGCCAGCTCGATTTGAGGATCTGGAGCCCACCGGCAGACCCGCTCGACGAGGTGTCGTTCTCCACGCTACTCGACCCCCGGCTCGTCATCGACGCCGCAAAGGGCCCAGCAAACATCGTCCTCTCGCCCATCCTCGGAGAGCTGCGCGTGAACGCCGACGCATGTCGCATGCGCCTCGACGAAGCGGTCGCTTCGGAGATGCGCCAGATGACGTCGCTCACCTTCGACGTGAAGCGGCTCTGCATCGAGAAGGTACCTGCGTCCTTGCGTTCGCTGACGATCGCGATGCGCGAGTCGAACGACACCCTGATCATGTCCGACGAGGCCGTGGGGGCTGCGCTCGCGCATCTCGAGACGCTCTCGGTCACCCATCGTGATGCACGCCTCCTCGGCACGAAGCCGAGCGGCTTCCTCGCGCGGGCGCTCGAGGTGGGCATGCCCAACGTGACGACGCTGACGATCCACGTCCAGTCGTGGGGCGCGGAGATCCTTCATGTGCTCGCCGACCGTGGTGAGGAGCTCTTTCCACACCTCGTGGCGATCGACCTCTCCGGAAGCGGCATCGACGACGAGGCCGCTCGCCTCTTGCTCGATCATCGCAAAGCCTTCGAGCGGCTCGGCGTGATCGGACTGCAATTCAACGATCTCTCGCCCACCATGTGCGAGTCGCTCGAGGCGTCTTTCGGCAAGCGCGTTCAGATGATGCTCCTCAGCCAAGACACGACGCCGCCGTGGCTCTATCGCGATTACGACGATTATTGATTAGGGATCTCTGCGCGACCCGTATTCGCGCGAATGGCGACACGAACCCTTGCGCATCGGCGATGGCGTACCAACCATCACGCGATGTCGTCCGCGAGTCCTTTTCCCAATCGCGAAAAGCGCGTTAGCGCCCAACGTGTCCGATTCCTCGAGTCGCTTCGAAAGGAGCCGTCGTCGCCGGCGAAGCTCACGCTCCGCAAGGGTCGCCCGTTCTCCTTTCCCAACGAGGAGATGCACCGCGCGGCCTGGGAAGCCGACCCAGAGCTCTATGCGCTCTCGCTCGTCGCGAGCGGTGTCTCGCCCGTGGAGCGCTCACGTGGGCTCTTCGTTCTGCTCGCGTCGTCGTGGGCCTCACTCTCCGAGCCGCTCTCTCCCATTTCCACGCACGGAACCCCCCGCAAGACGATCGCGCGCGTCGTGCGCCTCCTGCTCGCTTCGATGCCCGCCGAAGACGCCCTCACGGTCTTTCTCGCCCTTCGTCGCGCCCGCGCGAATCACAAGCACACCGCACGTACGATCGTTCGCTACCTGACCGAGCACCCGTGCGCGCTCGAGCTCGTGGCGTCGCGTCGGTCCGCCGTTCGTGACGCGCTCGAGCACGCGCTCGGCCGCCGCGTGACGAGCGCCGTCGTCCGCAGCGCGCTCGAGCCCGGCGCCGAGACGTCCATCCCCTACGCACGGAGCTCTGGCCGTGCGCGCGCGGTCCTCGCGCTCGCCTTCGGAGACCCACGCGTTCGGAGCGCGCTCGCCGCCACGCCCACTGCCACGAACACGCCGAAAGCGGCACACGAGCCCTATTTTAGCGTGCTCGGAGATGGGTCTTCGCGTGGAGCCGTGCCGAAGACCGTCACCGCGACGAACCGTGGCGACATCGCCGCCACGCTCGTTCACATCTACCGTGGCGGGAGCACCGCCGAGCTTCGCGAGGCCTACGAGCGCTTCGTCGCGCGCGCGGCTGCTCGCCTGCCCCACCTCGACGCGAAGGTCGCGATCCTCCTCGACGCCTCGGCCTCGATGCGTGGATACGGTGAGCGCGAACACTGCTCGATCGCGCAATCCGTCGCGCTCGTCGCCGTGCTCGCGCGCGTGTGCTCGAAGCCGCTCGTCTTCCGGATGGGCGGCGCGACCAGCGACATCGCCGACGGGATTCCCTTTCCCAGCGGCCCGACCGATCTCGCGAGCACGCTGATCGACGCCGCGTCATGCGCGCCCGACGTCATCGCGATCGTGACCGACGGCTACGAGAACTCCGAGCGCGGCGACCTCGCTCAGGTCGCCCAGGCACTTCCACGTGCCATGGGCGGCATCGAGATCCCGATCGTCGTCTGCCAGAGCCAATTCACCCACAAAGACGATCTCCACTTGCGCAGCATTCCAAGCCTCCAAGAAGTTGGCTTTTGGCACGAGGACGACTTCGGTGACGTCCTCTTTGCCCTCGCCGCGCGAATGAGCCCACACACCGCGTCGACGTACATGCGTCACGCGCTCGAGGCCCGCCTCTCTGGCCTCGAGAAAGAAGCATTGCCATGGACCTCCGCTCCCTAAGTCAATCCATTAGCCGCGCCATTACTGGCTTTTTCCAATCCAACTCGTCGAGCTCGGCTACCCTCGAATCGCCGTACCAAAGCCCTAACACGCCTGCTTATGACCTTATCCAAACCGCGAATCCCGCGGGCCCGGATATGGCCATTCGCATGGGTGCGCTTCAGAGGTCCGGGCCGATGACGATCGCGCCGCTGTTCGGCCCCGATCACGGCCCGCGCTTCATGCCGCCGCTTACGGGGCTAAAGCTCTCGAGGGTCGCCGGCTACGGCAATGTCGAGATCGAGTGTCGCGGCGGCGTCCCCGGAGGTGTCGCGATCCTCCCACTCCACATCGGCTACATCCAAGACAACGCGCAAAACCACGCGCTCTGTCGCTCGGCGATCCTTGGCTCCGGCCAGAAGCGCATGTTCGACGACGCGTGCTGCGTGCAGCAAGCGCAAGGTGGTTACCTCGAAGGCCGCGATCAGTGGTTCTTCGTGCTTCCGATCGAGCTTCGCCAGCAGGCGCTCGCGCTCCGTCGCCAGAAGAGCTTTCAGAAGCTCTGGGCCGCGATCTCCGAGCTGAGCGCCAAGCTCGGGCTACCCGCGCGTGGGCACCTCGAGCAGATCATCTGCCGCGAGCGTCACTACCTCACGCAGTTCTCGAGTCGCTTCGAGCTGTGCGAGGGGCAAACCGGCGCGCTCTTCTTCATCGACGACAAGCTGGTGGGGGTCGAGCTCGCGCCGAACCCCGCCTATTTCGCCGAGGCGTGGATGCCGCTCGTCTGCTTCTCGTACGGTGTCTTGGCGAAGGCCAAGGAGACCGCTCGCTCCGTCGCTCGCTCCGTCGCTCGCTCCGTCGCTCGCTCCATCGACGCTCACTCCGTCGAGGCAGCGTTCGACGCCGAGACAGCGTTCGACGCCGAGACAGCGTTCGACGCCGAGAGCCTGGACGAGCTTCGCCAGCAGCTCCTCGCGCGACGCGAGGCGGCTGCGTCACGCACGCTGGCGGGGCTCGCCGCGCTTCCTGCTCTTCGCGGAGAGCGCGCGAACAAGACGCACACGCACATCGTGGAGGACGAGCGTTATATCGATCTTCGCTTGTCGACGATCACGAGCGACTCGTTTGGAGGACAGATGGTCGAGACGGAGAATGCCCTCGTCTATCTTTCTCTCTCGGCGACACCAACATGGCTTGACGCGATCGCGTAGCGTCCTCAAGCTCAGAGCACGCAGCAGGAACTGCGCAAGGTAAAGACGGAGCCGTTGGAGGCTCTCGCTTCGCAAGAGGCGAGCGGCGGGTTCGAGTCCCGCCCCTGGTTCTCGTGCCGGGGTCAAAGACGTCGATGGCGCTTGCCGAATATCCTGCTCGTTTTTCTCTTCGTTCGAAAAACGAGGGCGAATGGAGCTCGTTCGTCCTCGTTTTTCCTCGTTCGATCGAGGTATGTCGCTGCGGTCTTGTCGTATAACGACCCGAGCCAATGCCCGATCTCGACGAGGGACAACAGGTCACGGTGCAAGGTTCGGGAGCGAACCAGTACGTGCTGTCTCGCGACCGCAACGTCTACAGCTGCACGTGCCCAGCCTGGCGCAACATGCGTCTGCCCATCACGCAGCGCCGTTGCAAACATCTGATCGCGTACCTCGAGGACATTTCCCTGGACGCCGCGACCGGTCGACCACGCGTCGCCCCGGCCGCGGCGTACGTCGCGCCGCGACCAGCGCCAGCGCCGCGCCGCGTGCCGATCGCGCGTTCGAAATACGAGGAGCAGGAGCCGCTACGCGGCGAACGTACCGCGGCGCTCGATGCGGCCGTCGACCTGCATCTCGTCTTCGCCGACAAGATGGAAGAGGCGTATGGGCTTCGCCTCCCGCGGGAGGTGGCCTGGGCGGCGGGCTTCTACCTCGCGCTGCGCGAAGACGAACGTTCCGAGCTCGCGACCTACGCCACGCGTGGCCTCATCGGCATCGGCGCGTGGTTCCTCGACGACGCGCCCCCTCCGCGCGCCAACGACGAACGCCTGCGTGACCGCAAGGCCGACGATCCCCCGGAGCTCATCGCGGTGCTCTCGGGCGGCTCCGAAGGCGAGCGCTTCGCCTACGTCTACGACGAGCCGTCGGAGCTTCCGTCGGGCGTCATTCGACACGAGGACGGAAAGACCACGCCCTGTGGGCCGGCGTTGCTCGAGGCGCTGCGCGAGCGCGTCGCGATTCCACCGGAAGGCCAGGAGCCAACCTCGAAGCAAGCGCTCCGTCGCTCCGCGATCCTCTCCTGGCTCGACGAGGTGATCCGGCGAAAGGAGCGCGCCGACGCCGCCGAAGTGGGCGCCACCGAAGAGAGCGCCGTCGGCCTTCAGAGCCTGACATGGGCGCGTCATGGCAAGAGCTTCTTGAATCCGTACGTCCCCGGCTGGCGTGTCCCCGACGACCTCGTCGGCACGCGCGAGCATCACGATCGCCACGAGGCCTACGACAAAGACCCGGAGACGGTGGAGCGCTGGGTGCTCCGCGCCAAATCGGAGCTCGACGAAGGCTTTCCCGGGCGTGCGCTCTTCCTCGGCCGCGAGATGTGGATCAGCGGCATCGCCGCCGTGAGGGCCTACGCCTCCGAGCTTCTCATCCGCGCCTACGCCTTGCTCGGCCGCAACGCGCTTCTCGACATCGTCCGCGTGCACCACCTCGCCTTCTTTCCCGACGTTCCTCTCTACGAGCTTCCGCCGCCGCACCCGATCGTCCTCTCGGCGTCGGCAGACGACGCAGCAGGGCTGGCGCAGGCGTGGATGCACAACGCACCGAACGACGCCGACATCGAGGAGGCCCTCAAGCGCGCGGCCAGCGTCGAGGTGTTCGACGCCATCTTCGATCGGATCGATGACGAGGCGCGTGACCGCGCATGCCGTACGGCGCTCGGCCGTCGCCTCACCCAGCTGCTCAAGATGCCCGCCGCCTCGAAGGAGCGCAAAGTGCTGGCCGAGCTCATCGGTCGCTTCATCGATCGCGCGACGATCGACGCCCGCGTCTTCGAACGCGTGCTCGAGGCAAAGGACAACGCGCTCGCCGAAAAGGCGGCCAAGTCGGTGGACCTCACGTCCCGCTCGCAAGGGTCAACGCCGCTCCACATCGCCGCGCACGCCGCCGATCCGCATCTGGTGAAGCTCCTCATCGATCGCGGCGCCGACGTCCGCGCGACGAACGCCCGAGGGCGCATGGCGTTCGACGACGCGATGATGGCGTCACGCAACTCGGCCAACGACGCCCATCGCATCATGCTGATGCTCGAGGCCGCGGGCGGAGGCGTCGGCAAGGTCCCAACGCAGTCGTGGGCCACCGACGCAAGCGCGTCGCTCTGGTCCGTCGGCGACAAAGTCCATCACGCGAAATTCGGAGAGGGCATCGTCGAGCGCGTCGACGGAAGCGGCGACGAAGCGAAGCTCACGATCGCGTTCACGCCAGCCGCGACCGACCCGCCGCCCACCAAAGGCAAAGCGAAGGCCGCGAAGCCCAAGAAGGAGCTCAAAGTCCTCATGGGCAAGTTCGTCGAACGCCGCTAACCCAGCGCCGCGAAGTGGCCCGATCTGGCCCGGGCCACCCCCGTGCCATGGCCCGGCCATATGGTCACAAAAAGCGGCCCCTCGACCCCATGGAGAAATTGTGTGGCTAGCCCTGCACCTAGACCTGGTGGGTGAAGGGGTGGCGGGGGCGGTTGCGTTGGCATCCGAAATGCTAGGCGCGGAGGCATGAGTCCTTGGTCCTTTCAACACAAGCACTGTCACCTCGCCATGGTCGCTCTTGGGCGGAAGGTCTTTCGGGACGACGCTGTGGAGGCGCGGTTAGGAAGCCGGCGGATTGGGCACGCGCTTCAGGTGCTCGTCGATGAGATGACGCCGGCGCGGTTCGATTTCCTCTACGCCATTTCGCTCGAAGGGAAGCAGTGCACGCTGCGGCAGCTGCGGAAGCACCTGGGGCTTCATCCGTCGACGATTTCGAAGATGGCGAGGCGGCTCGCGGAGCTTGGGTTCGTGCGGCGTTTCGGCGACGACTGGGACCGTCGGCGCGTGTACGTGCAGTTTACACGGATGGGACTGAAGGCGTTCAAGCGTGCGTTTCGCGTCGTGTTCGAGCAGGGCGTCGTGGCCGGGGTGTTCACCAGGCTCCTTCGCACCGAGGACGAGCTGCTCAGGCACTTCGAGCGGAGCTACGGCATCGTGTACGTGTTTCGACGCGCGGTCCTTCGGCCGGACAAGCACTTCGTGCCGCCGATGCTCTACCGCATTCCTGACAACCCCTTCGATTGAGTCGCGAGGGTTGATGCGCGGTCAGGGTCGACGTGCGCCGAGGCGTGCGACGATCTCCTGGAGCTCGGCGACGCTCATGTCTGCATGCTCGAGCACGTACCCATAGAGCATGGGCAGCGGCACGCTTCGCTCGCCTCGCTCTGCTTGCAGCTTCGCCAGCACGACGAGCACGACGCGCTCTTTGCGCGTTAAGCCGTCGCGTGCGTCAGGAAGGTCATCCGGCGTCGCTGGCGGTTTCGGCTTTGCCTTTCGCGGCTTCGATCGTCCTGGCGGGGTCCTCACGCGCGCTCCTGCTCGTGACGAAGGCTACACGCACGATGATGCATCCGTGAATCTTCGCTGATACCTTGAACCACGCGTCACTGGCGCGGCTCCTCTCCGATGACGACGCCCTCGAACCCACACCCCACGCGCGCTGGCCGCATCTTCGCGGGCAAGTGGCGCGTCGAGAGCGAGATCGGACGCGGCGGAACGTCGACCGTCTACCTCGCGACGCGCATGACGGACGGGGTGCAGGGCGCGCTCAAGGTGTTTCATCGCGAGCTGTCGCAGCATCCCAAGGTGCTGAAGCTCCTCCTGGCAGAGGCTCGCCTCGTCGCCGCGATCGATCATCCAGGCACGGTCAAGGTCTACGACGATGGCGTCGATGGCGACTCTGCATTCATCGTCTTCGAGCTCCTCGTCGGCGAGTCGCTCGAAGATCTTCGCGAGTCGCGCGGTGGGCGCATTCCACTCGATGAGGTGATGATCCTCGGGAACGCCGTGATGGATGCGCTCTCTGCGGTCCATCAAGCGGGCGTCGTGCATCGCGACCTCAAGCCCGCGAACATCTACATGCTCGCGGGTGGTGGGGTGAAGCTCCTCGACTTCGGGTTCGCGAAGCTGCGCGGCTACACCGCCGACGCGGCGCAGAACGTCGTCGGGACACCGTCGTTCATGCCGCCCGAGCAAGCGCTCGGCCTCACGAAGAAAGTAGATGCCCAAAGCGACGTGTGGTCGCTTGGCGCGACGCTCTTCTTCATCTTGTCGGGGCAGTCCGTGCACATCGCAAAGCACATGGACGCGATGATGCTCGCGAGCGCGTCGTCGAAGCCTCGTTCGCTCGCTGACGCTGCGCCCGAGCTGCCAAGCCCGGTCGTCGCCGTCGTCGATCGCGCGCTCGCGTATCGCAAGGTCGACCGCTGGCCGGACATCGCCGCGATGAAGCAGGCCTGGCAAGACGCTCATCCCGATTGGCTCGCGACGCTGCCGCCGCCGAAGTTCTCCGCCGACCCGGCGTTCCTCGATCCTTCCCTGCTCGTTTCGCTGCCACCCGAGACTGTCCCGAACATTTCGCCAAGCGGAGCGCCGGCGGTGGCGATGTTCGACCCTCGACGTGACTTGATGGATTCGGTGCAGGTGCATCCTCCGCAGCGGCATCCAGGTCCGATTCCAACGAAGAAGAAGCCGTAAGCGCGCCCGTGGTGGGAGCGAGAGGATCTTCGACGATGGACGACCCGACGCCTCCGCACCGTCCGGTGCTCCTCTCGCTCGGCTGGAAGGTCGTCCCACTCCTACCCTTCGCGACGATCGGGATCGCGCTGAGCCTCGCGGGCTTCGCCTCGATCATTCGGGGGTACCTCCGCATCCACTACGACGTGTGGTTCGAGCTCGGGATGGTGACAGGGCAGATCGCGTTTCAGTGGCTCGCGTTGACGTGGCCATGGCGGCGGCCGTGGAAGGCGCGGCTCGATTACGCGCTCATCCTGTTTGCCGTCTCGGGCTTGGGCGCGCTTCTGCTCGTCCCGCTCATCTTCACGGAGCATCATCACCCGACGGTGATCACGCCACTGGTCGCGACGATCTACTTCTTCGCCGTCGTCCTCGTGATGTTCGTCGTCCACTATCGGCTCGTCATCAGGGCGAATCTTCCCAAAGGCTTGTGCGTCACGTGGGTCCTTTACCGGCTGCTCATCCTCGGCTTCGTGATGAAGTGGTAGGCTGTGCAGAGGTGTTCGGTGGGTGATCGGATGAGGGCGTGGCAGTAGCGGAGCAGTGGCAGGCGGTGACCGCCATGATTCGCGGCGTGGAAGATCCGCTGCAGAGCCCGCATTTGCCCAAGCTCTACGCGCTCGCGCTGGAGGATGGGCCGCGTCTGCTCGGTAGCTTTCGCCGCCGCCTCGGCGAGGACCGCATCGTCGATCTCGTGCACGACCTCCTCGCCGCGAAGCTCGAGGTCATCGTCGCCGCGAAGGAGCCACGCGCGCTCTTCTGCACGGCCCTTCAACGACGAGCGATCTCCTGGCTTCGCCGTGGTGACGCGGCGGTGCTCGAGGACCGCTCGCGCGACTCCGCCCCGCACGCAAACGACGCGAGCGCCGCGGCGGCGATCGACGGGAGCGTGAACCCCGAGGACGATCGGCACGAGTTCCTCATCGACGCGAAGAGCGCGCTCGATGAGCTCCCGCCGCGCGAGCGAGCGATGGTGGTCGCGGTCGCGATGGGTGAAGAGCGCGAGTCGATCGCGCGCGAGTTCGGGACATCGCGTGCCAATGTCGACCAGATCGTGAGCCGCGTTCGGCGGCGTTTCTCGGAGGAGCGGCGATGAGGACGAGCCGGACCGAAGCGAAGCATGTCAGCGCGGCCGCAGAGCGCGTGCAGCGTTGGAATGCCGACCTACCGCGCACGCCATCGGACGTCCTCGACGCGCTCGTGTCGATCGGTGACGCGCTTCGCTCCGAGGTAGAGATCCCGCAGGCGCTTCGCATGTGGATGCGTGAGCTCGGGCGCGCCGAGGTCGAGGCGGCGATCGCGCCGCTCGTCGACGACGCGCGTTCGTGGGCGACCTCGCCTCGAGACACGAGCGCACGCCCCACGCTGCAACAACGCGAGCAAGCCGAGAGCGTGCGTCGCGCGGTGATTCGAATCGCGCTGCAAGGTCAGTGGAGCCTGCCGACGCTCACGGCCCTCACGACGCTCGGCGAGGCGCTCGCGCGCTGCACGGCGAGCGACTCCTCGGCCCAGGTGACCCGCGCGGAGTCCGCGCTCATGGACGCCCACGCGGACGAGGCGCTCGCGCCCAAACAAGCGACGCAAGCGACGCAAGACGCCGTCCCCGACGACGACATCGTGCTTGCCTACGCGAATCGCGGCGCGCTCGCGCGGTACGTCGAGGGCGTCGCGGCGGTCAACGCCGACTTCCGTGAGGAGCTCGCCGCATGCATCGACGCGCTCGTGCACGCCGAAGAGACGGTGAGCGATGCTGCGCGTGCGTGGCGCCGCAACGTCGCTATTACGTCGATCCACGATGGAGCGTCGCAGAGCCGAGTCGCCGTCGCCGCCGATCAAGAGTCGCGCATGATCGACGCCATCACGGCGAAGGCGTCGAAGCCCGTCGTCAACCTCGCGAGCGCGCGCCGAGCCCGGCGTAACACCTTGCTCGCGACGCTCTCGCTCGCGGCTGCGATCGTCTTCGGCGTCGTCGGCTTCTCACAATATGCGAGCATGAAGGAGAGCGCCCGCCTCGAGACCGAGAAGCAAAAGGAGCTCTCGGCAAAGCAGGCGGAGCTCGACAAGCTCCTCACCGAGCTCAAGGAGCGCGAAGAGGCGGTTCGACGGGCCGAGGCCGAGGCGGCGAACGCGAAGAGCGAAGCGGAGCGCAGCATCGCGATGGCACGCCTGGCCGCGGCACAAGAACAGCAGAAGGCCACCCAAGCGAGCGTCGAGCGACGGGCGACGAAGGCGGGTGGCGGCGCACAAAAGACGGGAAATCCAAGGGCTGCGTGCACCTGCAGCGCCGGGGACCCGCTTTGTTCGTGTCTGTAGATTTTTCTTGTCAGAGACGGGCCGGCTCGCGCGTCGGCTGAGTATGAGCACGGATTTGGTGGCGGCCCGCGGACACAAATCGGAACACCAGCACGAGCAGCGCGATCAGAGCGTGCAGTTCTCGCTGAAGGAGCTGATGAAGCTCGAAGACGAGCGGATGGCCGAACAAGAGCGGGATGCCCACGCGCGTGAGATCGCGGCGCTCGAAGCCAGGGCGGACGCCGAGCGACGCGAACGCCTCGCCCTCGAGGCGAAGGAGCGTGCACGCGCCGAGGAAGAAGCCTCGAGGCAGCGCGCGGAGATCGAGGACGTCGCGCGACGCGAGGCGATGCAGAAGGCCATCGTCGAGCAAGCAAGGCTCGAGGTCGAGACGCGGGCGCGCGCCAGCGAACGCGAACGTGAGCGACTTCACGAGATCGAGCTGCAGCAGCTACGCGTCCAGACAGCCGCGAGGGGGGGAGGCTCCTCCCTCCTGCGAACGGCGGCGAGCGCCGCCATCGGCGCCGCGTTGACGATGGTGTTCGCGCTCGGCTTGCACTTCGGCGTGACGAAGCCCTCGAACGAACGCCAGATCGCCGCGGTCACGCAGGCGATGACCTCGGCCGATCAGCGCGCGGACGACGCCGATCGACGCGTCGCGGAGCAGCGCCGAACGATCGACGGGCTCGAGAAAAGCGCCGCCGATCATCAAGCGGAGATCGTGAGCCTGAAGAAGGAGCTCGCGACGTTGAAGAAGACGACGACGCCTCCCACACCAAAGCCTGGCGTGGCGGGACCTCGACCGCGAGGTCCCTCGGGCGACAACGAGCCGGATTGCCCGCCGCGCGATCCGATGTGCTTCAAGATCAAGTGAGCTCGTCTTCTTCTTCCTCTTCGAGGCCCTCGTCTTCCGCGGGCTCCTCTTCACCGCTGTCTTCTCCGCCGGCCTCCTCGTCGCCGACCTGCCACGCTTGAACGAGCTGGTCGATGAAGGCCTCTTCGCCCGAGTCGAGGCCGTCGGCCGAGGCGATCGAGGTCGCTTCGTTGACGACGCGCGCGAGGAACGCCTCGGAGAGGTGCTCGCCGAAGATCGCGACGGACTCCTCGAGCAGCGCCTGGTCGTCGATGTGCTTGGCCGCGAACGAGAGCACCTTCGCCGGATCGAGATCGGAGCCAAGCGCCTGCATGAGGCGAAGCATGTACTCGGCGAGCTGCTGGCCCTCTTCGTCACTCAACGTCCCGTCGGCGCCGGCGGCCGCCATCAAGATGAGCGCAAGGCGCGTCTCGAGCGGGACCCTCCCGCAGGCGTCGAGGAGCGCTTGATGCTCCTCGTCGCTGAGCTGATGAAGCTCGGCGTCGAGCGTGGGCAGCAGTGACTCTTCGTCGGAGAGCCAGAGATCTTGATCGAGCTCGAAGTTGTCGAGCTGCTGGATGATCCATGCATCGCCGAGGTTGAGCTCGGGGTTCATCACGTAGTCGTACGGCATGTAGCAGTAGCCCTGGTCACCCCAATCCGTACCCCACGAGTTGCGCACGATGAAGACGCGGTCCTTGTCGGAATACCCGACGCAGAGCATCGCGTGCGCGCCGTGGGAGTCGCGGCCGCGCTCGTTGTTCGACGGCAGCGGCACGAGGCCCTTCTTCCGCTGCCGATCGAACGAATCGAACAGCATGATGCCGAAGATGATCGGATGCCCTTCCGCGAGCGCGTGCTTCCACGTGTCGAGGTCCACCGGGACGGCCTGCGTCTGCTCGACGATGAAGCTCGACGCCTCGCTGTAGGCGTTCTCGTCCGGCTCGCTGTTGACGACCTCCTCTTGGAACGGCCACGTCGTCTCGGAGCACGCTCCGAACTGCTTCAGGCCGCCGATCGCGTCTTGAATCTGCGACCCGCTGTCTTCGTGCTCCGTGCCAGCGAGCTTCCGCGCGTTGAAGTAGATGAAGAGCCGACTGACGTCGTACGCGTCGTCCCCGCGGTGACGTTTGACGAGGTACTCGTAGGCGCCCGCCGTCGCGTTCGCGACGCAGCTGCTCGTCTGGCCTTGGTTCTCCACCGGCGTCATGTACGAGCGCAGATCGACCCGGGCGGGGAGCGCGTCGAGACGACCCGCGCCGTAGCGAGCGACCTCGGGCGGAGGCGCGCCGGCGCGGTATCCCGCGACGCGAAGAGAACTTCCGTCTGGCCGAGTGATGACGAGCTGATTCATGGAGCGCCGAGTGGAACGGATTTTTGCCCGCCCTTCAAGACGGGCGACTGTTAGCTTCGTCGAGTGAGCTTTGCCGAGGCAAAGTCCGAGGCGACATCGCCGCCGCCGTTTTCTCCGATCGCGCCTGCGGTCGTCCCACGCGCGTGGATCGCGCCGCTCCTTACGTTGCCCGCGATGGCGACCTCGGGCTGCCTCACGAGCTCGTGGCTCTCTTGTGACAAGGAGGTCACCGCGGTCTACGCCATCGGCGCGCTGCTGACCGTCGCGCTTGGCCTGGTCTGCATGCGTGTGAAGACGCAAGGCTTGTTCATCGCCGGCAGCGGCATTCTCTTCGCCCTCGCGAGCGCAGCGCTCTACGTCGCGATGGCGGCGGTCGGCAGTCGATTCTTCGGTGGCGTCTTCGGCGATCCGAAGATCGGCGCAGAGATGGCCTTGGGCGGCTTCGCGTTCGGTGCGCTCACGGCTTCGATCGCGGGCGCGCGCTTGCTTCACGATCCAGCTCCCCGGCCTGGGATCGCGCCGAGGACGGCCGACGCGCATCACGTCACGCTCCAGCGCGCCGCGATCCTCAACGCCACGGCCGCGGGCGTCACGGCGTTCTTCCTCGCGCCGACCCCGTTCTTTCCGCTGCCGCTCGCGGCGCTCACCGTCTCTGCGCTCGTCCTCGCGCTGATCGCGCGGAGCGATCTCGCTTTCGAAAAGAGGCTTCGAGCGATCCGTGACGGAAAAGACGAGCGCTTCGCCGTGCTCCCGTCCGAGCGGGGCGCTCGCGATCTGCCCAGGGTCGCGCGATGGGCGGCCGATCTCGGCAACCAGGAGCCGCACCATATCGTGGTGAAGGCCACGCCGTCGTACCGGGAGTCGAGCACGGCGCGGCCCACGCCGGTCGCGAGCGTGCGCGCCGACGCGATCGATCGAGCTCCGCGAACCATCCTCGCGCTCCTCGCGATCGCGTTTCTCCTTTGCTCGGTCGTGGTTGGGATGGCGTTCGTCTCGGCGCCGGAGGTGTCGGTTCCGTCCGCGGTTCGCAAGGTTCATGGCGGCGCCACGTCTTACTCCACGGCGTCCAACGACCCGCACATCCCCGGCGTGCTCCTCTACCGCGTTCGGGATATCGCGCAGTCCGACTACGTCCTCGAGACTGTGGGTTATGACCCCGCCAAACACGCGCTCCTCACCGGCCGTGATCTCTGGCTGCGCATCTCCAAAGACAACGCGGAGCTGCTCGCGGCCAAGGCGCTCGAGCTCCTCATGAAGCGTCGCGAGCACACCCTCGTCCTCGAAGAGCCGCCCGAGATCGTCGGGCGCGATCTCTCCTTCACGAGCGCCGCGTGGGGGAGCCGCGGCCGTGCACGCACGGGGCAGCGCTGCACCGTCAACCTCGACAGCGGCGAGGTGGGCGCGTGCGTCGACCGCGCCGTGCCAGATTTCCCGCCGATGCGTTGAGCTAGGGCGACGGAATGCTCTCGAAGATCGCCGCCGCCCATTCGTCGTAGGCACGCGCGCTCGGATGAAGGCCATCACGCGCGAGCATGTTGGCCGCCGCTTGTCGCTGCATCAGCGGATAGAGGTCGAGGTACCTCGCCCCGATGGCCTCCGCCTCCGCGCGGAGGATAGCGTTCATCGTGGTGATCGCAGCGCCAAGCTCCGCGGGCGTCCCGAAGGACGACGCCGCCGGCGAGCGTGACCACTCGGGTTGCGGCAGCGCCACGATGCTCTTCGGCGGCACCTTCGCAGCGACGATCGCGTGCAGGATCGCCCGAACGTGGGCGCGGTATACCTCGTTCGAGACGCCCTCCACCCGATCGTTGGCGCCGATCGCGAGCGTCACGAACGTGGGACGAAACCCCTGCAACTGTGGCAACTCGTCGTTCGTGACGTCGGTCGTGGTGTAGCCGTTCACGCCGAGGTTCTTCACCGTGATGGACCGGGCGGGCGTGTGCTCGCGCCACCGCGCGGCGAGCCTCGCAGGGAACGACTCCTCCGGCGTGCTGCCGGTTCCGATCGTGAACGAGTCGCCCAGCGCCAGGTAACGAACCTCTTCCCTCGAGATCGTTTTGTCCGCAGCGTCGGCCGAATCGCCTGGCCGCGGCTGCGACGTCGCCGGCGTGCCGCTCTTGCAGGCCGAGAGCGCGAGCGCGACGACGAAGACGAGGCGACGAGAGCGACTGACCACGAAGACACCTGGGTGGCTGCGAGAGGCTACTGGATCGTCGAGTTGATGACGGTCGGCGGTCCTTTCGCCTTCACGAACATCCCGGGAAAGCCCGCCGTCTCGAACGTACCCTTTGGGTTGTTCTTGAGCACGGAGTCTTTGATCGTGATCGTGCCCGTCGCGTTGTTGCTCACGTAGAAGATGGCGCTACCACCTTCGTTCGCGTGGTTGTCTTCCATCGACACGCCGCAAAGGTTCAGCGCATACGTGTTGCCATCATTGTAAATCGCGCCGCCATTTCCACCTTGTCCAGCGTTGGCGCCGTGGCCAATCGCATGGCTATCGGTAAACACACTATTGTAAATCGAATACGACGTCCCAATGCTGCTTAGCGCGCCGCCGTTTGCGCAGGTATTGCCATATCCAGGCTTACCTCCAAACGTGCTGTTGACGATGTAGACCGGGCGATTCACGCTTCCTGCCGCGGGGAAATCGAGCACACGAATCGCGCCGCCGCCGACGTCCGATCCGAGGTCGTCGCAGACGTTGTGAAAGAAACGTGAGTTGATGATCTTGAGCCTGCCCCCACGCACGTAGAGCGCCCCGCCGCCGCCCTCGTTGTTGCCCTTTTCGAGCCCCTTTGCGTTGCCGTCGATGAACGTCAGGTTTTGCAGCGTGAGCTTCGGATCGCTCTGCTCGTTGCAATTGGCGGTGAGCCACACGAGGTCCTGGTCGCACGCATTCTGGTAGAGGATGCGCACCTTCCCGCCTCCGCTGAGCGTGATCTTGCCGCCGCCGTCGATCACGGTGGGGCCCTTGTCGTTGTGGAGCTTCGCGGTCGCGTTGAGCACGATCGTGGCCGGCGCCGGGCCGCAGTTGAACGTGATGACGCCGCCCGCCGCGACCGCGGCGATGAATGCATCGCTCGTGCAGCTCGCCGGTGTCCCCGTCCCGACGACGGTACGCGGGTTCGCGACGCTCTCGAGCTGCGCGTCGGCCGGGATCGCGCAGTTGCCGTTTGGATTGCCGGCGGCAGGCCCGGTGTCCGGATTGGTCGGCGGGTCACCGCTGCTCGCGCCGCTGCTCCCGCTGCTCCCGCTGCTCCCGCTGCTGGCGCCGCTCGACCCGCTCGACGACGCGCCGCTCGACGACGCGCCGCTCGAGGACGACGCGCCGCTCGAGGACGACGGATCACCGCTGCTTCCGCTGCCGCTCGCTCCCGAGCCCGACGCCGGGTTCTCGTCCTCGGACGAGCAAGCCTGGCTGAAGGCCGTGATCGCGATGAGCAGAGCGGCGGCGCACGTGGCGTGAGCGTTCCCCATAGTCGAACGTTATCGCAGCCAGACGAAAAGAGGCGTGCGGACCTGCGTTTTCGCCGCGGTTTCTCCCGTTTTTTGACTCCGTTGGGCCTCCATTGGGCCTCCTTTTGGGCGTTTTCTTGTCATCGCGCCAGAGTCCTGCTTTTACCGGGATATGAGCTGTTGTCGTACGCGGGCCGCATTCTGTTTTGTCGTCCTTGGAGCGTCGGTGTTCGCGCTCGCGTGCAGCAAGTCGTCGACGTCGAGCTCCGGCTCGAGCACGACGACCGCGTCCTCCTCATCGTCGACGACGACGGGCGCGGACGTGACCGCGTCCGCGGCGCCCCAAACGGCGTCATCCGCCGGTGCCGACGCGGCCGCCGCCGCGATCCTTCGCTCGCCGAAGAAGTACGCGCACGTCCTTCACACCGGTGACTCGATGGTTGGAGGCGGGCTCGCTCGTGCGCTCGGCCCGAAGTTCGAGGCGGACGGGACGAAGTACCATCGCGACGTCATCGAGAGCGGCACGATCCACGAGTTCTCGCAGAACGATCACTTGCCGAAGCTGCTCGAGCGCATCAAGCCCGATCTCATCCTCATCTCGCTCGGCGCCAACCACATCCCGCACAGCGTGGATCCCGACAAAGAGATCGGCCCGTTTCTCCCGAAGCTCATCAAGCGCGTCGCCAACATCGACTGCTACTGGATTGCCCCGCCGATCTGGAAGCCCACGCAGGCGAAGTTCAATCAGTGGCTGAGCGAGCACGTCGCGCCCTGCCGCTTCTTCGACTCGCAGGTCGAGATCGAGCGCCGGCCCGACAAGATCCATCCCAACGAAAAGGGCGGCGAGGCGTGGGCGGACGACTTCTGGAAGTTCATGAAGGGTGATGGCGCCTTCACCGTCGAAGGCCCGACGCTCGCCCCGACCAAGCAGCCCTGAGCCCCTCCGCCAACGTCACCTGACGTCGACGACCGCGCGCATCACCGGTACGCTTGGCGGCGTGACCGCCCTGTCCTCCTCGACCTCGTCTGCCGGCGCGGACGAGCAAGCGCTCGCGACCGCGACGAGCGAGACAAAACGCCGGTTCGCCGGGTTTGGGGAGTTCCTGCTCGTCGGCGGCGCGACGCTCTTTCTCTTTCCGTTGTCCTGGATCGCGCGGCGAGCGTTCGGGTGGGGCGACGCGGAGCTCGCGATCGGCTTTCTCGCGTTCTACGGGGCGACGGTCATCAACGACCCACACTTCTCCGTCACGTACTTGCTCTTCTACAAGAACGCGCGAAAGCGCGCCTTGTCTGCGGAGTACAGCGCCGGCCAGCGGGCACGTTACTGGATCTCCGGGCTGCTCGTGCCGCTCGTCCTCGTGACGTGGGCGATCGCGGCGCTCGCCTACCGCTCAGCCGAGGCCATCGGCTGGATGGTGCAGCTCATGTTTCTCCTCGTCGGCTGGCACTACGTGAAGCAAGGCTTCGGCATGTTCGTCGTGCTCAGCGCGCGCCACGGCAGTCGGCTGAGCGCGCGAGAGCGGCTCGTCACGCTGGCGCACTGCTTCGCGGGCTGGGCGTTTGCCTGGTCGAACCCGGCGAGCCCCGCGCGCGAATACGAAGAGAAGGGCGTCGTCTACCACGGGCTCGCGCACCCGCGCGCGCTCGAGATCACGACCGGATCGGTGCTTCTGCTGACGACGATCGCGCTCGTCGTGGTGCTCGCGGCCAAGCGACGCCGGCGCGAGCCGATCGCCTACTGGCCACTCCTCGGCCTCCTCATCACTGTGTGGTCGTGGACGATCTTCTCGAGCATCGATCCGCTCGTGCGTTACGTCATCCCCGCGCTCCACTCGATTCAGTATCTGTATTTCGTCTGGCTCATGAAGAAGAACGAGGCGCGCTCCGAAGAGGGTGAGCCTCACTTCGGCCGGCCGGTCGCGGTGCGGGTTGGGTTCTTGGCGTTGTCGGCGATCGCGCTCGGATGGCTCTTCTTCAAAGGCGCGCCGGGCTTCCTCGACGGATCGATCTTGTCTCGATCCCACCGCCTCGGGCCGGACGCGTTCGATGCGATGGGCGAGACGCCGTATTTCGCTGCCCTTTACACGATTGTGAACATTCACCATTACTTCATGGATCACGTGATCTGGCGGCGCGAGAATCCCGAGACTCGCTACCTGCACATGTGATTCATCGATTGTCGATTAGAGCGATTTGCGATGCCCGATATCTTGGCCATTGTCAGCAAGGCAATCTTCGAGCGAGATGCCATCGCAAACGGGCAGCTCATTGGCGTCGGCGACGTCTGGCCCGTCGATCGCTACGTGAGCGCGCATCGCTCCTTCCAGCCACTTCGCGAAGGCGGCCGCATCTTCCTCGTCACCGTGCGACCACCCGACGAGCAGCTCTGGCTCGTCGGCGTGATCGACTCTCCCCTGTTCGAGGGCAATGCTTGGGTAGGACGCGGCGCGAACGTACATCCAATCACGAACATCACGTCGCTCCGGCGTTCGCTCACCTTCAGCTCGGGGCGCGGCCTCTCGCAAGATCCCGGGACGCTCGGCATGAGCCTCCAGACGCCGCGCCTGCTGACGGACGAGTCGGCCGCCTCGATCCTCGCGCTCGTCGGCGGGGCGCGCCCGCCGCCGCGCGCGGGGCTCGCCGGGTCGATGATGACGCAGACGGCGAGCCAAAGCTTCGCGCTGTCTTCCGAGGGCCTCCCTCCGCTCTTGTCCGGTGACGCGCTACGCGACATCGAAGACCCCGACGCTCGCAAGGCGCGCGTCGACATCTTGACGTCGACCGTCGCCGATTACGTCGTTTTGTTCGACAAAATGCAGGAGACGTTCGGGCTTCGCCTCCCCGAGTCGCTCGCGTATGGCGTCGGTTTTCTCAAGGCGCTCACCCCCGACGAGCGACGCGACGTCGAGACCTGCATCGGCCAGCTCGCGGGCATCGCCACGTGGTTCGAAGACGGCGAGGTCAGGGCGGCGCCTGGCGGCGATGAACGCCTCCGTGATCGCCTGCTCACCGATCCACCAGAGCTCGTCACGATCCTCGTGAACGACACCACGAACGAGCGGTGGGGCCTCTGGTACGACGACAGCGATGAGCTCCCGACCGGTATCGCCGAACGTCGACTCGTGAGCGATGAGCCTGGCTTCGAGACGCGCGTCGACCACGCCACCCTCGCCGAAGCGATTCGCGGCCGCATCTCGACGAACGTCCGCGCGGCCGTCGCGGATCTAGCGGCGCCGCCGTCCGCGGAGCCCGAGTCTACGGACGCCGCGCAGGCACGTCGCTGGCGCGTCATCAGCCACTGGCTGACTGAGGTGCTCCACCTCCAAGCACGTTGCGAGAAGAGCCCGATTCCGATCCCGACCAAGGGATGGATCCTCGGCGAGCGCATGAGCCCTTATCTCGAAAACGTGCCCGATCTGCCCATCGACCTCGTGGGCTATTCGGCAAAAGACGCACGGCGAGAGGCGTATGTAGCGGGAGCTCCGATCGTCAACGATTGGATCGAGCGAGCGCGCGATGAGCTGCGTGATGGATCGCCCGCGCGAGCGCTCGTGATAGGGCGCGAGCTGAACGCGTTTCAAGGACACGAAGTGGCGCGCCAATGGCAGTTTGCCGCGTCCGAGCTCTTGATTCGCGCTTACCTTGCAGTCGGCCGGCGGCCTTTTGCCGATATCGTTCGCGTCACCTACCAGCATGACGACCCGGCGGCTCGCATTTACGTACCGCCACCTCCGCACCCGATCGTCCTCGCCGCCGAGATCGGCGGCGCGAGCGACAGCGAAGCGATCCTCCGTGCGCTCTCCGATGGCGATGTCGCGCCGACGGCCGAGGATCTCGAGGCGGCGCTCTCTGCGCCAGGCCTGACGCCGAGCGCGCTCGATGCGTTGGTGGAGCATGCGCGCGCTGCGGGCGACGACGGGATCCTCGCGCTCGACACCGCGCTCTGGCGACGACTGCAGATGTTCTTTCGGAGCCGCAAGGCGAAGGATGCCTCCCACCACAAGAAGCTCGTGCTGCGGCTCATCGAAAGCGGCTCGGTGAATGCACGTGCGTTTGCGCGCGTCCTTCGCGGAGGCGACGTCCAGCTCATCAAGCTCGCCGCGTCGCGCGTCGACCTGTCGACCACCACGACGCTCGCCTCGAGCACGCATGAAGGCGAGTCCTCCGCCGGCGCGACGCCTCTTCATCTCGCCGCTCGCGCCGCGAATCCCGAGATCGTTCGCCTGCTGCTCGATCGCGGCGCAGACGCAAAGGCGAAGAACGCGGGTGGGCGGATGGCCTTCGACTCCGCGCGCGAAGCGCAGATCGAGAATCCAAACGACCCGCGCGCCACCGAGGTCCTCAACATGTTGCAGCTCGCCGGAGGCGGAATGGCCAAACCTCCGCTGCCCGTCTCGGACGAGGTCGAGTACGAGGAGGGCGACGAGGTGCACCATGGAAAGCTCGGCGACGGCGTGGTCGAGTCCGTCACCGGCGAAGGTGAAGAGGCCAAGCTCAAGATCCGATTCGCCAACGAAACCCGCACTTTGCTCGCGAAATTCGTAGCGAAGAAATAGGATATGCTGAGAGTTGGAGGTCGATGCTCCGCGATTCGATGGGGGCTTCCCCCCCAAACCCCGATCAGGGGCCCAACAGAGAGGCGTCCTCCCGTGACGAGGACGGCGGGACGCCTCCATCCTCGGCGCAGTCGCCGATCTCGGTGAGCTGGGACTCACAAGCCAACATCCCGACGAACGTCTCGAAGGACATCGGCCCTGGCCTCATCGTGGGCGACTACCGGCTCGAGCAGCTCATCGGCCAAGGCGGTATGGGCGCGGTGTACTCCGCCCATCATCGAACAAACGGCAGCAAGGCCGCGATCAAGATCCTCTCGCCGGAGCTCGTCGAGGACTACAACGCCGTCCCACGCTTCATGCTCGAGGCGAAGGTCGCCTCGAAGCTGAAAAGCCCGAACGCCGTCCGCGTCTACGACTACGGCACGCTCCAGAGCGGCGTCCCTTACATCGTCATGGAGCTGCTCGAGGGCGACACGCTTCACGCTCACCTCCGCGCGGCGCCGAACAACCAGCTCCCTGCCTACCAGGCCGTCGATTACATCGTGCAGGCATGCGCCGCGATCGGCGAGGCGCACGAGGCGGGCATCATTCACCGCGATCTCAAGCTCAATAACTTCTTGCTGTCGAAGCAGGGCCATCGCTGCGTCCTGAAGGTGCTCGACTTCGGTCTCGCAAAGCCGATGCGAAAGCTCGAGGAGAACGAGCCGACACAGGTGTCGCTGACGCAAGCCGGCGCGTTCTTCGGTACGCCCCAATACATGGCGCCCGAGCAAATGATCGGGGTTCGGGCGGCCGATCCGCGCATCGATGTGTGGGCGCTCGGTGTGTGTCTCTACGCGATGATCACCGGCGCTTACCCGTTTCACGGCGAGGACACCCAAGCGATTTGCCGCATGGTCCTCTCGAACGAGTACATGCCGGCGAGCGAGCTGCGGCCGGATCTCTCCCCCGAGATCGAAGCCGTCATCAAGAAATGCCTCTCGCCGATGTCAGTGCGCTACCCGAACGCGGGCGCGCTCGCCGAGGCGCTCCGACGGGTCGTACCGCAGCGTCGCGACGATGAGCCGGACCCCGATGAGAACTGGGAAGACGAGGTGACGCGCACCCCGCATCGTCCCGGCAGCAGCGCGCCGGTCGCGACGGTCGCCGACGCGCCGTCCGGCGGTCCGGTCTCGCGGACGCGCATCTTGGCGAGCCCGAACCTCACGCCGCCGCCGCCCGCGCCTGCGGCAGGAGCGCCGCCGCCCCAGCAGCAGCCGCCGCAGAAGCCGGTGCTCGCCGCGCCGCGTCCGTCGTTCGTCAACCTCGCGCCTCAGCCGATGCCGTATCCGCCGCAGCCCCAGCAGGCTCCGCAGCAGGCGCCGGCGCCTCCGGTGCAGGATCTGCGAGCACGCGGGATCGCTCCTCCACCACCGGCCCCCTCCGGTCCGGCGCTCCCGCCAGTGGTCGCGCCGGCGGCAGGCTCCGGCTCCGTATCGGCGATCCCAAGAAACCGGCGCGAGCAGCGCACCGTGCTCGTTCCACGCAAGGAACAAGGGCTAAAGCGCACGCTGAGCGTCGTGCTCGCCGTGCTCGTCGTGATCCTGCTCGTCGTGAGCGGCTTCATGTATTCGACCGGAAAGCTCAACGCCGGATCGCTACGTCATCTCGGTCTGTGATCACGCGATCGGATCAAAGAACGCGGACCGGGATCGAAGCGAACCCGTTCGCGATCGGGACCGGAGCGTCGCCTTGGCTCGCTTCGCCAGGCGTCTCGCTTTCTCCTGAGCTCGCGTTCATCGCCTGCGCCTCGAGCGTGAGCGTCGCCTCGCCTGCGCGGAGGCCAGTGCCGTTGATCTGAACCATGATCGTGTTGCCGATCCGCTCGTTGCCTGCGCTCATCAGCCGCTGCATTGATGAGAATAGGTCGGTCATGTCGATCTGCGGAGGTCCCTCGTTGATGCGCTCGAGAAAGGCGTCCGCGAGATCGATGACGAGCACGCCTTTGCCGCTCGCGGCGCTCGCGTTCGTCTTCGTCTGCTCGTCGAGCTTCACCACCCGGCGCAGAATCTCGTAGCCGCCCCGACGACGCAGATCGACCTCGATCGAGTCCACCGCGAAGAGCGAGAGCGCGTCACCGCCCACCGCGATGCGCACGCCCTCCGTCTCGGGCGCGCCCACCAACGTCACGCCGAAGACGGTGCCGCGAATCGACGTGACGGGCCCTCCGACCTTCCCTTCGAGCGACGCCGCCGGCAGCGCCTCGACGACGAGCGCAGGCGCCTCGACGACATCCGCGTCGGCGCCTTCCTCCTCGTCGAGCGGATCGTGGAAGGCAAGCATCACGACGCTATCCTTCTCGGGAGAAGCCGCGCCGAGGAGGTCGAGCACCTTCGCGAGGAGATCGGAGACGGCGTCGGCGGAGATCCCCTTCTCGAGCGCAGCGCTTGCCTCGTCGTCGTCGGCGAGCGTCGCAAGCGCGCTCGTGTCGGTCTTCCCTCCTGGCTTCCACGCGACGTGGATCGTCTCTTCCGGCTCACCATCGTCGAACACGCCGACGTGAAGCCCGTCGTCCGCGACGTCCACGACGATGACCTCGGCATCGCACGACGACGACATCGAGGCGCCCCACTCCTCGGGCTCCGCGATGTCGAGCGACTCGAGCCCCGTCACCACCACTTGCTCACCGCTCATCGCGACGAGCACACGTGGCGCAGCGAGCACGCCGAGCATGTCGAAGGGATTTTGCGACTGCGCGAGCGACTCGAGCGGGACGGACTCGAGGCCCTCCTCGTCCGCGAAGGCGTTGATGGCAGCAGCGACGGTCGGCGTGTCTTCGTCACGTACGATGAGGATCATGTTGGCGCTTTCGTTCCGGCGCGCATTCTTCCACAAGAAGCTGCTAGCGTGGTCGGTGATGCTGCGGGCGCGGCTCGTCGTTGTCGTGGTCGCGCTTCTGGCGCTCGCGTTCCTCAGCGGATGCCATGTGCATCTCCCCGGCCTCGACGACGTCGAAGTCGAGTACGACGCGAAGCCGCCGGCGCCTGCCGCCGGCGCAAGCAAGCCACCGGTGGGCGCAGGCGTCGCGCTCCAGGTCGAGCTGCGTCTGCTTCGTGCACGTGTGCCTGCGACCGTGGCGCCGGTCGGCAGCACGGGCGTGCGCGTCACCGTCGACAAGAAGCTCGAGGGCGCGCTCGGCCACGCGCTCGCTTGGCATGGTGGGCTCACGATCTTCCGGCTCGATCCGTCGCACAAGCTCGACGCCACGCGCGCCGAGCAAGCGACGTCCGACGACGTCTTGCGCGCGGCCGAAGAGGTCACCGACGACACGCATCGACTCCTCTACGACGCGCAGAGCGGTCCGACGCCGGTCCTTCGCGTCGCCCACAAGAAGCCGCTCCATGATTTCGGGAGCGCGAAGGCGGAGGCGGAGGGAAAGCGCCTCGTCCTTCCGATCAGAGCCCCCGCTTCGCTCGAGGCGCTCTCGAAGGAGCTCGGCGACGAGGTCGTCGCGTTTACGCGCGGCCCGTACATCCTCTATCAGGGCCGCCTTCGCGACTGCCTCGATCTCGATCATGGCGGTCACGCCGCGCTGGTCATCCCGCGAGGCACCGACATCTACGCGTATTCGCGTGCTCGCCGTGACGCGCGCGTCCTCGCCCCGCCGCCCCTCATGGTCGAGGTCCACGAAGTCAGCCGCCGCGCGCTGCCGACGAACGCGCGGCTCGCGGCAGGCTGCGTCCTCTTTCCCCTCGTCACCGGCTTCCTCTGGCTCCTGTTCGTTCGCCGTCTCGATCGCGCACGGCCCGAGCCCTGGTGGCTGATGCTCGCGACCTGCGTCCTCGGAGGCTTCTCCGGCGAGCTTGCGGGATTCATCGAACATCAGCTCCGGCTGGCGACCCCGTATCTCGACCCTGACGTCATGACGCTCGACAGCAGCGCCCTCGCCTTTCCAATCTCGCTGCTCGTCTATTCGATCAGCGTCGGCGCGGTCGAAGAAGGCTGCAAGCTGCTCGCGACGTGGGCGCTCGCGACGCACCGCCGTGAGTTCGACGAGCCGGTGGACGGCATGCTCTACGCGGCCGCGGCGGCGATTGGCTTCGCGGTCGACGAGAACATCAGCTACTTCGCAGGCTATCGACTTGGCGGTGGCCTCGTCGCGTCACGGTCGCTCGATTGCATCGCCGGACATACCCTGTTGGCGGCGATATGGGGTTATGCGCTCGGCAAACGTCTCGTCCGTAAACACGATAGCAAGCGACGTACGCGCGTCCTTCCCTACTTCGTCCTCGCGGCCGTTCTTCACGGCGCGATGGATACGATGATCACGTATCAAATCCCCTATTCACCTTTCCTCGTCATTACCATCCTTACGACGCTCTTCATCGTTCTTCTTCGCAAGGCCCTCCGGTGGGGTTCGACCGACGAGGTCCGTGGGGACGCGCCGCTCTCGACCCATCGTCTCTTGTTTCGCACCGGCGGCGGTCCGCCCCTCGGCGCGGCGGTCTTCTCGATGTACTTGATGGGCACGCTGCTGCTCTTCGTGGGCCGCGTGATCGACGCCGACCAACGACGCGTGAGCTTGTCGCTCCTCGTCCTGACTGCCTCGTTCCTCGGGCTTCTCTCCCTCTCGGCGTATGCGGTCGCGCGGACGCTTCCGCTCGATGTCGCGATCGACGAGCTTGGCGTCACCTTCGCCGGCGCGCTCCGGCGCTGGTCGACGATCGAAGGCACGACGCGGATCCGGCGTGGCAGGCTCTGGCTCCACTCGAGCGACGGAGATCTCGACGTCGGTCCAGCAACAGAGAGGACGATCGAGCAGATCGAAGAGACGATCCGCGAGCGCGCCGTGAAGAGCATCGCGTCGCCGAGCTCGAGACAGCCCTCCGAGCCAAGCGCTGGCGAGGACGTGAGCGAGGGCGACGACGGGCGCAAAGGCGACGACGCGAGCTAGCCGATGGCCTTCCTCAACTACATGGCGCGCGAGGTAGCGACCCAGGTCGCCTTCTGGGGATGCGCGGGCGCGGGCAAGCGCACGAGCCTCGCACATCTTCACGCGCTCGTTCGGGAGCCGCGCGGCAAAGTGCAATGGGTCGATCCTCCGCCGATGGATCTCCTCCACTTCGATCTTCTCCCCAACGTCGCGATCCGTGGGATGCCACTCCGAATCGCAATTCGGGGCTTCCACGGCGCGGAGCCCGAGCCGGCGAGCGGCGCGCATGCACGCTGGCTCTTCAAGGGGACGGACGGCATCGTGTTCGTCGTGGACTCGAGACGCGACCGACTCGACGCGAACGTCGCCTCCTTCGAAAAGCTCTCCGCCATGCGAGAGCCTTTCGCGATCGCCGGCGCACCTCCAGCAATTGCCTTCCTCTACAACAAACGCGACCTACCGGCCGCCGAGCTCGTGACGATCGATGAGCTCAATTGCGCGCTGAATCCGCGCGGAGAGTGGGAGGTCTTCGAAGGCGTCGCGACGAGGAACGAGGGCGTCACGTCCGCGATGAAGGCCACGCTGCGCCCGGCCCTCGCGCGCCTTCCGCGCTGACGTCGGTCGAGCGCAAGCCCAATGGACGCGCGACGCGGAGCAGCGCCCGACCTTGCTTGCTGCGACACCTCACGCTCGCTATAAGCCGCCCCGATGAACCTGACGCGACCGGTCGCTCTGCTCTCCTTCGTGCTCGCTCCCCTTGCGCTCGGGGCGACCGCGCTCGCCGCGTGCTCCGACGACGACGCCACGCCGGCGGCGCCCACCGAGGACGGAGGCAACGGGGCCGACGCGAGGAAGCGCGTCGATGGTGAGCCCGACCCGAACGAGACGCTCGACTCGGGCGCGGACGCGCCGCAGACGCCGATCATCCTTCCGAGCTGCGTGGGGACGTCGCTCCCGATGAAGCTCGACGGCGTGCGAGCGTTCGTCAACGTCGCGATGCGATCCGAGCCCGACGGCGGCTTCACGTCGAAGGGCAACTTCGTCGTCGACTACGGGACGACGAGCTCCACGATCGACCTCAAAGGATTTGGCGACGCGGGATCGGAGGCGCCGATCCCGGAGAGCTGCAACGGCGACGCGTCGGCGCCTGGAGCGGCGTGTCAGTTCCAGGGCTTCGACTTCTTCGGTGACTGGGGTCGCGTCTACTTGAGCACCGCCGATCACGGGACGCTGTTTGGAGCCATTCGCCAGGCGGGGATCATCGCGACCGACTTCTTGTCGCTTTATCCGCACACGCTCGACTTCAAGCACAACATGATTTACCGCTCCGAGATCGCTGCCTTCTGCACGGATACGCAGCTCCTCGGCGCTGGCTTCCGCCCGGTCTCGACGAAAGGGTTCTTCACCACCAACCCGCAGACCGGGCTGCGCCCTCTCTCGGAGGTCCTCGACGATCCGGATGGCGGCACGAAGAACTTCACCGTCCCGAACGTCCCCACCGTCGCGATCACGATCGCGGGCGTAGCTGCCATCGCGCAGCTCGACACCGGGTACGAAGATCGCCTCGAGCGTCGCTCGATCAACGTCAACGAGGCGCTCTTCGCGCAGCTCAACACGACGCCGGGTCTCCTCACGCGTGACGCCCTCATCGACCTCTACGTGACGACGTGCGAGGCGGGCCTCAACGAGCAGCTCGAGGGCTACCACTTGCCTCCGGGCAAGACGCTCGAGTTCATCGGCGAAGGTGGGTCGGTCGCGCGCATCGACTCCGCGGTGGCCGTCTATCTGAAGCACCGCCGCGCCGACACGAAGAAGTGCGGAGGCATCTCGACGTGGACGGTACCTGCCGCGCAGGTCGGCGCGTCGTTCTTCATCGACGCCCAGGCGCTCATCATCGATCCGGCGTCGTCGCGCGTCTGGATCCCGAAGAACTGAGCTCAGTCGAGGAACGAGTAGTTCGATCCGAGGATGCCCGTCGCGGTCCAGCGAACGATCGTCGCCTCGCCGTCCGCCGGCAACTGCCCGACGGGGAGCGGCGCCACGTTCTCGTAGGTGAACCCTCGCCCCGGCACCTTGATCGTGCTGTGACCGATCTCAGCGCTCGCGCCGATCCACGCGCGCGACTGCTTGCCGAGGAGCCCGAGCGTGAGCGAGCTGCCGAACATGTGGACGCGGCTCAGCCCGAGGTTGTCGATGTCTTGCTGCGACACGCTCGAGAAGTCGGTGAAGAAGCCGATGTTCACCTCCTTCGTCTTGCCGAACGGAACGCTCGCGCCGAGGTTCAGGTTCGGCTGGACGTTCGGATGCATCACGATGTCCGCGATCGGCGGCGGCGTCCCGAGCCCGTTGATGGTTTGCGATTTCATGTCGTACGCGAGCTTCACGTCGTGCGCGAAGTTCACCGACAGGTCGCCCGAGAACGTGTAGCGACGTTTCACGAACGCGAACCCAAAGGCGATGCGCGCCGGCATGCCGACGGTGCTCGATCCGGTCGCGCGGATCGGCATCGCGCCGAAGCCGCCGCCGTCGGCGCGCGTGAGCGTCGCCGTCTCTTTCGAGAAGCCGTAGACGTGGATCGTCGGCGCCGTGAGGACGAGCCCGAACGAGAGGTTCTTGTATGGACGGACGAGCGCGCCAATCTTCGCATGCGCTCCGACGGCGAAGGAGCTGCGGTCATCGGCGTACGCCAAGTAGTCGTTGCACGCCGCGCCACCCGCGCCGCCCGCGCCTCCGTTTGCACTGTCCGCGCCCGTGCCGCCGCCAGGGTTGGTGCACGCGGTGCTCTGGTCACGAATGAGCAAGAACGACGAGTGCCGCTCCGACGTTCGCAGCACGCCGCCAAGCGCCACGCCGATGCTCACCTCTTTGTTGAACTGATAGCCAAAGCCCAGGTCGCCGACCGTCATGTCCTCGCGGATGGAGTACGTCGCGTAGTTTCGATCGGCCGGGTTCGGTGGCTCGACGCGAAGCGCGATCGTTCGCGGGACCGAGACCGTAAAGCCGAAGGTGAAGCGCTCCGGGTACGTGTCGAAGAACGTGCGCTGCTTACCCTCGGACAGAATGCGCACGGCGCCGACGATCGACGGGATCGAGTGGTAGGTCGTCGCGGAGATGTTCGCGCCGGGACCAAGTGCGCCGGTGGCACGTAGCCCTTGAAGGACGTAGGCGTTCGCGGTGAGCTCGAGATGCGAAGCCGCCGCGCACGACAGCGACGCCGGATTGTAATGGAGCGCGCCTTCATCGCAGGCGAGCGCCGTGTAGGCGCCGCCCATCCCCGCCGCGCGCCCGCCGATCGGGATGCTGTTCGCGTTGTCGTAGATGGTGACGTCACCCAACGCCGCGCTCGGCCGCGCCCACGTGACGATCGCGCCGGCTGCTGTGAACGCAAGCGCGGTGAGGAAGAAACGGCGACGAAGCGGGGTCGAAGTCGGCGAGGAGGCGCTAACCATGAGGAGAGGAGCTGGAGGAGACGGCAGGATTGGCATTCTCGACGAGGAGCAAAGCCACCCGCGATGACGGGATCGCTACACTACACAATCCTCGCGCGCCTGTACGGTGACGATCAGCGCGTGCCCCGCTCGCGGCCTTCGCCCTAGAAAAGAAAGCCGACGCGCAGGAGATCGATCGACGGGGTCGTCTTGTTGCCCAGCGTGCTCGCGACCGTCGCGAGCGTGGCGTCGACGTCGCTCGACAGGCCGCTGTCTGCGAGCCTCCCCGAACGCGAGAACGTCGGGTTGATCGGGATCTGAACGCCCGCATCAACGCCGACCGTGATGCCGCTCTTCATCGTGTGCAGAAAGCCAATGCGCGGGTTCACGAACCACGTCGCCGCGCTCATCGCCTCGACCGACGATCCGACGCGAGCGCCCGTCACGGTCGTCTGCGCGTCGAGCCACTGGCGACCGCCGCGGACGCCGATGAAGAACGCGTTGCGAAACGGAAACAGCCGACCGTCCACCGCGACCGCCTTGAACGTCGTCTCGGCGCCGAGCACCGTCGTGCGCGGCAGGAAGCTGTACTCGACGCCGACGCCCGCCACGCGATCGATCTTCGCGAAGGCCTCGACCGCGAACGGACGCGGAAAGCCCACGCCTGCGAGCACGCCCACGCGAAGACGTTCGCGCGAGGCCGCCCCGCTCGCCACCACGGAGGGCGCCGCACTGTCGGTGGGCTGGCTCGCGAGCTCGGCGCTCGGGAGCGGCAGCGTCGACGTCGCGACGGCGGCGGGGACGACCGGCACAGGCGCGATCGGGAGGTTGAAGCGCGCGGCCTCGTCGTTGGTTTGCTCGTCATGCGCAGGCGCAGCTTCACGCGCGCTCTCTTCGTCGCGTGCCTCCGGCGACGCGCTCGCGGAAGACGTGCTCGCTGGCTCACCTTCCGTCGTCGCAGCAGCGGAGTCTTGTGCCTCGTCCGCGAACGCGTTGGTGGTCGTCGTGAAGGCGACGGCGGCGAGGACGGTCGAGAGAGCCATGCGGTGCATCGTGGAGAGTCGGCGAGTCATCTTGTTGCGAGGACGTCTTGCGCGACCCGCGCCAAGAGACGTCACCCGCGCGGACGACGGCAGAATCCCGTCTTTTTCGAGATCAACGCACGCCGGCGAAGCTCGCGGGGTGATTGAGGCGGGGTGTATCAACCCACGCGACGGATACGCCCACCCAAGCCGGATACACGCGCGTGGAGCGCGCTCTGCGGTCTTGGAAGACGCGGAAAGCGCTAGTTTTGCGTATGCGGAGAGCGTCACGAGCCTGACGTACACCCCGTCACGCTTGTGCGAACCGAGGCTGAAGTCGAGCGCCCTTCCGCCGTTCCTTTTCTTGTTGTCGGCATGGGTGCGTTGAGCCCCATCCCACATGCGGATCGGAGACGAACGCGATGTTCTGGCGAAGTAAGAAGAACGCACCGGCGCAGCCCGCGCAGGAAGGCGCGGCTACGAACGCACCCTCGTCCGAGAAGGGCGTTGCGAGCACGAACGACCGTGTCGAGCTCGACGCCGCGCTCGAGAGCGTCGCGATGATGCTTCGGTCGCGCGCACGCTATGCGTTCAGCATTGGTGAGGAGGATGTGCGCACCGTCGCCTCGACCTTCGAGAAGTGGGCTTCCCATCTCCTCGTGCGCACACCACCTCCGACCTCGAGCCTCGTCGACTCCGAGCCCCCTCGCGCTTCGAACCAACCCACACGCGACTGGCGCGGGCTGAACGCGTTCATTCACGAGCGCTCGAAACGCGAGCAGGTGTGGGTACAGGGCTCGGTTCGGGACATGCGCGAGACCATCTTCTCGCTCGTCGACTCGATTCGCCGGACGTCGTACGCGCAGGGCAAGCAAGACGTCGTGCTTCGGCAACGCCTCGCCGGGCTGAACGTCGCCGTGGAGTCGGGCTCGCTCGATGCGCTCAAGCGTGAAGCGCGCCTCGTCGCGGCGGCCGTTACCGAAGTGCTCGAAGAACAGCAACGCAGTGTCGAGAGCCAGACCGAAGCCCTGCGGGCAAAGCTGGCCATGCTCGGACAAGAGCTCGAGGCGACGCGCCGCGAAGGAGAGACGGATCCCCTCACGAAGCTCGCCAACCGCCGACTCCTCGACGTGACGCTCGAACGCGCGCTCACCGTCGCAAGCGTCATGGAACGGCCACTGACGTTGATGATGATCGACGTCGATCACTTCAAAGCCATCAACGACACGCATGGCCACGTGATGGGCGATCGCGTCCTCTGTGCCTTGGGTGACACGCTCTCGCGCGCTTTCCCGCGCCGATCCGATCTCGTCGCACGCTATGGCGGCGAAGAGTTCGCGATCGTGCTGCCCGATGCGAACGAGAGCGACACGCGCATGCTTGCAGAACGTCTCCTCGCGGCCGTTCGCAGCATGCGCATTGCCCTCGACGGTGGAAGGATGCTCTCTCTCACCGTGTCCGTTGGGTTTGCGGCTTCGCTCCCTGGCGAAGCGGCGGTGGATCTCTGCCAGCGCGCAGACCGCGCGCTCTACGCGGCGAAATCCGCGGGACGCGATCGGTACGCACAAGCCTCTGCAGAGCTGGACCCGATCGCGCCTTTGGAGCGCCACGCCGAGAGCTCGGGCGACAAAGAGTCGGGCACCCGCCCCGCCGTCGTGACGCGCAAGCAACACGCAGCCTGACCTCCCGCGAGAGGATCACGTACACGGGGCGCGACCCGAGGTGCGGTGCGCTTGTGTCACTCGCGTCGGACCGCGACCCGTGCCCGTGATTCCTTTTCGCGTGAGGCTTGCTGGCCACGAAAAGAAGATGGCACCTGACTCACGTCTAACGACTCCATCGGTTAGACGTGGGTCTAAACGGGCGTTCACACCCCTGACATTTCACGATGGGGTGCGGCTACTTACGACGCGGACGACGTCGCATTGGCCAACGCTGCACGTGCGATCGACGCGACCTCATCGGCCAAAAGCTTCGTCTCGGGTCGGGCGGCGGCCCCCAAACCAACAACGAAACGCGCGAGAGCGCTCACAGCGGTCGTCTCGATGGAGAAGCGTACGCCGTCGCTGCCGAGATCCTCCTCCGAGACGCTGCCACCTTCCGGCAGGCTCCGACTGACCCACGCGGCATCGGCTTCGCGGACGACGAAGGAGCACTTCGTCGGAGGGTTCTTCTGCTCGTGGAAGCCATCGAAGCTTTGCCGCTCGAACGCCGCCAGCTCCTCGGCCGTGACAGGACGAAAGGGTTCGCTCTGGTCGAGGCGCGCATCCGAGACGTTGCGAATGCGGAACCGGCGAAGCGACAGAGAGCGGTGGCAGGTCGCGATGAAATGCGGGTGCACGCCGAGGTCGACGCGGTGAACGGAGACGTGTCGCCATGACTCCGATCGCCGGCTCGCCGTGAAATAGCGCATTTTGACCGCGATCTTCTTCGCGGCGGCGTCCTCGATCAGCGTGAGCCATCGCTCCTCTTCGGTGTTCACCTCGAGGGTGTGGATGGCCTTCGGCTCGAACGCGCCGACGTCCTTCGCGTGACCCACGTTCGCGAGGCGCGTGACCGCCGCCGCGAGGATCCGCTCGCGAAGGGCGCTCTTCGGCGCTCGGCTGATCAACCGAACGAGGTCCGGAACTTCGTCGGGCTTGAACGCCAAGGCGCCCGGAAACCAATTCTTCGGGACGCTCCAATAGACGTGCGGGTGATCTTCCTGACGCTCGAGCTTGAAGCCGCTGGCTTGAAGCTCCACGAGGCGGCGCCGCACGGCCTCGGGTCGAATCTCGAGCCGGCGCGCGAGCTCCACCTGGGTCCACGTGCGGCGCTCGATGAACGCCGCGATGATTCCGTAGAGCGTCTCGGTCGCTGCACGTTGGCCCACAGGCCTACTTTACTCCACCATTTCGCATTCCTGCGTGTTCGTTGTGGGTCCCTGGGACGGCGCTGAGCGCGGCCATTGGGCGTGTCAAGAAATCTGCAACAGACCCACGTCTAACCGCACGTGCGGTTAGCGCTGGGTGGCGATGCATGATGCACGGCATGCAACTCCTCCTGCCTGCAAGCTCCGATCGGCCCATGCGATTCGTCATGCGGGACATCCCGCTGCCGAGCAAGAGCCTCCCTACGGTCACGGCTATGACCGCGACCGGCGCCCGCCAGCTTCGCCTCTTGGAGCTCTCCGAGCTCGAGGCCTTTCGCACGCGCGATCATGGGCTGCTCATCTTCGAGCTCGAGCGAAGCGACGCGCTCGATCTCCTCGAGTGGCTCGGCCTCGGTCGTCGTGAGTTCGGCGCGATCGAGCCGAGCGAGCTCCTCGCGCTTTGCCGTCGACGACTGTGGCCAGAGCCACGCAACTACGATCCCGCGAAGACGAGCCCGCGCGGTACGCGTCCCGCCGGCATGCTGCGCGCGCATACCGAGCTCCTCGCCGCCGCGCTCACGAACATCACGGGGACGGTGCTCAGCTTCGGTTGATCCAACCTGAAATTCGCGCGCGGGGGAGGCAAGCTTCGAGCGACTCGGCCCTCTCCGCACGGCAAAAGAAGGTCCTCTGCACGTTCTTTTTCGCTCTCGCTTCACAGAAAGACACTGTTGGACGCATCGAGTGGCTGAGCCATCGATCGGGTGCTTGACCGTGCGCGCCTCGCGGAAAGGAACCACGGATCTCGATGCGTACCACGATCATTTCGATCACCACGAACCGCTTCTCGCTGCTTCTCCTCACGCTCGCCTCGGCGTCGCTCATCGCGTCCGTTGGATGCAGCCCTGCGTCCGAAGAGGAGGAAACAGAGTCCTCCGAAGCCGAGCTCGTCACGCTGACGAAGGCTCAGTGCAAGACGCCGACGATCCACACCGCGCCGTTCCAAGACTCGTCGGGCCAGCCGATTTACGGCACGGCGCACACCACGATCAACGGATGCATCTTCGGAGCGGCCGCCTCGCCCTCCGCGCCGGCCACGGACGGCGGCCATGCAGACGGAGGCCATGCCGATGGCGGCGTGAGCGGTACCACGTTCGCGGTCACGGGGGCGTCGATGATCACACGCACGGTGGCGTTGCTTGGCAACACGGCGAGCTTCGCGACCCTCAAAGACTCCGAGGGCAACCTCGTCTTCTCTCAATTCTCGCCACGTCCGGCCTCGGGGAGCACGCAAGATGTCGACGTCACACTCAACGTAGACAACTCACCCTACGGCCGCCTCCGCGTCGTTCGCGAGCGTCGCTCGGACGGCCGCTACCACCTCAACATCACGAACGTCCAACCGTTCAAGGCCAACGCGCTTGGCTTCTTCCCCGTCACGGTGATTCAGCCAAACAACCTCAAGGTGGACGTGATGATTCGTCCCGAAGCGAACGGCGTCACGGTGACCGGATCGGGCGACATCACCCTCGACGTTGCGCAAGAGAAGGCCGAGGCCTCGTCGCAGCTCGTTCGTGATGTCTTCGAGTGGCTGCGCGGCAAGCTCACATCGCCGTGAGCGCCGTGAGCCTCGCGAGCCTCGCAGATCGTTTTTCGAGCTAAGGACAAAGCCGACCGGGACGACCCAGCTCCCACGTCTTGGCGATGAGGCGCGCGCGTGTGTCGGCGCCGGCCTTCTCGAGCAGCGCGCTGATGTGCACCTCGACCGTACGAAGCGCCATCTTGAGGGTTCGCCCGATCTCTTTGTTGGGCGAGCCGCCGAGCACCATCCGAAGGACGTCCCTCTGACGGGTGGTGAGCTGCCACGTCGTCACGCCGCGCTCGAGTGTCTCTTCGAGTGGAGAGCGCTCGACCATGACGAGCGCGTAGCTCCGGCCATCCATCGAGAACCAGCGACGCCATGCGCGAAGCGACCCCATCGACCACGTCGCCAGCTCCCCAGTGGCCGCCGGCAAGAGCGGCGGGATCGAGACGGAGGTGAAGAGCGTCGCGAGACCTTCGGGAGCTTCCTCGATGGTGGGGCTCGAGGGCTTCTCGGCGTTGTCGTTCGTGAAGCCGATCGCCGTGCCGATCTCGAGGAAGGGACGGACGCGATCGTGATCGGACTCGAGCAGCGCGCGGCCGCGCGGGTTCGAGACGACGATCTCACCGTCGTCCGCGATCACGAAGAGCGAGGCGTCGACGACGTTGAAGAGGATGTCGAGGAGCTTCAGGCACAAGCTGACATCGACGGCGGGCTTCGCATCCCTTCCGAGCCACCCGTGGAGGGCGCCGTCATCCACGACGACACGCATGTGATTCTGCCCGGGCGGAGCGGGCGGCGGAGTCCGCTTCGCTGGCGAACGGAGACGAAGCGACGTCACGTTCTTCGGCGGACTACCCAGCGGACTTGTCGCGTTTGCCATCGGAAGGCGGCCACATCGCAAGGCTCATGCCGCGATCTCCGCGGTCGCGCTCCCGATTTCGCTGCGGAATTGGGTGCGTCCGCGGACGCGAAGAAGACCGCGACATAGGATTGCGATCTCATTCTCAAGGATCCGAACCGGCTCGACGCCCGTAGCACGAGGTGGTCACCTGCGATTTTCATCAACGAGGACGATGCCTTATGTTGATCGCGACGGACCGGGCGACCGTTTGGGATTCGAATCGCATGAAGCCGTCGCGCGCCCCCCCACACAAGGCCGCGCTCGAGGCGTTCGAACCTGTCGATCTCAAAACAAAATACACGTAACGGCGATGGAAGATGCAGCTCGCCCGAGAAGTCGCGCGTGAGCCACGACGATTTGGTCGTCAGGCTATGAGGAGGACAGGGTGGTGACGCGACTCATCGTTGAAGCGCAGGGGCAACTTCAATCCGAGGTCGTGCCGCTCACGGAGACGGAAGGCGTCCTCATTGGACGCACGCCCAATCCCTCCACCCTTCACGAGGGTGGAAGCGGCGACGGTCGCACCGACGAAGAGAAGGCGCGTGTCGCGGGCACAGTCCGCGAGACGAACGTGACAGACGCGCACCTTCCTTCTCCGCAGCTTACGATTCGCGCACAAGCGATCCCGTCGCCGAGCGTCTCGGGAAACCACGCGCTCGTTTGGCTCACGGAGGAGTCGCTCCACATCCGCGATCTCGGGAGTCGCAACGGCACGTGGGTGAGGCTTCCGCGTGGCGCGTCAGTTCGCGTCCCGCTCCTTGCGTCGCCCGCGAACGTCTCGACGCCGCCAGACACCCTCGATGTTCATCTCCGGCTTGCGTCGTCGATGCAGACGGGTGGCTCGGTCGCGCAGCCGGAGCCGCCGCGCTACCTCGATCAGACGGACTTCGGCTCGAGCATCGCGCTCGCGATTCGCGCGTGGCTCCAGCATCACGAGGTGCCGGCGCGCGTGTGGTCCGTGCCGAGGGATCGCGCAGGCGAAGCGCCGACGGGCGCGACGCCGATACCGCTCGAGAACGGCGATGTGCTCTTCATCCAAGTCGAGCACACGGCCGACGTGATGTTCCACGAGCGGATAACGCAGATCAGCCGCTACGTGCGCGCGCAGAACGCGCTCTACGCCGCCGAAGAGAACACGCGCAGCGACGGAATGATCCTCGCGTCACCGGCGATCCGGCAAGTTCACCGGCGCGTCGTCGAGGTCGCGATGCAGAGCCTACCGTCGCTGATCCTGCTCGGTCCGTCGGGGACGGGCAAAGAGCGACTCGCGCAGGCCTACCATCGTCATCTCGGTCGCACGGGCCCGCTCGTCGCGATCAACTGCGCGACGTTGAGCCGCGACCGCATCGTCGCTGACCTCTTCGGCGCCGAGGCTGGCGCTTACACGGACGCGAAACGCGCGATGATGGGCGCCGTCGAGCGAGCCGACGGCGGCACGCTCCTCCTCGACGAGCTCGGAGAGCTACCGCTCGACGTGCAGCCGATGCTGCTTCGCTTTCTGGAGACAGGCGAATACCAGCGACTCGGCGCGACGGGTCGACCGCGCTTCGCGGATGTCTGCGTGGTCGGCGCGACGAACCGTGATCTCCGCCAGATGGTCCGCAACGGCGGTTTCCGCGAGGATCTCTTCTTCCGTCTCGCGCTCGAGATCGTCGATGTCCCTTCCCTTCGCGAACGCTTCGCGGACGTCGAGGCGTATCTGCGAAGCCGCATGCTCGGTGAGACGAGCGCCTACGACGCGCTCCAGGACGGTGCGCTCGAGCTCTTCCGAAGCTATTCGTGGCCCGGAAACTTCCGCGAGGTCATGAACCTCGTCCGGCGACTCCCGAGCCCGGCGCAGAAGAGATCGCTCGACATCGACGTCGCGCGTCGCGCGCTCGAGGCGGGATCGCTCGCGCCCATCGCGACACCGTCGAACCTCCCACCACCGCTGGCGCCGACCGACTCTTCACAGGAGCATTGGCTCGAATGGCTTCGATCGAGCGCGCTGGCCTTCAGCGCGTCCTCGGGTCAAGAAGCTCCAAGGACGTGGAGCGACATGTCCACGTACATCGAGCATTTCCTGAAGCCGCGCGCACTTGCACATCTTGCGGGCGTGAGCTCCGCGCGCTCGATGGAAGACGTCGCCATTCATCAGGTCGCCGAGCGCGTAAAGGCTGACCGCGGTACGGTCATCAAACAGCTACGGCGCTTCTTCGAGTCCAAAAAAGACTGACTGCGCACTGCGGACTCACTGCGAACGAACGGACATCGTCGGACGGACGACCGTCGTTCGTTGTCGTCGGTGTGCGTCGATGGCGTTGCGCGTTAGAGCGCCGCCAATGCGATTCCATTCACGGAATGCGATCTCAATCACGCCTCCAAGACTGCAGTCTGGATTTTGGAATTGGGCTGTACACGGCAATCGGACAGTGACAAAACGGGCCATCGGTCGGAGGGCGGCCTATGACGTCGCTCGCGCAGGTTACGAATCATCGAGACATGATGGCGGGGCGATTCGGACGAATTGGAATTGCGGGGGCCGGAATCGGCGGCCTCGCGACTGCGATTTCGGTCGGCCAGCGTTGTAGTCACGTACGCGAGATTGTCATTTACGAGCGCGCAGCCGCTCCGCAAACACGAGACACGCAAGCTCGTTCGCGTACGCAGGGTCGGGGCGCCGCGCTTCTTCTCTGGTCGAACGCGATCGCCGCGCTCCGCTCGCTTGGCCTCCATGAAGCGGTCGATCGCGCGTCGGCCATCCTCGACGCGACCGAGGTCCGGAGCCAATCCGGCGCCCTCTTGAGCACGCTCGACGTGGGGCCGTGGAGCGAGGAGGCGGGCGCTCCCACCGTCGTCATACGTAGGCCCGACCTACTCGACATTCTGGAGGCCCATCTTCCATCGAACGTCGTCGTCGAATTCGGGCGCCCGCTTGGCGGCTTCGTCGAGCGCAAAGACGACGTCGAGCTTCGCTTCGAAGACGGCACGTCGGAGCACGTCGATGCTCTCATCGGCGCGGATGGCCTGAGCTCGGTGGTTCGCCGCCAGCTCCTCGGCGATGAGCCCGCACGATCCGCCGGCTATGACGCGTGGGTCGGCATCACGCCTCATCGACCTGCCGCGGTCGAAGATGGCCTCGCGGTCGCGACGATCGGCCAAGGCCCGCGCTTTTGGTATGCCGCGCTTCGTGACGGCGCGGTGTTTTGGTACGCCACGCTTCCTCGCGGCGCGAGTGAGCGCAGCACACGTGACCTCGCCGCGGTTTATCGCGGTTGGCCCGCTCCCATTCGCGAGCTCATCGAGTCGACGCCCGAAGCGGACGCCATTCGCACGACGATCAAGGACCGCATCCCCAGCGCGCGATGGGGCGACGGACGTGTCACGTTGCTCGGCGACGCCGCGCATCCGTCGACGCCCGATCTCGGCCAGGGCGCATGCCAGGCGATCGAGAGCGCCGCCGTGCTCGGCGATTGCTTGGCCGGCGCGACGGACGCCGCCGACATCGAACGCGCTCTTCGCCAGTACGAACAGCGTCGCATGGCGCGCACGGCAGCCATCTCGCGCCTCTGCTGGATGACGTCGTACAACAGCACGATCGAGAGCCCTCTCTTGTGCGGCGTCCGCGATCTCGCGATTCGCGTCGCGCTCGCCTCCGCCGCGCGGTCGTCGCTCCGCTGGATCCTCCGCGGTCCGCTCGGTCGCGCACCCGCCGACACGGAAGCCGCCGGCCACCTCGATCGTTCGGCCGAGACCGCCAATGAGGGGTCCTTCGCATGAGCGCCGCGAGCACCTCCGCATCGATCCACAACGTCGACTTGCGCGCCTACCTCCGCGACTGCCGAACGCTCGCGATCGGCGAGATCGAACGGTTCGTCGCGACGCACAAGCATGGCTCGGTGAAGCCGGCGCTCTACGATCTCGTGCTCGACTATCCACTCCGCGAAGCCAAAGGGCTTCGTCCTGCGCTCTGCCTCGCGACGTGCCGCGCGCTTGGAGGCACGGAGGCGGCGGCGATTCCGACCGCGGCGGTCCTCGAGCTCTATCACAACGCGTTTCTCGTCCACGATGACATCGAGGATGGCTCCGAGCGACGTCGAGACTCCCCCACCCTGCACCGAGAACATGGCGTGGCGGTCGCCATCAACGTCGGCGACGCGATGCTCGCGCTGGCGCTCACGCCACTGCTCGAGAACACGCGGGTCGTCGGGCTGGGCAAGTCGCTCCGCATTCTGGAGAACATCGCGACGATGGCGCGCGAGACGGCCGAGGGGCAAGCGATCGAGCTCGATTGGATTCGCCACCCGGATTGGCAGATCACCGATGACGATTATCGACTGATGGTCGTCAAGAAGACAGGTTGGTACAGCTTCATCGCGCCTGTCACGCTTGGCGCGATCATCGGCGGCGCGTCGAACGAGCAGATCCACACGCTCCAGAGCTTTGCGCGCGAGCTCGGCATCGCCTTTCAAATCCGCGACGATCTCCTCAACCTCGAGAGCGACGAAGCGCGGTACGGAAAAGAGATCTGCGGCGACCTCTGGGAGGGTAAACGCACGCTCATCCTCCTCCACATGATGCGGTCGATCTCCGAGGCCGATCGCCGTGAGGCGGCGCGCATCCTCGCGCTACCGCGCCCGATCCACCGAGACGCGTCCAGCATGGCAGGCGCCTCGGTCGACGCGATGCTCGACGAGCTCGAGGCCGAGGGTCACCTCACGCGGGAGGGCCGCCTTCGCATGAAGCTGCGCCTCGGGATCGAGCACCGCGCTGGCGCCGTCAAGACGCGTGAAGACGTCGAGCTCTTATTTCATCACATCCAACGCGAGCGAAGCATGGCTTACGCCGATCGCATCGCGCGTGACCATGCGGAGCAGGCGCGCCAGCTCCTGCTCTCCGCAAGCGACTGGCTTGCACCGTCGGTCCATCGCGACCTGCTTCACGTCCTCATCGACTTCACGGTTGGCCGCGAGACCTGAGCGCCTTCCGTTTCCTCATCACCATCATCAAGCAACACGAATGCGAGGGGCGAATGACGCGAAAGAGGGATAGAGATTCCGTCGGCAACACCGAAGCCGACATCCTCGACGAGCTTCGTTCGTTGTCGATCACCGCAGCACACGAGCTGCTCTCGGGCTTCGATCGCCTGAAGCAGCTACGTGACGATTGGGAAATCGACGAAGACGGAAACGAGAGCGAGTCGCGCAAACAGCGCGAAAAGGCGAAGGCGCTCGCCTACGAGCTCGCCCGTCACGAGATCAAGCACGCCGAGAAGATCCTGAGCCTCAGCCACGCCCACGCCGACATGTTGTTCGAGCACGCGCGCCGCGTCGTCCAGCAGATGAAGTCCGGAGCGTCACCGTTCTTCCCCAAGCGCGAGGACCGGCCCGCAAAGGTCCTCGATCTCGAGGCCACCCGCACCGGAAGCGACGTCACAGCGTCGGCGAAGCTGACGATCACCAACAGGTTCTCGCGCGACGCAGACGTGATGCTCCACGCGCACCAGTTCAAGACGCGCAACGGCAGCAGCGCCGACGGGATCGGCCGGCCGAAGACCACGCTGCAGAGCGTCCCCGCAGACGCCTCGCGTGAGATGCCGCTCGAGGTCGTCATCGCGGCTGCCGTCGAGGCCGACGTGTATTTTGCCGACCTCGAGGTCGCGCTCGTCGGGGATACCGAGAAGGTCGTCGCGCGACGCCTTCTTCGACTTCGCCTGCACGAGAAGACCGCGTAATGAGCGCGGCAACGGTCGAGGATGATCTCCCCGCGCTGCTCGCCCTCATGCTCGACGAGCCCGAAGACGAGCTCGCGAGCATGCTCTGGCATGCGCACGTGATGCTGATGAAGCATCCCATCGCAGCGCGCGCCGCGTTTCGCTCCTTGGTCGCCGAGGGGCGTCGCTACGCACGCGAGTCCGAAGAAGGGGCCGCCTGGAAGGCGCGGCTGAAGGACTCGGACCTCGTTCGCCGCGGGCGCTCCGTCTGGGAGCTCGCGACGCTCGGCATGCTCACCGAGGCGCCGGGCCTGCTCCCGACGCAGCTCATCGACATGATCGCGTACGCGGCAGGGCTCGCGAGCCTCGAACCCACCCTCGCGCGCGCCGTCGAGCCGCGCCGCTCCACCTCCCTATCACCGGCGCCTCGGGGCGCAACGGAGGATGCTCGCGCGCTCGATGCGGCGCCCGTCGATCACGAGCAAGAGGAAGAGGAGGCGCGATGACGCCGCGAGCGGAAGAACGAGTGGTCCTCTCAGAGCTCCGTCGCGCGCACGAGCGCTTCGCGGACGACAACCCGCTTCTGTTCGTCACGCTCGGCTTGCTCTCGTCGTTCGACAAGCTCGATCGCATCCTTCGCGAGCATGCTCCCGCCAAGGCAGCGCCCACTCCCGAGCAAGCCGAGACACGCGCATCGGAGGTTGACGAGGCCGGCGTGCACTTCCTCCTCGGTCTCCTCGCCGTGCGTGCCCGCCTTCGCGATCAACTTGGTCGAGCGCTCCCAGCCCCACCTCCCACCGAGCCGCTCCGAGGACCCGCGCCAGCCCCACGCCGCGAGTCCCTGCTCCGATGATGCCGCCGTCCAACACCGCGCGCTCGATCGCGACGAGCATCGCTCGAACGAGCTTCTTCCGGCGGCGTGATCCCGGCGCAGGTCGCGACGGCCATCGCGAATGGGTCCACTTCTCGATCGCAGAGCCCGATCTCATGCTGCTCGTGAACCTGAGCGTGGTCGACGATCTACGTCCCGCGTCTCCACCGAACCGCGAGCAAGGACGTGTCGTCGTGCTCCTTCGCGATGGGCACGGCTGGCACGGCGGGGTCGAGGAGGTCGCGCCGGACCGACTCGAAGTGCATGGCGGGCAGATCTCCGCGACGATCGGCGCGAGTCGGCTCGAGACCGACGGGCAAGGCCGGTTTCATCTGACCGCGTGCGTCTCCGGAGCCGAGCGTTGCCTCATCGAGCTCACCTTCTCGCCGACGAGCTTCCCTTCGCTCGCGAGCAATGTCTCGCTTGGCGCTCCCGAGGAGTTGCTCAATTGGGTGGTCGTCCCCTCCCTCATCGCCGACGGCACGATCACGATCGGCGAGCGCACGATTCACGTCCACCACCGGCCCGCCTATCACGATCACAATTGGGGATACTTCTCCCATCGCAATTTTACGTGGGAATGGGGCCATGCGTCCCCACGGGACAATGGGAATCCCTATTCGGTTGTCTTTACGCGGTTGCTCGACGGCGCTCATACGCAGTCGTTCATGCAAGCGCTCCTCCTTTGGCGTGAAGGGCGACAACACCGCGTGTTTCGCGAGCACGAGGTCGAGGTGTCCGCGTCCGGACACTTTCGCCCCGACTCACCTCGCGGCTTCTTCACCGTTCCGCAGTCGATGTCGATCCTCGCCGGAGGCAGCGCGCGCACGACGGACATCCCGCAGCGACTGTCGATTCATGCCCATGGCTACGGTGACACGGTGATCGCTTCGTTCGAGGCGATCGACACCGCGCGCATCGTCGTCCCCAACGGGCACGACCTCGGCACGACGCTGATCCATGAGGTCCTCGGACGCTTCGAGATGCAGGGGCGGATCCGCGACGAGCTCGTGGACTTCACGGGACATGCGGTCTTCGAATTTCTCGGACGAGGCCCCTGAATGAGCCCCTCCACGCCTTCCACGGACACGATCCGAGCGCTCATGGCCGACGCCTTCGACTGCGTCGCTCGGGAGTGTCCCGACGCGCATCGCGCGATCCAAGCGGCGCTTGGCACACGCTGCGTCGCGCTCTCGATCGACGGAGAGCGTTTCGACCTCGACGCCGCGCGCCAGGACGGCAGCTGGGTGACCGACGCCTGCCCGCGCGCCGGCGTCACGCGCGTCAAGACGACCGCACGCAGCGTCCGCGACGTGCTCACGGGAACGCGCGATCCGCTCGACGCCATCCTGGCCGACGAGATTGTCTTGCACGGCAGCGCCGGCGACTTCGTCGTGCTCGGAGAGGCCGGCCTTCTCTTCGTCAAAGGCGCGGTGCGTTGCACATCGATCGATCCGCTGCTTGCGCGGCTGAGCGCGCTCGCCGACCGCGAGCCCGAGCGAACAAAGACCTACGACCGAATCGAATCGTCAGAACAGAGAGAGGGTGGAGGACGATGAGCAATACAAAGACGCGTTCAGCAACCGTGTTCGGCGCGGGTGTTGCCGGTCTGACGGCAGCACACGAGCTCGTCGAGCGCGGCTTCAAGGTCGAGGTGATCGACCCGGACATCCAGGAGCACGTGCATTGCTTCACGCTCGACCGCGGGATCGGCGGGATGGCGCGCTCGCAGTGGGCCTGTCGCCTCGACGCCGACCTGCCAAGAGACGTCTCCCCCGAAGGCATCGAGCGACTCACAAACGGCACGGAGCTCTTGCTCGATGACGTGCTCGTGTACGACGAAGCGACGTGGACGCCGGCCGACATCCTCTACGCAGAGGACGTCTTCGCGCGCGCCGCGACGCTCATCCAGCGGCTAACCCAGAATGGGTCGAAGCCGGCGAATGCCTCGAAGCTCTATGTCGGCCTCGTGACGAAGGACGTCACCACCTTCCAGCCTGCCAACGATCCACGAAAGAAGCACATCGAGGGCAGGCTCGCGGCAAGGGGTGTCCCAGCAGCCGCGCTAAAGCACATTCGCTATATCGGTCTCGAGCCCGAGGACATTCACGCCCACGAGCAGCCCACGCCAAAGTGCACCTGGGCCTTCTTCTATTTGCCTGACGCTCAGGTGTTTCCCGCGGAGCACGGCTTTCGCTTCTTCCCGTCGTTTTATCGGCACGTGTTCGACTCGCTCAATCGCATTCCAATTCGCAATCCCTACAAGCACGAGCGCACCCACGCCACGGTGCGCGAGAACCTGCTGACGAGCGAGGCGCTCGGGTTCTCGCGAAAAGGCTCCACCCGTGCGTTCTTGATCCCACGGCGCCCGATCACGTCGCTCGAGGAGGGTCGCGGATACTTCGAGAAGATCCTTCGCGAGATGGGCTATGAGCTGTCCGACATCAAGCGCTTTGCCTTGCGCCTCGTCGAGTACATGACGTCGTGCTCCGAGCGGCGCGAACGCGAATACGAGCACGTCACCTGGGCCAACTTCGTCGAGCGCGAGAAGTACTCGGAGATCAGCCGAGAGCATCTCGAATACGGACCCGAGATGGCGGCGGCGCTCCGCGGGTCGGCGAGCGACACGCGTACGCAAGGCAACATCTTCCTGCAGCTCCACATGGATCAGGTGAAGATCGACGCGAGCCGGCCGCCGGACTGCACGCTGAATGGCCCCACGAGCTCCGCGTGGCTCAATCACTGGCAAGACTATCTCCTCTCCCAGGGCGTTACGTTCAAGCGAGGGACTCTCGTCGACGTCGACAACAAGCTCGCGCCGGTCGTCGTTCGCACGCCGCATCCGGATCGATGGAAGGACGGCGCCAATCCCCAGCCTTCGTATCCCGATGAGGTCCGCGTCGCGACCGCGGACGGCTATATCGTCCTCGCATTGTCGCTCCCTGGCGCGGCCGCCGTGTCAGCGCGCATCTTGGCAAACGCACCGCCAAACATCGCGCCCGACAACGACTTCAAGCGCACGATCGCGTTTGCTCAGGACCTGAGCGACGCGAACATGCAAACCCCAGCGCCGGTCGGGCCGCTTCAACACCTTAGCGGCATTCAATACTACTTCGATGTCCCTATTAGTTTTTGGCGAGGACACACGCTCTACCTCGACTCGGAATGGGGACTCACGTCGATCGCGCAGCCGCAGTTTTGGGCGCGCCCGCGCGATTCGTCGGACAATTATCGCGGTATCCTCTCGGTCGACATCGGGACATGGGATCGTGCGTACATCAAGCCGGACGGCACCTCGATCCTCGCTTGGAACTGCGACGCCCACACGATCGCCGACATCTCGTGGAAGCAGATCGAAGACCATCACGACGATGCGTTTCGCGAGCGCTACGGGCGAGACCGAAAGGTCCCCACTCCCACGTTCTATGCGATCGACGCCAACATCGTGTTCGACTCGCCGAAGAAGGACAAAACGCCGTTCCTCGTCAACCGCGTGGGCGCCTTTCCGAAGAGGCCGGGTCGGCTCATCAACGATCAAATCGTCCCTCCGGGCGCCGAGCGCGAGACCTCGAAGGAGGCTGCGTTCTTCGATGTCTACGCCGATCGCTACGTGATGGTCGGTGCGTTCACGAAGACGTACACGCGCCTCACGTCGATGGAAGCGGCCAACGAGTCGGCGCGTCATGGCGTGAACGCGATCTTGCGACACTCCAAGATCTCCGCCGAGCACTGCGCGATCTGGGATCCCGAGGACCACGAGTTCCCCGACCTGCAGTGGTTCCGCGATCTCGACAAGAAGCGCTTCAAGGAAAAGAAGCCTCACATCCTACGAACGATGAGCCGCCTCTCCGAGCTCGACGCGCTCTCGATGACGATGTTGCAGGGCTGATCCCTCAAGAAAGGTTCGAGCGACCATCATGACCATCTCCAACTTTGCCGCCAAGGTCCGCAAGGACATCCAGTGGAACCTCCCGCCTGGGAGAAAGCCCCTCCAAGACGACGTCATCATCACGCCCACCGCGGCCGATCTCGCCGAGGCGCCCGCGCAGACCAACGCGCACGCGTGGCTCATCGACGAGGTGAAAGCCGCGACGTTCGCGACCGCCAAGACGCGCGCCAAGGTGTTCTGGGAAGACGAGCAGCACAAGACGACGATCATCATTCGCCCCACGAGCGTCGACACGCTTCTCTGACTGCGCGCAGGCGGTCAATTCCCGGGGTTCGCGGCGTCTTCAGGGCGCCGCAGGGCCACTCCAGCGCTGCCACACTCGACGAGGACGCGCCTTTCATGACACGCTGCGGTTAACGCGCTTCGTGTCGTGTCTGAGAGATGTCTTCATCCTCGTCCTCACCCTCACGCCCCAAGACGTTCGATCTCTCGATGGACCGCTTCCCGGAGCCGACGCGGCGGCTCCTCGAGGGGCTTCATGGCACCGAACGCTACGGCCTGACGCGCTTCTTGGGCCAAGGCGCGTTCGGGCTCGTGTTCGAGGCGCTCGACCGGGAGCGAAACGACGCGAAGGTCGCGCTCAAGGTGCTTTACCGATCGGAGCATCCGGGCGCGCTGCTTCGGTTCAAGAACGAGTTTCGATCGCTCGCGGACATCACGCATCCGAACCTCGTGATGCTGTTCGATCTCGCGAACCACCAAGACACGTGGTTCTTCACGATGGAGCTCGTGAACGGGACATCGTTCCTCGATCACGTATGGCGCACCTCGGAGGAGCCGAGCACGACGAAGCCCGTCGCGACCGTGAGCCTCACGCCCGCATCCACCGCGCAGTCTGCGTTCTCTTCTCGTGGTGCCGATCGAAACGCCAACGCAGGGCGGCTCGACACCGCCCGGCTCCGTGCTTCGCTTGCGCAGCTCGTTCATGGCATCGCCACGCTTCATCGAGCGCGCCGGCTCCATCGCGATCTGAAGCCATCCAACGTGCTCGTGGATACGCAAGGACGCCTCGTCATCCTCGACTTCGGAATGGTGGGCGATCTGAGCGAGGCTTCGTCCTCGCTTCGTGGCGTGGTGGGAACGCCGGGCTACATCGCTCCGGAGGTCACCCAAGGCAAAGCCGCGACCGAGGCCGCGGACTGGTACGCCGTCGGCGCGATGCTGCACGAGGCGCTCACGGGGACGGTGCCTCCGCGCGATCTGAAGTGGAGCCTGCTTGGGCAGAAGGATGCCTACGCAAGCGACGCCGAAGATCTCGCCGCGCTCGCGCTCACACTGCTCGCCGAAGACCCCACTGATCGGCCGTCGGCCGCCGACCTCTTCGCCTTCGTATCGTCGACACGACGACAAGAAGAGCCGCGCTCGTCAGAGCAGCCACGTCATGGTCTCGATTCACGCGTCTTCGTCGGTCGAACGCGCGAGCTATCGCTGCTTCATGACGCTTTCGCGAAGACGCGCCGAGGCGAGCTCGCCGGCGTCACGCTCGAGGGAGCCTCCGGAGTCGGCAAATCCGCGCTCGTGCGGCACTTCCTCGAGGAGGCGCGCTCGCAAAGCGAGGCCCCCCTCGTCTTCTCGGGCCGTTGCTACGAACGCGAGTCGGTTCCCTACAAGGCGTTCGATGAGGTGGTCGACGCCTTGTCTCAGCACCTCCTCTCGCTCACGGACGCGGAGCGCCACGCGCTTCGCCCCGCGCAGCACACACGCGCGCTCGCCCGCCTCTTCCCTGCCCTTCGCGTGATCGCCGAGGCAGAAGAGACACCCGAGACCACGCCCGATGCGCTCGACGCTCGCGAGCTTCGCCGTCAGGCCTTCGGTGCGCTGAAGGCCCTCCTCGTGCGGATGGCGGCGACCCGACCTGTCATCGTCTCGATCGACGACATGCAATGGGGCGACCCCGACAGCATGGCTCTGCTCGAAGAGCTTCTCCGCGCGCCCGATGCGCCGGCTTTGCTGCTGCTCGTCAGCCATCGTGAGGCTCGTCGCGATGACCGCAGCTCCTCGGCAAGCGACACCCGCGAGGCGTCGTCCGTACTTGGCCTGCTCGACAAAGCGATCAAGTCGACGGCGTCGAGCTGGACGCACGTGTTCGTTCCGCCGCTCGACCCCGCCGACGCGCGAACGCTCGCGAACGCCATGCTTCCACCCACGAGCGGCGGTGATGGCGAAGCCGCTCGCACGGAGAAGGTCGACGCCCTGCTTCGTGAGAGCCATGGCAGCCCGCTCTTTCTCAAGCAGCTCGCCGAGCGCGTCATCCGGCAAGGCGACGCGTGGGTCGCGGCGCCGATCGCCCTGCCCGACATCATTCGTGAGCGCGTCTCTGGCTTGCCCGAGATGTCTTCGGATCTCGTCGAGGTGCTCTCGGTCGCGGGGCGACCTCTCTCCGAGCAGCTCGCACTCGACGTCGCCGGGATCGAGCGATCGGTCGCGCAGCCCACGCTGCTCAGGGCCAAGGGCGCGCACCTCGTCCTCACGCGAAGCACGAACCAGGGCGTGCTGCTCGAGACCGCGCACGACAAGGTACGCGAAGCCGTGGCGATGAGCCTGTCGGCGGACCGTTCGCGTCACTGGCACAAGCGCCTCGCCGAGACGCTTCGCCAGCTCCCTTCGCCAGATCCCGAGATCCTCGTCGAGCACTACCTCGGCGCAGGCGATCATACCGAGGCGGCGCGCTTCGCTGTTCGCGCCGCCGCGCACGCGAACGACGTGCTCGCGTTCGACCGCGCGGCGAAGCATCTCGAGGTCGCGTTGCGGCTCCCGGCCGTCGACGAAGCTCGTCACGATCTCCTCGCGATGCGCGCCGAGGCGCTCGCCAACGCAGGTCGCGGCGCAGAGGCAGCGGACTCCTTTCGCGAGGCGGCGTCCGAGCTCGAGCGCGCGGCGTTCGTCACGCGTGAGAGCGCGAAGGACGACGTGCTCACGCTGCGCCGGCGCGCCGGAGAGCACTATCTACGAAGCGGACGAATCGACGACGGGATGGCCGCGATGAACGATGTGCTCGCTCACATCGGGATCCCGCTTCCCACGAGCCGCGTCCGCGCGCTCGCCAGCATGGCGGTGAAGCGGGCTCGCTTGCTCGCGCGTGGGATCGACTTCGACGAGCAGGATCACGACGCGGTCGCGAAATCGAAGCTCGCCCGCCTCGACGCGCTGTGGAGCGCGACGACGAGCATCTCGATGCTGAACTTCGTCGTCGCCGACCCTCTCGGCGTCGAGCATTTGCTCGAGGCTCTCGAGGCCGGCATACCCTCCCACGTCATCCGCGGCCTCGGCTACGAGGCTGCCTTCGAAGCAGTCCTCGGCGGTGACTTCTTCAACGCGCGTTGCCGCCGGCTGCTCGATCGGATGGACGACATGGCGGCTCGAAGCGCTGTTCCGTACGATCGCGCGTGGGCAAAGATGTCGCGTGGCATCACCGCGTGGTCGCTCGGGGACTTCGCGACCGTCGTGCGCCAGTGCGACGAAGCCGAGCTACTTTATCGAGAGCAATGCCGCGGCGTGGCTTGGGAGCTTGCCGTCATCGACGCGTTCTGCCTGCAGTCGCTCGCGTCGCTCGGGCGCATCGCCGAGCTGTCGAAGCGCGTGCCCGATCGACTGCGCGCAGCCGAAGAGCGCGGAGACATCTTCGCGGCGAACATCCTCCGGCTCGGCCACCCGAACAGGCTTCGCGCCCATTCCCAAGCAGACGTACATCACGCCGCACTACCACTTCTTGCTCGCGACCTGCCAAGCGGACCTCTACGAGCGGCGCGGCCGCCGTGCGTTCGAGCGCATCGAAGCCGACTGGCCGCTGATCAAGTCCGCGCAGTTTCTCCGTGCGCAATGCCTTCGTCTCGAGATTCGTCACCTCCGCGCACGAGCTGCGATCGCGGCGGCGTGTGAAGGAAGCCCGCCCTCGTCCAAGGGACGCGGGCGCACCACGCGCGATCACCTTCTGCGGGAAGCGACGAACGAGGCGAACGTGCTTCGGCGTGACGCGCTACCGCTCGGCGGCGCGCTCGGTGACGTCGTGCTCGCCGCCGTCGCCCATCTCCACGGCGAACAGGAGCGCTCGCTCTCGCTGCTCGACGAGTGCCAGCGCCGCTTCGACTCCCTTGGCCTCAAGCTCTATCGCGAAGCGACACGCTTCGTCGCAGGACATCTCCGTCGCGACGCCAGCGCGATGACTGAGAGCGTTTCGCAGATGAAACGAGAAGGCATCGTCAACACCGCCGCGATGGCGGGAATGCTCGTACCCGGCTTCGACCTTCCCACGTCGAGCTAGGACAGCCGCAGACCATTTCGCGGATCCGAATCGCTCGAATCGGATCGCATTCCCCGACCATCCGCCGAGAATTCGGCGAAATCGGGATCGCTTTTCCGGCGAATGCGATCGCATTGGCAAGCGCGACCGCTGGTTTGGGATTTGCGTAGCGCGGTCGAGCTCTCGTCATGTTCCATGGAATCTTCCTCGGTGTCGGCGCCCACAAGGACAGCCGCCTGCCCAAGGTGCCCGCCGCGCGCCGTGACGCCGAGGCGATGTACGCGGTGGTCTCTCGCGCGACCATGGATGAGCAGAGGCACCTCACGCTCCTCGTCGACCAACGCGTGACGAAGGCTGCGCTTGGTCGCTTCCTCGGAGAGGAGCTCCCGTCGCGCGTCACGATCAAGGACACCGTCCTGATCTACCTCGCTGGGCTCGGGACGGTCGATCCGAGCGATGGCTCGATGCTTCTTCTCACCCACGAGAGCGCCGCCGACAAGCCACGCGCCCAGTCGATCGAAGTCATCGCGGAGATGATGCTCTGGATGCGTCGCATGAGCGCGCGCATCGTCACCTTGATCCTCGATGCGTCGTTCGCGACCGGCGCGGGCCCAGCGACGGGTCTTCGCACGCTCGATCTCGCGCCGCCGTCCTCTCCCACGCCTTCGGTCGGCTCCGCGGCGACCTCCGCGCGATCCTCGCTTCGTCCGCGCAACTCTTCTCAGCCGCCCGCGAGACGCTGGCCCGCGCCGGCGATCGGAGACCGCCTCGTCGTCCTCTGCGCGGCGGGCGAAGAGGAGCCCGCCGTCCATGACGACCGCGGCGAGCACGGGCTCTTCACCCGTCACCTCCTCCACACGATCGCGAAGGCGCCGGAGCGAAGCGCCGTCTCACCGGCGCATCTACACCTCGAGACGACGATGAGGATTCACGACGCCGCGAGCATGGGCGCGAAGCCACAATCGCCGATGCTCATCGGAGCGGACTCGACGAAGGGGATGGCCCTCTTTCGAGGCCGCTTGCCATCTGGGATGTAAACCGACGCCACGGTCATCCGTGTTAAGCTCCATGCGCGGGCATGGATGGCCGACTCGACACGAACGGGTATTACGCGCTGGGCCTGCCGCTCTATGCGTCGATTGTCTGCGCGGAGCTGATCATCGCCCGCCGGCACAAGCGCGCCGTCTACCGATTTGCCGACACGGTAGGGAACCTCGCGGCGGGCGTCGGCGAGGTGATCCTTGGCCTCTTTCTCGGTCCGATCCTCCTCGCGCTTTACGATTTTGGCTTCGAGCATCTTGCCCTGGTGCGCTGGCCATCGAGCCTTTACGGAAAGGCGATCGAGTGGGTGCTCGCGTTCTTTCTCGGTGACCTTTGTTACTATTGGTATCATCGCGCGGGTCACGCCGTGGCCGGGCTCTGGGCGATTCACGGCGTTCATCATCAAGCCAAAGAGATGAACGTCTCGGTGGCGCTGCGGCACCCTTGGCTCAGCGACGTGTATTCCGCGCCCTTCTACGCGGTGCTTCCGCTGGCGGGAGTGCCGCCGGCGCAGTTCTTCATCGCGATCTCGGTGATCTCCTTTTATGCGCTTACCGTCCATTCGCACTTCTTTCATCGTCCGGGGCTCTACATCTTCGTCACCCCCAGGACGCATATCGTCCATCACTCGCGCAATCCTCGTTATCTCGGTAAAAACCTCGGGGCGATGTTCACGATTTGGGACCGCATGTTCGGCACGCATGTCGAGCTCGATCCAAACGATCCGCCCATCCTCGGCACCACCGACGGCTACCGCACCCACGACGGCGCGCTCGCGCAATGGCTGGTGTTCGGAGATCTCCTGCGTGCCGCACGCGCGACGCCGCGCTGGTCGGACAAGGTCCGGATCTTTCTCTCGCATCCTGGATGGCGTCCGGAGAGCAGCGAGCGCGGCGCGAAGCCCGTGCATGCACCCGCGCGCGACGACAGCACGATCTCCCGCGCGACGAAGCTCTACGTCGCGATCCAGATGGCGTTCACGCTCGGCGGCGGCGCCTGGATTCTCTGGCTACGCGCGCGCCATTCCTTCGGCGTTCTCCTGCTTGGCGCCATCGTCGTTCTCTGGAGCCTGACGTCGCTCGGCGCGCTGCTCGACGGCCGGGCGCACGCACGGAAGCTCGAGGCGCTTCGTGTCGCGATCACGAGCGTGCTCGTCGCCGTCGCGTTTGGCGCGGCAGGCTCCTGATTCGTCAGGCGTTGTTCTCTTCGGGCATCCGAGGCGGGGGCGCCTTGGATTTGGCGACGAGGCGACGCCGCCACATCGAGAGGATGACGAGCGGGGCGATCAGCACGAGGCCGCTTGGCGCCATGCGCGACAGATTGAGCTTTAGCGTGCTGAACGTGCACAAGGTCGAGAGACAATCCAAGTCGCATATCACGCAGCTCGCGCAATCGATGCAGTCCACCGTCGTGCATCCACTGCAATCGCAATCGCCGCAATCGAGGCTCGAGCTCGTGCGGGGCGGCTGGTGTGGCGGCGCAGGCTGCGGATAACCACCTTGCGGGCCGTAATTGGGTCCACCACCGGGGAACTGCGGGTTAGGCGGATAGCCGCCTTGCGGGGGATAGCCTCCCCCCGGCGGCGGATAACCGCCTCCGCCGCCTCCACCACCATAAGGTGGTTGATTGGCCATCAGCGCGCCGATCCCCACCGCGATGGCGACGAAGAACGCAAAGGCCGGGATGGCTCGCGCAGGGCGAAGCACCGACGCCATCGTGATCATGAGAGCACCGCCTCGGACGACGCCGTCGTCTCGGCTCGCTGCGCGTTACGCCGCGCGTGGATCCAAAGAAGCCCGACGACCAGCGAGGTCACGAGCGCGAACACCTGGGAGGTCGACAGCGGGCCCACGTGGCCACGCGAGGCGTCGCCCCGAAACACCTCGATGAGGGAACGCAAGATGGCATATCCGACCGCGAGGACCGCGAAGCGCATGCGCTCGCGCGTGACGGTCACGATCGCCCAAAGGCCGAGCCCCGCCGCCGCCTCGTAGAGCTGCGTCGGATGAACCGGGAGCGAAGCCGCCGCGGACGGGGAGATCCACCCGCGCGCGAGATGATCCGCCCAGGCGTGGCTCCCTTCGGGAAAGCTCACGCCGAGCGCCGAGGAGGTGGGCGAGCCGTAGTCGCATCCGGCGAGAAAGCAGCCGACGCGCGCGAAGAAGATCCCTAGCGCGACCGCCGGCGCGCCCGCGTCGAAGAAGCGCCGAATGGCGGCGCCGTCGAACCCGCGCCGCTTCAGCGCGAGCCACGTGCCGGCCGCTCCACCGACGAGCCCGCCATACGCGGCGATGCCTGTCTTCGCCCCGAAACCTCCGCCCTCGATCCACCCGAGCAGCGCCTGCAGGAGGGGGACCGCGCCCGCGCCGGCCAAGCCGATCGCGTACGTGTACATGAGGACCGACAACGTATCTCGTGGGTCGAACCCCACGCGCCGAGCGCGGTCGACGATCAGGATCGAGCCGAACACGGCTCCGAGCACGAGCATGAACACGTAGCCCGGCACGAGGAGCGGCGTGAGGCTCCCAAGCCAAGGCTCGAGGAGAACGAGAAAACGAGGGCGCATCGGTGAAGGCTCGAGAGGAGGCCGCTTGACGGTGTCTCGTTCGAGAGGACCACGACGGCCTGCGTTCTTCAAGGCCGAGTCCGGCTAGGCGCGTGGACGTCGATCGAGCCATGCACGTCAGCGGAGACGTCGAATGCTAGGATTCGATCCGGATGTCGACGCCCAGCGCCCCGAGCTTCGACGGCTTTTTGCTCGACGAAGGCGGCATTCGCGTCGCCACCCCGGTGACGCGTTACGTCTCGTATCTCTCGATTCGCCAGGTCGAACGCGAGCTGCGCCTCATCGGCGGCACCGTCCTCCTGATCACGACCGATCAAGACCACGTCGTCGAGGTGGACTTGCCGTTCATGACGAACATCCCGGCGCTCGTGGCGTCGCTCTCGGAGCGCAGCCAGGCGGCTCTTCTCACCCGCAGGAACATGGCTTCGCGACGCGGCGACCTCACCCAATGGATCTCCCTCGTCTCGACGAGTCACCGCGCCGGCGGGATGTACCGCGCGTCGTTCGTCGATACCGAGCTTCTCGAGCAGACGCTCGCCGACGTCACGGACGTGCCCGAGGCACGTGCCGCGGCCGCGCACGCGTTGCTCGCCGAAGGTCGCGCGGACGTCGTGCGCGCACGCATCCATCCGCTCTCCCCGCCCCAGCTCCTCGCCGCGACCTACCTCGCGCCAGGTGGCGATCAGATCGTCTCGCGTGAGCTCTTCGAGGGGATCTTGCCGTACCTCGACCTCCGCGATCGCATCGTGTGTACGCAGCATGCTCGCGCGCGCGAAGGGAGTCGAGCGCCTCCCGGCAAATAGCTCAGCTCCCGGCGAGCCCGAGCTGGCGCATCATCGCCATCTCGTCGGTAAGACGATGGTGCTCGATGATCTGGTCACCTTCGAACCGCTCGATCGTCATCTGCATCACATCGATCGCGCGATGGGTTGGAGGAGTGCCAAAGAGATCGCCTTCGTGCGTTCCACGCATACGGCAGCGCACGGCGACGGCGTCCTCGCCAATCACCAAACCCTCTATCGCGTAATGAAGATCCGGGAATGCCGCGCGTAATGCTTTGACGACAATCGGCACACCATCACGGCCGCTCGGCAGATCCGGCGAGCCGGGAGACCGATTGACGTAGTTTGGATGAAGCAGCGACGAGACGATCTCCACCTTTCCTTCGTTGAAGAGCTCGTTGAAGTAGCGCTCGATGACCGACTTCTTGGTCGCGTATCCTTGGTCGTGTTGGCTCATACGCCAACCCTACGATTTACGGCGTTTACGCTCCAATACTCGTTTACGCCTCTGTGATAGGGCTTTCGTATCTTAGGTTCGCTACGAGCAGCGGAAGAAGTCGGGATAGGGCGCCGAGCTGTAGAAAAGGGAGTTGCACGTGCCGTGCGTCCCGCAGCCGCCACCACCTACGGTCTTGCACACGACCTGCTGGATGGGACACTCGCTGTCCTTCTTGCAGAGCATTTGCGTGACGCCATCCATCGGTGACGGCGTGGTCGCGCAGCAGACGTCGCCAGGCCCGCAGTCGTTCGCGTCGCGACAGCAGGCGGAGATCTTTGCGCAGGCGCCCGTGTTGTAAGGGACGCACGACGCCGCGTTGCCGTTGAAGCAGCACATCGGCACGAGCATGGTGCACGTCGTGTTGTTCGTGTCGTGGCACACGTTCGGCGTGGGGCACGTGCCGGCGCGCGGGCCACCGTCGCTCCCCGAGTCCACCTGGCCGTCGCTCGCGTCCGCCTCGCCATCCTTCGGCTCGTTCGCATCGCCGTCCGAGGAGATCGGCGCGTCGACGAGCGGCGACGCGCCGTCCACCTCGATGAGGCCAGGTCCGCCAGGATCCGTGCAGGTCCCGGTCGCGCACTCGACCCGAGAGTCGACGCACTTCTTTCCGACGCACGTGCTGTTTTCGTTGCATGGCACGCCCGCGCACGACGGGTCGAGCACGACAGGGAGCGAGATCGGCGTGTGATCGACGAACGAAAAGCGACGCCGCGCGACGATGCATTCGGGAGCGAAGCTCGGGGCCTGGCAGTCGGAGGGCTTCGCCTTACCAAACGCAGCGATCACGACGATCGCGCCTTCGCCCGACGACGGCGTGAGCACGAGCGTCCCCACCGGATGCGGAGGGACGCCGTCTTGGCACGCCGTCGTCGTGGCGGTCGGGAAGCGCGTGCCCGGCGTGAGCAAGGCAGAGCGTTGCTCGGCGGCATGCGCATTCGTCGCGACGACGATCTCGACGCCGCGCATATCGGCACAATTGACGTTGGTCTTCACGTCGAGCGTGACCTGCGTCGCGTCGCGGCAGCCATGAACGAGGAGCACGAGCGTCGGCAAGAGCACGCTGCCGAGAGAAAGCAACGCTCGCTTCCGTTTTGCCGTGGGCCCTATGCGCATGCCTGCCTGATCTCGCCGTGCTCAAACGAGAGCCTACCGCAGATTTCACCTATCATCTTGCCACTCGCGTGCGCGTCGCATTCTTCACCGGAGGAGACATGGGCGCCGGGCACCTCGTGCGCGGCCTCGCGATTCAGCGTGCGCTCGATCGCGCCGGGTTCCATGGCGAATACCGGATGTTCGGTCCTGCGCAGCCCTACGCCCACGTGGCGGGGGCCTCGAGCGCATGGACGAATGTCGTGGTCGATCCCGCGGCGCTCGCGTCGTCCGAGCATGCACCGGCGAGCGACGTCGCGATCAAGCTGCGTGCGTTCGACCCCGACGTCCTCCTCGTCGACATGTTCTGGGCGCCGCTTCGTCACGTGCTTCCGCTGTCGCGCCGCTCTCAGCATTGGCTCCTCTTGCGATCGTATCCACCCACGTGGCTCGAGGGTCCACCCGGGCTTCCCTTCGAGCCGGCGCAGTTCGAGCGCATCGTCGCGATCGAGCCGCACCTTCCCTCGCTCTTGATCACGCACCGCCTCGAGCCCGTCGTCATCCTCAACCCGGACGAGCAGCAGCCTCCGGAGGCGGCACGCCGGCGGTTTGGCGTCACCTCCGCGGAGACGAAGCTCGTCGGGATCATGCACGCAGGCAACGCCGGCGAGCATGCACGGATCGTCGAGATGGCGAACGCGGAGCGTGATGGAGACGGCGCCGACCACGTGATCGCGAGCTTCGACCTCGCGGTCACCACGCCAAGCGACGCCCTCTTTCCTGTCGCAGCATGGCTTGGGGGTTGTGACCGTCTCTACACCGGCGCCGGCTACAACTCGTTTTGGGAGGCCCACTGGCTCGGCTACGCGTCCCGCACCCGGTTTCATCCGTTCGCGCGGCGCAATGACAACCACGGACGGCGCATCGACAAATGCCTTGGATATGCGATGCGCGCGAATGGCGCCGACCTGCTCGCACGCGCGTTGACGGAGCTCTGAACGCCCGTGGGCGCCGAAACGACATGACAGCAAGCGCACCTTGCCTACATGCACTGCATCCGCTGCGAGTGGATATCGAAGGCGTCTCGAAAAGTCCGATCCCTCGACATTGCTCTGGTCTTGCTAGTCTTGGAGGTATGAGGGCGGTGACTGCAACTCCTGCAGCAGTGCTGGCGCTCGTGTTCGCGGGCCTAGCGCTCGCGACCGCGTGCGAGCCCGCGGCCATCGGCGACTATCCCGACACCGAGACGAAGCTCCCCGATCGAAAGAAGACGTCCGACAACGGTGACAACACCACAAGCTCGTCAGGCGGCGCCGACGCCGCCGCGCCGATCGCCACGCCGACGTCCTTCGCGATCACGATCTCGCTCAAGGGCACCGGCGTTGGAAACATCACGTCCACTCCTCCAGGCGTGACGTGCGCGACAGGCACGTGCAAAGGCACGTTCCCGAAGAACACCGACGTCACGCTCGAGGCGGCGCCCACGTCCGGCTCGCTCTTCGCGGGATGGAGCCAAGCGTGCAGTGGTGACACGAAGTGCGCCGCGACGCTCAGCCAGGACATCAACGTCGGCGCCGAGTTCCAGACGCTGAGCGGCAAGTGGATCGGCACGTACACGAACACGCGCGACAAGTTTGGCTGCACGTTCAACAACGGCGGCAACCTCTCGATCGATCTCTCGGCGTCCGGGGCGACGTTCTCGACGACCGGTGACCTGAACGGTCTCGAGCTTCGCAACACGAACAATTGCACGGTCGTCGGGAGCACGACGGGCGCCATGCCCGCGACGAACGTGACGATCGACGGCGCGAAGATCAGCGGCACCTGGAACTTCAACGTTCAAGTCGGTGGATCGCTCGACTTCCCATTCACCGCCACGGTCGCGGGCGGGAAGATCAACGGCACGTGGACGTGCCCGACCTGCAAGGGCGGCTTCACGCTCACCAAACAATAGCGGCAGCTTACGGACGAACGAGCGGAAGGGAGCGGGCGACGGGCCTGAGGCTCCCAAGCCTCGGTGCGTCCGCGCGCCCTGCGAGCGCAACCAGAGCGCGGAAGTCGGCATCACAAGGGTCCCGAGCGCGTGGCGGATCTTGGCGTTTCTCCTCGCGCTCGTGAATCTCTTTTCTTAGGGTAAGGCACCATGCGGCGAGGGGTGTTGAGGCTTGGCGGGCTACTCGTGCCCGCGATGATGGTCGGGGTTTTGCCAATCCCGAAGGCGCACGCAGACGAAGAGCCATTCTCGATCGGGGCACGTCCTGCCTGGTACTTGATGGGTGGCGTCACCAGCGGTGGCACGGTCGTCAGCGCAGACAAAGGTCTCTACGTGGGCGGTGAGCTCTCGTTCGTGCGGATGCGCGAGGGGAAGTTCTTCGGCTTCTACGGTGATGGCTATTACGACTTCGGCGTGAAGGGCGCGTACACGACCGGCGGCATCGAGCTCGGTTACAAAGTCGTCGGCATCGACGGCGGTGGCGCGTTTCGATTCGTCGACGGCCGCGTCGAACCGGGAGCGACCGGAAGGCTGTTCTTCACCGCCGGCATCCTCTCGATCTATGGCCGGTACATGTTCTTGAACGCGGACCGCGACGAGCACGTCGTGCAGGTCGGTCTGCTGCTCAAGTTCCCGCTCCTCTCACCCATCGGAGTGCGCTGATGAAGCTCGACATCAATGGCAAGTCCATCGAGGTGAATGTCCCGGCCGACACGCCGCTCCTTTGGGTGCTGCGCGAAGAAGCGGGACTGCCGGGGACGAAGTACGGCTGCGGCCGCGCGCTCTGCGGTGCGTGCACGGTGCACGTCGATGGCGCGCCCAAGCGATCGTGCGTCACGCCGGTCTCTGCGGTGGTGGGCAAACCCATCACGACGATCGAAGGGCTCGCCTCCGGCAATGAGCTTCACCCCGTTCAGCAAGCGTGGATGGAGGAGAACGTCCCGCAATGCGGCTATTGCCAGGCCGGCCAGATCATGACGGCGACGGCGCTCCTCCGTAAACGCCCCGACCCCACCGACGCCGAGATCGACGCTGCGATGTCGGGCAATTTGTGTCGTTGCGGAACCTATCCGCGTATTCGCCGCGCCATCCATCGCGCGGCGAAGGCGATGCAAGAAGCCGGAGCGCCTCCGGTCGTCACCACGCCGCCGCCTGCCGCGAGCAGCTCCGCGCCCGCGACGACAACGCCACTTGAGTCGGGCGCGGCGAAGGACGGAGGTGCGAAATGAGCACGTCCTCGCTCTCACGACGCGGCTTTCTCACGGGCCTCCTCACCTCAGGCGGAATTCTCTCGCTCGGGGTCGGCACCGTCGCGTGTGGCCCGAGCCAGCAGCAGTTGATGATTCGTCATGCCGACAAGACCGGCGAGCTCGCGCCGAACATGTACGTCGCGGTGAAACGTGACGGACGCGTCGCCGTGGCGATCAACAAGACGGAGATCGGCCAAGGCGTCTCCACCGCCTTCTCGACGCTCGTGGCCGAGGAGCTCGATGTCTCGCTCGACGCGATCGACTTCCATTTTGCCGATTCGTTTCCCGAGTACCGCACGAGCTTCAACATGCATCAAACGGGCGGCTCGACGAGCACGAAAGAAGCCTACTTGCCGCTACGCAAAGCCGCGGCGTGCGCGCGCGAGATGCTCGTGACCGCCGCAGCCAGCCAATGGGGCGTAGCGGCCTCGGAGTGCACGACGGACGGCGGTAAGGTCTTTCACAAGGCGTCGAACCGCGAGCTGACGTACGGCGCGCTGACGACCAAAGCGGCTCATTTGCCGGTCCCGGAAGAGCCTAGACTGAAGGCCAAGAGCCAATTCAAGCTCATTGGGAAGACCACCCGCCGCGTCGACGCGCGCGCCAAGGTCGACGGGACGGCGAAATTCGGACTCGACATTAGCATCCCCCATATGGTCCGCGCCGTCGCGATTCACGCGCCTGCGTATGGCGCTGAGCCAAAGCGCGTAAAGGCAGACGCCGCCAAAAGCAAACCGGGTGTCCTTGGCGTTTATACGTTTTCGTGGGGAGTCGCCGTCGTCGCCGAGAAACACTGGCAAGCGCTCGCGGCCGCGCGTGACGTCGAGATCGAATGGGGACCGGGCATCGCGGCCGGGCTCGACACCGACAAGCTTCGCAATGCCGTCCGCGCCTACACGAAAGACGGCGAGACCGCGCGTGACGACGGCAACGTCGACAAAGCGCTCTCGCATCCTGGCGCGAAGAAGCTCGAGGCAGTCTACGAAGCCCCGTTCCTCGCGCACGCGCCGATGGAGCCTCAGAACTGCACCGTCGACGTCCGCGATGGCAAGGTCGAGGTGTGGGCGCCCTGCCAGGGGCCTACGATCGTGCAGGAGTACGTCGCCGAGGCGATCGGCGTCGGGCGCGACGATGTCCTCGTTCACACCACGTACGCGGGCGGAGGCTTTGGCCGGCGCATCTACGGCGACTGGGCCGCGCAGGCCGCGCAGATCTCGAAGGAGGTGCGGCGGCCGGTGCAGCTCATGTGGACGCGCGAGAGCGACATGACGCAGGGCTACTATCGACCGCAACTCGCCGGCTTCATGAAGGGCGCGGTCGACGGTCAGGGTCGCGTGACCGCGATCGGCGCGCACCTCATCGGCCAATCCATCGCGCTCGATTTCGAGCCCGGTCTTCGTGCGGCGCTCCCCGGGATGCCGCGCGGCATCAGCAACATCGTCGTCAAGTCGCTCACCGCGATGTTCGCGACGAACACGATCGCGGACGTCTTCGCGACCGAAGGGATGAAGCAAACGCCGTATCAGGTCGACAACGTGCGCATCGCGTTCACCCCCATCTCCACGAAGCTCCCCGTCGCGTCGTGGCGATCGGTCGGGCACTCCTTCAATGGCTTCGTGATGGAGTCGTTCATCGACGAGCTCGCGCACGCTGCAAAACAAGACCCGGTGGAGCTTCGCCGCAAGATGCTCCCTGCCGGCTCGCGCCCGCGGCGCGTCCTCGACGCCGTGGCGGCGCTCAGCAAATGGGGGGTCGAGCCGCTCAAGCCGGGGATGGGCAGAGGCGTCGCCCGACACGAGTCGTTCGAGTCCGAGGTCGCCGAGGTCGCCGAGGTCGAGGTGGTCGACGGGCGCATCAAGGTTCGACGCGTGTTCTGCGCGGTCGAATGCGGCGTCGCCGTAAACCCCGACGTCGTACGGTCGCAGATGGAGGGCGCGATCATCTTTGGCCTCTCGGCGGCGCTCGATCAAGAGCTCACGATCGTCGACGGCGCCGTCCAGCAAACCAACTACGACACGTTCCCACCGCTTCGCATGCACGAGTGTCCCGAGATCATCGTCCAGATCGTCGAGAGCGACGCACAACCCACCGGCGTCGGCGAGCCGGGTCTCCCCCCCATCGCCGCGGCGGTCGCGAATGCCATATTCGCCGCGACGGGCATACGCCTCCGCCGATTGCCCCTCCAAAAAGCGCTGAACGAGGTGAAGCGATGAACCGCAAGCTCCTCACGGCGCTCGTGGGTGGAGCGCTCCTCGTCGCGTTGCCAGGTCCCGCGCGTTCCGACAACCCCAGCGCAGGCGCCGCAGCGGGCAGGCAGGCCTTCCTCGAGGTCGCGCAGGTGCTGCAATCACCGCGTTGCAAGAACTGCCATCCGGCGGGCGACGCGCCTTTGCAGGGCGATCAAGGCCGACCTCACGCCATGAACATCACGCGCGCGAGCGTCGAAGCAGGCCTCCCCTGCTCGACCTGCCATCAGGAGCACAACGCGGAGCTTGTCGGCGTCAAAGGCGGACCTCCTGGAGCGCCGCATTGGGGATTACCTCCCAAAGAGACCCCGATGGTCTTCGAGGGTAAGACCGTCAATGCGCTTTGCGAGCAGCTCAAAGACCCAAAGCAGACAGGCGGGCGCAACCTCGATCAATTGCTCGAGCACGTCTCGAAAGACGAGCTCGTATTGTGGGGCTGGGCGCCGGGCGGCAAACGCACAGTCCCGCCGCTAACCCACAATCAATTCGTCGACGCATTCAAGACTTGGGTCGGCTCGGGCGGCGCTTGTCCACCATGAGCACGTCTTCCACGAGCCGTACGGTGACCGCCACGAAGATCGCCCCCGCGAGCACGTCGCCGGACAAGCCATCTTCGCTTCGCATCGAACGTCCCGGCAGCGACCTCCGCAGCGTGGCGCGCGCCGCGAAGGAGCTACGCGCACGTCGCGAGCCTTTCCTCGTCGCCACCGTCGTCCGCGTCGTCGGGTCCTCGTATCGCCGGCCGGGAGCGCGCCTCCTCGCGACCGCCGAGACCCGGGTCGCCGGGAGCGTGAGCGGCGGATGCCTCGAGCGCGATCTCCTTCGCACCGGCCTTTGGCGCACGCGAGGCGGGCCGGTCGTCGTTCGGTACGACTCGAGCGATCCGGAGGACATCGGCGATGTCGCGCTCGGATGCGGCGGCGTCGTGGACGTCTTGCTCGAGCGCGGTGACGACGTCGCGAGCAAGCAGCTCGAGCCGCTCCGGTTCATCGAAGAGAGCCTGTGTTCGGAGAAGCCACACGCTCTGGTCACCGTGTTCTCGAGCACGATCGCGGGAGCCCCGATCGGCACGCGGTGGGGCTTCTCGAGCCTGAACGCCGAGGTGATGGCCCTTCACGATGGCCCGCCAAGCGCGCTCCGCGAGCTCGTCCAGCAGCGTTGCCGCGACGTGCTCGCGACGGGAGATGCGTCGATCGTTCGTTACGACGGACGCGAGGGCGAGCTCGAGGCCCTCGTCGAGCCGCTCGTTCCGCCGCCCCACTTGTTCGTCTTCGGCGCCGGAGTCGATGCCATTCCGGTGGCCGAGCATGGTCATCGGCTCGGCTGGAACGTGACGGTGTGGGATCCGATGAATCGCTTCGAAGCGCGGGATCACTTCCACGGGCTCGCGACGGTGCTCGGCGGCGCGGCGGATCTCGACACCATCCGCGACCGCATCGACCACGTGTGCGGCCGCTCTTTCTGCGTCGTCATGAGCCACAACCGCGACCACGACGGACGCGCGGTCGCGCTCTTGCTTGGATCGCGTGCAGAATACATCGGCATCCTTGGCCCGCGACACCGCACGGAGTCGATCGCCGAGGCGCTCTCCCTTCCGACGCTCTTCGACGATCCACGTGTACACGCGCCGGTCGGGATCGACCTCGGCGGCGAGACGGCGGAGGAGATCGCGCTCTCGATCACCGCCGAGATGCTCGCCTGCGCGCGGCGCGCGTCGAAGGGCGCGCTGCGATCGATGCCCACGATTCATCAGGCGCCGACCACGCGATGATCGCTGGCGCCGTCTTGGCCGCAGGATCGTCGTCGAGGCTCAAGACGCCGAAGCAGCTCGTCTCGATTCAGGGCCAGCCGCTCCTGAGGCGTATCGTGCAATGCGCGTTTCCGATCACGGGAAAGGTCGCCGTCGTCCTCGGCGCCCACGCAGACGCCATCGCGCCGTCGATCGCGGACTTGCCCGTCGAGCGGCTCACGAGCCACGCGTGGGAAGAAGGAATGGCCGCCTCGGTCCGAAGCGCGGCGGCATGGGCGAGCGACGACGACGCCGTGTCGGCGCTCCTCCTCATGGTCTGCGATCAGACCCGCCTGTCCACGACGCACCTCCACGCGCTCGCCACCGCGTACGCGACCGATCCCACATCAGCGATCGGGAGCGCGTACAGCGATGTCGTTGGCGTTCCAGCCATCTTTCCGCGCGCGCTCTTCGGCGACTTGCTCGCGCTCCGCGGAGACGCCGGCGCACGAAAGATCCTCGCCGCCCACAGCGCGCGCTCGATCGCATGGAGCGACGGCGCGTTCGATCTCGACACCCCCGACGACGCTAACAGCGCCTGACGGCGAGCTCACACGTCTTCGATCAGCTTGCGGACGCGAGCGAGCAGGTCTCGCGGCGTGAAGGGCTTCGTCGCGAGCGCGTTGGCACCAGCCGCGAGGGCGCGATCGAGGTCGAGTTGGGTCGCGAAGCCCGTGAGCACGAGGACCGGGATGTGTTTCGTGCGCGGGTTTGCCTTGATGAGCCGCGTCGCCTCCCAGCCATCCATGCGCGGCATCCCAAGGTCCATGATCACGACGTCGGGCTCTTCCTCGGCGATCCGGTCGAGCGCTTCCTGCCCGTCGCACGCCTCCGCCACACGCAGGCCCTCGTGCTTCAAATACTCCGTGTAGAGATCACGGTTGTCGTCGACATCATCGACGACCAAGACGAGCGGCGCGATCGATCGATCGTCGTCACCTTCGGCGCCTCGTTCGTCCTCCCGAACCTGCATCGCCGAGCCCGCCGCGCGAGGTCGTCGAACCGGCGTAGCCCCAAAGGTCGGCATATTCCGATCGTGATTGTGACCAGACAAAAAGCGCATCAACAACGCGGATGTCGATCGCAGGGTCCCTCGCGGAAGGGAACGTCGTTTCCAGGTGTTAAGCTTCGACCGAGACCACGAGCGATGGCGTCGATCCGAAAGCACCGAACGACCGAGCGGATGACACGCCTCCTCCGGCTGATCGTCGTCTGCCTCGCGTGCATCGGTGGGACGCCCCACACCGCAGCCGCAGCGGACCTCCCTACGACGATCGCGACGCTCATCGCCGAGCCGCGGCGCGAAGCGGTCGCGCCTGTCGCCGAAGACGAGACGCCGCGCGCGTCGGATCGCTTGGAGCTAACGCGCAGGATCGAATTAAGGGTAGCCGCCCCGATCGACGCGCACGATGGGTCTCCCTCGAGCGTAAGGCGGACGACGCCCCCGCCTCGGAAATACATCGCGCACTGCGCCCTTCTTCGTTGAGCGCTTCTCGCGCCTGACGCACGCCCCACCAAGAAGACCTTCGCACGAGACTGAGCTCGCACGAGCCGCAGCCAACAAGGAGGGCGCCATGTCGAGATCCGCTCGACTGCCTCTTCGTGCGCGCATGGCCGCACGACTTCGTCGATGCCTTTGGCGCATCGCACGCATGATGATCATCGCCATGTCGGCGATGGGACCCCAAATGCCGCCACCTCCTCCACCACCTCCCGCGCGAACGGAGATGGTCGACGTGAGCGGGGACGGCGAGCGTCGAGAGGAGGAATGAATGGATCGCGCGCACTCATGCACGCGAGCGCGCTCAGGGTTTCTTCGAGCCAGGGGTCGTGGAGGGGGAAGGGCTTCCCTCCGCGGCCTCGGTCCATTGCCGGACCGATTCACGATCCGCGTCGGACAGGACATGGCCCTGCGGCGGCATCGTGCGTGAGACGACCACGCGGTCGTGAATGAGCATACGCCGCGCGTGCCAGGCTTCGGCGTTCGAGAGGTCGACACCGGATGCGCCGTTCGCTTGATGGCACGAGGCACATGCGCGGGCGAAGACCGAGGAGAGCTTGTCGTTCCACGCACGCGCGACGTCGGGCTCGGCTTCCACGCGCGCGAAGCGTGAGAGCGCGCCATCGGCGAGGACCCACACGTCGCCGCTCGACGACGGCGCCAGCCTTGCGTCGACGGGGATTTTGGCGCCATTCGTGAGCGCGATGTGCTCGCCGTCGATGACGCCAAGCTCGTCCCTGTCGGCGAACCACACGTGCTCCGCGGAGGCGACGAGGCCGTGGATCGCGTCACCGTGATCGCTCTCGTGCATCAAGACGAGATCGTGCGCGGCGTTCGTCGCATACACGGCGCGTGGTGTGGTCGCGAAGAGGCGACCGTCCGGGCCAAGGACGGCATGGGTCGCGTTCGGGAGCGCGTAGGTGCGGATCGCGCGATGACGTGCGGTGAAGACGAAGACGCTGTCGCGAGCGACCCCGGCGCCGAATCCACCGCCTCCGTTGAGCTCGAAGAGACGCGGGACGGCGTACCGCGTGACGCGCTCACCGTCGGCAAGCGCGAGCTCGTCGTCGAGCAAGAAGCCGACGTAGCCGGTACCAAGCACCGCCGCGTCTCGGACGCGGTGCGCGCCAAGCCCGAAGCGCTCCGAGACCTCCTCGAACGAGCTTCGTCCCCGCAAGTGATAGAGGCGTCCTCGCCCATCGACGCCGATGATCCAGCGCGCCGACCCGTCGGGGCCGAGGATCGTGTCGGCGTCCACCCAATCACGCACGGAGGTGTCCGTCGCGACGAGCGCGCCCGCGGTGAAGACATGCGCGCCGTCGTCGGCAAACACCGCGACGACATCGCCGCTGTCGGCGACCGCCTTGACCTTTCCGACGCGAGCCTTCGCGGCGTTCCATGGCACGGCGCGCACGCCGAGAGGGTCTTTGGCGAGCCGTGAGGTCACGCTCGTCCCCTCGGGCGATCGCGCGCTGTCGGCCTTTCCGCCACAACCAAGCCCGAGCTGCACGATCGTGAGGAGCACCGCAGCCGAGATCGCCCGCGCATGTCGCTCGCCACTCCGGGATGGGCGCGTCGTCATGTCGCGAGGAGCTCCTTCACGACCTCGCCGTCACGCATGTATTTGCGCGGGTCGACGCCAAACGCGCTCACGAACGTCGCGAGCAGATCGGGCGGCGCGATCGCGCGCTCGCCATCGACGAACTTCTTCGCCGGCATCGGCAGGAGCTGCTCGGGATGACTCTTTCCGAAGACCGTGTTGCGCTTGAAGCGCGGGGAGATGACGAGCGCCGAGTTGTTCGGATAGTGATCGCGACCGCCACCGAGGTTGATCTGCGGCGTGCGGCAAAACTCGCTCACGATCAGGACATGCGTGTTGTCCGCGAGCTTCGCGCCTTGTTTCGTGGGGTGTGGTGTCGCGTCGAGCGTGCGCACGAGCGACGCGATGAGGTCGAACGTGTCTTGCTGGAGGAGCGCCTGCGTGCGGTAGTTCGAGCCGTGCGTGTCGAAGCCGCCGACGGTGAAGCTCACGCAACGAACGAGGTTGCGCTTCATCGACTCGATCGCAAACGCCGCGTTCAGCGCGGCGGAGCCCGCAAACCGGCTGTTGTATTTGAGCTGCGGGTGGGCCGCGCGAAGGGCGTTTTGGTTGAAGAGCTGTTCGAAGTCCGTCCCGAGCATGCGCCTCAATCCTTCGTATTGAAGGGCAAGGCCGTTGAGGACGTCCGGGTAGGTCGAGTGCTTCGCGAGATCGCGCGCCTCCTCCGAGAGCATCGCCGTGACGCGATCGCGCTCGGCGTTCGAGTCGTACGCCTGGCTGCGCGAGAGCGTCTTCGTGATCGTGCCCATGTCGTCCATCGAGAGCGGGACGACGCGGCGATCGAGCTTGTCTCCGAAATACGAAGACGGAAAACGGATCGATACGTTCGGCAAGAGCTGGTCGCGTCCAAGCTCGTTGGCGAGCACGGTGTCGACGCTCGGCGCCGCGACGCGACCGCCTTGGGGATGGCGACCGGTCGTCGAGAACGTCGCGCCGTCGGGATGAGCGACCGTGTTCATCGCGAGCCCGTTGATGACGGTGAGCCGGTCAGCCATGTCGGCGAGCTCGCCGATGCCTGGGCCAAACACGATGTTCGATCCTGGTGGTTTGACGAGCTCGAACGTGCGCTGACCTCCCTCGAGCGGCGCGTCGACCCATCGCTTGATCTGCGAGGTGTCGGTGTTCTCGGTCGAGGCCGGCGCGACGAGGCCCTTCACCTCGTTACGCGGGTCGGCCCAGAGCGTGACGTCCCAGCCGCCCGAGGCCCAGACGAAGACGAAGAACTCGTCCGAGCTCACCTTCGCGATGTCGGCCATCGCCTGCCGGGACGGCAACGACGAGGCGGACGCGACCGCGGCTGCAGAGAGCATCTTGAGGAACGTTCGGCGTGATTTCATGTGGCTCAATAAAGGTGAAACTCCGGGTGGCGAACGAGCCCGTAACAGACCGCGGCCCACCCTGCTTCGGAAGGAGTGAAGCGGCTCTTTGCCGTGGTCGCATGCGACGCTTCGACATCGCGGTAGAGCTGAAAGAAGCGTGCTGTCCGCGGCGTGGGCGCGAGGCTGGCCGGATAACCGAGAAACGTCCGGTGCATGACGTCGAACCCAACGCCGAATTGCTCGACCGTCATCGGTGGCGCGCTCGGCTTTGGCGGATCGAACGCAAAGACGATTCGCCCCCGCGCATTTGGCGTAATGCCCAATCCCTTCCAGTCGTGCTCGAGCGCGCGATCGCAGAGGGCCACCCCAAGTCGCTCGAAGGCCGCCATCATCAATGCATTCGTCTGCGTTTGACGAGGTTGGTCCATTCGATAATCAGGAAAGCCCAGCGCAGAGACGTAATCGTCCCACGTATCGAACAACGCATTACCGTCACCGGCTTTTGCGCGCTTCTGGACGTCGATCGGCGCGAGGTCGCCGAAGAGATGGAGGTACGTTCGCATGTATACCTCGGGAGGTACCAGGCGAACATCCTCCTTCGGCGCGGTGTCGACGAGCACCTCGCCGCGAGGCTGGAGCACCCCCGCAGACTTCGCTTCGACCAGCGCCGGTGAGCGCGCGCCGCAGCCGGCCGCTGCTCCAGCGATGAACAGGACGACCACGATCCGAGCGACGCCGCTCATGGCGAGGCGTTCTCCTTCGCGATGTTCATCCCGGCGTGTGGATCCGGTGGTGATCGCCCTGGAGCTTGCGCACCCGCCGGTGGCTCCGCGCGCCAGCTCGTCGAGCTCAGGTTGTTCGCCCGCTTGTACGCGCTCGACTTCAAGATGCCGCGGACGAGCGCACGCATCTTGAAACCGGAGGAGCGAAACGTCGTCGTCAGCTCCTTCAAGAGCGCTTCGTCGTCGGCGTTCGTCGCGCGTCCGAGGAACGAGGATGTCACACGGGACGCAGCGCACTGCGCAAATTCAGGCATTTTCGTGATTTCGTCCGCTGCGCCCACCGGCGTCGCGTCCGCGTTCTTCGGCGAGCCGTAGGCGCTGCGCAGCGGGGCGCCCTTGTCGTCGGCGAAGGCGACGTCGTAGAGCTGGTTGCATCCTGGAAACGACATCCTTCCATTCGGACCTTTCTTGCAGCTCGGGTTGACGGTGGGGAGCTTCGACGGCGGGAGGAACACGAAGCTGCCCGGCTCGATCCGCGCGAAGTACGCCGCGAGCGGCTCGAGCGTCGCATGGCAGGTCGAGCAGCCTGGCCGGATCATCAGGTTGTTCTCGTTCGAAGGAGACAGCTCGACGTTCTCGGCGATGAACGACTTGCAGAGGAACGTGTTGTAGAGCACCGCGCCACGCGCACGCGCCGACGCATACTTCTCGAGGAACATCGGCATCGTCATGATCCCGGCCGCGTGCGGACCTCGATCGGCGACGAGCATCCAATTGCCGACGTCGTGCGGCATCAGCTCGGCGGGGACCTTCTTTGGATCGAACAGCGGCTCGGTCTCTTCGGTCATTCCGAAGGACGCCTCGGGACCGCAGCAATTGCCACGTTGAACAGTGCGATAAAACTGCGCGAGTGGGCCGTTGATGAGCGTCTCTTTACCCGTCAATATCTCGCGAAAGTCTCTGTCTTGATCGAAGAGATAACCGAGAAAGCGGACCGCTTCGCGCGACCACCAATAAGGGAACCAACGCTGCGCCTGCTGGCGAGCGCTATCGAGCGCCATCGCCGGGCCAAGTGGCATATGGTTCGGGAACTCGAACGCCGCTCCACCAAACTCGCTATCGGTCGGCATGCAACGCTCGAGTCCGCGACCACACCCGCAATCCACCGACGACTCGAGCGCTGTCTTCGTATCGCACGCGATCGTCTCGCCCTTGTGCTGCGTCGCGAACGGCCGATCGAGCGGCGCGAGCCGGCGCGGCGGCATCGGCGCCGGCAGCTGCCCCGGCTTGGGTGGCGGCGCCTTCGTGACCGGCGGGAAGGTGGTGCGCCCGCTCGCATAGACGTGCCCGAGCTCACCTGCCTGCGCCTCCTCTTTGCAGACACGCACTTCGATCGTCGGTGACCCGTCGGCGTTCTGAAGGAGCCCTTGCGTGGGACGATACTCCGCGTCGACGAGCTTCCAGCCGTCTTGGTAGCGAAGCACCGGATGCGCGTCGCGGTAATCGCGGTACAGCCACCACGGGCGCACGAGCACGGTTCGCTCGTCGAGGAGCTTCTGCGCGACCTTCGCCTGCGCTGGCGGAGCGAACCGCGGCGGCATCGGCGTCATCGCGCTCATTCCGGCTGGAGGCATCGCCGGCTGCGCGGACGACGACGCCATGGGCTTGGGCGGCGGCTTCGGAGCCGTGACCGGCGGCGCGGGCGGAGGTTGGGGCGTCGTCAGCTCGTCTTGCGAAAAGCAGAACGTCCCGTCGATCTTCTCGAGGACGCGCCGCTGCGTGCTCCGGAAGTAGACGTCGATCTTGTTGCCGTCCGGGCCGAGGATCGAGCGACGCGCGAGCTGCGAAGGCGCCGTCGAGAAGTTCACGTTTGGCTCGAGCCGAAGCTGGTCCATGTAGATGCGCGTGAGCCGCTCGACGTATCCAGGGCCCGAGAGGTGGTGGTCGACCCACGTGTCCCAGTCGAAGTCGGGCCGCTCGAACGCCGCGAGCTCCTCCCGGGTGGGCATGCGGCCGAGCAAGTCGATCGTCGCTGCGCGGAAGTGGCGGTAGTCGTCGAGCGTCCTCGATGACGTCGGAGAGGCGGTGGTGGCCTTGGGCTCGGCGTGGGAGGCAAGCGGCACGACGAGCGTCGCGCAGAGGATGAAGAGCGAGAGGGATCGTGTCATCGCGAGGTTCGTGAGAGGTGGGAGCGCGAAAGGTCCGCGAATGGTACGCGAATGTCCATGCACGATTCGCGCAAAGGAAATCAGGTGTGACTCAGCCATGGAAGCGCTCGGACACACACGCGCGATGGATCGTGAACGTTGGAGGAGGGCACCGTGCGATAGGACACGTTGTCAAAAGTCTCACTTCGCCAACGACAGGTTGGCAGCGGCCCGTCCCTTTCTTAACGTGGGAAAACGAGGCCTTCTGCTTGGTGACGGCGGGGAAGGAAATTCTTTCGCCGGCATGTCGATCTGGGCGATCGCCGCTTGTCGTTCTCTTCGAAGGCCGAGAAACTGCTCGACCGCAACGCTCACCCCAAGGAAAGAGAACGACATGCGCTTCATGATCCTCGTCCCCGCCAGCAAAGAGTCCGAAGCTGGAGTGCTCCCCGATGGCAAGCTTCTCGAGGCGATGGGCAAGTTCAACGAGGAGCTCGTGAAGTCGGGCGTGCTTCTCGCTGGAGATGGGCTTCAGCCCACGTCGAAGGGCGCTCGCATTCACTACGGCGCCGAAGGCACGAACACGCGCGCCGTTTGGTCCTGGGACCGTCGTCGAGGTTCGTCAGGTGTTCGAGACGGAAGATTTCGCCGCGGCGGATCCGACCGGTGAGCACCGCGCCAAGGAGCACGCGCTCCGCGAGCAGGTCAGCGGCCGCAACTGATGCGTTGGGCCACCACGCATCGGCCATTCTCATGACGCTTGCTCCCGAATGACGTCGTTCGGTAGGGTGCCTTCTCACTACTCGACATGAACAAGGCACTTCTCGCGTCCACGTTTCTCGTGGCATCCCTCAGCCTCCTCGGCTGCTCCAAAGACGAAAAGGCCGGCACGAATCCGTCGGCCAGCGCGAGCGCGAGCGCCGCGGCGGTACCAAGCGCCGCGCCCACCGCCGCTGCTTCGGCGAGCGCGACGCCCGCCGCGAGCGACAGCGCCGCGTCCACTTCACCGCCGAAGGAGTGCCCGAAAGGATCCTCCGGCGAGGGCACCTTCGCCAAGCCATGCGAGGCGAAGGGCAACGCCCGCATGATGGAGGTCGCCTGGACGGGAAAGACCGACGATAAAGGTCCTCACTTCCGCGTGACGAACAAGTCGTCGCTGACCATCCTCTACGGAAAAATCGCGGTCTACTTCTACGACAAAGCGGGCAAGCAGCTCGACGTGCAAGACACCTCCGCGACGCCGCCGAAGGCCGTCCCGTATCGCACGTGCTCCGGCAACATCTTCAGCGGCGTGATGAAGCCGGGCGAGAAGGCCGTCATCACGTTCTCGTGCGTCGAGAAGAAGCACGTCCCCGAAGGCACCGCCGCGATCGAAGCCGAGATGCAGGTCGTCGGCTTCGCAGACGCGAGCGAGAAGAAAGCCGACACATACTGGAAGAACACCGACATCACGCCCGACGCCCGCAAGAAAGGCGGCGTGAAGTAAAAAGGACGATTCGTCTCGCGCTGCTTCACGTCGTCGCACCGCTCCTCGTTGGCGCTGCCGTCTACGCGCTCTTTCGTGGTCGCGACACGCCGCTCGCCTCGTGGCTCGCCTGGCTTCCGCTTCCGCGCGAGCCATGGCGCGTCGAGGGCGCGGCCGCGTCGCTCGCGGTGGGCGCGCTGCCTGATCTGGCGTGGGCGTGGTCGTTCGGTGCCGGCGTGGCGCTGTTTTGGTGGGGCAAGCCTTGGCGTGCGTCGGGTCCGTGGGTCGTCGCGGGCGGCGCGCTCGCGATCTTCATGGAAGTGGGCCAAGCGCTCGGGGTCGTTCCGGGCACGTTCGATCGCGTCGACCTTTTGGCGATCGCGGTTGGCTATGCGCTCGGCGCGGTGATCGCACGCCGGCACGCACGGCGCGTGCTCGTCACTGATTGAGCTTGAACAGCTCGCCGACCCACGCGGTGGCCGTGCGACCCGGGCGGTTTGGATCACCGAGCGGCGAACCGCCCGAGTATTCGACGAAGAGGACGCGATTGCCCTTCTTTCGCAAGTAGGTGAGACCAAGCTTGTGCGACTTGCCGTTCGTGAGCGTGAGCACGCTCCGCCCCGTCGTCGGCTGCGAGGTGTGCATGAACTTCGCCGCTTCGCTCCCCGGCGCGGTGCTTCCCACGTGAACCGCAAGCAGGAGACGCGCGGCGTCGTCGCGCTCCTTCTGGTTGTCGGGATAAAGCTCACGCGCCGCGCCGGTGAACTGCCCCGGACCACCCGCGCCGATCTGGAGGAAGTAATAGAGGCGCTTGCCGTCCATGACGTCGCCGATGCCGATCGTCTCTCCGTAATAGACCGACTCCGCCGCAGGGACGTCGACCCACGTGCTCGCGTCATCGAACTCCTGAAGGAGCTTGCACCCTGGGCGAACGGACGAACGCGAACAGCCGAGCACGCTGTTCAGGAGGATGACGTCGAGATCGCTCGGTCGGTTGTTGTACGTGCCTGACGAGGACGAGGACGACGATGACGACGATGATGTCGACGAGCCCGTCTTCTTGGGCTTGCTCGTGGCCGTCGTGAGGACGAGAAATCCCGCCATGAGGGTCAGCGTTCCCACCTTGCGCCAGGCTTCACTCATGCCTCGACGGTACCATCGCCCTCGGGTTTTATCGGACAATCGGCCGCACAAAAAAAAGCGCGCTCGAAATGTCGATGTGCGGCGACGTCATTTGTCTCTTCGTTGTCAGGTTCACCAACGAAAGGAAGTACCCGCAATGCAATTTCTCATGATGTACACGCCCGACAAGCAAGAGCACGCCGGCCCCGAAGACATGGCTCGGATGGAGAAGCTCGTCGAAGAAGGAAAGAAGGCAGGGACACTCATCGCCACCGGTGGTCTCGCCCCCGGCTCGATGACGATGAAGGTCCGCCGCGCAGGCTCCAAGATCACCGTCACCGACGGCCCCTTTCCGGAGACCAAGGAGCTCATCATCGGCTTTGCCCTCGTCGAGGCGACGTCGAGGGACGATGCGATCGAACAGGCCAGGACGTTTCTCCGCCTCGCGGGGGATGGCGAGAGTCACATCATTCCGGTGCTCTCGGGGGCCCCACCCAAAGACTGAGCGTGCTTCGAGGTAGCTGCGGCATTTCTCGAGCCCGCAGAAACATCGCGCGAGGGCGACGAAACCAAAGATTGTTTGCGCAGGATTTGCTAACCGCTGTGGACGGTGAGCTCGTCATCGTCGGCAGTCAGCAGCGGACACGAGGCCGGCAAGCGGTCGCCGGACGAGGTGCGTCGCACGGTCGAGGCGGTCTTCCGCATCGAGTCCGCGCGTCTGATCGCGCGCCTCACGCGCATGGTGAAGGACGTCGGCCTCGCCGAGGAGTTGGCGCAAGACGCGCTCCTGACAGCGATCGAGAAGTGGCCCGAGTCGGGGGTTCCGGACAACCCGGGCGCCTGGCTCATGACCACCGCGAAGAACCGCGCGATCAACATGATCGTGCGCAACAAGCGCAACGACCGCAAGCACGAGGAGGTCGGCCGCGAGCTCGACGAAGAGCGTGATCACGCGGCGCGCGAGCTCGACGAAGCGCTCGACGACAACGTGGGCGATGATCTGCTGCGTCTGATCTTCATCGCCTGCCATCCGGTCTTGTCCCCCGAATCACGTTCCGCGCTCACGCTGCGGCTGCTCGGCGGACTCACCACCGAGGAGATCGCCCGCGCGTTTCTCATGCCCGAGCCCACCGTCGCGCAGCGCATCGTGCGTGCGAAGCGGACGCTCTCCGAGCAGAAGATCCCCTTCGAGGTGCCGCGTGGAGAGGATCTCGCCGCGAGGCTCTCGTCGGTGCTCGAGGTCATCTATCTCATCTTCAACGAAGGATACTCGTCGAGCGCGGCGCACTCGGTGATGCGACCGGAGCTCTCGGAAGACGCCTTGCGACTCGGTCGCATCGTCGCGGAGCTCGTGCCGTCGGAGCCTGAGGTGCATGGGCTCGTCGCGTTGATGGAGCTTCACCTCGCGCGCTCCGGCGCACGCCGCGACGCGAGCGGCAATCCCGTGCTTCTCCTCGATCAAAACCGAGCGCGGTGGGATCGCCTGCTGATCCGTCGTGGCCTCGCGGCGCTGGGTCGAGCCGACGCGCTCGGTCGCAAGCGCGGACCCTACGCGCTCCAAGCGGCGATCAGCGCATGTCATGCGCGCGCCAACGTGGCCGCCGACACGAACTGGCGCCTCATCGCCGCGCTGTACGCAGAGCTCTACGAGATCATGCCCTCGCCGATCGTCGAGCTCAATCGAGCGATCGCGGTATCGATGGCCGACGGCCCTGCCGCGGGGCTCGCGATCGTCGACGTGCTGCGGGACGATCCCTCGCTCGAGGGCTATCACCTCCTCCCGAGCGCACGCGCGGATCTCTTGATGAAGCTCGAACGCTACGAGGACGCCGCGGCCGAATTCGAGCACGCCGCCTCCCTCGCCCGCCACGATCGCGATCGCGCGCTCCTCCTCGAACGCGCGGAAGAATGTGCCTCGAAGACGCCCGCGAAGAGCACCTCCTCGAGACCCCCCAAGAAATCGCGGCCGAAGCCCTGAGGGGCGGCCCGAAACCATGCTTCTACAGGTGGCGGCGTCCTCCGCGACCTCTGGTAGTCTCGATCGGGATGAAGCGACCTCGCCTCCTTATCGCCGCTCTTTCGTCTGCGCTCGTCGCGGGTGCGTTCGTGCTCGCCTGCGTCGGTGACGATCCGGGCTCGACCACCACGAGCTGCCTCACGACCAACACGTGCGCCGACGGGTCGTCGTCGGACTCGCCCTCGGGAGGCGACACAGGCACGCCGGGCAACAATGACGGCGGCGATGGTGGCGGCACTGGTGCCGACGCAGACGCGGGCTGCACCCAGCCGTGCAACGGCTCGCTTGTTTGGCTTCATTCGTTTGGCTCGACGGCGGGCGACTCGATCATCAGCACGACGGTCGACCGCGACGGCAACAGCTACCTCCTCGCCTACGCGGGCGCAGCGCTCGGCCTCTCTGATGATGGCGGCGCCCCCTCGATCAACGCGCCAGGCCTCTTCGCGGCGCGGTTCAACGCGGACGGCACGCCAGGCTGGGTGCGCGCGGTCACCGGCACCTTGCCAGGGACCACGCGGCTCGCGGTCGACAAGACGGGCGCGCTTTACGTCGCAGGCAACTACTACAACGCCAATGGCGCCACCCCGATGAGCTGGGGACTTCAGGCGACCGGCCTCGGCTCGACCGGAGCCAACACCTCCCCCGACGGCTACGACATCTTCGTCCTGAAGATCAACGCCATGACGGGCGATTTCCTCAGCGCGAGGCAGCTCGGCGCGGGTGGAAATGGATACGACGATCTCTATGCGCTCGGGATCGACGCCGACGACATCCCGATCATCGCGGGCCGAACAACCAACGCGATCGGCATCATCGCGGCCGGCGGGTTCATCGCGAAGCTCGGCGGCGCATCGCTCTTGCCGAGCTGGTCACACTCCGTCACCGCCGCCGGCATCACCGGCTTTCTTCCTTCGACGATCTTCCCGATGACGAACGCCGACATCGGCGTCGTCGGCACGTACACGGGCACGATCGACTTCCATCCGACCGGCGGCGGCGGGACGTCCTCGTCGAACGCCACGCAGACATTCCTGATCCGGCTCGACAAGAACGGCGGATTGCCGGCCGGCAACGACAATTTCCAAACCATCTACAACGGCGTCAACTCGACGACCGGGCAGACGACGGTGAGCAGCGCGGCCTTCTTTGGCGGCGCGAATCCGTCGGTCGGCGTCGTCGGGCAGTTTCGCGATCAGGTCAACATCGGCGGCCTCACCGCCCAGCTCGTCACCGACGCAGGGGCCAAAGCGACCTACGTCGCGCATCTGAGCACGACGCTGAACCCGCTCGACTACCGCGGGATCTTCGACAGCGCGTCGACGAGCGAGAAGCAGATCGCGATGAGCAGCAAGGGCGAGGTCATCGTGTCGGGCGGGCTCAAAGGCTCGACGGACTATGGCGGTGGCAGCGTGACGAGCGCAGGGGACGAAGACGGCTTCGTCGCGTTCTACGACCCCACGATCAAAAACCTACGCTGGAGCCAGCTCTTCGGCGGACCGGTCGCGGATCGCGTGCGCGGCATGGGCGTCGACCCGAACGACAACGTCGTCGTGATCGGTGAGTTTCAGGCGACGGCAAACTTCCCCAACGGAAAGTCGCTGACGAGCAAAAACGGAAAGACGAACATCTTCGTCATGAAGCTCGCTCGCTAAGGCTCAATCGCCAGGTCTAAGGTTCAATCGCCGGGCTTCGTGCGCGGCTTGGATCTCCCTTTTGCGGCTTTTGAAGACGCGAGGCCGAGCGCTGTCTTCCCGCGCGCCTCGGCGTCCTTTACGAGCCTATCGAGATGCATCCGAATATGAGCCGCCTCCGCAGGTGAATTCGCGAGCGAGATAGCCTTGTCGAGCGCCTCTTTGGCCTCAGCGTCACGACCGAGCTGCATGAGGAGGCCGCCTTTCACTCCGTGAAAGTGGAAGTAGCTCCCCAACGACGACGCGAGCGGCAGAAGCATCGCCAGCGCCGCGTCGGGTCCTCGGACCTTCGAGACGGCGACCGCTCGATTCAACGTAATGACGGGCGATGGCACGAGCGTCTCGAGGACCGCATACAGACGATCAATCTCCTCCCACTTCGTGTCCTCGGGCCGAGCCGCGCGCGCATGCATCGACGCGATCGCCGCCTGAATGTGGTAAGGGCCCGGATTGTCATGACGCGAGGCTTTGTCGAGGAGCGCGAGTCCTTCGTTGATCGCTTTGCGATCCCAGAGCGACCGGTCTTGATCATCGAGGAGGACGATCTCGCCGCTGTCGTCGAATCGCGCAGCGCTACGCGAGTGCTGAAACAACATGAGCGCGGTGAGCCCCATCAGCTCCGTCTCGCCAGGAAAGAGGCGCAAGAGAGAGCGCGAAAGACGAATCGCGTCATCGCAGAGCGAAATGCGGAGCGACGCAGTGCTCCCGCTCGCGGAGTATCCTTCGTTGAAGATCAAGTAGAGCACCGACGCGACCGCCTCGAGCCGAGCAGCTTGATCCGCCGGCGCGGGGACATCGAACGGGACGGACGTGTCTGCGATACGTGCTTTGGCCCGCGTGATGCGTTGCTGCATCACCTCTTCGCTGACCAAGAAGGCGCGCGCGATTTGCTTGACCGAGAGGCCGCACACGACGCGTAGCGCGACCGCGATCTGCTGCGTCGCGGGGAGGTCGTGATGGCAGCAGAGAAAGAGCAGTCGAAGGACATCGTCGCGGTAGTGCCCCGTGTCGACCTCGCCGTCGTTCGCGGGGACCTCCAGGCTCGTGATCTCCCCGCGGCCGGCCAAAGCGCCGGCGTTTCGCCCGACGAAGACCAACCACGTCGCGGGGTCACGCGGAGGACCGTTCTTCGGCCAATGCTGGAGCGCGCGGAGAGAGGCATCTTGAAAGGCTTCTTCCGCCGCGTCGAGATCGCGAAAGTGACGAAGCAGCGCGCCGATGGCTTGAGGCCTCGCGCCCACGAGCGCGGCATCGATCCAGGCCATGTCGGTGTCCGTTGTCATCATTCTTCACTCGGCATGGACCAGGAGACGCGCTAGGTCGCTTGGGTCGTGTCTAGCGTTGGGAACCAGTGCCTGGTTCCCAAACCCTCCCGCTATTCATGTTGGGAACCAGTGACTGGTTTATTCGCTGCGAAATAGTGGAGTGGACGAATCTCGTAAGCGCCATTGCTGCTGCTCGCCGCGGCGAGCTCTTTTGCCGAGGCGATGGCGTCTTCGAGGGATTTGCAATCGAGAATGAAGAAGCCAAGGAGCTGCTCCTTCGTTTCGGCAAACGGCCCGTCGATCACCGTGGCCGTCTTCCCTTTTCGAAGCGTCGCCGCGGAGGTCGTCGGCATGAGCCGACCCACGGGACCGAGCTTGCCCTCCTTCGCGAGCTTGTCTTGCACCACGGCGAGCTTTGCCATGGCCGCCGCGTCTTGTTCCTTCGTCCAGTTACTGACGATGGATTCCTGATCGTAACAAAGGATGGCGTAGAGCATGATTCTCCGTTAGCCGACGCTCGATTCCGACACAATCCGCAGTCTCCTCTCGTCGAGGAGTCTCTCTCTCACGGCTACTGCTCAGTCAGCGGCAGGCATGAGATCACACCGTCCTGCTAAGGTCGATTCTCTGCCCTCGCGCTCGCGGCTTCGGCTTCGATCTTCATCGCCGCAAGGCCTTGCTCGAACTGCGATCCGACGAGCTTGTCGACGTTCATGAAAAGAGAGAATGCCTTCGCGACGAAGTTGTTTTCGCCGTCCATCGCCCAGGTCACCTTCGTGGTTCCGTCAGGAGCAGGTGTGAACGTGAACGTGGATGTGCTGGTCGACGCCATCGGTTTGTAGAACTCGAGGTTCACGCGCACCTGCGAAGGCTTGTCGCTCTTCGCGATCGTCATCTTGCCTTCACCGACGTCGCTGTTGCCCGCCCACGTGTAGACCGCACCTTCTCCCGAGGGCGCGCCTTCGTAGGCTTGCTTCATCGCGGGATCGACCTTGGCCCACGGCGACCATGCGCTCCACGCGTGGAAGTCGTTCACACGCGCGAAGACCGCTTCGGGCGGTGCGCTCACGGAGATCGAGCGCTCGATGTGGCAAGCCGCAGGTCGTGTCGCGACGACGACGACGAAGAGGCCCGCGGCAGCGCCCAGGCCGATCGCCACCTTCTTCAGCACGCCACGCTTCTTCGGCACGCCACGCTTCGTTTTTTGGGTGTCTGCGGTGGTCTCCACGGCTGGTCTCCTCTTTCTTTCGGCGGAAAAACCCGCCTCCTGTCAGACGACAAACCGGCAGCCTGGATTTCGACAACGCGACGTCACTTTTCTCGCGAAAACTCGCTGGTGCCCGCAAACGCGCCCTCGAGCGGCCTTGCACGATGCGCGTAACGTGCTACGCGGAGCCGCACATGAATCCGCGTTGGTCAGGGCTCTTGGGTCTTGTTGGCATGGGCGTGCTCGCGGCGGTCACCACGGGGTGCGGTCCGGGCCTCAGCCATCACGGAGCCTTCGCGGCGCGATCGGCGACCTCCGAGGCGCCGGCGACCGAGGCGGTCGGCACCACGACGATCACGAGCCAGCCCTTGGTCACGCCGCTGCGCCTCACGATCACGAAGGTGCCCGCGCCGATTCTCCCTGCGATCAACTGGGACGACGAGGTCGATGAGGACGGCAACCTCATTCACGCGACGTACTCCCCCTACCCAGGTCTTCAAACCTGGGGCGAAGCTCCCAAGGCGCTCACGCCTGAAGAGAAGTACGGCTTCTGATCGCGAAGGCCTTAGCGCAAGCGAAACTGCACCGACCAGCGCATACGAACGCTCACCGCACGACCATCACGCTCGGCGGGATGAAAGCGGTAACGTTTGATCGCGCTCAGCGCTGACTCGTCGAACCCCGAACCGGCACGCTGAACGACGCGCGCCTCGACCACGCGGCCTGTCGCGTCGACGACGATCTCGACCGGCACGTCGGCCTCGAGCTCGCCTTGGCGCGCGTCGATCGGATAGGCCGCGACCACGCTCGTCGCGAGCGTCGCGCGCTTCGAGACGACGCTCTCGGGGACGGGAGCTTCGCCGACAGGCGCGGTGACCCCGCCCGTCACGTTCGTGCCACCGGAGCCGCTCGCGCCGGTCGCGACGTTGGCGGACGCCGCTTTGTTGCTGTTGCCGATCGCGATCGTGAAGCGTGGCATCACGGGTGTGGTGGGCTCTGGCGCGGCAAGCGCGGGCGGTGCCTCCGCCGGTGCGGGCGGCGACGCACCGTGCTCGGCGTGGTGGTCGATCGACGGATCGTGAGGATGCGTGTCGTGCGACGGAGGCACCTCGTACGGGTGCGTGTGCGTCGGAGCCGCGGGATGCGCTTCGGGTGTTGCGACCGGGGTCTTCGCCTCGGGCGTCTCGTCTTTGTCTGGCGATGCGGCTGGCAGCTCGGTGAGGTCCAGGCTGATCTCGAGCGAGGTCACCGGCGCCGCTGCGCGATGTCCCGCCGTCCCGACCACGAGCGCTGCGGCGACCCCGATGTGGAGGAACGTCGAAGCGACGATGACGGGTGTGCCGCGCGTGAGGATTTTCGAGAGAGACATGCTGTGGAGCGTGAAGCGAGAGCCCGTCCGAGTGCGCCTGAGCATACCTACTACGTGTGGCGCCGGACATCGGATCCACGTCGAGCCACCCTTGAACTGACGGATTTTGCGGCGATCCAGGGCGGCCCGACGAAACGTAGAGAGGACCGATCGGGACCAAGAATGCGTAGCATGATTTTATACATTCGTGTTACTCAGGCGTTCCTGCCTCATTTCGGGAGACCCAACGACGCATGAGACGAATCGTTTGGAAGCACGCCGCGGTGATCACCGCGATGAGCTTTGGCCTCGTGTCCGCGACCGCGCGGGACGCGGCAGCGCAGGAGGATGGCGGCGCCGCCGCAGCTGAGCAGCTCACCCCTCCCTCGCTGAAGACGCAGGCCGACGCGGTGTATCCGCCGGAAGCGCGCGCGAAGAAGCTCGAGGCGAACGTCGGCCTCGAGCTCGTGGTCGAAGAGGACGGAACGGTGAGCGACGCGAAGGCGACGGCGCCGGCAGGCAACGGCTTCGATGAAGCCGCGATCGCAGCGGCGAGGCGATTCACCTTCGAGCCCGCGCGGCAGAACGGCAAGGCGATCCGATCCAGCGTGCAGTTCACCTACGAGTTCCATCTGCCGAAGGACGAGCCCTCTCCACCGACGCCACCCGTAGCGCCCACGCCGCCCACCCCTCCTCCGGTCGCCGAACAACAGGGCGCAGATCAATCGACGCTCGTCCTCGCGCAGCGGCCGATCAGCGCGGCGTCATCGTTCGCGGTGCGCGATCGCGAGTTTCAGCTCCGGCCCATCGGGAGCGTGCAAGACATCTTGCGTGTCACGCCAGGCCTCGTGCTCGTGCAGCACTCGGGCGGCGGAAAGGCGAACCAATACTTCTTGCGCGGCTTCGACGCGGACCACGGCACCGATCTCGCGCTCTCGATCGACGGGATCCCGATCAACATGGTGGCCCACGCCCATGGCCAGGGATTCAGCGATACGAATTTCATCATCCCCGAAGTGGTCGAGCGTGTGGAGATCACGAAGGGGCCCTATTTCGCAAACCAAGGCGACTTCGCGACCGCGGGGGCTGTCAACATGGTGTCGCGCGACGAGTTCGAGCACAGCTCCGTCGGCTTTGGCGTTGGCGGCTCACCAGGGCATGGCGCGCCGGCCTATCGCGGATTGCTCATCGCTTCGCCGAAGTTCAGCGACTCCGTCAAGGCCACCTTCGCCGCCGAGATTGGCCGTCAGAACGGACCCTTCGACAATCCGGAGAATTGGGACAAGTACAAGCTGTTCAACAAGATCACCTACCAGATCAACCCCACGTCCTCGATTCAGCTCGGCGAAATGAGCTATGGCGGCGCGTGGCACGGCTCAGGCCAGATCCCAGCGCGCGCAGTGGAGCGTGGCGAGATCTCGCGCTTTGGCTCCGTCGATCCCGACGAAGGTGGCTACACGTCACGCCACCAGCTGTTTACGCAATACAAGCTAAGGCCGAGCGCCAATAGCGAGCTAAAGGCACTGGCGTTCATCGGCGTCTATCGATTCAACCTTTACTCCAACTTCTCGCTCTTCCAGCGTGACGCCCAGAACGGCGACGAGATCGAGCAGGTGGACCGCCGCTCCTTTTACGGAGGCCGCCTCAGCTATCGCGTCGTTCACGACGTCGAAGGCGTTCGCTTCGACACCACGATCGGCGGCGACGCCCGCAACGACGACATTCACGGTGAGCTCTGGAACACGCTTCATCGCCAGCAGCTCTCGCCCGTGCGCGCCAACAACGTCCACGAGACGTTCGTCGGCGCGTTCGTAAACGAAGAGGTCACACCCTTCAAATGGGCTCGCGCCAACGTCGGCGGCCGCGCCGACATGCTCGCCTTCGGCGTCGACCAGAAGCTCGAGTCGGCGCCCGCGGGCTCGGCGGGCTCATCGGGCGTGGGTAGCGCCCATCAATTCAGCCCGAAAGCGAGCCTCATCGTCTCGCCGCTACAGAAGGATCCCGCGCAGGTCGACGTCTACGTGAACTACGGCCATGGCTTTCACTCGAATGACGTCCGCGGTGTGTTCTCGACGCCCTCGGTCAATCCGCTCACGCGCGCGATCGGAGAAGAGGTCGGCGCGCGCGGGAGGTTCTTCGATCGCTGGGACCTCGCCGCGGCGCTCTGGCAGCTCGACCTCGACAACGAGACGGTGTGGGTCGGTGACGAAGGCACCACGGAGGTCTCGGACGCCACCACGCGACGAGGCATCGAGCTCGAGACGCGCTACGAGATCACGAAATGGCTCTCGGCCGATCTCGACGTCACGTTCACGAAGTCCGCCTTTCGCGAGAACGCCGGCAACGGCAATGGCCTCGCGCTCGCCCCGAAGCAGACGTGGTCGGGTGGGCTCTCCGCGAGACATCAGGCTGGCCCTGGGATCGCCCGCGGTGGTCTTCGCTTTTATGGCATTAGCGATCGCCCGGCGTCCGATGACGGCGTGATCGTCGCGCCAGGATTCACGCTATTCGATTTGCATCTTGGCTATCGACTTCGACGATTCGACCTCGGCTTCGATATCGAGAATCTCTTCAACTCGAATTCGCGCGCGGCGCAGTTCGACACGGTCGGCCGTCTCCGGACGGAGCCTGCGCTCGGCGCGCCTGTTCCGCCGGGCTTCAATTGCGGCTCGAAAGGAAGGCTCGCGAGCGATCCGTCCGTCCCGGCGGGCTCTTTCGCGGGCTGCGAAGACGTTCACTTCACGCCTCAATACCCGCTCACGATGCGCGTGATGGCCACGGTGTTTCTCGATTGAAGACGGCATACACCATGACAACCAAGACCTCATTCCGCTGTGTTTCGGTCGCCACCGCGCTGCTCGTCGCGAGCAGCTTCGCGAGCGCGTGCAAGACGGAGGACCCGTCCCGCGTCGCGATCGAGAATGCCTACCCCGCGCCCAGCGCAGGCAGCGCCCCTGCGAACGTGGTGTACCGCGCGTGGTGGTCCGCCACGTATTTCGCGCATCCCGTGGCGCCTGGCGCGACGTCCGAAGAAGAGCGTGCCGTGCCGGCCACAGGCACGGTGTATGTCGTGCTCGCGCCGGGTTGGGATCCCTCGTCGGAGACGCCCCCCACGTCGCTCGTCGCGTTGAAGTCGAAGACGCCGCTGTCGATCGGGCGCGGTGACCTCCTCACGATTCGCGTCAGCGATGAGCTGTTCACGGGCAACTGCGCCGCGCAGCAGCCGCTCACGCAAGACGACGCGGACTTCGTCACGCAGCGCATCTTTCCAGGCGATTTCGAGGGCTACGCCTACGACGCAAAGACGTGCACGCTCACGGCGGCCACCAGCGCGCCGGACGCGAGCGCCGACGCCGGCAGCGACTAACGCTTCGCTGCGCGCTTCTTCTTCGGAGGAGGCTCGTGGTCGTGGTCGTGGTCGTGGTCGTGGTCGTGATCGTGATCGTGGTCGTGGTCGTGGTCGTGGCCCTGCTTCTTCGCGCTCGCGGCAGGCGGCGTGATCGCGATCATCTCCATCCCGCCGTGCTTCACGCCGCGCGTCGCGAGGAGCTGTCCGCCCGCCCGCTTCAGCTCGTCGGACGGGCCACGCATGACGATCACCTCGAGACAATGGTCGTGGTCGAGATGCACGTGCAGCGTCGAGTTCACCTTCTCTCCGAGCGCGTGCTGAAAATCGGTGAGGCGCTCGGTGAGGTCGCGGACGTGGTGATCGTAGACGATCGTGAGCGCGGCGACCGCGTTGGCGCCTGCCGCGACGCGCGATTTGGTCACCTCGGCGCGAACGAGATCGCGGAGCAGCTCCGAGCGCGAGCCGCCGCGCTCGTCCACGAGCGCGTCGAACTCCTCGAGGAGCGAGCCTTCCATCGCGACACCAAAGCGGACGAGTGCATCCTTCATGATTCTTGTCGCACCATCCTACGCGATTTGCGGCATGCTGGCCGAGAAGGCCGGTCATCCAGAGACGCCGCATGAAGCTCACCCGCGAAGACGAGCACTTTCTCGAGGCGATCAGGCCGCGCCAAACGACGACACGCCTCGTCTCGTCTATTCGGACTTGCTCCAAGATCGTGACTCGTCGTGGGGCGAGCTCATCGCGGTGCAGTGCGCGCTCGCTCGTCGCGCGAGCCGCGGGGAGAGCCGAACCACGGACGAGCACGCCGCGCTCCTCAAGCGCGAGCACGCGCTCCTCTCGTCACGCGACGCGTGGTGGAACGAAGCGCTTGGGTATCCGGACGTCGTCTCGTTCGAGCGCGGTTTTCCGAGCGATGTCTCGTTCGCGAGCGCGCTCGACCTCACGACGGCAAGGAGCTGGCTCGCGCACTTCCCGGAGCTCGCGCGCGTTCGCCTCGACTTGCGCGAGGGGGAGATGCTGCGCCTCTCGACGGTCGATCACTTCCCGTCACGAGGCCTCATGCTTCGGCCGCAACGGGAGCCTGCGCCGGGCTACATGTTCGACTTCCTCGACGCCGGGCTCCTCACGAAGTGGCTCGCGCGCGTCGCGCAGCTCGACGCGCTCGAGGTGTGGGGCGACATCGAAGGACGAGCGCTCGCGAAGGTGCTCGCCTCGCCGGTCGTGAGCGCGCTGCGCCGCCTCGCCATCGGGGCGACGAGCACGAACGGGTTCGGCGGCGAACCGTGTCTGTGCCATCCCGACGAGCTCGATCTCGACGCGCTCGAGGGCGGCCCGCCGGATCTGTATGCGTCGCTCGATCGACTGCGTCACCTCTCGGTGAGCCGCACGGGCTTCAGCCTCTTGAACCTTCGAGGGCTCGTCGGCCGCTCGAGCGTGGGTGTTCGCTCCATCCGCGCCGAGAACGTCACGCTCGGCGACGACGACCCAGACATCACGAGCACCACCGAGCTGCTCACGAGCGTCCCCTCTCTCGCGAGCAGCCTCGAAGAGCTCGATCTTACGTCCGCCAGGGTCCATCGCGCGCGTCTCCTCGTGTACGCATCCGCGTTCTCGCACCTTACGACGTTGCATGCCGGCGCGAGCGCGATCGACGACGACTGGGCGAAGGCGCTGCTCTCGCGCGCCACGAGGCTGCGGCGCATCGGCTTCGCCAAGAACCCGATCGGCCCTCGCACGATCGAGGCGATCGCCGACCACGTCACGAGCGACGCGCCGATCGAGGCGCTCCGTCTCTGGAGCACACAGGTTGGTGATCGCGGCGTGGAGATCCTCGCGTCCTCGTCTTGCTTTTCGACGCTCGAATCGCTCGAGCTCTCGACGACCGGCCTCACCGCGAGCGGCGCGCGCGCCCTCGCGAGCTCGACGCATTTGTCGCCCGCGCTGCGCGTCGAGGTGACGCGCGCCGAGATCGCGACGGGCGCCGAGGACGACGGCCGGGCGATTTTGGACGCGCTCCGCGACCGGTTCGCGATCGTCATCGCCGTCTAGAAACCTCCAACATGACGCGTCTTTTTGGCGTTTCGCGAGGAATGTCAGCGCCGCCGAAATTTGCGAACGAGCTCGGACGACAACACGCCCATGCGAAATTCCTTCCCTGCGCTTTGGGTCGCTCTCGCCTTCGCCGCCGCCTCCACGATCGGCTCAGGCCTCACCGGTTGCTCGCCAGCGGCCTCTTCGCCTTCGAAGCAGATCGTGCAGCCACGGAGCACGAGCTCGGGGTTCGTCGCGGTCGATTCGCACGGGTGGGCCGACGTCGAGATCACGCTCGTCGAGCAGTCCGCGAGCGAGGCCGAGTCGATCGACGTGACGTGCGCGGACGACCTCTTGCCCAAGGTCCACACGCGCGTCGACGCCGACGTGCTCGTCGTCGAGACCGACGACACGAGCGGCATCTTTCGTTGGGGAACGCAGTCGTACCGCGATGAAGCGAGCTGCGTCGTTCATGTTCGGATGCAGAAGCTCGGTCGCGTCTCGACGTCGGGCTCGGGTGACATTGTGGTGAAGGGCGCCTCTGCCGAGGGGCTCGATCAGGTCACCGTCCACGGATCGGGCACCGTTCACGTGAGCAGCCCGCTCAAGACGACGGGCACGCTGTCGCTCTCGTCGACGGGCTCGGGCAAGGTCCTCGTCGACTCGCTCGAAGCCGCCGATGTGCAGGTGGAGATCCGCGGCTCAGGCGAGATGCGTGTCGTAGGAGTGGCGCGGAGCGTTCGCGCGCGAGTCAGCGGGAGTGGTGACCTCGACGCGCAAGGGCTTCGCACCGAGGAAGGCACCGTGCACGTCAGTGGCTCTGGCGACTGCAAGCTGTTTGCGTCGCGCAAGGTGGATATCGAGGCCAATGGCTCAGGCGACGTCTTCGTGACTGGTCACCCGAGCCAAAAGGCCTCGAAGGTGACCGGCTCCGGAAACGTTCGCTGGGAATGAGATCAGCGAACCGTGCCCAAATCCACGAACGCATGATCGTTCATGACGACGAACGGTCGCTCATCGAACGTGAGGTTACCGTGTCCGTCGTGATCGACGATCTGCAGCTTGCCCATCCCATAACCCATCGGGCCGCGTGAGTAGTAATTGGCTTGGAGCGTGTACGGGCCAACGCTCTTGTCGCGCGTCCCACGAATCGTGAAGCACTCGGGGCCGTAGCCGGTGGTCACGTCCGCGTAGAGCGAGCCGCCTGTCTCGAGGTCGGGGTGACCATAGAAGGCGTGGCTGCCCATGTTGTCGTAGATGTGGAAGTCGACGTCGTTCGCGTCCGTCTCCCACATCAAGATGAAGCGTAGCGACGACGAGTCTTCGAGCGAGCCGCCCGCCTCCATCAACCGGCGGCGAATCGCGTCCTCGTTCTTCGGATCCTTCGCCATCCACGCGGCTGCGGCGAGCCCGAGGTCCTCGCGGAGAATGCGATCGACGCCACGGAAGCGACCCGACGGATACGACTGGCGAACACCGGCGGCGAGGACGTCGAAGGCCTTCTCTGGCTGCTTCGCGCGAAGGTAGGCGAACGCGAGCAGATGGTGGCTGGCCGGGTGGTCCGGTCGATCGGCGCGGGCCTTTTGGAACGTGTCGATCGCGAGATCGAGCGAGCTCGCATTCGCCACGCGCTCGAGCCTCTCACCGGCAAAACGCCGCATGTCGGCGCGATTCGGGAACAGATCGAGGATCGATCCGTACGCGCGCGACGCCAGCGACCACGCGCCGAGCGCCTCGGCGACCTCGCCAAGCGCGACGAGCGCCATGACGTCGCCCGGCTCTTCGCTTCGCCATGAGCTCGCGGCCGCGAGGGCAGCCTTCGTCTCCTTGCGAGCGAGGAGCTCCATCACCTCCTTGAAGCGCCCCGTGTACGGGTCGGCCTCGGCAGGTCCCTGGCCGCGGTCACGCTGCCGCACGTCGCCGAAGCGACCCTCGCCGTTTCGTCGCTCGGTCTCCTCGCGTGTCGCCGAGCGCGTGGGAGGCGGAGGTGGCGGCGGCGGTGGTGATGGCGATGCGCTGCCGAGGTCACCATCGAGATCCATCTGCGCTCGCTGAAGCGCCTCGGCTGCCCGCTCGTCGTCTCGCATGCGTTCCTGCGTCTGACTTTGCGCGCGCGGAGCCTTGCCGCCTGCGACCTTCGGCTTCGCGTCTTGTGCCTTGTCAGGCGCGGGCGCAGAGGTCGCGACGGGTCGCGGCGGCCGGGCGTGCGTGGCCGCTCCTCCTCCGCCCGCGCTGCCGCCACGACTCGCACCCGCAGACTCGGACAAGGCGCCGGAGAGATCCGCAGGCGCCGGTCGATTCTTCGGCGGCTCCGTCTTCGGCTCGGGCGGCCTCGGCGCGGCCGAGGCCATCGGCCCGGGCTGAGATGGCGGCGCCTTCGTCGTGACCTCCTTCTTCCCATCTTTCAGGGCTGGGGATGTCGTGGCGGGCTTCGCCGGCCTCGCGGTCTTGTTCGTCGCGACGGTACCCGTCGAAGGATCGTTAGGCGACGGATCGGCAAACTCGATGGGCGGCGGCGCCATGTGCGGTGCGCGGAACGAGCGCGGCGCGCGCAGGATGTTGCCGTCGGTGATCGTGAGGATGTCCGGAGGCGTGCGTCGATCGATGTGGAACCGCGCGTAGTCCGACTCCGTCTCGAGGACGAGCATCGCCGTGTAGGGCGTGAGCACGCGATGACGAACGGCGAGCGTCGAGATCTCCTTTCGAAGATCCTGCTTCGACGTGACCTCGCGTTCGAGGAGGCTCGCGACCTGCGCTTGCGCGACGACGCGCTGGAGAAGCGGACGCGCGACGTTGCGAAGCTCCACGCCCACGGCGGGTTTGTCGTCGACCGAGACCTTGATCGGCGTGTTGCTCGCCTTCATCTCGGCGTAGATCGACACCTCGTCGCCTGCTTGGACGCCATCGAGCTTCGCCGGCCACGCCCAGTTCGCGCCCTCGACCTTCACGGGGATGTTCGATCGCGTCGCCTCACCCAGCCGGCGGTTGATCGTCTCTTTGCTCTCGGTAGACGCGACGACCACGCCGTCGTGGCTGAGCGCGCCGCGTACGAGCTTGAGGAGCATCGCGTCGTCGCGAATGCCTCCGGTCGCGATCGCGTCGAGACGCTCCACGATCCCTGCGGATTTCAGGGTCGAAACGGCTGCGACCAACTTCATCGCGTCGTTCGCCCCGGCGGTCGCGACGCCGTCCGTGATGAGCACGACGCGCTTTCGATTCTTTCGTTTCGCCTCCTGACCCGCCCAGAGGATCGCACGCTCGACGTTCGACGCGCCGAGCGCGCCGTGTCCACGAACGAGCTGCATCTCCTTGTCGCCATAGCTCGCGGCCGCGCCGTCGAAGATGGGCGTCACCTCTTGATCGAACGTCGCGACGCTGATCTCGCCTTTCGCGGCGGCGGCCTGATTGACGAGCATCGCGACGGTGCGGAGCTCCTCCTCGAAGCCGAGCGCGCGCGAGGCGCTCGTGTCGATCAGCACGATCGCCGACGTGAGCGGATCGGGCTTGGACTCGGCCTGCGGCTTCACGCGAACGAGCGCGAGCTCTCCCGCGCGAAGGCCTTGGGCCTTCTCGACGGAGAATTTGCGCGAGTCGACGACGAGATCCGCCGAAGGCTTCTCGTTCTTGAGCGAGAGGGTCGGGATCTGCGTTCGCTCTTGGGCGGTGGCGCCCACCACGGTGACGCGCGCGTCGAGCTGACCGATCTCCGGCAAGCCCTTGAGCGGCAACGTGTAGAGGCCATTCGACGGCGCGAGATCCTCGACGTAAGAGACGATGAGCTCCTTACGCGACTGCGCGGGGATGGGGAACACGCGCGCGGAGAACTCGTTGCCGGCGGCGTTCTCGAGGAGCGCCGGGTCTTGCTTTCGGTGGAGAAAGTCTTCGTACGCATGCCGCGCGGCTTCAAGCTCGACGACCTCGGCCTCTTGCCAGTCGTTTCCCATCTTCATGGCGAAACGTTGAAGCGACGCGCCATGCGGCAACGTGATGCGGAACGTCCCTTCGAGCGTGCGCGCCTCGGGGTTGTCGAAGACGAGCCTCATCTCGGTGAAGGCGAGCGACCCATCCACGACGGACTGCGCGCTCAGCGCGGCGAGCCGAAGCCCAGTGCCATCGGACGACGTGAGCCCAAGCGGCGGCTCACCTTTGACCGAGAACCGGATCGCGGGAGCATCGATCGCGACGCCGACCTCGGAGCTCGCCTGCCCATTCAACCCGGCCGAGCGCGACGGGGTGAGCGCGCCACCTCCGCTCGTTCCTTTTTGACAGGCCGCGACGACGCCCAAACAGAGCGCCGCGATCATGAGATTCTTGTTCATGGGGGGATGTGTGTTTCTTTAGAGAGGCGCAGGCCGACGTTTGAAGACACAGCTCAGCGTCCGAGGGCTACGGCCAAGCTCTCCCGAAGATCTACGGCTGAGCGCGATGGCATCTTCTCGGCGCCGCTCGATTGCTCGCCATACACTCGGAATTGCTCAGCAAAGCAGAGCCGCCGATCGTTCGAAGAAACAACACGTCACAGCGGACCGCGCTGCCTCGTCTCTTGGGCATGAGCACGAATCGCATCGTCTCGGGGCTCCTCTCGGTGGGTCTCGCCGCCAATGGTCTCGCCATGATCGTCGAGCCGAGGAGATGGTACTGGACGATCCCCCGCGTCCCGGAGACTGGCGCGTTCAACCCCCACTTCATCCGCGACATCGGGGCTGCGTTTCTCGTCTCCGCCGTCGGCGTGGGCTGGCATGCCATCACCAGCGGCCCTACCTCGCGTTCGTCCACGCGGGCCCCCATCTTGATGGCCGCGCTGTTCTTGATGATGCACGCGCTCGTTCATGTGTCGGATCTCCTCGCGGGCCGAGAGGACGCCCATCACCTCTCGGAGGACGCGCTCACGATCTTCTTGCCGGCGCTCGTCGCGCTCGGCCTCGCGTTCGCGCCTCGACCGAAGAGCGCGCCTCGTGCGCCGAGAGTCGACACGGCGCGGAAGGGTCTGCTCGCGAGGTTGACGGCGCCGGCGCTCGCCAGGTTCGAGGACGACTTCGGCTACGACACGACCTACCTGCGAGACGTCGTCCGCATCAGCCCCAAAGGGTTCCTTCGCTTTGGCCTCTTTACGCTGTTCGCCAATCACCGCGAGGATACGCCTGCTGACGCATGGTTTGCCGCGAAGCTCGTCGCCGCGATGCGGGAAGACTGCGGCCCTTGCACGCAGCTCGTCGTCACGATGGCCGAGCGTGTCTATGGCGCGAACCAGGAAGGCGACGCGCCCGTCCCGGCGGAGACGCTTCGCGCGATCCTCGAAGGGGATGAGGACGGGATGTCGCCAAGCGCCTCCCTCGCCTACCGTTTCGCGAACGCGGTCCTCGATCGCGATCTCGTGCGCGCCGATTCGCTGAGGCAAGAAATCGTCGACACCTGGGGCGAGCGGGCGCTCGTCACGCTCTCGTTTGCGATCGCGAGCTCACGTGTCTATCCGACGATGAAATATGCGTTGGGCCATGGCCGCGCATGCTCGCGCGTGACGGTGGGCCAGGATATCGTCGCTGTTCACGCGTCCCCTGTCTTCTCGCCTTCGGAGTCCCATTGAGCCACACGAGCGCTCCCAGCACGGCAGTGTTCGAGGCCGAGCGTCAATCGCTCCTTGGCTTGGCGTATCGCATGCTCGGCTCGTATGCCGACGCAGAGGACGCCGTGCAGGAGGCCTTTGTCCGCTGGCATCAGCATCCGAACCACGACGAGATCGCGAGCCCGCGCGCGTACCTGACACAAATCACGGCGCGCCTTTGCCTCGATCGTCTCAAGTCGGCGCGTGCGAAGCGCGAGATGTACGTCGGGCCATGGCTCCCCGAGCCGCTCCTCGACGCCGCGCGGTTCCACGTCGACGGAGGCACGCGCGACCAAGCCTCGCTCTCCGAGCTCGCGTCGGACCTCTCCGTCGCGCTCTTGCTCACCCTCGAGCGACTCACCCCCCTCGAGCGCGCGGCGTTCCTCCTTCATGACGTGTTCGACGAGGATTGGCACGAGGTCTCGAAGACGCTTGGCCGGAGCGAAATCGCATGCCGGCAGCTCGCGTCTCGTGCGCGCTTGCGCGTCCGCGAAGAGCGAAAGGCGCCTCGTTATCACGCATCCAGCGAAGAGCGTGAGCGCGTGCTCACCGCGTTTGGCGCCGCGGTCGCGACGGGAGATCTCAGCTCGCTCTCCACGCTCCTCGCCGAAGATGCGCTCTTCATGTCCGACGGTGGCGGAGAAGTGCGCGCGGCGCTGAAGCCCGTTCGTGGTCGCGATCGGGTGGCACGTCTCATCCTCGGCCTCGACGCCAAGGCACGTCGCGAGGGCTTCACCTACACGTTCGAGATGACGATGGTGAACGACTTGCCTGGGTTCGTTCTCGATCAAGTGGACGCCCACGGCGCAAGGACGGTCTCGACGATCGCGTTCGACGTTGACGAGAGCCTCGCCATTCGCGCGATCTACGTCGTCTCGAATCCGCACAAGCTCCGTCACATCCAGAACGCCAAGAGCGCGAACGCCACCGGCAGGTAGCTCTTCGGGCGCGAGCGGTCGCCGAGCTCATGCGAGACACTTTCAACGCGCACGAGAAGAATGCGATAAACACCATGTCATGTCCGATCGCGAAAAGCTCGGAAGCGAGCGCGCATCCACAACGGAGCACGTCGACGTCCTGATCGTGGGCGCGGGCCTCTCCGGCGTGGGCGCGGCCTATCACCTTCAGACGAAGTGCCCGAAGAAGACCTACGCCATCGTCGAGTCGCGCGCGTCGATGGGCGGCACCTGGGACCTCTTTCGCTATCCCGGCATCCGCTCGGACTCGGACATGTACACGCTCGGCTACAAATTCCGTCCGTGGAAGGGCGCGAAGGCGATCGCCGATGGCCCTGACATCCTCGCGTACATCAAGGAGACCGCCCGCGACTACGGGATCGACGAGAAGATCCGCTACGGCCACAAGGTCCTGAACGCGTCGTGGTCGTCGCAGACGACGCGCTGGACGGTGACGATCCAGCGCTCCTCGCCTGCCCATCCCGAGGGCGAGACGATCACGATCTCTTGCCACTTTCTGTTCATGTGCACGGGGTATTACGACTATGCGAGCGGGTACTCGCCCGACTTTCCCGGCGCCGAGCGCTTCGGAAAGGAGCGCATCGTTCATCCGCAGCTTTGGACCGACGACATCGACTACGCGAACAAACGTGTCGTCGTCATCGGGAGCGGCGCCACCGCGGTCACGCTCGTCCCCGAGCTCGCAAAGAAGGCCGCGCACGTCACGATGCTCCAGCGCTCGCCAAGCTACATCCTCTCCCTCCCAGGGGCCGACGCGATTGCCCATTATCTCGCCGGCAAGCTGCCTATCCAAACCGCTTATGGCATCACGCGCGCCAAGAACGTGGGCCTCAGCATGGCCTTTTACAATTACTGCCGTAAGTTCCCCGAGCGCGCCAAGACCATGCTCATCGGCCAAGTGCGTAAAAAGCTCGGTAAGGATTACGACGTAAAGACCCATTTCACGCCCAAATACTCCCCTTGGGACGAGCGCCTTTGTTTGACCCCGAACGATGATTTCTTCGACGCGATCAAGAGCGGCCGGGCCGAGGTCGTCACCGACCACATCACGTCGTTTACCGAGAAAGGCATCCAGCTCGAGTCAGGGAAGACGCTGGAGGCGGATCTCATCATCACCGCGACAGGGCTGAAGATCCTCTTTGGCGGTGGCGTCGAGATCGTCGTCGATGGCGCACGGGTCGATTTCTCGAAGACGATGAGCTACCGCGGCGCGATGTACAGCGACGTTCCGAACTTCGCCGCCGTGCTTGGCTACACGAATGCCTCGTGGACGTTGAAGGCAGACCTCATTTGTGAGTTCGTTTGCCGTGTCCTCAACACGATGGACCGAACCGGCAAACAGCGCGTCGTTCCGCGCGTACGGGATGTCGCCACGGGAGACACCCCGGTCTTCCCGCTTGCCTCGGGGTACGTCCAGCGCGCGATCGAGAAGCTGCCGAAGCAGGGCAAGAAGTCGCCCTGGCGCATCTACCAAAACTACGTCCGCGACATCTTCGGGCTTCGCTTCGGCTCGCTCGACGACGAGTACCTCGAGCTCGCGAGCTGATACAAAACAACGCAGCCACCTCGTGGGTGGCTGCGTTCGTTTCGTCGTGGTCGGTTTACCTCACAGGATCGGGCCAGGGAGGCGCCAGGAGAGCGGAAGCTCTTGGGTCTGGAGGAAGACCTTCACCGGTCCGCGATTCGGCGAGTTCTTCGAGAGATCGAGCTCGATCGGGTAGACCGATTGCGTGCCCCATCGCTGCCCGCTCGCGGTGAAGATGAACCGGCCGGAGCCGAGGAAGTCGTCTTCGTTCGTCGGGATGATTTCGGCGAGGCCGAGGAAGCCTGCGGAGACGCCCTCTGCGATCGCTCCTGCGTCGGGACGAATGGGCGTGAGCGCGGTGGCCATCGCGCCGGCGACCTTGCCGGCGACCTCGAACACCTTCTTCCACGTCGAGTCGTCGTCCGCGTCGACCGCCCACATCTGGACATCGACGACCTCGTCGATCGGGTTGGCGTTTGCGTAGAGGACGCGCGGCGGGTTCAGATCACGCTTGCCGCCGTTGTTGTCGCTCGGGAAGAACGTCATCCCGCCGAAGTCGCCCTGCTCGGGGATACGGCTCGGCTGGCCGCCGCCGGCCGTCGCGATCGCGCTCGTCACGTAGATATCGCAGTAGTTCGTGCCGAAGAAATCGTCGTCGCAGGTGTTGTCTCCACCGTAGTGATTCTCGACGCGCGTGGCGAAGACTTGCAGGCCGGGGCGCTTGGTCTTGAACTCGAGGACCTTGTTGCCCATGAAGTTTCCTTCTTTGGACCAGGCGTTGAGGTCGATCTGGAACCACGCGTCGCCGAGGAGGACGCCCGGCGTGGTGAAGACGATGCGGTTGTTGTCTTCCTCGCAGCGGAGGCTGCCGCGGAAGCCGCCCGAGTTCGGCAGCGAGTTTTGCGGATCCTCGTACATGCTCTGCTGGTCGTAGACGTCAGGCGAGACCGAGTGGAGGTGAAACGCGTTCTGTCCGTGTCCCGTCTTCGCGCAGTCGATCGTGCCGCCTTCGAAGTCGATGATGATCTTCTCGGTCTTGCGATCCACCTCGGTCGCCTCGTTCGCCGGCGTCATGCTCTTCACGCGGAAGGTGCCCTGCGGCGGGGGCGGGTCCTCGACGAGGACGAGCTCCGTCTGAGGAGCGGCGACGACCATGAGCGGCGCCGTCTTGAACACGGCCTCGCTTGCCAGGCCAGCCTTCGCCGTGCCAAACGTCCCGACCTTCTTCGTGCCGAGCGTGCCGGCCTTTCCTCCGCCGGTGCCCGTGCCCGTTCCCGGGTCGGGATCCATCGCGAGGACGCCGACGTTCGTCGCGATCGCGTCTGCGAACGGCGTCGTGCGGCGGCTCTTCACGAGAAGCTCACCGAAGCGCGCGGGGCGCGGCTTGCAGGCGTTGCCCGAGGTCGAACTCGCACACGGGTGCCACTCGCCGCGGGGGAAGTAAATCTCGCCAGCCTTCACGGGCTCGCTGAGCGTGATGTTCAAGCTCGCTTGGTCGGCCGAGAGCGACGCGCCGGTAGCGATGTTCTTCTTCACGAAGGTCGAGCCCTGACGGCGCATCACGAGGAGCTCCACCTTGTTCATCGGGAGCTCGTCGGCGGCGAGCGCGCGATCGAGCTTGATCGTCACGCTGTTGCCATTGCCAGCGCGCGAGATCACGCGGGGTGATTTGCGAATCGGAGACGGCGGCGTCGGAGGAAGCGGATCGACCGGGCCGACGACGATGGGTCCGGTGGGGTCGATGCCGATCGGGGTCTTCTGCAGCTCGTCCGAGCTCATATCGACGTTTTCGTCTCCCGCCTCCGTCGCGCAAGCGGCCACCGCAGCGGCGAGGAAGGTGAGCGTGAGGAGTGAGGTCTTGAAGGGCGAGCGCATGACGAATCTCCGTTTTCTTTTTGTGTGAATGGTGAACGTTGGTTGGTTGGGTGACGTCACGTCGACTCGAGGCGCGTGCGTCCAGGCTCACCTGTCTCGCCGGCGCGTGGAGCGACGACGGCAGAGGAGCGTGAGGCACGACGTGACAAGAGGTCGCGTAAGGTCCGCGTCTTCGATTTCGACGGCGTTCGCTCGGCACGACGCAGCGACCGTGTGGTCACTGCTTTCTTCGTCGTCCGGGTCGTTGTGCGCCGTTCGCTGTCGTTCTTGGGTACTACCGGCCTCGCGATGACCTGACACGGGTCGCGATCATTTTTTCGTGGCCGCCCGAGACCCGCGCTAAACCGCTCCATCCATGGCTCGGGCTGGCATCCTCACCGCGCACGTCCTCACGCTCGTCACGGCCGCTTCCGTGATGGCGGCGTGCCGCAGGCCTGCCCCGGAAGCGGCGGACGCCTCCGTTTCGTCCCCCCTCACGATCGACGTCTCGGGCTGCGCGGCCGTCGTCGGGATCGATCCCGCCACGCTCCCCACTGCCTCGTCTACGATCACGCCGCCGAAGACATCGTGCGCGCTGGCCGACGATCGCGTCGTCCGCGTGTTCGTCCCCGCGCCGCTCGCCGCGACGACGAAGGCCGTCGAGTCGACGGTGACCACCGCAGGAAAGACGAACCTGCTCGCGCCGCTCACGCTCGTGCGACACGTCCCCGGCGGCGACCTTTACAAGGTCCAGGTTCCGCCGGACGTCACGTCGATCGAGCTCCGGCGCGGTCAGGAGGTGGCTTCGCTTTTCCTTCAGTCCTCGTCGCCGCGACCGGCCTGGTACGCCGAGGCGCAGTCGCTCCGGCAAAAGGGAAAGCTCGACGAGTCTGCCGCGCTCGCGAACGCCGCGCTCGCGAACCCCACGGCCAGCATCGCCGAGCGCGCGGCCGCCGAAGGCATCGTCGCGCGCATCGCGCTTCGTCGCGGAAAGATCGACGAAGCGATCGAAAGCTTTCGCGCCGCGATCAAGGACGACGAGCGCGCAAACCTGGTCTCCGATCGCGCCGACGACGCGTTCGCGCTCACGTTCGTGCTGCACAAGCGAACGAGACGATACGCCGAGGCGCGCCAGGTCCTCGACGAGGTGAGCCACGCTCTCGATCGCGCTCCGTATGCCGATGGCCGCGCGCGAGAGCCGCTTTACCGAGCGCAAGTCGCGTGGGAGACAGGCGACACGAGAACAGCGACGCGCGAGCTGGCGCTGTCGATCGAGCGCGCCGACCGCCTCGGCGCAGACGGCATCGCCCGCGCCGCGCGTCAGGTGCGGGCGATGGTGGCATGCACCGCAGGGAGCACGCACGCGTGCGTGACCGCGCTACGCGAGGCCGATCGTGAGCTCGAACAGGCGACCGCCGAGGTGCCCGCATGCGAGCGCGCCGAGGTGGAGATCTCGCTCGGGTTCGCCGAGCTCGAAGAGGCGGAGCTGAACGCCGCGACCACGAAGGAAGGCACCGAAGGCGTCGGCAAGGCCGATGAGCGCGCGCTGAAGCTCCTCGAGACGACCTGCCCGGACCCTTACATGCGCGCCGTCGCGCTCGAACATCTCGCGATGGCGGCCGTGCTCCTCGGCGATCCCGCGCTCGCGAAGAAGCGGCTCGCCGAGGCGAAGACGTTCGCGAAGGAGCCGCGCATCAGCGACGCTGTGATGTGGCTCGACATCGAAGGCCACATCCACGAGCTCGAGAGTCACCCCGACGCCGCCCTCACGGCGTTCGACAACGCACGAAGCTTGGCGCGCGGCGCGGCGCAGCGCGCTGCGTACAAGGAGGCCGAGGCGCTCCTCGACGAGGTCGTCGCGATGGTGCCGTTCGGCGAAGGTCGATCGAGCGCAGCGGCCGACGGCGGCGAGAGCGTGCGCCGCGCAGCGTCGATCTTGATCGACGAGCCGAAGAAGCTCCCTCCGAGCGCGTCGAGCGCGGCCCGAACCACCCGGCCACGCGAGGCGCTCGACATGATCCGCCACGCACGCGCGCGCCTCCTCGCGAGCCTCGAGGCCAGCGCGCTCGTCGGTGCGCTCGAAGGACCTTCGCGCGAGCAATGGGAGCGCGCTGTCGCCGAGTATCGCGACGCACGCGCCGCGATCGACGAGGACGCCGAGGGCGACTGGAAGAAGTCGCGCGCTGCCCTCGACGCCGCGCTCCTCGCGCGGTCATCGAAGCTCGCGGCCCTTCGCTCGAAGCTCGACGATGCGATGCTGCTCATCGCGAAGCCCGCGTCACGACCGAGCCCAAGAAGCGCAGGAGGAACGCTGCCGCCGTTTCCCGAAGAAGAGACCGTGCTGGCGTTTGGCGAGGTGGCCGCGATCGCGCCCGCGCGTACGGCGTCGCGGCACGCAGCGCGTGAGGTGGTCGGCTTCGTGATCGAGCCCGCTTCCTCACCGGCCGCGAGGGTCACGCGCGCCTACCGCATCGGCCCCGTCGACCGAACGATGACGAGCGAGCGCCTCGGCGAGCTTCTCTTCGGTGAGGCGAAGGCCGAGATCGGACGCGCGAAGCGGCTGCGTGTGATCGTGGATGGTGCGCTCGCCTGGCTCGACGTTCACGCGCTTCCGTTCGAAGGCGCGCCGCTCATCACGCGTGCCCCCGTCGTCTATGGCGCCGACCTCGCGCTGCCCGCGTCGCCGGCGGCCGACAAGGCAAGCGCAGACGCTGGCGCTCGGCGCGTCGCGCTCATCGTGTCGGATCCCACGGGCGATCTCCCCTCCGCTCGCAAGGAGGGAGAGGCGGTGAAGGGCGTGCTCGGTGAAGGACCGAACGATCTTCGGGTGCTCGTCGGTCGTGACGCGACCGCGGCGCGCGTTCGAGAGGAGCTTCGAGGCGCCGAGCTCTTTCACTACGCAGGACACGGCATCTTTCGCGGCCGCGAAGGATCCGAGAGCGCGCTCCCTCTTGCCCAAGGCGGATCGCTCACGCTCGGCGACGTCTTGACGCTCGCGCATGCGCCAGCCGCGATCGTCCTCTCGGGATGTGAGGCCGGTAGGCAGCAGGACTCCGCGAGCGAAGGTGCGGCGAACATGGCTCAGGCCTTCCTCGTCGCAGGAGCGAGCATCGTGGTCGCTCCCGTTCGAGTGGTAGAGGACGATCAGGCTGCGAACCTCGCGGCGATGCTGCATCGTCACGCGCGACCCGGAGCTGATTTTTCCGATGCACTTCGCGAGGCGCAGCTCACCGCGATCCGCGAGCATCGACCGGGCTGGGACGCGTTTCGCGCGTTTGTCCGCTAAATTTGCCTAAAATCGACGCCTGCGCGCAGTCGTTCTCGAGAGAAAAACATGACGGCCGTCATCCATTCGCGTGACGTCGAACCCATTGTGGAGAGCGCGCAGCGGTGGCAAGTAGATTCCCGCATGTCCGCCGGGAAACGTCTGCTTACTCTGGTCGCAGTCTCCGCATCGCTCCTCGCGCTCGGCGTCGCGTGCGCCCCATCCTCCGAGGAGGACGCCGAGAGCAGTGAGGCCGCGCTCGCTCGGCGAGGCGTGGACATCGATCCGCCTCCGCCCCCGAAGCGGGACGCAGGCCCGAAGCCGCCGGTCAAGCCGCCGCTCGGGACGATCGGGACGATCGGGACGGTCGGCGTCATCGACGTGCTGCCGGCGCCCAGCACCTACTGCGGGACGGTCCGCTACGACCTCCGTCGCGTCACGCGCACCTGCGAAGATCTCCCTGGTGCGTTCGTCGACGCCGATGGCAGCACCTACGTTCCAGGAACGGGAGGTCGCTTCAAGGTGGAGCGCTCGCTCGCAGGCGATCCGTCCGCGCCTGCGTCGTTCGTCTCGAAGACGTGCGCCTACATTTGGGAGTCCGCGTCCTGCGCAGAGAACCCGAAACCCGATCTCGCGAAGCTCCTCGTCGAAGAGCCCACTGAGCAGATCGTCCCGCGTGCGCCAGGCTGTCAGTTCACGCCGAACGGTTGTGACGTGAAGGTCCCGCCGCCCGTAGTCAAAGACGGCGGCATTCCGACCGGCATCGGTCGATGCGAGGTCTGCGGCTTTGCCTCGCAAAGCCAACTGTGGGCCGTGATTCCGGATGGCTGGACGTCGTTCTCGTACATCACCAACGGAGAGCGCCAGTTCATCCAGCTGAGCTCCTCGCAGAGCTACTACTCGGCACCGCTCCCGAGCTCGGTCGCGCCGCAAGACGTCACCATCTACAAATACAACTCCGCGCCGTAACGGCGCCCCAACGCCTCTTGGTCGAGACCTCCGCCGGCTCTTCACCGCTCACCTCGTCGTCGACAGACGGCGAGCGCGACCGCGTCGAGCGTGCGATCGGCAAGGATCCGGAGGCTGTTCGGTCGCTCATTCGCGCGATCGGTCCGGTCATTCACGGACGCGTCGCGAAGGCGCTCGTTCGCCGTCGTGGCGGCGCGGGGCGTGACGTCTCGCACGAGATCGAAGACATGACGCAGGAGGTGTTTCTGTCGCTCTTCGAGAACGACGGAAAGCTCCTTCGCGCCTGGGATCCGGCGCGCGGCCCGCTCGGCGCGTTCGTGGCGCTCCTCGCGGATCATCACGTCTACTCGACGTTTCGAAGCGGCAAGCGCCGTCCTTGGTCGGACGACCTCGACGTGATCGCGGAGCCCGAGGCCACCGAGTCCACCGCGCGGAGCCCCGAGGTGCGCGTCGCGTCGAAGCAGGCCCTTCAAGCGTTGCTCGATCGCCTCCGCGCCGAGCTCTCACCGAAGGGGTTCGACGTCTTTTTGCGCCTCTATGTGGAGGAGCAGCCCATCGAGAAGGTCTCGCAGGAGCTCGGCATGACGGCCGACTCGCTCTACGCGTGGCGGACGCGTCTCTCGAAGCTCGTTCGGACGCTCGCCGTCGAGCTCGAGGCCACTGATGGAGACAGTGTCGGTGAAAAACGTGACCTCGAAGCTCGACCGATGTCGGGATCGACCGACTCGCCGCGTACTTCAAACAGTGACGACCCCAAACGCCGCTCCAAAGTGAGCAGTGAGGCCTCTTGATGTCCCGCCAGGATCACGACCAGCACGACGACGACGAGCTCCTTCGGAAGCTCGGCGCACGCGTGCGCGAGGAGCGTGACGAAGGCGAGCTGCCTCCGGGCGTCGCGCCCTTCGACGACGCCTTCGCCGATCGGATCGCGTCGCGCCTGCTTGCGCCCGCCGAGTCGAAGAAGGACGACAAAGACGCGAACACGGCGGACGCCAAGGTCATTCCGATCGCGACTGCCAAAGCCAAAGCAACGATCAACACGAGCGACGGCACCTCGAAGAAGCCCTCGGCGTTTCGTTGGGGAGCGGCGATTGTCCCGCTCGCCGCGGCCGCCGCGATCGGCGCCGTCTGGATCGGCGGAGGCTTCAGCGGTGGCGCCAGCGGCGCGATGCCCGGCTACGACGTGGCGATCACGGGCTCGAAGTCCATGCGCGCCGATCCGTCGGCCAATCCAACCAGCCCAGACGCTCCGATCGCGGTCGATCCCAAAGGCGACTTCGAGCTCGTCGCGCGGCCGGCAGTCCCCACGTCCGGCGTCGCGGCGCGCGCGCTCCTCGTCTGCGGCGGTGCACCTCCTACTCCGTGGGCCGCGCCGATCGACGTCTCCTCCGAAGGCGCGGTTCGCATCCAAGGGACCACGCGCGCGCTCTTCCCTAACCCGCGCGGCGAGTGCGACATCGTCCTGCTCGTCGCGAAGAACGCCGCCACCCTTCCCTCCGACGTTGACGCGACCCGCATCGCCGCGTCGCCGAGCGGATCGAGCGCGAACGTCCGCACCGTTCGTGCGCGCGTCCGTTTCCTCGCGGACTAGATCGAACCTCGGATCACCGAGAGAGGTCGGGCGGCTCGTTGGGCCGAGGCTGGATGATCGCCGCGAACGGTCACGGTTTGGAGGGATAGCGCACCGCGTGACCGCACGTCGCGCACACCGAGGGCTGCGGCGGGGCCGTTCCCCATCGAACCGGGCACGCACGGCCCTGCTTGGTCGGGCAAATCCCGGCGATGACGGGCTCACCGACCCGATCGACCCAGCTCCGCGCAGGCATGAGGTTCTTCAAGTAGCGCGCCTTCGCCTCGTGATCGCCTGCGACCGGCTCGTCGAGCAGGAGCCGCAGCTGAAGACGGAGGTATTCGGCCCGAATGAGGCCATTGCTCTCCTCGAGCGCGTCGGCGTAGACGAGTCGATCCGCGACAGACGACGGATCGGCCTCGATCGCGCGCAAGAGCTCCCCTTCGCGCGTTCGGTAATCGGCCGGCAATATGGGCACGAAGTGGGTGATCACGATCTTCGTCTTGCTCCCCACGAGCTCGATCACGTCTCCGACCTCCACCTCGCGACCGAGCTTGCGCTCGGCGGCGCGCTCACGCCTTCGCTGGCGCGGGCTTGGGTCTTCACCCTCCCTCGTTTTCTCTTTGCCCTCGATTCGAATCGGGCCATGGCCAAGCACACGAAGGCGCCCTTCTTGCTCGAAGAGCTCGGCATGACGCGCGAGCACGCCCGGGTCCAAAAGCCCGATGTCCGCGCCGAGAATCAGCCCTGGAAGCATCCGGCCAAGCCCCAACGTGTGGCGTGAGAACGAAAACGAACGCACCTGTTCGTCGCGCACCTCGATCGACAGCATGGGTCGTTCGAGCTCAGGCCTCACATCGACGGGCATTCCACACTCCCAACCGCGACGCCGCACTGCACCATGACCCTTGCGCCTTGACCATACTGCGGAGCTGCACTGCCGGTTCACGGCGCACTCGAACCTCGACGCTCCGAGCATAACGCTCGCACACCGGTCGAACACCATGCGGCCTCAACGACGCTCACGAAACGCGGGCAAGCGCGTGCATCTCGCAAACCAGTAGCTACGCTTCTTGTATGGCCAGCAGTTGGGGCCGCTTTGGTTTCCTCTCGATCCTCATTCTCCTGATCGCCGTTCTGCCGAGGAGCTTCGACGGTCAGCAGCGCGAAGCCCACGCGGCAGACACATCCCCTCGAATCCCGATGTTGCCGCCCGATCCGGACGCGATGTCGGCGGTGATCGAGCAAGGGTCGATGGTTCGCGTCTTCGACACCTCATCCATCGCCTCCACGCTCGGCGAACCCGACGACGCGGTGGGCTCGACGTACGTGAACGACCACACGTTCGTGCAGGCGACCGACGGCACCTGGCATCTGTTCGGCATCTGGCATCGCGAGCCGTTCGAGCCCGACGGCGAAGTCGACTTCATCCACGCGGTCGCGCGCGAGCCTGATCCCTCGAAGTGGGACGAAGGCGCGTTCGAGGTGGCCGCGCGTCCCTTCACCGTCGCGCTCCACGCCGATCGGTCCATCGGCGAGACGCATATCTGGGCGCCCCACGTCGTGCATGCCGACGGCCGCTATTGGATGACGTACCAAGGCGGCGGCGCCGACCGCGATCGCTCGTCCATTCGCCTCGCCGAGTCCGACGACCTCTATCGCTGGACGCGTGTTGGCCGTGTCCCGTTGTTCGAAGACATCTGCGAAGCGCGCGACCCCATGCTCGTCCGCAAAGACGGCGTCTACATGATTTACTACACGCGCTGCGAGTCGGCCTCCAAACGCGTTAGCGGAGTCGCCTATCGGCTATCACGCAATCTCGTGCAGTGGTCTGACCCACGTATGGTGTTGACCGTCGACGACGCGCCGCTCATCCCGAATTCGGGTTATACCGAGTCGCCTTTTCTCTTCGAGCGCGGCGGCTTTCACTATCTCTCCGTCACCGCCTATCCCGTCCGCTGGAACGCGACGATGCTCTACCGCTCCCCCGCGCCCTTTGCGTTTCCGAGCGCTCCCTTCACACAACTGCGTGGTCATGCCGGCGAGTGGCTAACGAGCAAAAGCGACCGCCACTTGTACCTGAGCCACGCTGGCCCTGGGCAACAGGGCGTGCTCCTCTCGGAGATCGAGGGCATCTGACGGCCGCCCGAACCCGCGCCAGCATGGGCGGATCGGCTCTCGAGCTTTACTTCACCGCCACGCCACGCGTCGCGCAGCCAAACAGCACGTCGACCTCGCCCTTCTCCGCTTCGATCGAGGTGCAGGTTTGTGGACAGAGGACAACGCGCGCCGGAGCGTTCACGTCGTCGTAGCGCCATCCCGCGCTGCCGCATGTCGGGTCGTAGAGGATCGTCGTCGGGCCTCCTCCCTTCTCCGATCGATGAACGACGTTGACCTTCCCGCGGTCGAGCGTCTCGCCGCTCGGAGGGGCCGGGATCGCGTACTCGCAAGCCACAGCCCCTGCGCGGATGCCCTCGAGCGCCTTGCGAAAGGCCGCTTCGGTGGCGGCAGGATCCTCGTCGCCCACGACGAGCGCGTGCTGCGTTCCTCCCGCGCGTGCGATGTCGTCGAGCGCCGCGCCGTCCCCCACGCCAATCACGTAGGTCGGCATCGTCTCCGCGACCGCACGAACGATCGCGGCCGTCCCCGAGACGCTGCTCCCGCAGCCCACGGGCTCGCCGTCACTGACGAGCACGAGCGCCACCTTTCCATCCTTGCCTTCGCCCGTCGCGATGCCCTTCGCGTAGGCGATCGCGCCCGTCATCGCCGGCTCGATCGGAGTGCCTAGCTCGGGGATCACGCCATCGAGCGATCGCGCGAACGCATCGTTTGGCAGCCCAGTCATCGCGACCGACGGCTTCGCATAAGCCTCCGATTGACACGACACCATCGTTCCCGCTTGCGGAAAGTAATGCAGCGAGGCGTGAACTTGCTCGGCGTCGGGCGCCGCGAAGAACGACACCATCGCATCCTTGCAAGGCCCCCATCGGTTCGAGAGCTTCGCGCCAAACATGCTGAGCGACCGATCGAACATGAAGACGAGGAAGAGCGCCTGCTTCGACGCCCGCGCCGACGACGTCGCGCATGCCTCGAGCTCCCCAGGCATGGCGCCGCCACCCGCGGACGCGCCGCCGCCACCGCCACCCAAACCGCCGCCCATCCCGCTTGCCGCCCCAGGCGATTCACCACCAGGCTGCGCCTCTCTGTCCTCCCCACTTCCGCACGCAAACACGAGGAGGCCGACGGCAGAGGCGACGAGAAGGCGCGGAATCATCACCGCATCTCGGTGCAGAACGCACGCCGCGAACACCCCCAGACGAAGCCCCACGATCTTCGCGACGGCGACCTCGAAGCCGGCCCCCGAGCGCGTTCCGTTCTGGATCCGGCCGTCCTGGATCTCCGCCGTGACCGCCTCCACGCGCGTCGCCCCGCGTCTCGATGCGTCGCGAAGAGCACACGGAGGTGGCCCGCGCCGGCACGCCGCTCGGTCGGGCCAAGTGCCGCGCGCGCAAACGCCGAGGTTCGGCCGCATGCCGCCGAGTTGCTCAACTCGCGCGTCCAGGTGGCCCGCGCCGGCACGCCGCTCGGTCGGGCCAAGTGCCGCGCGCGCAAACGCCAAGGTTCGGCCGCATGCCGCCGAGTTGCTCAACTCGCGCGTCCAGGTGGCCCGCGCCGGCACGCCGCTCGGTCGGGCCAAGTGCCGCGGCTACGGACACGAGGCGGCGCCTGGCGGTGCGAGGTAGCACCGGCCCGTCGCGTCCTTGCCTTTGACCTGGTAGGCGGTCTTGATGTCTTCCTTGCCGTCTCGGTCAACGACGCAATAAGGACAGCTCGAGATGCTGCCGACGAAGTTCGACGCGAGGACATCGCCAACGTAGTAGTTGGCGTGAGTACCGAGGGGCTGTCCTTTCCAAGCCCGCGCGCAGATCCCACTTCCCGCACACGCGTCGGCTTGCGGGTTTTGTTCGCCACCAACGCAGGTGATGAGCGCGCCGTAGGCGGAGGGGGCCGAGTCGAAGTTGAAGTCCGGAAGGTCTGCCCGGGTCGGCTTGCCTTCGCAAGGCTGCCTCGCGACGCACTTGCCATTTTCGCACTTGTCGCTGTCACACTCTTCGTTTCGGGCGCACGTCGCGCCGATGGTCAGCCCAACACACCTTCCACTTTCGCAGCCGTTGCTCTCACACTCATCCTTCTGACCACAACTCTCGCCCTTCTTCTTCTTCGCGCTCACGGCCGCGAACGCGTTGAGGTAGTGCAGTCCTACGTTGCCCATCTCGACTTGAAACTCCTCCGCGTTGGTCGGCGTGAAGGTCAGCGTTCGCCGCTGAAACAGCTGTACGAGCACGGCCTTGCTCTGGCCTTGGACCGTTGCCTTGACCCAATACGGCTCTGAAATCGGATATCCGAACACCGCGACGGGGTTGGGGGCGTAGAGCTTCTCGTTGGTAAGCGCGCCGCCTTGCTTCACGGGACCGACGGCGTTCATGAACGTCTCGAACCTGTCCGCGATGTTGTGTCCTGTCTCGTTCTCGAACCTCACAATCTTGACGGCGACCGGTGTCGTGCCAGGCGAGTTGAGCCATGCAATCACTTGCTCCCCGACCTTGTTCACGTCTCTTCTCCGAGGGAAGCTGATGTTCGTGAAGTCGGCGTAGGTCGGTGAGTCGTTTGCGGTCGGGTCACCGGCTACGGGAATCCGGACCGGACGCATCGGAAGGAAGCGACCGTCGCCGACTTGCTTCTCGCCGCGCACGAGCTCGTCCACGAGGTTCCCGAGAGTGGGCGGCTTCGAAGGCAGTAGCTCCATCCGTGCCTTGTCGTAGTAGACGACGGCTCGGGGGCCTCCCGCTTCGTCGTAGTCCTCGTAGCGTGCTTTTTGGATCGTGGGTCCCCAGGTCCAAGATCGACGCGCGGCGCCGCTCTGAACCGGCCCGTCGAGCCGTGTCCACGCGCTTGTGGCGATGGACTGGGCGACAGTGAGATCCATCGCGCTCACGGCGGAGCTGGATTGGGCGGACGCCTCGTCAGAGCCGGTCGTGCAGGCCATCACGATGGTGAGAATGGAGAGTGCAAGCCGTGGAGGACCTCGGAAACATCTGCATGGAAGGGAAGACACGCGGTCGGTAAGGAAGTCGCACGAGGCCAAGGGGCTCGTGGTCCAGCGTGCGGTCCGGTTCGCGTTCATCCGGGATCGCTTCGTGCTCTGCCCGTGGCCGATGACATCGAAGCTGACGAAGACGCTGTTTCCCGAGGTATTTCAGACGGAGAACTCCGCCGTACTTCATCCCGAGCGTGAGGCAAAGCGGCTCGGTGGTGCGACGCCGCCCGCTCGAGCCATGCGCGCGATCTCCGCTCACGCGACCGCGGCGCTCCGTCGCTTGCACGCGCTCGCGGCCAAGCGTGGGAGGGACTCGGCCGAGAGCGGCGGGTTGGCGATTGGCCGGCTCTTCTCGATCTTGCGCGCGTTCGGGTCGGACCTCGTGCTGAGCAGCGAGAAGTCGTACCGCGCGACGATCCTCGGGGCGCGGCACGGACTTGGTGTCTTCATGCTCCTCGAGCAAGCTGCGCTCGTCGAAGGCGACCGCGAGCTCGCCGACTTTTGCGCCGAGTGGATCGCGGAACGGAGTAAGCTCGTCGAGGGCGCCGAGCGGGAGCTCGCGTGGTTCGCGCAGAACCCCGACGTCGCGATGACGCGGGCACATTCGAAGCGGGCGCTCGAGCGCGTGCTCGAGCACAACCCCGAGTGGCGTGCGCCTGCGACTTGAATCGAAGCTGCGAAGAGAAGATCGAAGAACGTGAGCGAAGATGGCTGAGTCCTACGATGCGGTGATCGTTGGCGCGGGACCCAACGGTCTCGCGGCGGCGTTGGTCTTGGCCGGCGAAGGGCTCTCGGTGCTCGTGCTCGAGGCGAACGACACGATCGGCGGTGGAGCTCGTACCCAAGAGCTGACGCTGCCTGGTTTTCACCACGACGTCTGCTCGGCCATTCATCCGATGGGCATCCTTTCTCCGTTCTTCTCGGAGATAGGGATCTCGCAGACGGGGGCTGGAGCGCCGATCGACTGGATCGAGCCGCCAGTCTCGCTCGCGCACCCGCTCGAGGATGGCAGCGCAGACGGCGGCGGAGACGGAGGCGTCGCTGTCGTTCGGGATCTCGAGGCCACCGCGCGCGGCCTTGGTGACGAAGACGCGTTCATGTGGCGCGCGATGCACGAGGCGCGGCTACGGAACGCCGAACGATTCTTCGCCGATACGCTTCGGCCCATTCGGATTCCACGGCATCCCTTCGCGATGGCGGCCTTTGGGATGACCGCGGTGCGGTCGGCGGAGCGCGTCGCAAAGTCGTGGTTTCGTGGGCAGCGGGCGCGGGCCGTGTTCGCGGGATGCGCAGCCCACTCGATGATGCCGCTCGATCGCGCGGGGACCGCGGCGTTTGGGATGATGCTCTCGCTCTCGGTTCACGCCGCTGGCTGGCCGCTTCCGCGAGGAGGCTCGCGCGCCATCATCGACGTCATGGCGAAGAGGCTCGCTGGGCTTGGCGGCGTCGTGCGAGCTGGGGAGCGCGTGCGATCGCTCGCGCAGCTTCCACCCTCGCGCGTGGTGCTCTTCGATGTCATGCCGCAGAGCTTGGCGTCGATCGCAGGTGATGCGCTGCCGGCGGGGTACAAGCGGCAGCTCCTGCGCTATCGGTATGGGCCTGGCGTCTTCAAGCTCGATTGGGCCCTCGACGGACCCATTCCTTGGCGCGACGCGTCCGCTCGGCGCGCAGGCACCGTGCATGTCGGACCGACGCTCGAGGACATCATGCGGTCGGAGAAGGCTGCGTACGATGGGGACGTCTGCGACGCGCCCTTCGTGCTCGTCGCGCAGCAAAGCCTCTTCGATGACACGCGCGCCCCGCGCGGCAAGCACACCGGCTGGGCGTACTGTCACGTTCCGAACGGATCCACCGTCGACATGACGAGCCGCATCGAGGCGCAGATCGAGCGCTTCGCGCCGGGGTTCAAAGACCTCATCCTCGCGCGTCACGCGATGAGCGCCGTCGACGTGGAGACGCACAGCGGCGCGAGCTTCGTCGGCGGTGACATCGGAGGAGGCGCCAACACGCTGATGCAGTTCCTCGCGCGGCCGGTCTTGCGGTGGAACCCGTACACGACGCCAAACCCGCGCCTATTTCTGGCGTCCAGCGCGACGCCGCCCGGCGGCGGGGTGCACGGCATGTGTGGGTTCTGGGCGGCGACGGCAGCGCTCGAGCGCGTGTTCGGCCGCGCGCGACCAACCCGCGCTCGCGCGAGCACGCTTGAACGTGATGACGACGCAGGAACGGCGCGCACCCGCGAAGGACAGGCGCCCTCGACGGGAGGACACCAAGACCTCGACCAGCTCCGCTGACGCACGATCGTGCGGCGCGCGCTCGTTGATTGCCCGTGTGTTCTCGGGGGCGCCTGCGAGCCAGCGCTACGCCGCTCGACACCTGTCGGCGCCGCGGGAGTCCTGGTCTCCTTGGGGCGCTTCTCCATGTCCATCGGCAAGAGGGCGTGGGATGATGGCCGCGCCAGGAGCCGCCGTGTCTTCCGTCCTCGTCGTTGCTGAAAAACCGAGCGTCGCGCGTGACATCGCGCAGGTGCTTGGCGCGCGCACGCGTGGTGACGGGATGTTCAGCGGCAATGGGTGGATCGTCACGTGGGCGATAGGTCACCTCGTCGCGCTCGCCGAGCCGCACGAGATGAATCCGGACTGGAAGCGGTGGCGTCTGTCGGACCTTCCGCTTCTGCCGAAGGCATGGCCGCTCGTCGTCACGTACAACACGCGCGCGCAGTTCGCGGTCGTGAAGAAGCTTCTTCGATCGCAGGACGTGCGGGGCGTCGTGTGCGCGACGGACGCTGGGCGCGAAGGCGAGCTTATTTTTCGCTACATCTACGAAGCGGCCGGCGCAAAGAAGCCAGTCAAGCGCCTCTGGATCTCGTCGCTCACACCCGACGCGATCTCCGCGGGCTTCAAGGCGCTGAAGGAAGGGCGCGAGCTCGATCGCGTGGCAGATGCGGCGCGCGCGCGGAGCCGTGCAGACTGGCTCGTCGGGATGAACCTCTCGCGGCTCTACAGCGTCCTACACGACGCCAACTTCTCGGTCGGCCGCGTGCAGACGCCCACGCTCGCGATGATCGTCGAGCGCGAGCTCGAGATCCGCTCGTTCGTGCCTCAGGACTATCTCGAGGTCGTCGCGACGTTTGGCAACACGGACGTGGCGCGCGCCGACAAGTACGACGGCACCTACCTCCGGCCCAACATCCGCGAGCCCGACACCAAGCGACTGCCGCCAGATGGTGAAGAGGCAAAGAAGATCATCGAGCGCGCCAAGCGTGGGGTGGCTCGAATCGAGTCGGTCGATCGACAAATCCGCCGACTGCAGCCGCCTCAGCTTTATGACCTTACCGAGCTGCAGCGACATGCCAATCGCCTTTATGGCTTTACGGCGCAAAGGACATTGCAGATCGCGCAAACGCTTTATGAGCAGCGTAAGCTCATTAGCTATCCGCGTACCGATAGCCGATACGTCTCGAAGACGGTCGAGGCCACGTTCCCCGCGATCTCGAGCGCCGTCACGCCTCGTTACGACCCTGCGTTGATCGCGTCTGGGACGGGGACACGTCCTCTCGGTACGCGCTTCGTCGATGATTCCCGCGTCTCCGATCACCACGCCATCCTCCCCACGCAGACGAGAGCGCCCGACGATCTCCCGTCCGACGAGAAGAAGATCTACGACCTGATTTGCCGTCGCTTCTTGACGGCGTGGCATGGGGATCACGTCTTCGCCGTGACGACCGTCATCACCGCGATTCGCGATGGCGAGATCGTGGACCGCTACACGAGCTCGGGCACGAGCATCGAGGTCGAAGGCTGGAAGGTGCTCGACATCAAGCTCGGGCCCGCCAAATCGTCTTCCTCGAAGCCCGACGAGCCGACGCTGCCCGGCGGCCTGACGAAGGGGATGCCGCGCAAGGTCCTCAACGCGAAGGCGATCCCGAAGAAGACACGCCCGCCGCCGCGCCTCACCGACGCGACGCTCCTCACCGCGATGGAGACCGCAGGTCGCACGCTCGACGAGAAAGAGATGAGCGAGGCGATGCGCGAGCGTGGCCTCGGCACGCCAGCGACGAGGGCGTCGATCCTCGAGACGCTCCTCAAGCGTGAATACATCGTCCGCGATGGCAAGATGCTCAGCGCGACCGACAAAGGCATCGGCCTCATCGCGATCGTCCATGCCCACGTGAAGAGCCCGGCGATGACCGGCGAATGGGAGGCCAAGCTCGGAAGGATCGAGCGAGGCGAGGAGCAGCTCGACACGTTCATGGAGGCGATCGAGACGTACGTACGCGAGGTCGTCGGGACGGTGGCCGCGTCGAAGGCGTCGCTCCCCGAGATCCCACGCCGCCTCGGCGGAACGGAGGCCGAGCTCGCGCGCCGAAGCGAGCGAGCCGCGGAGGTCCCGCGCGAAGCGAGGTCCGCGCCCGCGCCCATCAAGCTGCGTTCGCAGCCGTCGCGTTCGCAGCCGTCGCTGTTCGACGCCGCCGTCTCCTCACCGGCAAGGCAGACACATTCTGCTCCACCGCGGCCGCCCCCTGGCTCCTTCGCCGAGCAGGGATCGTTGCAGGGCCCGCGCGCTCCAAGCGACGCGCCCGTCGTCGAGCCTCACGCACGGAGCGTCAAGACGAATGGCCATCGCGAGCTCGTCCACGACGCGCCGAGCATCCCGCCGAGCCCGAGCGCTCGCGCGACGCGGTCGCGCGATCTTCGCGAGCTGCTCTCGTCGGCGTTCGGGTTTGCGTCGTTCCGTCCTTACCAAGAAGACGTGTGCGTCGCCGCGGCGTCAGGCAAAGACGTCTTGCTCGTGATGCCGACGGGCGCGGGCAAATCGCTTTGTTATCAGCTGCCGGGCATCGCCCGAGGAGGCACCACGCTCGTCGTGAGCCCGCTCATCGCGCTGATGGAAGATCAGGTCGCGCAACTTTGTCGGCGTGGGCTCGCCGCCGAGAGGATTCACTCGGGACGCACGCGACTCGACTCACGTGCCGTGTGCCGCGCGTATCTCGACGGCGTCCTCGACTTCTTGTTCATCGCCCCCGAGCGACTGAAGGTACCTGGCTTTCCCGAGATGCTCGCGCGTCGAAAGCCGACGCTCATCGCGATCGACGAGGCGCACTGCATCTCCCAGTGGGGCCATGATTTTCGACCCGACTACCGCATGCTCGGGCAGCGCCTGACATCATCGCGGAGCTTCGGCTCGACGCGCCGATGCGATCGATTCACGGATTCCGGCGCACGAACATCGCGGTCGAGGTGGTCGCGCGCAATCCAAGCGAGCGGCCGCGCGTGGTCAAGACGCTCCTCGAAGACCCCGCGCGGAGGCCGGCGATCGTCTATGCCCCCACGCGAAGCGAAGCCGAGCGCCTCGCGGACGCTCTCGCGGGCTCTTCGCTCCGCGCTGCCGCGTACCACGCGGGCATGAGCGCAGGCGTCCGTGACTCGGTGCAGTCGGCCTTCCTCGGCGGAAAGCTCGACGTCATCATCGCGACGACCGCGTTTGGGATGGGCATCGACAAGGCCGACGTTCGAACGGTCATTCATACCGCCCTGCCGGCGTCGGTCGAAGGCTACTACCAAGAGATCGGCCGCGCGGGCCGTGACGGCAAGCCCTCGCGTGCCATCTTGCTTCACTCGTTCGTCGACACGAAGACGCACGAGTTCTTCCTCGAGCGCGACTACCCCGCGATCGACGTGCTCGAGAAGATCGAGAAGGCGATCGTCAAGCGCGGCGACGCACCCGACGCTGTGAGCACGATCGCGCTCGTCTCGAAGCGTGCGCGCGTTCCGGCGGAGATCTTCGAGAAGGCGCTCGAGAAGCTATGGATCCACGGAGGCGCGATCGTCGGATCGGACGACACGATCCGGCGCGGCCACGCGAATTGGAGAGAGGCGTACGAAAGGCAGCGCGAGCACAAACGCGATCAGCTCGCGCGGATGCGCCGCTACGCCGAGACCCCATCGTGCCGCATGCTGCAGCTCGTCGCGCACTTCGGTGACGAGAACGACAGCACGCTCGCTTGTGGCATTTGCGATATTTGCGCGAGCACGCTCTGCGTCGCCCAGACGTTCCGCGCAGCAAACGCGAGCGAGATCGAGGCCGGCACGCGTATCCTCGAGGCGCTTCGCGAGCGCGACGGACGCGCCGTCGGCCAGATTCACCGCGACTCGATCGGCGAAGACACGCCTCGCCGCGTGCTCGACGAGCTGCTCAGCGCGCTCGTTCGCGCGGGGCTCGTGCGCGTCGTTCACGACGAGTTCATCAAAGACGGCGAGCGCATCTCCTTTCAACGGGTATGGCTCGCCCGTCCCGACGTCGCGACCTCCCTCGAAGGCGTCGCGCTCCGCGTCGCGATCGTCCCCGAGCCCTCCCCGTCGTCGCGCGGTCGAGGAAAGTCCGGGAAAGGTCAGAAGCGCGGTCGTGGCGCGACGAAGCGAGGCGCCGCGGGTACCAAGAAGAAGCGCGCCGCAGCGTCTGCGCTCACGAGCACCGGATCGGCCCTCGAGCGAGACCTTCGCGCCTGGCGAACGAGCGAGGCAAAGCGCCGCGGGATACCGGCTTTCCGCGTCCTGACCGATCAGACGCTGCTCGGCATCGCCGCCGCCGCGCCGACGAGCGAAGCAGGGCTCCTCGCCGTGTCGGGGATCGGCATGTCCCACGTACGCAACTACGGCGGCGCGCTGCTTCAGATCGTCGCAAGCGAAAGGGCGCGCTCGTCTCGATGACGGCGCGCCCTTGTTCATTTCGGATTCGGTCGAATCAAATCAGAGATTGATCGTCTCGCGTTGCGTCTGCGGGCCGTCGGCCGTGCTGAACGACGTGACGAGCTCGTAGGTGCCCGGCAAGAGGTCGACGCCGCTGTTCGTGTTGAACGGCCCGGCGACGCGCGTGCCGCCGAAGTAGACCTCGTACGTGCCGGTCACGGTGTACGTCGAGCCGTTCTCGCGCGTGATCTCGACGTTGTCGACGTCGAGGCGCTTCAGGTTGATCGTGTTCGTCGCGGCCTGGTTCAGCGTGACGGTGCGGCCGCCAGCAGTGAAGGTGTAGACGCAGCTCGATGCCTGGAAGGCCTTGAGCTTGAGCGTGGTCGTGCTCGTCGCCGGCAGCGAGTAGCTGCGGTCGCCGCTGCACGACGACGTGATCGTCGCGACCTTCGCGTCGGGGAGCTCACGCGCATCGTCGAACGAGATGTTCGTCGCGAACGTCGCGGGCACCGACCCGATCACCGGAAGCGCGACGCCGATCTCCTTCGTGTCGCCCTCCTTGAGGGTGAAGGTCTGCGTCGTCGCGCCCGTGCCGGAGCCGATCGCGATCGAGTAGTCTCCTGGAACGAACGCGAGATCGTAGTCCTGGAAGCTCGAGGCCGTCGCTGCGCCGAACTGAACCCACGACGTATCGCCGCCCACGTAGGCGTTGCATGCCTCGAGCGGGTTGATGCCGTACTGACCATCCGGGCGCGTCTGGCGAAGGTCGATGCACTGCCCGTTCACGTTGACCGAGTAGACGCGGTCGGTGCGGAGCCCCGTGCACGTCGACGAGCTCGTCGAGGACGTGAGCGTGCCGGTGACGTTTCCGGACGGGCATCCCCAGTTGTAGTAGTGCAGCGTGATGTTCGGTTTGCTGCTCGATCCGTTCTGCGGAACGATCGTCGCCGTCGTCGGGCAGGCGGCGTTCGAGAGTGACACGCTCTGGCCGAAGTCCGTCTGCGAGACGTTCGGGAGGCTCGCCGGCTGGCACTTGCGATGTGCGGTGGGGAGCGTGAGCGTCTTCGAGGCGCCCGCCGCGAGCGTCACCGTCGTCGATGCGCCGTTGACCGTGAGCGTGTGACCGCCCGGCTTGATGCGGCTCGCCGCGCCGAGCGCGACAGCCGCGCCGTCGAGCGTGATGCTCGCGGTCGCGCCGAGCGGATGGCTGCACGAGCCGCCGGGCTGGCAGCTGCCCGTCGGAAGCTGAACGGTAAGCGATGACCAGTTCTCCGTGGCGGTCGGCTTCTTGCGGAGCTCGCTGTCAGTCGCGTCCGAGTCCTCGTCCGAAGAGACGATCGAGCAGCCCATGGTTGCGGCAAGAGAGAGGGCGATGACGCCGAGGACCGAGCGAGAGAGAAGCGTCGAGACAGAGTTCATGATGAGGAAGGCTCCTGAAGGAGAAGAAAAAGAGAACGAAGCGCCATCGGCGCTCGTCGCTCCGCGCTCGCGTCAAACATGCGAAGCGGGAGTGAGGAAGGCCGAGGGCGTGTGAATGAAGCTGCGCAGCCAACCCAACGAGCGTGGTGTGTTGGCGCGTTGCTGCGAGATACGTCGGAGGAGGTAGGAGGACTTCCTTCGAATTTTCACTTTTTCGCGCTGCGGTCTCGACGCCTCACGCGTCTTCACCTGCGCCGTGGACCACGCGACGAAGAGGACGATCTTTTCGTTGACGTCGCCGCGCGGACGAACTCGGTGAGCGGCGCCGCGAGCTCCAGGAGCTTCACCGATGGGCCTTCGAGGAGCAGCGCGCTGGCGACGACGCTGTTGACGCCGCCGATGATCGCCGACCCGCGGACTGGCTCCGTGTCCGAGCCGAGCACCGCCTCGGCGAAGCGCCGGTTGATCCTCTCGCGACGCTCGAGCGCGCGTGGCCCGGCGCCGAGCACGTCGATCATGAAGACGCGCGCCGCCGCGAGATCTTGCATCATCGCGGTGAGGAAGGCCGAGACCTGCGCGGCCCGTCGCTCGTCGGGATCCTCGTGCGCCTTGCCGATCGTGACGAGCGACCCGATGAGGCGCTCGCTCACGACGTCGTAGGCCGTCAGGAAACAATCCTCCTTGTCCGAGAAGTGCTCGTAAAACGTCTTTCGCGACACCCCCGCGACCGAGATCACATCGGCGATGCTGGCGTCGCCGTAGCCGCGCTTTGCGGCGACCTCCGTCATCGCCTCGAGCAGGCGCCAGCGTTGGGACTCCTCGACGGTGCGCCGTGACAGGTCGTGAGCCCGACGCGGGAGCTCCCGAACGACCTCGGCCAAGCGGACCTTCGTGCGAACCAACCATGAGAAACTACGACGTTTCTCATCTGGCCGCAACCGACCGGCATTCGACCTGCGAGGCTAAAGACAACTATGAGAAACTGAAATGTTTCTCATGCGACGGGTGCGTCTTTGACGCATCAGGATCTGGATGCTAGCTGCTGATGAGAAACAATATTGTTTCTCATCTGGCCACCACGCGGAGCATGAGGATGATGACGTCACCTGTCTCGAGCCGTTCGCCGCTTGCACGCACGTCGGGTGCATGGCTCGGCTCGCTCTTCGTGAGCGCCGCCGCCTTCGTCGTCGCATGTGGCGCCGACTCCTCCACCACACCCAGCGACCAGGGCAAGAGCTCGGCGACGTCGGATGCGTCTCCGACGGAGCCGGCAGAGACAGCCTCCGACGCCAGCGCAGCGCCGCCCGTTGACGCCAAGGACTGCGCGGCCAAGCTCGTCGCCGGCGCCGATCGAGCGTGCAGGGTGACCGTCGGAGGCAAGTCGCGCGACTACCTCCTCTATGCGCCGGCGAAGTACGACCCTTCGAAGCCGGCCGCGCTCGTCGTCGATGCGCATGGAGCGTCGGAGACCGCACGTGAGCATGCGGGCTTCGAGCCGTTCCGGGACTGGCCCGCCGGGCTCGGCTCGGGGTGGAGGCTCGTCGCCGATCGCGAAGGCTTCCTCGTCGCGCAGCCCCAAGGGATCGGAAACCAGTGGGAGCCCTCCGACGCGGCCTTCATGATCGCGATCGCCGCCGAGGTGTCGAAGGTCGCCAGCGTGGACCCGAAGCGCGTCTACATGACCGGGATCTCGAACGGCGGTGGGCTCACCTATTGGACGGGCTGCAAAGACACGAACGTCTTTCGCGGCTTCGCGCCCATCTCTGGATATGGCCCCGAATCGGCAGAGAGCTGTCCGCTCACCCATCCCGCGCCGCTCATTCACTTCCACTCGGCCAAAGATGCCGTCGTCTCGATGGCGAGCGGGCAATCTGCGTTCGACGTCTGGGTGAAGAACAACCACTGCAAATCCGGCCCTGCGAGCACGCTCCGCTTCGGCGGCGCTCTATCCAATACCGGGGATGTCTGTCTCGCGAACGGGCCGCAAAAGGACTCTTGGAAGCTCGCGCCATGCGCTTCTTCTTCGCCGGAGACGACATGCAAGACGTGGAGCCAGTGCGACGGCGGCGTTGACGCGACGTTCTGCGATGTGGCGCCCGATCAAGAGAATCACTTCACCACCACCGGCGGCCACATTCTCTACATCAACGGCACGAAGCTAAGCCTCGCCGCAGTCGCCTGGGCTTACCTCGACAAAGCGCGTTAGTCGCCGCCGCCGCTCAACTCTCACGTTCTTCGCGCAGGCGCGCCCACGCACGCCTTTGCTTGGCTTCGCTTCGCCTCGAGGCTCGCACGCTCGTTATTGCTCGGAGGTCCACGCTGATGATTCGTCATGCCCATGTCTCGTCGTTGTCGCTCGTGCTGTTCGTCGCGGCTTGCAGCAGCGCAGAATCGCCAACCAATGGGGGGCAAACCCCAGGGAGCCCCGATCAAGGAGCGTCGCCCACGGAGCCAGGCCCCACCGATGACGCAGGGCCGTCGGTCGACAATGGCGCCCCATCGACGAGCTATCCCGCGCCTCACCCTCCCCTTCCGCAGCTCGTCAATCAAGCAGGAGGAAAGGTCCTCGCGACGCCAAAGCTCTTCGTCATCGTGTATCCGAATTATCCGCATACCCAGGGGCTGATCTCGTTCGCCCAGAAGCTCGGCGCGTCGAGCTATTGGAGCGCCACGACGAAGGAGTATGGCGTAGGTCCGATCGAATATGCGGGCATGAAGGAGCTCACCGGAGAGACTCCCCCGTCCGATATCGATGACAAAGGCATCCAGAAGCTCATCGCCGACAAGCTCACGTCGGGCGCGCTCGGGACGGCCGACACCAATACGCTTTACCTGGTTGTCTATCCGGAGAAGACCACCATTCATCTCGATAGCCAGACGAGCTGCTCGTCGTTTGGTGGATATCACGGCGATACCCCCGTCACGATCGGCGGCAAGACGAACAAATATGCGTTTGCGGTCGTACCGACGTGCGCGTCGTTTGGTGGGCTCGCGGGACTGGACGACGTCACGGGCGCAGGGAGTCACGAGATCATCGAGGCGGTCACCGATCCCTTTCCGAGCACCGACGGCGGCAAGGACTCGGCATACGCGACGGTCGACATGGACCACTTCATCTGGAATCTCGCGGGCGGCACCGAGTCGGCTGACCTGTGCGCGCAGAACCGAGATGCGTTCTACAAAGACAGCGAGCTTGGGTTCATGGCGCAACGCTCATGGTCGAACGTCGCGGCCAAGGCGAGCCACGACCCGTGCGTCCCCGCCGCGAACCCCGTCTATTTCAACAGCGCTCCGGTGCTCTCCGAGGACGTGCTCTTCACGCTTCCTCCGTCGTATGGCGGGAGCACGGTGCCGACGAAGGGCGTGAAGATCCCGGTCGGCACGAGCAAGACGATCGAGGTCGATCTCTTCAGCGACGGGCCCACGAGCGGCCCGTGGACGGTCTCCGCAGCCGACGCGCTCGTGCTCCTGGGCGGCAACGACACCCTGGATTTTGCCTGGGATCGGACGCAAGGCCTCAACGGCGAGAAGCTGCATCTCACGATCACCGTCAAGGCGAAGTCGACGATCGTCCCCGGAGGCCATCCATTCATCCTCAAGTCGACGTTGAATGGACGCACGCTCACGTGGCCCGGCCTCGTCGTCGACAAGTGAGCGGACCGAGAGGTGCTCCGATGAAGCTCGGTCTCTGCTCGGCGCAACGCCTGATCGATCTCACCACCGTCACCACCGTTCGCGGATGGGTGACCGAGACGCTTCGAACGTCACGAGGGCGACCTCACGAGGCGCCGCCAAGCTCGAACGCACGCGCGATCGTCCGCCGGCCACACTTTCCGAACGTCGACTGACGGCCGGAACATCACGCTCCCAACGCAGCACGCGCCGCTCTAGCGCGTGCGCTTCCACTCCACCCCACTGTCGTCATGCCCATCTTTCCTTTCGTCGTCATCTCCCTTCGCCGCCACCGAGGACGGCCATGAGGCGTCCCTTCGACGCGCTCGAGGCGGCGTGGCTCTTCTCGACCGCGCTCGCCTGCCAGTGCCCGCTCTGCTACTCGCGGAGATCGCTGCCGCTCCTTCACGACGGTCGTCGCGGCGAGCCAGCGTCGGTGATCGTGAGCACGTCGCCCTCGATGGAGCGCCGCCGCCAATGGCGGCGCATGCGACGACTGCAGCGGCGACTGCTCTCCGCGACGATCACCGAGGATCGCTTCCCCGAGGATCTCAACACGCCGTGTTGCGCATATCGCGCGCGGGCTTGACTCCCGGTCGATCCGCGGGATTTGCGGCGAAAGGGGCGCCGTTTAGCCCAGGCGCCAGCGCATCCGCGACGGATCGATCAGGCGCTTGCGCAAGTCGCGGCAATGTCCCGAAAGACTGGCACGTCGACGTCACCGGCAAGGCGCTCGAATGGACATTGGGTCGAGGTGTACGTGCCCGAACGCAAAGCGTTGGGGCTACATCGAAGCGAGCAACGTCGATTGACGCGACCGCAGGCGGTCACGGGAGGCGCGAAGCGTTTACGCGCAGAGGCAGGAGATCTGGTGCGTCTTCTCGTCTTTGATGCAACCCGGCGGAGGCTTCGTGGTCGGATCGATGCAGTAGGGCGGATCCGGCGTGCACGGATCCTGTTGGCATCCCTGTCCAAAGGAACATTGAGCGGGATGCGTCCCGACCGGGCACTTGTTGTTGGCGGGCTTGGGTTGGCAGAGCGGGGCTGGCCCGCCGCAGCACGGGCTCACGCAGTACTGCGTCCCGCTGCAGGTCGACTTCCCGCAGGCAAACGTCCCAGCGTCTTGAGATCCGCCGTCGCTTCCGCTCGATCCCGAGGAGCTCGCGCTGCTGCTCGTGCTGCTCGTGCTTCCACCGCTGCTCGTGCTCCCGCTGCTGCTCGTGCTGCTCGTGTCACCCGAGCTCGTCGTGCCGCTCGTGCCGCTCGTGCCGCTCGCGCCGCTCGACCCCGCAGGGATCGGCGTCCCCTCCGACCCGCCGCACGCCATCACCACCAAGAGCGCGGTGGCGAATGCCATCGATGTGGTGGTGACGAACCGAGAGGTCGTGCGGGGAGAGAAGGCCATGCTCTTGATCATTCCACATGTCACGAGCGAGTCGAATACCGTCCGCGAAGCCGTGATTTCACGCCATTAACGCCCTTTGACGCACGACAACGTGCATTTTGCACTTGAATGACCTCGAGCTTTCGTCGTCCATAGGCATCACCATGCGCCGCGCCATCATCCTCTCCTTTTGTGCAGCATCCATCGTCATCGGTATCGCCTGCTCGGGAGGTGATGACAGCAACATCGCAACCCCCGCAGACGGAGGATCGTCGGGCTCTTCTGGGTCGTCGGGAAGCTCCGGATCGTCAGGCAGCTCGGGCAGCTCCGGCAGCTCCGGATCGTCGGGCAGCTCCGGCAGCTCCGGCAGCTCCGGATCGTCGGGCTCCTCGGGCTCTTCGGGATCGTCCGGGTCGTCCGGCTCCATCACCGTTCCGGCGGGATGCGTGAGCTTCGCGGACGGCTACTGCACGTACGCCGAGAAGTGCGCCGGCATCACGGTGAAGCTCGCCTTCGGCGCGACCGCGGACTGCAAAGAGCGGCTCGGCATCATCTGCGCGTTGCAAGAGCAAGCGAACGGCGCAGGCCAGTTCCCTGCCACGTGCGGCGACGCGCTGAAGACGCTCGCATGCGGCGCCGACGTCAACAACCTCGCCGCCTGCCAGTTCGCGGGCACGCTCGCCAACGGCGCCGTCTGCGAGTTCGACATTCAGTGCCAATCCAACTCGTGCATCAAGGCCAGCGGTGGCGGAAGCGGTACGCCCAACCCGTGCGGCGTCTGCACCGCGCGCGCAGCCGTGACCGAGGCTTGCGGCAGCGCGAAGGACTGCGCGAGCGGGCTACGCTGCGTCAACGACGTATGCATCACGCCGATCGCGAAGAGCGGCACGTGCAACGATTCGAACACGTGCGCGACGCCCTATCGCTGCGTCGGCGGCACGTGCGTGGACCCACTTCAGCTCAACGCGGGGTGCACCAAGGCGGGCAACAACGCCGACGATCCGTGCGACAGCTCGAAGGGCCTCTTCTGCGTCACGAACAACAACGACGCCGGCACCGGCACGTGTGGCACCTTCACCCTCGCCGCGGTCAACGAACCGTGCGGGATCGTCAACAAGGCGTTCGTGCTCTGCAGCGGCGAGCTCGATTGCGTGAAGCAGGCTGCGGGCGGGTCGAAGTGCGTGCCGAGGCCCGCCGACGGCGCGATGTGCGAAGCCGACGGCGGCGCCGAGTGCAAGACTCCAGCGGAGTGCACCGGCGGCAAGTGCGCCTTCAACGATCCAAAGCGCTGCAAGTGAGCGCTCGGATCACGCCTTCACCTTCTCATTGGCGGCGTCGTAGAGCGGCTTGATCGAAGCGATCGCCGGGTACGTTTGACCGGCGATCTCGACCGACCATGCTCCGCCGTCGATGAACTTCTGGTCGACGACCTCGCCGCCGCCTTCGATCATCGCGAGGCCCACAGCGCCGCCGAGCGTGTGGCCGTAGGAGGCGGCGCGGATGTAGCCGACGGGCTTGTCGTTGCGCTTGACGATCTCGGCGTGGAACATGAGCGGCTCGGGATCCTTGACGAGGACCTGGACGATGCGGCGCTTCAAAGGGCCTTCTGCCTTCTTGGCGAGCACCGCCTCTTTGCCGAGGAAGCCGCCTGGCTTCTTCAGGTCCATCGCAAAGCCGAGGCCGGCCTCGAGGATCGAGTCGGTGTTGTCGATGTCGTGTCCGTAGTCGCGGTAGCCCTTCTCCATCCGAAGGCTCGCGAGTGACTTCAGGCCTGCGTGCACGAGTCCGAGCTTCTCACCGGCTTCCACGATGCGATCGTAGGCATGGGTCGCTTGCTCCGCCGGGATGTAGAGCTCATAGCCAAGCTCACCGAGGTATGTGATGCGAAGGCAGAGCGCGCGCGCGAAGCCGATGTCGATCTCCTTCGCGTCGCGAAAGGCGAACGCCTCGTTCGACATGTTCGTCGTGGTGATCGACTGCAAGAGCTCACGCGATCGCGGGCCCTGAACGTTGATTTGGGCGTAGGCGCTCGTCACGTCGGTGACGAACGCGTGCGACTCGGACGGGAAATGACGGCGCATCCACGTCTCGGCGTGGCGATGAGCCGTGTCCGACGCGACGACGATGTAGCGCTCATCGTCGAGCTTCGTGACGGTGAGATCCGCTTCGAGCTTTCCCGCCTCGTTGAGCCACTGGGTGTAGGTGACGCGGCCTGGCTCGCCGTCGACGTTGCCGCCGCTGATCCAATTGAGCAATCGGCCGGCGTCGCGTCCTTGAACGGAGAACTTCGCCATGAAGGACATATCCATCAGGATGACGCCTTCGCGTGCGGCCTTGTGCTCGGCCGCCCACTGCGAAAACCACGAGGGGCGTCTCCACGAGAGCGGTCCGGGGTCGGCCTTTTGCCCGGGAGGTGCGTACCAATCGGCGCCTTCCCAGCCACTCACGTCACGGAAATAGGCGCCTCGCGCAGCGAGCCGATCGTAAATGGCAGAGCGCTTGGCGCCGCGCGCCGTCTGCATCGAGCGCGTCGGATAATGGCATTGATAGACCATTCCAAGAGACTCGACGGTACGGGTCTTTCGATATTCCGGGTTCGATTGATAGGTATGTAGGCGGTCGATATTGAACCCCGTAATGTCGACGTCCGCTTGCTTGTTGATGATCCAATGCGCGAGCACGCGGCCGAGGCCGCCGCCCGTCAGGATGCCAATCGAGTTGAGCCCGGCCGCGACGAAGTAGTTCTTCAGCTCGGGGGCCTCGCCAACAATCGGCTGCAAGTCGGGCGTGAAGCTCTCGGGGCCGCAGAAGAACTTGCGGACGCCGACCTCGAGCGTCGCCGGCACGCGATTCATCGCCTTCTCGACGTAGGGGCCCATGCGATCCCAGTCGGGCGTGATCTCGCCGAAGGAGAAGTCGTCAGGGACGCCTTCGACTTTCCACGGCGCGCAGACCGGCTCGAACAGGCCGACCATCAAGCCGCCGACCTCCTCTCGGAAGTAACCGTACGAGCCGGGATCCTCGAGGACCGGCCAGGAGCCAATGCCCGGAATGCGATCGGTGATGAGGTAATAGTGCTCGGCCGATTGAAGTGGAATGTTGACTCCACTCTTGGCGCCAAGCTGGCGTGCCCACATTCCGCCGCAGTTGACGACGAGCTCGGCGGCGATGTGGCCGGTCTCGTCGCTGTTCATCACCTGGACATCGACACCGGTCACGACGCGACGGGCGCCGACGCCCGTGTGCGTGACGTTGGTCACCGCCACCCCTTCGAGGATGGTGACGCCTTGCATGCGCGCGCCCTTGGCGAGCGCCATCGTGATGTCGACGGGGTTCCCCTGCCCGTCTTCTTTGACATAGAAGCCCGCGTGGAGGTCGTCGACGCGCGCGAGCGGAAAGAGCTCCTTGATCTCCTTGGGAGAGATCTCGTGCACGTCCACTCCGCAGTAGCGGTTGAACGCCGCGACGCGCCGATACTCTTCGAGCCGATCGAGGTCGCTCGCGCACTCGATGAAGCCGACAGCCTTGAAGCCGGTCGACAAGCCGGTCTCCGCTTCGAGACGGCTGTAGAGATCGCGCGTGTACTTGCGCATCTCCGTGGAGGTCTCCGACGTCGAGCCGAACGTCACGATGAGGCCCGCGGCGTGCCAGGTGGTGCCGGATGTCAGCCGGTCGCGCTCGACGAGGACGACATCTTTCCACCCCATATGAGCGAGGTGATAGGCGACGGAACATCCGATGATGCCGCCACCCACCACCACCACGCGCGCATGCTTCGGCAGGACTTTTCCGGATCCAGACATCTTGGTGGGCACACTTTAGTCGCGTTTGTGCCGGCGTCGATGCCTCTCCCATGGATAGGATGCGCAAAAATGCAGGCGCGGAAGGTCCAAGCCTGGATCCTCCGCGCCCATGCTCGCGGTCACCGCGTTGCGGTTAGACCTTCACGGCGCGCGTCATCAGGAAGTCTTGGCGCATCGAGTTATTCTCGAAGTAGACGGTGATCAGCTCCTCGAGCTCGTTGCGGAACGCGGCGAGCTTTGCCGGATCGCCGGCAAGCGCCTGGACGAGACGCGTGAACGGTCCGACGTTCGCTTCGAGAAAGAGGCGGCCGTGAGCGGGGCTGATCATCGGCATTCGAAGCTTGTCGCGATCGAACGTCAGGTCCTTCACCGCGTCGCCGAGGCGCTCGCGGATGACGTTCGGATCACCCCAAAGCGGAGGCGGCGCCACACCAGCGGGCGGCGGAGCGGGAGCATACTTCGCCGCGAGCGCGAACATGCGACCGGTGTAGAGCTCGGGGGGCCACGTCGAGAAGGCGAGCGTTCCGCCAAGACGGAGCACCCTCAACATCTCCTTGACCACCACCTCGGGGCGCGGCGCGAACATGTGGCCGAACTGGCTCACGACGACATCGAACGTCCCGTCTGCGAAAGGGAGCGTCTCGGCGTCGCTCTCTCGGAAGTCCACCTCGAGCTTCGCGAGGCTCGCGTTCTCCTTCGCGTGAACGATCAGCGGAGGCGTCAGATCCACTCCGGACACCTTCGCGCCGAGGCGCGCGGCCGTCAGCGAGACGACTCCCGTCCCGCACGCGACGTCGAGGACGCGATCACCTTGCTTGATCTTCGCGAAGCGCACCAACGACGGCGCCGCTAGGCAGGTGAAATTCTCCACTGGCGCGAAGTTCGACCAGACGGTCTTTTGCACTTCTTTGAATTGCGCGAACGGATCTGTCGACATGTGGCTTACCCCTCTATTCGATTGAGCGAGCGAGAGTAGGCAGCTCTTGCCACGCACGTAAAGGGGCGGGCTTCCTCTCGTGAGGCCTCAGGCCCAATAGTCCTTCATCAGCTCGTCCATCCAGCTTGGCTGGCGCACCTCGCCGCGTGGCCCAAACTCACGCACCCACGGCTTGATGTCGAGCACGGGCGTGCCTGCGATCGCGTCGAGGCCGGTGACATGAAGGCGGAGGCCGTCCACGCGATCGAGCCGGCAGATGGTCTCGCCGATCCGATTGGGACGATTTTTCCCTCGCTGCGCGAAGATGCCGACCTTCGGCCATTCCGTGTTGTTGCGCGGATGACGTGCGGTCTTCTCGACCTTCGCAGGATCGACACGGTCCATCACGAACACGATCTGGAGATGAGAGAACGTGTCGATTCCCGCGAGGGCGTCAGGCGTGAACTGGGCGGCGTCGAGCTCGATGAAGCATGTCACCGCGTCCCATCGGTCGTCCTCCGGCTTCGTGCGGTCGGAGTGGACGAGGCCGACGGGTCGTACGACGATGTCTCGAATCGCCCTCTCCATCGCGTCGTTCGTCGTGTCTTGCATGACACGAACGTTACCAGCATGTCGGTCAGGGCTGCATCGAGAGGGCGAAGCCGCGGCGCTCCGTGCACTTCGCGAGCCACGGCGTGATGTTCGCGAAGCTCTTCGAGTCGAAGCCGACCATACCGAGGTAGGCTACCCAGCTCGACAAGTGGAGGTCGACGAGCGTGAAGCTGTCGCCGACGAGCCAGGTGCTCTTGCCAAGCGCGGCGTCGAGGATGCCGAGGTGCTTGATGACGTCTGCCTTGGCGACCTCCGCGGCCTTCGCGTTGTGACGTTCCGCCGGGATCCGATCCGACGTGTTGTGTTGGAAGCGAGAGAGCGCCTCGGCAAGCGACACGTTCGTCCACACGAGCCACTTGAACGCCTCGGCGCGCTTCAGGCCAGGCGGCGGAAAGAGCTTCTTGTCGACGCCGAACGTCTCTCCGAGATGAATCATGATCGCGACCGACTCGAAGATCGGGGTGCCGTCATGAACGAGGAGCGGCACCTTCGCGTTGGGGTTCAGCGCGAGGAAGGCAGGCTTGTCTTGGTCGCGCGCCTGAAGGTTGATCTTCACCTTCTCGTAGGGCACGCCGAGCTCCTCGAGCGCCCAGTGAACGGTCACGGCCGAGGACATGGGCGCGTAGTAAAAGACGATGTTTTCCATGGTGATTTCTCCTTTTCCTTCACGTTCGAGGCGACTTGCCCCGTCTCGTGAGAGCACTCTAGAGCTCGTGCGTGACAGGGTTTTGTCAGGTTTCAGCGAGCGGCTGTAAGAAGGCCGCGCGCGCGTCCGTTTGCTCTCTCGACATGCGCATCCCTGCCGCCCCGGCGTTCCTCCTCGTCCTCGGTTCCCTCTCTGTCTTCGCGACGGGCTGCTCGCACAAGCCACCGAGCGTGAAGACGCCTGCGGCGACCACGAGCCCTGTCGCCGCGGCGACGGCGAGCAAGCCAACGATCGCTAGCCATGTGGACGGCGACGACGTGGACTGGACCGCCGACGAGCGCCCGAAGTTCGACCTTCGTCCTCGCGCCGCGAACGACACGGTGCCGCGCGTCATTCGCCGCATCGTCGCCGAGCAGAAAGAGGAGGTTCAGCATCTCCTCGAGCTCGCGGGTGACCTGCCCGACGCCCGCGGCCGTGCGCGCGCCACGAACGAAGCGACCGTGCTGGCGCAGGAGCTCAAGCAGATCTCAGCGCCGATGGACCAAGCCGACAGCACCGGGCTCGATCAGATCATCACGAAGCTCGTGGTTCTCGACACCCGCATCGGCATTCTTCACGACGCCCTTCGCAACGCGACGTCGCGCGGCACGGCGTCGGTCGTCGAATGACGGTCGAGCGGACGCGAAGACGCGTCAGCTTCCGGGCGGCAACATCGCGGTGATGTGGTCGACGATCACCTGCTGTTGATCGAACTGGCAGTGCCCGCCAGGCTTGGTGTTGTCTTTCGTCAACGACATACCGGCATTGGTATAGGCACTCACGGCGTTGGCGTAGCTCTGCGGCCAAATCGGGTCACCGGTCGTGATCTCGAAATGCAGCTTCATGTTTTGTTTCGTCGCGGCGTCCGGCGTAAACGACTGAAAGGGCGGAGCGGCGCCACACTGAAGGAACGTTCCTCCGTGGTAGTCCTTCGCATGGAGTGGCAAGAAGTGGCTCGAGAGAAAGCCGCCGCCGCTCGATTGTCCCGAGAAGAAGACGCGCGCTAAATCGATATCGTATTTGGGAAAGAGGTCTTCCTGCAGGACGCGGTGGAGAAGCTCCGCAGCGCTCGGTTGGTTTCCTTCGTTCCACCCCTGCCCGTTCGGCGCGAGGACCGAGACGCGAATGAGGTCGTACTTCGTCGCGACGCTCTCCATCATGCCGACGAAGGTCTTGTAGTTGCTCGCGGTGCTTCCATGGAGGAGGACGAGGAGGCCGCGCGGCTTCGTCGCCGCTGCCGCTGGAGCGTTGATGATGTAGCTCAAGCCACCGGCGGACTTGAGCTCGTTCTGCCCGGTGGGGCCGCCGCTTCCCTTCGTGCTGTTCACCGTGGGCCCTGGCGGCGGGTTCGCTCCCGACGATGAGGATGTCGACGAGGACGACGACGAGGAAGAAGACGACGAGGACGTCGCGGCGGCGCCGGACGAGCCCTCGGCGCTGCCCGGGTCTTCGTCGCCGCCGCTCGACGACGAGGATGATGAGGACGACGCGCGCGGGCGGCGCTGCGAGGTCGGCTGCGCGTCGACGGCGCATGCGACGGCGAGGCTCGCGAGGACGAAGGCGGTGACGGAAGAGAGCGCGGAGCGTTCGAGCGAAGGAAGGGTCACGATGCGCTCACGACGCAAATGCCGTGCGCGCGCGTGGCGAAGGCGAAATTCGCCCTCTTTCGTGCGACCTTTCCGCTGTCGGGCGCGTTTTTCTCTGCGGGCGGACGGCGGCTCTCCTCTCTCGCGATTTGTGCACCCAGAGCGTGGATCGACCGGGATACAGCTGCGGGCGATCGGGCTCAGCGATTCACGGCGGGGGATCCATCGTTGACAACCCTCATGACATCGATTGATTTTGCAGGTGGGGGTCGACATGAGAGCTCACCTGCGGGGCCGCGCCGTGGTCCCACTCGTCGCTGGACTACTCTTCGTGCAGGCGTGCGGCGGATCGGGCGCGACGGCCTCGGGTCCAACGGACCCGCCTCGCCTCGACGCGCCATCACGACAAGCCTCGCTCCCTGACGGCGTCGTGCTCGCGACGCCAGCGGTCAGCGAATACAAAGGTCCCGCGCGCGGGCTCGGGGCGATGGGCGGGGTTCATCCGAGTCGCATGGAGGGCGCGCTTCGTCGCGCGGGCCTCGACATTCGTGCGCTGCCTCCGCTCGAGACACTTCCACCGGGCCCGAAGCAGCGCGTGATGCGGACCTTCAGCGAGGCGCTCGGCATTCCGTGCCTCGGCTGCCACGCTCCCGGCGACGACTTCAAGGCGGACACGAAGCGCAAGCGTGTCGCGCGGCGGATGTGGAACGACATCGTTCGCGTCGTGGAGATGAAGGACGGCTCTGCCGTGTACTGCGATTCGTGCCACGACGGCGCGCTCTATCACCTCGATCGGCGCAACAAGAACGACGTCGCTGCGTACATGTGCAACGCGATGATTGGAGACATGAGGCGTATCGACGGACGCGCTCACGACTGCACGACCTGCCACGGCGACCCGCCCGACTTTCAGTTGATCGCTTCGTGGAAGTCGCTTCCGGCGCCGGTCATCACGAACGACGCGTCGATCCCTGGCGTCATCGTTCCGCAGTGGCCCGCCGAGACGCCTCGCGAGCCATCGGATTGCGGCCCGAACGGCGAGCTATGCCCGCTTGCGTCGTACATGCGCCTCGTGGTCGCGCCGGCTGCCGCAGCCGAAGACAAACAAGCTCTCTCGAAGGCGCTGTCGCGGGTAGCGACCTGGGCGCCCGAGCTCCCGTCGTTCGCGGAGGACGCGCGCCTCGCCGCGGCGGCGGCCCTTCGTGGAGATCCCATCGCGGTGCGCGACGCATGCGGCACCTGCCACAAGAAGCAGAAGGCCGCGTGGGTGCGTGACCATCGTCGTCGCGAGCCGGCACCGAAGACACCCGCGGAGCGCCCGTGACGCGAGCTCGACCCTACCGGAGGCCGCGATCGGCTCTCGCTTCCCTCGGCTCGATCGTGATCATGCTGTTCGCTGTCGGCTGCGGAAGCTTGAGCGGCTACGATGCAGCACGATACGAGAACGTCTCCTCGATGAGCGCAGACGCCTCGGTCGATCCCGACACGATCCCTCTCCCTCCGACCAAGCGCCTCTACATGCTCGATCCACGAAGCCCTCTGAACGCCGACGCCAGCCCCGACGCCGACAAAGCCGAGCCTCTTCCGTGACGTGGAGCGCTCTGTCTCGTTTCACCCTTCTTCTGCTGCTGGTCGGATGCGCGGGGTCTTCCCCTCGGGGTGAGGAGCTAGGACGGACGCCGAGCGGGGCGAGCGCGAGCCCCACGAGCAGGTCCGCGACGTCGCCTGCATCAACGAGCTCCGTCGCGACATCAAAGAACGACGCAGCGCCGCCCGCAGCGACCGTCTCGCCGAGCGACCTGTTCGCTCGGCTGAAGCCCGACCTCGCGCGCTGCTACGAAGCCGGAAAGAAGAACACGCCGTCGATGACCGACGGGAAGATCGTCTTGGCGGCAGGCGTCGATCCGGCGCAGCGAACCGCCTGCGTGATCCCGATGGACACGAGCGGGATCACGCGTGAGGTCGAAGACTGCATGTCGGCGCGCGTCGCCAAGGAGCCCTTCGACGCGAAGGCGACCGTGACATTGCCGATCACGTTGAAGGGCAGCGCGCTCTCGCTCGAGGGCGATGGCGGCGCGAAGCCGAGCACGCTCTCCCTCGACAGCATCGAGACGTACCGCATGCCCGACGCCTTCGAGGCGCTCGACGCGATCGAGTCCGAATTGGGTGGATGCGTGCGCGGCATCGACAAGAGCCTCGGTGTTCGATCGATCCTCGTCGGCGCGCGCGTGCGAACGGACGGCAAGAATCAGTGCGCGCTGACGACGTCGCCTTCTCCTTCGCTCCCGCCGAAGATCGCGGAGTGTCTATCGGGCGTCGTGAGGTCGACCGTGTTTCCGCCGCCGAAGGGCGGACCGGGGCTCGTCCTCATCCCGATTCAGCTCCTCAAATAAACGTGAGCGGACTCTCACGCGCGGAGAAGCGCGTCGCGGAGTCGGACGAGCACGTCACCGGTGCTGCCCTCGATCTTGACGCGCGCATGCGCCTCGCCGCGCACCTCTCCACGATTGATGATCGCGATCGGGATGCCTCTCTCGTGTGCGCGGAGCAAGAACCGATAGCCGGAGAACACGGCGAGCGAGGTCCCGACGACGAGCAATGCGCTCGCGTCGTCGACCCAACGGAACGCTCGCTCGACGATGGGCCGCGCGACGTTGTGGCCGAAGAAGACGACGTTCGGCTTGAGCACGCCGCCGCAGCTCGCGCATCCAGGGACGACGAATCTCTCGACGAGCTCGCTCGGGAGGTCGGCGTCTCCGTCGGGCGCGATCGAGACGTGGTCGTCTTCGATCCGCGGATTGAGCGCGACGAGACGTGCCTGGACGGCGTCGCGGTCTTCCATCGCGGAGCACTCGAGGCACACGACCTCGGCGAGCGCGCCATGGAGCTCGATGACGCGCTGGCTGCCGCCGAGCTGATGGAGTCGATCGACGTTCTGCGTGATGAGCCCGCTCACGACGCCATGCTTCTCGAGCTCTGCGAGCGCGACATGCGCTGGGTTGGGACGCGCCAGGCGGAAGCGCTCCCAGCCGACCATCGCGCGCGCCCAGTAGCGACGGCGGAGCGCGGCGGAGCGGACGAACTCGGGGCCATGAATCGGGCGCCGTACGCGCTTTTGCGCTTCGGGGCTCCGGTAGTCTGGAATGCCAGACTCGGTGCTGATCCCGGCGCCCGACAACACGACGACGCCCGAGCGGCCGCCGAGGACCTCGACCAACGCACCGACGTCGCTCGCCGCGCTGCGCGAGACATCCTGAATTTCGCGGCCGAGCGTGGTGTCCATCTTCGTCGCGACCCGGCCCTCATGATAGGGAAGAACCCGTGAGGAATCGACGCTCCCTCGCTGTCACGTCGGCGTTCGCCTTCTTTGGGCTCATCCATTGCGGAGGCAGTCCCAAGGCCAGCGCGCCGCCCGCGACACCGACGAAGGCGAACGTCGCCGCCAAACCGAGCGTCTCGACACCCGCCGCGATCGTCACGGTCGAGTATCGCGAGATCGCGAACGCCTTCGAGATCCTCGACAACGCCGCCCTCTGGCTGCCCGACAAGAACGGCCCCGAGTATCGCAAGGACCTCGAAAAGGTTGGCTTTGGCGCGGCCGCATCGAACCTGGACGGCTACCGCGACGCGCGTATGCGCTACTACGCCGAAGAGCGCAGCCACGGTGAAGAGGAGCGTGAGCGCGACAAGAGCTTGTTTGGCAATGCCAAGCCGCTCGATCGCGTCGCCGACGCTTTTTATGGCGCTTCGTCGCTCGACGATGCGCTGTCGCGGCTCCGTGCATTCATGAAGCCCAATGACGTCGAGACCGTCCGCACGTATTTCGCGGTGTGGCTCCCGAAGATCAAGCCGCTGCTCGACGAGAGCGCCGCGAGCTTTGGCCCGCTCACCGCGGCGTTGCAATCGAGGCTCGGCAGCGCCCGATCGTCGGATTATCTGGCGCACCTTCGCGCGTTTTACGGTGTTGAGAGCGTACCGCCTTTTCGCGCTCTCTTCATTTGGTGGCCCGACGGCGATACGAGCTCCGCGAGCAATCGCGGCAATACCGTGCTCCTCCGTTACCATCCAAAGACACAGCTGGAGGACGCGGCGGAAGCAGACGATATCGTCATCCACGAATTGACGCATTGGATCTCGAGCCATCAATCGCTCGCAGAGCGGCAAGCGCTCACGAAGAAGCTCACCGACGGCTGTGATCTCGGCGGGCGCATGCCTCCCCTCTCGATCATCGAGGAGCCGCTCGCCGTCGTTCATCAAAAGCTCTATCTCGCGTCGATCGCGCCCGATCGGCTCGAGTTTTCGTCGAGTTGGTACGGCGACCCTTGGGTGGGGACGTTCGCGAAGCTTCTCTATCCTCAAGTCAAGGAAGCCCACGACAAAGGTCGCCGTCTCGATGAGACCCTCATGCGCCGTGCAGCACGTGTCTGCACGCAGCTCAAGGCGGTGGCGGGATCGTTTCGCCCGCAAGAGAGCGCGGCGGCGCCAAAGCCTGCGGCGTCCTCGTCGCGCTGACCGGCGTGCTCGCCGCGTCGACGATGCAGCCGAGCATCTCGCACCGCGACGCGCCAAGGCGTGCCGCGGCCAGATAGAGGTCGTCTTCCGCGAGTGACGGCAGCGCGTTCATCTCGAGAAAGAAGATCTCGCCATCGGGCGTGATTCGATAATCGGCTCGCCCGAACCCTCGAACATCGAGGGCGCCGAAGACACGCTCGGAGAGCTCGATGAGCCGGCTCGAGACGCGTGGATCGAGGCGCGCCGGTACGTCGACGCGCACGCGCTCTTGATCGCTCGTCTGCTTCAGCGCGAGGTCGAGGATGCCGTGCGAGCCCGTGCCGTCGTAGGCGTATCCGATCGGCGGGAGCAGCCCGAGGCCGTCGATGAACCCGACGGACACGTCCTGTCCGGCGATGAGCTCCTCGATGAGGACGCCGTCGGGATAACGATCGAGTAGCTCGCGCGCGGTGAACGCGAGCATCTCGCCGGCTTCTGTCTCTCGGGCACCAGCGCGCACGATGCTCGCCGCTGTGATGCCTTTGCTCGAGCCCTCGTAGTTCGGCTTCACGATCCATGGACCAGCGCCGGCGGCGGAGACGAGGCTCGGGAGCGCGGCGTCGATCTCACGCGCGTCGCGGAGGAGGATGCCACGCGGGACTGGAACAGCAGCCTCGCGGACGACGCGCTTGGTGAGCGCCTTGTCGAGGCAGAGCGCGATCACGCTCGCCGGGCTGCCGATGTGACGGAGCCCGAGCTGCTCGAAGAGCGCAGGGTAGAAGGCTTCGCGGAATGGGCCGCGATGGCCCTCGGCGATGTTGAAGACGAGATCCGGCCGGAGCCGCTCGAGTCGGCCAACGAGCCGCGGGATCGAGCACGTGGAGACGTCGATCGTGGAGGCGACCACGAGGCCGAGCTCACGGAGGCGCGCCGACAGGATGCGGATCGTCTCGGCCGTGTCGAACTCCGCCTCTTCTTCGCGGTCCGTTCGCTTCTCGTTGTAGGTCAAAACGAGGCGCTTCATCTTTGGTTCCTCCTTTCCATCGTTCGAGATGGGCTCCGTGAACTGCTTGTGCAGGACCACGTGGTTCGTCATCGCTCACGCTCTCTTTCTCGCTCGCTCGTGGGAGCAATGTGGCTAAGCGCGCGCTCGCTCTTCGCGGCGGGTTCGGATGGTGCTCGCCTCGACGCGAGCTCACGTACAAGCGCGGAAGTATGTGTTCGCTTTCCGCCGCCGCAACCTCCTCACGATCATTTTCCTCGGGATCACGACACGCTCGGCTTCGCGGCTTCGCCGAGCCCATAGGTGATCCATTCGTTCCGATCGACAGGGCGCACGGATCGGATCCCGAACGTGCCTCACGCCATCCAGATCACCCCCTGATCTGTCGTCTTTTCCAGTCCTTTTGAAGAAAAGAGCACATGGTCCCACATTTGCGACATGACGAATCATCATGCTCGCTCGACCCCCTCGCTCCCTCTCTCGATTCACCTCACCGCTCGCTCTTCTTCTCCTCGCGCTCACCTCGGTCGCCAGCGCGACGGGATGCTCCGCGAGCACCGCTTCTCCAGACGGCCCGGAGGCGTCGATGTCCTCCGACATCACGGTGCCGCTCGGCGGCGACGTCTACGAATCCGGCGTGCTCACGTCGCGCCTCGTCTTCACGGCTGCCCCCGAGACGATGGGACGCCAGCGCCGCTCGAACTGGTGCTGGGCCGCCGACCTTCAAACGATCCTCCGCTTTCACGGGCTCGAGGTGACGCAAGAGCAGATCGTGACCCGCGCCTTCGGCGATCTCATCGACCGGCCGCAGAGCCCCGCCGCGATCGCCGCCACCGTGAACGGTTGGATGTTCAGCGACTCAGCCACCGGCAACACGGCCCGAGTTCAAGCCGTGGCAAGCGAGATGGACGCCCTGACCATTCGCAGTGAGCTCGAGAACGATCGGCCGCCGATCCTCGGTCTCTCGAACTCCGACGGAAGCGGCCACGCGTACATCCTCACGTCGATCACCTACCGCGTCGTCTCGGGCCCCTCCGGCGCGGGGATCATCCCGCTCTCCGTCAAGCTGCGCGACCCGTGGCCGGACAACCCGAACTCGCTCGCGATGACCTGGCAAGAGGTCCAGTCACGCTTCGCCGGGCTCGTCTTCATCGGCGTCACGACGCAGCAATGAACGGCTCGAGACGCTCGAGCGCTATCCCCAGACCTTCCACCATGGGCGCTTGGGCTTCACGCGACCCGCATTGAGCATCGCGAGCGCGCGCGCCCCATCCTTGTTGTTCGGATCGATTTCGAGGAGCTTCTCGATCGTGAGGATGCCCTCCTCGAGACGGCCGAGAAGGCCGAGCGCCCAGCCACGCATGTAGAGCCCACGTGGATAATCGGGCACGAGCTCGAGAGCCTCGTCGGCGATCACGAGGGCCTCTTCGCCTTTGTCTTGCTCGTTCAGCGAACGCGCCTTCTCGATCAGGAGCGCGGCGCGATCTTCTTTTGCCGTCACCGCGGAGAGACCTCGCTCCGCGACGGTGAACGCCTCGGACCACTTCTTCTTTCGCGCCAAGAGCCGAATGTAATTCTGGTAGTGGGTGACGCGCCCTTTGTCGCCTTGAATGGCGCGCTCGTAGTCCTCTGTCGCGCCTTCGATGTCGCCGGCGGCCTCGCGAAGGTTTCCACGGTTGGCGTGGGCGATCGCGACCGCCTCCCCTTCCTTCGCTTTTTCGATCAGCGCGTCGTACACCGCGGTCGCCCCGGCTTTGTCCTTCGTATCTGCCAGCGCGCACGCAAGCGCGATCTCGACGAGCGGCCCTGATCCCCGCTCCACCGCGCGCCGGTACGCTCGAATCGCAGCGTGATTGAGACGAAGGATCTGGTACTGCGTGCCCTTCGCCTCCCAGAGCTTGGCGTGCTCGCTCTCCTCTTTTTCGAGCAAGAGCGCGTCGAGGATCGCGAAGCCGTGTCGGTAGAGCCCTTGATCGAACGCGGCCTCGGCCTTCTCGTACGTGCGCGTCGACGCGTCGCCGTCGAGATGCAGGAACGCGAGCATCTCGGGCTTCGACATTCCACAGTCAGGGCAAGGAGCCGCGTCGTCCTTCTCCGCGCCCTTCGCTCCGCAATTGAGGCAGCGGGTTTGACCTTTGATTGGCTCGACCGGCCCGAGCGGACAGAGATCGAGGCTCACCTCATCGCATTTCGGGCAGCGCCATGCGACGCCATACGTGCTGTCTTTTGGATCGTCTTCGGGGAATTTGCCGGCGTGATCGAACGTGCATTCGACCTCACACGCTTCGCATTTGTAAGGGTGAGTCGACATTCATCTGCTCGTTTGGGCCGTCGTTTGGGGATCCGCGAATGGCCGTTTGAACACCGTCTCGTACTCGTTTATCGGGACCACCGTTACGGCGATATCGAGCTCGTGGTCTCCGCCGCCGAGGAGAACGCCGCGAAGCGGAATCACATCGTCGTAGTCGCGTCCCCACCCAAGGGTGACATGCTCGAGCGATGGGAAAATGGCATTCGTCGGATCGCTGTCGAGCCAACCATGATCGGGGCAATACACCGATACCCACGCGTGCGATGCGTCTGCGCCGACCAGCCGCGGCTTGCCTGGAGGTGGCTTCGTGAGCAGGTATCCGCTCACGTAACGTGCGGCGAGGCCGATCGATCGCAAACACGAAAGCATCAAGTGCGCGAAGTCCTGGCACACCCCCTTCTTGTTCGCGAAGACCTCCATCACCGGCGTGGAGACGGTGGTGGCCTTGGGATCGAACTTGAAGTCGTGATGAATTTTGTTCATCAGCGCACGCACCCCTCGCATCAGCGGCGTGCCGGGTGGAAACATCGTCTGCGTCCACGCCGCGAGCTCGCGCTTGTTGCGGACACGCGACGACTCGAAGAGGAACCGGGCGGCGTCGAGGTCCTCGCGATGGGGCCTTCGACCTGCGTTGTACGCGAGCCTCGCACGGACCTGATCCCACGGAGGAGTCTTGTCGTCGTCGGGGTACGGCCGCGCGATCAAATCGACGCGCGAGGTCGCGATGACGTCGAGCGACTCGTGATCGTCCTCGATGCAAAACGACGTGATGGGATTTCCGAACGCGTCCACCGTCGACTCGAGGATCTCGGGCTCCGGCACGATGTGGATGCGGTGCGAGGCGCAGGTCTGAAACTGCGTATTTCGCGGGGAAAGATGCAAAATCTGACGGGATAGACCGACCGGCGCCTCGTATTTGTAGCGCGTCTCGTGCACCACCACGTACGTGGTCGTCGCGGCGGAGGGCGCGCTGCTGCTCATCCGATCCCCACCGGCGCAGGGGTCCCCGCGTGGCTGAAGAAGCGGCGTTGCATTTCGTCGGAGAGCCCATACGCGTTGTTCTCGACGCGGCGAAGGAGGTGAGAGAGTCCCAGGCATGCCTCGTCGAGCGCGTCGCCCGACTCGGGCTCGAAGGCGGCGAGAGACACGCTGCGCACCTGATCGGCGAGCGACTGAATCGTCTCGGTCGACTGCAGGGGCGCCGCGCCGTTCGACTTCTTCGCGTGCGGTCCGAGCTCGAGCTCGATCGAGATGCGCTCGAGCATCTTCGACAGCTCCCGGAGCTGAAAGAGGACCGCGTGCGGATTGCTCTCGTCGAGGACGACGAGGTGGAGCACGGGCAAGAGCTCGGGTGACCGGCGGTACCGCGCTCGAAACGTGACGATGCTGTTGGCGGCTTCGAGCAGCCACTCGAGCGACTCATCGCGTTTGATCGTCGAGAACGAGAGCACGTGGCTCACCACCGCCGCGAGATGCGCGAGCCGCTCGAGGCGACGACCGAGCAGCAAGAACTGCCAGCTCTCGTCGCGCGTCATGTCGTCCATCGCGAACCCCGCGAGCGAGACGCAGGCGAGCATCACCTCGTCGAGCGACTCGAGCGCGAGGGCGAGCTTTGCGTCTGCCTTCGGCATGCGTGTCAGCAAGCGATTGAGGACGTGCCAGTTGTCCGTCGACATACGCTCGCGCACTTGATTGGCGCACGAATGAAGCCGGTGCACGTTGGCCGCGAGGCCGCCCGGCACAGCCGGATCGACGACCGCAGCGACGAGGCTCGGCGGCGCGCGCGGCGGAATCGATTTCCCGTCCGCCTCGCGCGTGGTGAACACCTTGAGGCGCTCGCTGACCTCCGTGAGCGTCATCAGCGCCATCTCTTCTTCCGGCGCGGCATCGGCCTCGCGGACGAGACCTGCGCGAAGCAGCCGCGCGAGGCTCTCGCAGCGCTCGGCGTAGCGTCCCATCCAGAAGAGGTTCTCACCGACGCGCGACGCGATGTCGACGGCGCTCTTGGCGACGTCCTCGGCGCCGAGCCGCGGACGCCGGAGCGGCATGCGCGCGACCGGCTTCTCGCCGAGCATCCAGGTGTCTTTGCTCGAGCCACCCCATTGCATCGAGACGACGTCGCCGTCTTGCGGCGCGACGCGCGTGAGGCCCCCCGGCATGACCATGTACGAGCCGTCTTCGGTGGCGACGGCGAACACGCGGAGCGACGTCGCCCTCGGCACGAGGCCGTGATCGCGATCGCTCCACGTCGGCGAATGCGAGAGGCGCACCCATTCTTGCGCGACGTACGCGTGCGGCTGCGCGCTCAGACGCTCGGTCGTCTTGGCGCGTTCGGCTCGATCGAGCGTGTGCCCAAACACCGGCTCGAGCCTCATCGAGGGATACGCTGGCTTGATGACGAGCTCGTCGAGATGCGAGAGCACGTAGTCGAGCGCGGGCGGCTCTCCACACCACCACGTCGCGATCGACGGCAGCACGAGCGGCTCACCCAAGAGGCGCTGGCTGATCGCGGGATAAAAGCCTGCGAAGGCACCGGTCTCGAGGAGCGCCGTGCCGAGCGCGTTCGCGATGAGCACGCTGCCTGCGCGGATCGCATGCATCAGGCCGGGGATGCCGAGCGCCGAGTCCGCGCGGAGCTCGACGGGGTCGCAGAAGTCATCGTCGAGCCGGCGCAGGATCGCGTGAACGCGGCGGAGCCCGCGAAGCGTCTTCAAGTAGACGCGATCACCGCGCACGATGAGGTCCTGGCCTTCGACGAGCGGAAATCCGAGATAGCGCGCGAGGAACGAATGCTCGAAGTAGGTCTCGTTGTAAGGCCCTGGCGTGAGCAGGACGACGAGCGGTGATTCACCCGGGCTCGCGTGCGCCGAGCGATAGAGCGAGTCCTGCAGCGCCTTGAAGAACGGCGCGAGCGGCTCGACTTGCAGCTCTCGAAACGCGTCAGGAAACGCACGCGAGAGCGTCATGCGATTTTGGAGCGCATAGCCGGCGCCCGAAGGACCACGCGTTCGATCGGAGAGCACCCACCATCGACCGTCCGGCGAGCGCGCGAGGTCGGCGGCGTAGATGTGAAGCGAGACGCCGTCCCGCGGCGTGACGCCGACGGCAGGCCAGAGAAAGCTCCGCTGGCCGTAGACGAGCGCGGGAGGTATCAACCCATCGGAGAGGAGCGTCTGCGGGCCGTAGAGATCCCCGATCACCTTGTCGAGGAGGCGCGCGCGCTGCGCGACGGCTCGCTCGATGAGCTGCCATTCGTGCGCGGGGAGGATGAAGGGGAGCAGATCGAGCTCCCACGGGCGGCTCGCTCCCTTCGGATCGGCGTAGACATTGTAGGTGACGCCGTCCGACACGATCGCGTCGTGAATGAGCTCGCTTCGCTTCGACATCGACGAAGCGGGCAGCAGCTGCAAGTGCGAGAGAAAGGCGCGCCAATGAACCCGCGGCTCGGCGCGCTCGGCCTCGATCATCTCATCGTAGCGGTTCGGAGGTGGCTGGTAATGCCACGAGAGAGGATGTCGAGGATCGGCCGTCATCTGCTGCTATCCGCGCACGCGCGCTGCCTTCGGGTTATTGCCTGCGGAGATCCAGCGTGAACGGGAAGTCTGGGCTCTTCGGCAAGGTCTTCGGGACGATCTTACCTGGGGTGTGGCCGGTGCGGGAGAAGCGTGCACGGCGGCGTCCTTCCGCCTCGAGTGCGTTGATCGGCCGTGTGTCGTGCGCGCGGCCTCCTGGATGCGCGACGTGGTACTCGCATCCGCCCAGGCTGCGACCCATCCACGTGTCGACCAGATCGAACGTGAGCGGTGAGTGAACGCCGATGTGCGGATGCAGGCAGCGCGGAGGCTGCCACGCACGGTAGCGGACGCCAGCGACGAGCTCCTCGTTCTTGCCGGTGGGCTGCATCGGGATCGTCAAACCGTTGCACGTGAGCACGTAGCGATCGCCCGACATCCCCGTCGCACGCACCTCGAGGCGCTCCACCGAGGAGTCCACGTAGCGCGCCGTGCCGCCGGCGGTCGCGTCCTCGCCCATCACGTTCCATGGCTCGAGCGCGCATCGAAGCTCGACCTCGATGCCGCGATGCGCGAAGTCGCCATACTTTGGAAAGCGGAACTCGAAGTGTGGGAGAAACCACTCGTCGTGGAAGGCATAGCCGCCTTCGCGTAGCTCCTCGAGGACGTCTTCGAAGTCCTGCCACACCCAATACGGGAGCATGAAGCGATCGTGGAGCTCGGTCCCCCAACGCGTGAGGCGCTCGGGCGCATACGGTGTCTTCCAGAAGCGCGCGATCATGGCGCGCAAGAGAAGCTGTTGGCCGAGGCTCATCCGCGCGTGCGGCGGCATCTCGAGCGCGCGAAGCTCGAGGAGACCGAGCCGGCCTGTCGATCCGTCCGGCGAGTACATCTTGTCGATGCACAGCTCCGCGCGATGCGTGTTGCCCGTCACGTCGACGAGCAAATCGCGGAAGAGGCGGTCGGCGAGCCAGGGCGGCGGGGTGACCTCGCCGTCCTTTGCGCCCGCGTTCTTCTTCGCCAGCTCGAGGCGGCGCGTCACCTCTTCGAAGGCGATCTCCATCTCGAAGACGGAGTCGTTGCGTGCCTCGTCGATGCGCGGCGCCTGCGAGGTGGGGCCGATGAAGAGGCCGGAGAAGAGATACGAGAGCGACGGATGCTGGTGGAAATAAGCGATGAGGCTCCGAAGCAGATCCGGGCGCCGGAGGAAGGGCGAGTCGGTGACGGTCTTTCCACCGAGCACGACGTGATTGCCGCCGCCGGTGCCAGCGTGCCGGCCGTCGATCATGAATTTCTCGGCCGAGAGCCTCGAGAGGCGCGCCGCCTCGTAGAGATGCGTCGTGTGACCGACGAGCTCGTCCCAGCTCTTCGACGGGTGAATGTTCACCTCGATCACGCCAGGATCCGGCGTGATGCTGAGGTGCACGAGGCGAGGATCGCGCGGCGGTGAGTAGCCCTCGAGCATCACCGGCACGTCGACTTCCTTCGCGGCCGCCTCGATCGCGGCGATGAGCGCGACCCAGTCCTCGAGCCGATCGATCGGCGGCATGAAGACATAGAGGACGCCTTTGCGCGGTTCGGCGCACATCGCGGTGCGCGTGATGTCCTTCGCCGACTCGCCCACCTTCGGAGGTGGCGCCGTCCCCGCCTTCGGTGATTTCGCCGTCGCGTTCGCCTCGCGATCGAGATCGGCCTTCGACTTCAGCGCGTCGCGATCGGCCGCGGGATCGACGGGCGCCTCTGCGTCGCGATCCTCCGGCTTCGACCAAGGCTGTGCGTCGAGCGGGAGGCGGAGCCCGATCGGCGAGTCTCCCGGCACGAGCCAGCAGTGCCCGCCGCGAAAATGCCAGGAGCTGCTCTTCCATGCCGGCGCCATCGGCAGGACGTAGCCGACCGGCTTGTCGAGGCCTGTCTCGAAGAGCCGGCGGAGTCGATCGCGCTCGAGCGGATCCGAGAGGCGCGCGTCGAGCGGATCGACGTTAATGGGCAATCGGCGCTCGCGCCAAAGGTAGTAATAGACGTCTTCATGAGCAGCAAAGACGTTTTGAGCGTCAATCGCCAGCTTCGAGGCGACCGCCTCCAAAAGACGTTTGGCGTCAGCGACCGTCGCGCTACTTGGTTTTGACTCGTCGGCAATATGCCTCGCGCTCGACCAGAGTGGCTCGCCGTCCCTACGCCAATAGAGGTTTAGCGCCCAGCGTGGCAGCGGCTCCCCCGGATACCATTTGCCTTGTCCAAAGTGGACCACGCCCTCCGGGGCATAGCGCTCGCGCATACGCCCGAAGAGCTCGATCGCGAGCTGGCGCTTCGTCGGCCCGAGCGCCGCGGTGTTCCATTCGGCGGCGTCGAGATCGCTGATCGCGACGAACGTGGGCTCACCGCCCATCGTGAGCCGAACATCGCCTTGGTCGAGATCGGCGTCGACCTTGCGACCGAGATCGACGATCGCTTGCCACTGGTCTTCCGTGTACGGCTTCGTCGTGCGTGGATCTTCGAGCACGCGCTCGACGCTCATCTCGTGCGTGAACGTCGTCTCGCATGCATCGACGAGGCCGCTCACCGGCGCCGCCAGCGCCGGCTCGGCCGTGCATGCGAGCGGGAGATGCCCTTCTCCGGCGAGCAGCCCCGACGTCGGGTCGAGCCCGATCCAGCCGGCGCCGGGGAGATACACCTCGCACCACGCATGCAGGTCGCAGAAATCGGACGTGGGGCCGGCCGGTCCTTCGAGCGGCTTCACGTCAGCGACGAGCTGGATCAGGTAGCCGGAGGCGAACCGCGCCGCGAAGCCGAGCCGTCGCAAGATCTGAACGAGCAGCCAGCCCGAGTCGCGGCACGATCCGGAGCGCTTCTCGAGCGTCTCTTCGGGCGTCTGCAGGCCGGGCTCGAGGCGCACGACGTACTTGATGTGATTCGACAGCTCGCGGTTGAGATCGACGAGGACGTCGCTCGTCGTTCGCGCGGGAGAGCGCGGCACTTTGGCGACGAGCTGCTCGAGGAGAGAGTCGGGCGCCGACTCGTTTAGCTTTCGATACGGCGCGAGCTCGTCGCGAAGCGAAGGGTCGTACTCGAACGGCCACTTCTCCGCGTAAGGCTCGACGAAGAAGTCGAACGGATTGTAGGCCGCCATCTCCGCGACCAGATCGACGTCGATCGACAGCTCGCGGGTCTTGTCTGGGAAGACGAGCCGCGCGATGAAGTTCGACTGCGGATCTTGCTGCCAGTTGAGGAAGTGCTTCTCGGGATGCACCTTGAGCGAGTAGCTCAGGATGCGGGTGCGGCAGTGTGGAGCGGGACGTAGCCGGACGACCTGCGGCCCCAGAGAAACAAGGCGATCGTAGCGGTACGTCGTTCGGTGCCGGAGGCAAACGTGAACGGACATCAGGCCGCATCCACGTTACGGCACGCGCGCGCACGCCGCCACTGCTCTCTCTTCTCACGTCCCGATTCGTACCTCGATTCGGCTAGGCTGCGACACGGCACGCGCTTCACGTTTCTTCGCGTGTCGGACGCTCCGCGCCCGAAACCATTTTGCTCGCAGGCTCGCAAAATGCACGCGAGAGATAGAACCCGAGATGAGAGTCTTCCACTGCGACCACTGCGGCCAGCTCCTGTTCTTCGAGAACATCAACTGCGTTCGCTGCGGGCGCGCCCTGGCGTTCATCCCGGAGCTGAACGATCTCGTCTCGCTCGATCTCAAGCCCACGAGCGACGGGCCGAATCGCTGGACATCGCCGCTGACGAACACCACGTACAAGCTGTGCGAGAACTACTCGAAGCACAACGTCTGCAACTGGGCGATCCCTTACGACGACACGCATTCGCTTTGTCGCTCGTGCCGCCTCACGCGAACGATCCCGAACCTCTCGAAGGCGGGGAACGATCGCCTCTGGTACCTCTGCGAGACCGCCAAGCGTCGACTCATCTACACGCTCGATCAGCTCGCTCTCTTCTTGAAGAACCGCGTCGACGATCCGGAGAACGGCCTCGCCTTCGACTTGCTCGAAGACCCCGAGCCTGGTTCGAAGGTGATGACGGGACACGCGAACGGCATCATCACGGTGAACATCGCCGAGGCCGATGACGCCGAGCGGGCCAAGCGACGCGTGGAGCTGAACGAGCCCTACCGTACGCTGCTCGGTCACTTCCGCCACGAGTCGGGGCACTACTACTGGGATCGCTTCTTCAAGGCCGCCGCCACCGCGGAGGCGAACAACCAGTCGACCGACGCGACACGCGCGCGCATCGCCTCGTTCCGCGACCTCTTCGGCGACGAACGCGACGACTACCAAGCGGCGGTCAAACGTCACTACGCGCAGGGCGCACCGAACGGATGGCAGAACAGCTTCGTCAGCGCGTACGCGACGATGCATCCGTGGGAGGACTGGGCTGAGACATGGGCGCACTACCTCCACATGATCGACACACTCGAGACCGCCGCCGCCTGCGGGATGTCGATCACGCCTCCTCGCAAGGACGAGCCGACCCTCGAGGAGGTCCCGAACCCGGTCATCGACGCGGACATCCCGTTCGATCACATGATGGCGAGCTGGACGCCCATCACGTACGTGCTGAACAACCTGAATCGCGGGCTCGGCAACCCTGACGCGTATCCCTTCGTCTTGTCCGATTCGTCGATCCACAAGCTGCGATTCGTCCACGACATGATCAGCCATCAGGCCGAGTGAGCCTCGAAGGAAGGTTTCTGGCCGCTCGGCGTAAGAGGGTGGCGATGAGCTTTCCGAGCCCCCCAGGCGCGCCTTTTCAACCTTGGTCGCAAGCCCCGCAGGCACCGAACCCGGTCTCCCAACCCGATCCGCAGCAGCCGCAGCACCTGCAGCCGCCGGTCGCGTCACCGTTCGAGCCTCAGGCCCCGCAGTACCAGCAGCCCGCTCCGTCGCTGCCGCCGCCGTCCCAGCACTACTCGAATCCGCCGCAGGTCTGGCAGCAGCAACAGCCGCAACAGGCGTATGGGTTCGTCAAGCAGCCAAGCCGCAACATCGGCATGATCGTCGGAGGCTCGATCCTCCTCGTGATCGCGCTCGCAGCGGGAGTCGTCTTCTTCATCAACCTCCACCAGTACCTCACGATCGAGGACCGCTGGGCGAACGACCCGCTCATGGCCCACAACACGACGTGGATCGTCGAGCTGATCAAGCGCGCCGCGATGAAGCGCATGGTCATCTTCGGCTCGGTGATGGGCCTCACCGGGATCGGTGGTTTCGTGCTGGGTGGGCTTGGACTGCGGAAGAAGTAGTCTTCCCCAAACCCAACGACTCCACGTTCAAACGAACGCGAGAGTCCCTTCGAGCGCATCCCCGATGTCACGGGCGATGCGCTCGCTTGCTATGCGGGCACCCGTGCATGCGCCGGTGACGAGCACGAAGCCGTGCATCATCGAGTCGAAGCACTTGTAGCGCGTCTTCACCCCATCGGCGCGAAGGCGTTCGGCGTAGTCGTGCCCTTCGTCACGCAGGACATCGAAGCCCGCAGTGTAGACGAGTGAAGGTGGCAGCCCAGCGAGCGAGTCCTTCGCGAGGAGCGGAGAGCAGTCGGGCTGAAGTCGGTCCTCGAGGTTCGGCACGTAATGGTCGTAGTACCAATCGAGCATGCGCTTCGTGAGGAGAAATCCCTCCGCAAACGTCTTGTGTGACGATTGATGATGGCGTGAGTCGACAGCGGGATATATCGGCGCTTGAAGCGCAGGGCGAATGTCGTCCTCACGTGTTTTAAAGGCCACGACGGCCGTCAGATTGCCACCTGCGCTGTCGCCCGTCACCGCGATGCGACGAGGGTCGATATCGAACGTCGCCGCGTTCTTCGCCATCCACCGAAATGCCGCGACCGCGTCGAGGGCGGCGGCGGGATAACGATGCTCGGGCGCTAACCGATAATCGAGCGCGATGACACGCGCGTTCGCGCCAAGCGCGATGCGCCGGCAAAAGACGTCGTGCGTGTCGAGATCGCACGTGACGAACCCGCCGCCGTGAAAAAAGAGGACTCCTGCGCTCGTCTTGTCGCGCAGCGTGTCCGGCACGTAGAGCCGCCCCGGGCGATCGCCCGCCGCGCAAGGGATCGACAGCTCGCGCGTCGAGACGCCCGGCGGCGGCGCCGCCTCGACCGCAAGGATCTCGGCGGCGACACGCGCGCGCGCGTCGGGCGGCGCGAGATGGGTCATGTCCGATCCTTTGTTGATCAGATCGTCGAGCCGCAAGAGCGCCGCGAGCTCGGGATCGAGCACACGACCATCGAGCGGCGTCTGCCTCTTCTTCGCAAGTCGATCGCGGATCGCAGTCGTTCGAAGCACGGCGCGCGCGGCGCGACCTTCTGTGACGGCTCGTGCACGTGACCACCAGGTGAGCTCCATGATGTCCGGTTCTACCACGACGGGCCGCAGACCCACGGGTGAGAAGAGTCGACAACCCACGCGAAGATCGGTGCAGAATGGGGTGATGCGTGGATGGATCACCGACCCAACGGGCGTGGAGGGCGTGAAGCTCGTCTCTGACCTCCCTGAGCCGACGCCAGGGCCGCACGACGTCGTCGTGGAGGTGAAGGCGTACAGCATCAACCGTGGGGAGCTTCCACTCATCAAAGAACGCCCGAAGGACTTCCGTCCTGGCCAGGACGTCGCGGGCGTGATCGTTCGAGCGAACGATGCGCCGAACGCGCTCTCGGTGGGCACCCGCGTCGTCGGCATCGTCGACTGGCACGGCTGGGCCGAGCGCGTTTGCGTGCACTCTGCACATATCGCGCAGCTCCCGGAGGCGGTCTCCTTCACCGAGGCGGCCACCCTCCCCGTCTCCGGGCTCACGGCGCTCCGTGCGGTCCGCGCCGCCGGCACCATCCTCGGCAAGCGCGTGCTCGTCATCGGCGCCACCGGCGGCGTGGGCCAGATCGCGGTCCCGCTCGCCGTGACCGGCGGCGCGCACGTCACCGCGCTCGTCAGCGACGCACGCCATTTCGATCACGCACGCGAGCTCGGGGCGCATGTGCCCCTCGCGTCGCTTCACGACGAGCGCGGTCCGTTCGACGTCATCATCGACGGCGTCGGCGGAAGCACGCTCGTCGAGGCCATCCATCGTCTCGCCCCGCACGGCACCGCCGTCATGTTCGGCGTGCTGGCGGGCAAGTCGTCGATCGACATCTTCGACTTCGCGCGCGCACCCTACGCGAAGCTCGTCGCGCTCTTCTTGACGGAGCCTGGGGACCACGCCGGCGAAGAGCTCGGCGTCCTCGCGCGCTTCGTCGCCGACGGAAAGCTTCGCCCGCACGTCTCGCTCACGCTCGACTGGACGAAGACCTCCGACGCTCTCCTCGCGATGCGCGAGCGCGGCGTCCGTGGAAAAGTCGTGCTCACCCGCGAGTAGGCCGGTGACCCGGTGAGCCTCGCGACCACGTTCTTCCTGACGTCACCTCGCCTCGGCTTTCGCTCGTGGCGCGCCGACGACGTCGAGCTCGCCGAGGGTCTATGGGGAGATCCCGAGGTCACGCGGTGGATCGGCGGCCCGATGACGAAAGGCGACGTCGCCGCCCGCCTCGCGACGGAGATGGCGACGGAGCGCGCGCACGGTCTTCAGTATTGGCCGATCTTCCTCCTCGAGGGCGGCGACCACGTCGGCGCGTGCGGCCTCCGCCCCAAACCCCGCGCATGCGGCCCCTACCGCCTCGACGAAGGCATCTACGAGCTCGGCTTTCACATCCGGCGCGCGCACTGGGGACGAGGCTACGCGTCCGAAGCCGCCCGCGCCGTCATCGCCCACGCCTTCACGACGCTCGACGCCAAAGCGCTCTTCGCCGGCCACAACCCCCACAACACCGACTCCGCCCGCGTCCTCGAAAAGCTCGGCTTCACGTACACCCACGACGAGCTCTACCCACCAACAGGCCTCGAGCACCCGTCCTACCTGCGAACGCGCGACGACGGCTGAGAGCGCGTAGCATGGACCGACGAGTCGTCGGCGATCGAAGGTGGGGAAGAGATGGTGTTGACGCGCGAGCAAGAGGTTGATGCGGCCTTCGCGCTTGCCAGCCTGCCAAGCGTCGTTGGTGTCTTCGTGCTCGTGCAGCGACGCGCCGACGTGGCGAGCGAAGATGAGTACATGCTCGCGATCCTGCTGCGCCCCTACTCGGCCACGATGATGGTCGAGGCGCACTACCGGTTGCTCGCGGTCGTTGGGCGCAAGCTCACCGGCAAAGTGATCTACGTGGCGGCAGACGTCGAGCCCTTGCCAGCGTTCGTGGGACGCGCTCGTCGCATCACGCTGACGGCGGCCGAGCGTGACGTCGCCGCGGCGCGGGCGCCCGAGCTCGAGGCGGAGGCTCGCCACCAGCAGCGGCTCGAGGAGGCCGAGCGCGCGGCGATGGAAGCGGCGATGACGCGAGCGCTCACGAACGAGGTCGATGCGCCCGTGGCGATCTCCCTCGACAGCGGAGAGTTCGAGATCGTGCGCGATCCCTTCCCCGCGCCGAAGGACCGCCATCCTCGTGTGCTTCTCGTCGACGACGATGAGCGTGAGGCGCCGGTCCTTCGTGCGATCGAGCGGATCGAGATCGTGCACGTTCACGAGAGCTGGGAGGCAATCGAGCACCTCGTCTATGGCGACTACGACCTCGCGCTGTGCGCGCTCCGCGTCGGCGACATCACGGGCGCACGCCTCTACCGGATCGTCGCGAAGCAGCGACCCTACATGGCGGCTCGTATCGTCTTCATGGCCGAGCCATCGTCGATCATGGCCGCGCCGCCCTCATCGGCGCTCGGTCGGGTCGTCCCGCGGCCCGTTTCGCTGGAGACCGTGCGTGGGCTCCTCGAGCAGTGGCGGCAAGGCTCGAGCGATCCCGTTGGGCTCTAGCTCGGCCGCTTCGCGGCGGGGATCGCGGAGACAGACAGGGCGCCATGTATTTCATATGCTGCTGCCCATGCGAAACAGGGTGATGACGCGCATGGCCGGGACGGCGATCGCGATGACGATGGCGCTGGGATGCTCGGGGGCCAAGCCGACGCCTCCCGTGGCGGCGCAGCCGAGCACGAAGTCGGTGGCGCGAAGCGGCCCGGCGTCCACGATGCCGGCGACGAAGGCGTCGCCGAAGGGCGGCAACCGGCCACCGCCGCCAGGCCTCGTGGCGCTGAGCGACGAGCTCAAACGCGCGATGAAGACGCTCGGCGCCGCGAAGCCGCCCGTGCATCACCTCGGCTACACCGTGACGCATCACGAGGACGAGACGATCATGGCCGAGTACGGCGTGATCGACAGCGAGAGCCATCGCGAGGGGCGATCGTTCGACGTCGATGTTCGGGTGGGGACGCCCGCGTTCGACTCGCATCACGCCTCGCGCAACGTCGCGCCCGTCGGCGCGTACGTGCAGTCGCTGCCGCTCGACGGCGCCGATTCGATCGCGCTTCGCCAGGTGGCGTGGCTCACGACCGAGCGCGCGTACAAGGACGCTGTGGAGCGATTCGTCTCGCTCCAGCACCAGAAGGACGTGAAGGCGGAGGACGAGGACAAGTCGCCCGACTTCTCGACCGACAAGGCGACGAAGTGGATCGGCGAGCCCGCGCCGCCTCTGTCGATCGACGCCGACGCGTGGAAGAAGCGCCTCGCGACGCTGTCGGGCAAATTCAAGGGCGAGAAAGAGATCCTCGAGTCGCACATCACGCTGCAAGCGCGACGGCGCACGCGTTGGTTCATGAGCTCCGAAGGCGCTGAGGTGGAGTTCAGCGACCGCTCGTATCGATTGATGATCACCGCCACGACGCAGGCGGCTGACGGCATGCACCTCTCACGATTCAAGTCGTTCGAGAGCGTCTCGCCCGAAGGCTTGCCGAACGACGCGACGATCACGACCGGGATCACCGAGATCATCACCGGCCTCAAGGCGCTTCGAAAGGCGCCGCTCGCCGAGCCGTTCACGGGGCCTGCGATCCTCGAAGGACGCGCCGCGGGCGTGTTCTTCCACGAGGTCATCGGTCATCGGCTCGAGGCGCATCGGCTCCGCAACGACACGGACGGGCAGACGTTTGGCAAGAAGCTCGATCAGCCCGTCATGCCGTCGTTCCTGTCGCTCTACGACGACCCCACGATCGTCAAGATCGGCGACACCGAGCTGAACGGGCACTACTTCTTCGATGACGAGGGCGTGCCCGCGCAGCGTGCGTCGCTCGTCGATCGCGGCGTGCTCAAGGAGTTCTTGCTGAGCCGCACGCCCGCGCGCGGCATCATCCATTCGAACGGGCATGGCCGCCGGCAAGAGGGGCGTCCGCTCGTGTCGCGGCAGGGCAACCTCGTGCTCGAGGCGAGCGAGACGGTGCCCGCCCAATCGCTCCGCGCGAAGCTGATCGAGGAGGCCAAGAAGCAGGGCCGGCCTTATGGCCTTCGCTTCGTCGACATTCAGGGCGGATTCACCGACACATCACGTTATGGCACCCAAGGATTCAAGGTCATGCCGACGGTCGTTTATCGTGTTTACGTCGACGGTCGGCCCGACGAGCTGATTCGCGGAGTCGATATCGTCGGTACGCCGCTCGCGATGCTGATGCGCATTCAAGCGGCCGGCGATGACCACGATGTCTTCAATGGCGTCTGCGGCGCCGAGTCGGGGTGGGTCCCTGTCAGCGCCACCTCGCCGTCCTTGCTCGTGGGCCAGATCGAGACCGCGCTCAAGGACAAAGGCAATGACAAGCCGCCCGTCCTCGACGCACCCGCCATACGTGCGTACGACGACGACGACATGGTCGTTCCGGTCATGGGCACGACGCAGCGACCCGATCTCGTGGGCGGCTCTGGAGGTGTGCAATGAACGCGTCCCGTGCATTCTGCATGCTTCTCGTCGCGACGCTCGCAGGCGTGAGCGCCACACACGCGTCGTCGTCCGATGCTGCGCCGAGCGCGCCGTCCACGCTGCGGCCGCCGGATGACGCCGCGGTGAAGAAGGCGCTCGAAGACGAGATGGCTCGCTCGCTCAAGGATCTGAAGCTCGGCGGTGAAGCGCCTCCCTACTTCTTGCGCTATCAGGTCGTCGACTCCGATCGCGCGTGGTGGTCTGCGCGGCTCGGGTCGCTCGTCGACGAGGAGCGCGCCCCCGGACGGCAGCTTCACGTCGAAGTTCGCGTCGGCGGCCCCGACGATGACAACACCAACTTCGTCGGCTCGTCGCCCGGCGGCTCGGCGAGCGTGTCGAGCGAGGACGACTACGGCGTCATTCGCCGCGATCTATGGCAGCTCATGGATCGCGAGTACAAGGACGCGCTCGAGTCGTTTGCGCGAAAGAAGGCCTCGCATGCCGTCGCGGTGCAATCGGACAAGGACCGCGTGCCCGACTTCTCGAAGGCGGCGGCGGTGCAGTCGGTGTCGAACAAGGCGGTCGTCCCGAGCGACGCGGACCGTACGAAGCTGAAGGAGCTCGCGCTGAAGCTCTCGGCCGTCTTCAAGGAGTTTCCGAAGGTCGACAGCGGCCGCGTGGGCACGTCCACCGACGTCACGCGCAAGCGCACGATGACGAGCGAGAAGACGTGGACGGACGAGCGGCGCAGCCATGTTCGCGTCGAGGTCTCGGCCGACACCGTGGCCGACGACGGGCAGCATCTGATCGCGTCGCTCTCGTTTGCCGCGCCTGACGTCGCGAGCCTCCCCGCCCTCGACAAGATGGAGGCCGAGGTCCGCGCGCTCGCGAAGAACCTCACCGATCAACGAACGGCGCCGCAGGTGGATCCGGGCGTGGCGAGCGTCATCTTCGAAGGTCAGGCGGCCGGCCAGCTCGCGCGCTTGCTGCTGATGTCCTCGTTCTCGGGGCAACCGATCCCGCGATCGCCGGGGCAGTCGTACGGGATGGACGGATCGAGCTCCTTCGCCGACAAGATCGGCCTCGTCGTCGCGCCCAAGTGGCTCTCCGTGGTCGACGAGCGGCTACGACAACGACGACGAAGGTGTGGCCGCCGAGAAGGTGACGCTCATCGATCACGGCGTCGCCAAATCGCTCCTCATGTCACGCGCACCACGCAAGGACTTTCCGAAGTCGAACGGCCATGGTCGCGGCGGGTCTGCGATCCGCGCGGCGGCCTCGAACCTGTTCATCACCGCTCAAAACGGCGTCAGCCGGCAAGAGCTCTTGGCGAGCGCGACACGTTCGGCCGGGCCGAAGGGGCCGGTCTACATCGTCAAGCAGCTCTCCGACTCGAGCGGCATTGGCCGCGGACAGACGCTTCAGGCGCGCGTCGCCGTACGGCTCAAAGACGGCAAAGAGGAGCCTGTTCGAGGCCTGTCGCTCGAAGGGTTTGCGCCAAAGAAGTTGAAGAAGGACCTCGTCGCTGCCGGCAAAGACCTTTATGTCTTCGACGATTATGCGCAGTCCGTCGTCACGCCTGCCCTCTTGTTCGAAGACTGCGATGTAGGCCGTCCCAATGACAAGAACCGCACGCCGCCTCTTTATCCCTCACCGCTCGCCTCGGGTGGCGGCAAGCCCTAACCCTCTATCCGTTCAGCCATCCTTCAATGCGTCCTTGACCAGGATGGTCCAATCGTCTTTGCCGTGACCTTGCGCGATCAGCTCGTCCATGCGGGCTGCGATCGCCGGCAGGACGTGCATCGTCTCGTGGCCGTGCGCGGCTTCTTCGAGCATCAGACGAGCGTCTTTGCGCGCCATGCCGAGCTCCCATGAGGCTTTTCCGAGATCGCCGCTCAGCATGCGATCGATGCGTGCCTTGAGCGTGAGGCCAGGGTTGAAATGCTCGAACAGCGTGGCGGCGACCTTCGGATCGACGTCGAGCGCACGGCCCAAGGTGAACACCTCGGCCAGCCCGGAGGTGAGGAACATGAGGAACATGTTGCCCATCAGCTTGAACGCCGCCGCCGCGTCCACGCGATCCCCGAGGTCGAGCACCTTGCCCGTCATCTTCTCGATGTGAGGGCGCGCCTTGTCGACGAGGGCGCGATCGCCGCTCACGAGCATGAGGCCGGTCGACTCGAGCGCGTTCTGCGGGCCCATGAAGACGGGCGCGTGAACGAACCCGACGCCGCGTGCCTTCCAGCGCTCGAAGCGCGCCACCGTCCCGCTTGCCGTGGTCGTCGTGTGATCGACGATCAGGGTGCTCGCTGTGATGCTCGGTCGCGCTCGCTCGAGCACCTCGTCGACGGCCGCGTCGTCGGAGAGCGACAGATGGATGCGCTCGGCGCCTTTCGCCGCGACCGCCGGGTCGTCCTCGCTCTTCGCGCCGTAGGCTTCGAGGAGCGTCGCCTTCGACCTCGTCCGGTTCCAGACGTGCACGTCTTCGCCTCGGCGACGCAAAGCCTGCACGAATCCGCTTCCGAGTAGCCCTGTCCCAAAGAACGCAATCATTGGGCGCCGGTTTACCACGCGGTACGATGACGGTATGCGCTCTTCGTTCAAACGCGACGTCTCGATGGTGTTCGCGCTGGGGCTCGTCGCCGCGATCGTCGTCGCCTGCAAGGGTGGCGGCGGTGATCTCGTGGGCGACTCGGATGGCGGCTCGACGAGCAGCAGCAGCTCGTCGTCGTCGTCGAGCAGCGGCGGGAGCAGCAGCGGCTTCATTACGGACGGCGGCCCCGGCAACTGCTCTGGACCGATCACGTTCCGTCTCACCGTCGACAACACCGGCGGCGATACGTTCTGCACGGGGAGCTCCACCTGCGACGCCACGTGGCTCTTCGTTCAGAAGGCGGCCGACAAGTCGAGCGTGACGATCGGGAGCAACTGCACCACCGCGTGCGGCGCCTGCGAGGAGGTCGGCTGCCCTGCGATCTGCCCGCAGCCAAACCCCGTCCCGAAGACGGGCACCCAGCAGGTCTGGGATGGCCGCGTCTTCACGAGCACGAAGTGCACGAGCAAGGACGGTACGTCCCTCACGTGCGACGAGCCGAGCTGCGCGCCGCCTGGAAAGTACATCGCGCACATGTGCGCGTTCCGCGGGAACGCCGACGCGGGCGCAGGCCCGCCAAACGGATGCGCGCTCACGGGCAATACGCCGGCGCAGATCTGCACGGACGTCGAGTTCGATCTCCCGGCGAGTGGCCCTGTCGTAGGCACGATTACGCCTTAGCGCTCGTGCCCAACACGTTATGGGCGTTCGCCTTTTCATCCACGATTCATCTCGCGTCCATCGCGGCGAGTGGCACGAAAGCTATCGTTGGCCCTTCAACGTGCCGCTTGCGTTTCCCTCCCATCAAGGGCTCATTCTTCCTTTATGGAGGAAGTGGCCACGCCACATCGACCCTGTCGCTTTGTCGATCGGCGCGGCGGCGCCGGATCTCGTCGACGCGCTCGGCGCGCCCATTCGCGGTGAGCTAGGCCAGGGGATCGGCCATTCGCTGATCGGCGTGCTCTTTCTGGCGACGCCGCTCACGATGCTGCTCGTGGTTGGGGCGCGACGCTTGCCGGATCGCGTGGTGCACTTCGTCTTTCCACGCGACGTCCATGCGCACCCGACGCTGGGGCGCGCCGCCGTCAGCGCGTTTGCCGGAGCCCTCTCGCATTCGATCTTCGATCTCCTCACGCACGCGAACCTCGTCCTCTTCTTGCCTTGGTATCGCGATGACGCCCTGTTTCCAGCATGGTGGCGGACGGCGTGGGTCGAGCTCCCGCTCGTCTTCTACGACAAGCCCTACCCGATCGGTCCGCACTTCGTGGCGTGGTCCGTCGCGAGCGTCGTGGGCGTCCTCCTCTATGCGAGATATCGTCGATTGGATTTGCGACGCGCGTAGAATGGGCTCGTGACACCGCTGAGTGATCCGTCGTCTGCGCTCGCCTACCGTTACGACGCCGTGATCATCGGCTCGGGGTATGGAGGCGCCATCCTCGCCGCGCGCCTCGCCGAGGCCGGCGCGAAGGTGTGCGTCCTCGAGCGCGGGCGCGAGTGGTTGCCGGGCGATTTCCCCACCGACGAGACCTCGGTGGCCGCGGCGATCCGCACGCCGTTCAGCCCGCTCGGGTTGCTCGATCCGAACACGCAGATGGCGAACGACATCGACGTCGTGGTGGGCTGCGGCCTCGGCGGGACGTCGCTCATCAACGCGGGCATCTCTCTTCGTCCCGAAGGCGAGGTGTTCGAGCAGCCCGAATGGCCAGCCGCGATCCGCGAAGACTGGCGAAGCGGAGCGCTCGCGACGTACTTCGCGCGCGCCGAGGAGATGCTCGGAGCTGCCCATCATCCGAGACTTCACGAGCTCTCCAAGGTCAAGGCCCACGCCAAGACCGTCGGCGCGCGTGGGGTTCCGCATGCCACCCTTCCGCTCAACGTCACGCGCGAGCCACACGTTCGCTTCGGGATCGAGCGGCGGCCGTGCACGGTGTGTGGAGATTGCGTCGCAGGCTGCAACGCCGGCGCGAAGAACACCCTCACGACGAATTACCTTCCGCTCGCGAAGCGACATCATGCGCGCATCTTCACCGGCAAAGAGGTGAAGCGGATCGAGCCCGACACGTCGGCGTCAGGTGGCTACATCGTCGAGCTCGCGGACGTCACGCCGAAGGCGGTCTCGAAGCAGCTTCGGAGCGTACGCGCGTCGATCGTGGTCCTCGCCGCGGGGTCGATGGGGTCGACCGAGATCCTCGCGCGCTCTCGTTCGAATCGTCTCCGGCTGTCTCCTCGCGTCGGCGATCGATTCTCGGCGAACGCCGATATATTGGGCTTTAGCTATAACGGGATATACAAGACAGACGTCATTGGCTATGGCGATATCGGCGCCGAGCGCGACGGCTGGCCCGTCGGTAACACGATATCCTCGTATGGCGATTATCGACGCGGCGGCCCGCTCGAAGAGCGATTTCTGCTCTTGGAGGGCGCGATCCCCTCGGCGCTCGCGACGTTCGTCGCGCGAGCCATCGGCGCGTACTCCATGCTCCATCCCCTCGCGTTCTCGGCCGAGCAGCGCGCCCGCATTCGTCGCGACGTGATGCCCCTCGCGAAGCCCGGCCCCGACGGCGCGCTCAACCATTCGATGCTCCTTCTGGCCTGCGGCCACGACAGCGGCTCGGGGCGCTTGGTGCTGGCGGATCCGGCAGGACGTGTCTCCGTGTCGTGGCCTGGCGTCGGCGGCGAGCGCGCCTTCGCGTTGATCACGAAGGAGATGGAAGCGCTCGCGCGTGAGCATGGCGGCTACTTCTTGCCGAACCCTCGGAGCGCGATCATCGGTGGACGCCGTCAGATGACCGTGCATCCGCTCGGCGGCTGCCCGATGGGCGACGACGCCGATCATGGCGCCGTCGATCACCTGGGTCGTGTGTTCGACGCCGACGGCGGCATCCATGACGGCCTCCTCGTCGCCGACGGCGCCGTCGTCCCGCGCTCGCTCGGCGTCACGCCGCTGCTCACGATCTCCGCCTTGGCCGAGCGCATCGCCGACGGCGTCGTGCGAAGGCTCGAACGAAACTAGCGATCAGGAGTCAGCCGAGCAGCGCGAACGTCTGCTGGTTCAACGCGACGACCGCGTCGCCCGACCAGAGCTCACGCATCTCGACGAAGAAGCTCTCGGCGCCGGCCACGCCGCGCGCACGATAGAAGAGCGGCTCGTCTGGAGGGAGCGTGCGCGGATCGGTGAGGAGCTGCATCGTGTAGCCGACGGTCGCGACGCCACGAGGCGCGGACTCGATCGCGAAGGACGTTGGCCAGTACGCGTCGAGCAGGCCCATGATCGCCGGCTCGTCGATCGCCCCTCCGCGCGGCGATCTCTCGCGGATCCAGCCCTCTGCGAGCGCCTCCTTGCCTCCCGCGAACGGCAGCGGCCCGGTGCTCCGGTACTCGTATTTCTGGCCAAACACGGGCCCGAAGGGAGGCGCGACGGGGACGACCGGGACGTCGCTCCACGGCGGCCTCGCGGCAGGCGGCTCCATCTTCATGTTCACCGGCGTCACCGCACGCGCGGCCGCGAGCGACGCGCTCGCGCGCGCCATCACCGCGCCGTCCTGGAGGAGCTGGGCGTCGAGGTACGTCATGCTCGCGCCGCGCCGGAGCGTCGTCACGTGAATCGTGACCGGGCCGGGCAACGTGGGCGCGGGGATGTCGGCGCTGAGCGAGCGGAGACGGCGCGCGGACGCGTCCTCGGACGCGAGGATCGCGCGCGTGAGGACGCCGATCACGAGCCCGCCAAAGGCGCCTTTGCCCTGCTGCCACTGATCGGGGATCGCGCCGTGAAACAGGCCGGGGTCGGCCGCGTCCGCCGTGATCGTCGTGGCCTTCTCGAGCTCGGAGATGGGATGGTTTGGGTAGCTCACGATCGTTCAGCGCTCCATCGTTCCAAAGGCTCGGCACGCACGAAGGACTTCATCGCTCAGCTCGGTTCCCTTCAGCGCGCGCGCCAAGCTGATGCCACCATACATGAGGGCGATCATCCCGAGCGCCACGTGGCGAGGTGATGTCCCCTTCTCGCTTCGGCCACCCCCGCCCTTCGGGATGGTGCTGCTCAACTGCTCGGCGAGCGCCTCGAGCTGCTCGGCCAGCACCTCGCGATGCTCGGGCGTGGAGGTGGACACCTCGCCGACGACCGCGGGCAGCGGACATCCGTTCGCAGGGTCGTCGCGGTGCGCTGCCGAGAGGTAGCGCTTGAGCACGACCTCGGCGCGAGCCGCCGCGGGCTTCTCGTCGATGCGGTCGAAGAGGCGCGCGCGCATCGCGGCGGCCGTTCGGCGGAGGGCCTCGTCCACGAGCGCCTCCTTCGACGAGAAGTGGGCGTAGAAGCCGCCGACCGTGAGCCCCACGCCGCTCATCACGTCCGCGACGCGGGCGCCCCCGATGCCTCTCTCGCGTACGAGCTTGCATGCCGATTCGATGATCGAAGCGCGCGTCCGTTCCTTCTGTTCGAGCTTGACATTGCTCATCGGCTCGCCCCCGTGAAGACGCTCTCGAAATGCAGGCCGAGCGCCTCGTGCACAAGCCCCGGCGCGACGAGCGGCGCCATGTGGTTGAGCCCCACCCCCTCGACCAGGGTGACCCCATCGACCGTCTTCTTCGCCGCGTCGGCGAGCAGCTTCGTCATCGCACGGGACGCCGCCGGCGACCGCTCCCCGCGCATGAGCGTGATCGGGACGCGGAGGTTCCAGTCGTCGAACGAGGCGTTGTCGAGGGCGCACGACCGCACCTCGCGCGACATCTTCCAGCCAAGGGCGAGCGAGGCTTCGCGGAGCGCCTGCGGCATCTTTGCCCACGAGCCAGGCTTGTTCCAGTAGTCGATGAAGACCTCGAGCCACTCGGCGCGTCCAGCGCGCTCTTCGTCGCCGATGAACCACGGATGATCGAGGAAAAACCGCGCCTGCGATCGGGCCTCGGGATCGATCGCGGCGCTCCGCGGGTCGTCCTTCGCTTCGGTGAGCTGATGGAGCGCGCCAAAGAGGACGGGCTCGTAGAGGAAGAGCGACGCCAGCCGGCCGCCGAGCGGCGCGATCAGGCGGAGCGCGATCAGGCCGCCGTACGAATGCGCGACGAGGTGAACGCGCGCGGCGTCTTCGGGGATCGCCCCGAGCACGTGCTTGGCGTCATCGTCGACGCCGACATGCACGCCATGCGTCACGGGCGGGTTCGGCGGATAGCCAAGGTTGGCCGGGAACACCCGCCGCCGGCCCTTCGTCACCGCCTCGGGCACGCTCGACCAGAGCGAGGGCATCGTCCCCGTCGAGTGGAGGAAGACGACGGCCTCGCGTGCGGGTTCCGAGCTCATATGATCATCATCATATTACCATTGTCATACCTTGGCAAATGACGTGATCGACCATGTTTTTACGGGTTTCTGTACAGCGACGGCTCAGGCCAAACGCGCGAGCGCGTCGCGGATCGATCCGGGCGACGGGATGTTCGCCTCGCGAAACGCGTGGCAGAGGGCGTTGGGCGAGCCATAGCCGACGGCGGTCGCGACGCTCTCCGTGCGGGCGCGAGGATGGCTCATCGCGAGGAGCGCGGTGTTGAGCCGCCAGCGATCGCGAATCGTGCGCCAGTCGCCGCCGTTCAGGCCGTACTTCGCCGCGAGATCAGAGACGAGGTCCGCCACGCGACGGCGTGACACGCCAAGCTCGCGCTCCAGATCCGACGCGCCTGGCTTCGACGCCAGCGAGGACAAGCTCCGTCCGACCGCGTCGGCGACGCGCTGGAGGACGGCGGGCACAGGCGCGACGAGATCGCGCGCCTTCCACGCGTCGAACGGAAGGCCGGCGGAGCGCAGGCATGCCACCAGGCGACCGATCGTCCCGACGACCGCATGCCGGTCACCTCCCTCCGCGGCGGCGCGCTGATCGCCAGAGCCTCGAGGCACGTTGGCGATGAGCTGCTCGGTCGCGACCGTCACGAGCTCGAGATCCGAGGCGCGGAGCGTCCCAGAAGGAAGCCCGATCGGGGCGCTCGTGCCGAGCGAGCCGAGGTTCCACTCGATCGAGAGCGAGAGCATGTCCTCGCCTTCGACCCGCATGTAGAGCGACTCGAGCGCGCGGCCGATCGCGAAGTCTCCGCGTCGCAAGAAGCGGGTGACGCCGTTCTCGCGATCGCGAATGTCGCCGCGAAGGACGATGTCGAGGCGCGGTCGATCTCCGTAGCCCGACCACGCGATGTTCGGAAACGTCAGCGCTTCGTCCGCGACGATCCCTCGCGCGCGTTCTGCGCGGATCCGAAAGTCAGGGTGAGCATAGTCCGCAACTGTGTATTCGACGCCGATCTCCGGCATCGCAAAAGAGCGACGATAGGTAAGCATGATAGGTTATGCGATGGACCCAATGCGAAAGCGGGGCCAGGCGAAGTGGACGTGGAGCGATCCACCTCATCCCCAAATTCAACGCAAAACGCGCCGAAAACCCGTCCCTCGGATCGCCTTGTGACGTTGCTTAGATAGCAACGAAAGGGCGCGATCGATGCGTGCAATTTACAGCCGTCGCTGAACGCCGGCGTGGATCACCACGTTCTCGACCTGGGTGACGGACGCCTCGTCGCTCGCCTCGATTCACGGGCTGGTCGAGGCGCTTCGCCGCGAGGCGTGAACGATCCCGAGATCCACGCGCTGCGCGACGACCTTGGTGAGACCGCGGAAGCCAAAGCGCTTCGCGATCGCGCGGGCGAGATCTTCGTGCGGCATCGTCCCGTAGCGTGCCAGGAGATCGTCGGCGCAGTTGGCGAGCTCCTCGATCGGGATGTCCTCGGCGTCGCGACGCGTGTCGGGATCGGCGGGCTCGGGGACCCGGTAAATCCGCCACGAATCGGCGTCTTTGTGCGCGGACGGCCAGAAGAAACCGTCGCGATGAACGGGACGCTTGTCTTCGGTGATGCGGCCGAGCAGCGCGGAGATCTGCCCGGTCATCGCCGGCGCGCGCTTGAGGCCCCACGCCTCGGCGATCCGCCGCGCGAGGAGCCGCTCCGCGATGGGGCCTTCCTCCTCGACGATCTCGGCCACGACCTCTGCCGTCTGGACGTTCTCCCACCGGAGCGCTCCGGTCCGCGTGGCGGGCTTGGCGATCCGATAGAAGCACTTCGGCGTACGTTCGGAGGGAGGCGCCGAGGTCGAGACGCTCGCGGCCGGCGCGGGCGTCTGCGTGAGCTCGGGCGGGAGCGGCGAGAGGTGAGCGCCCTCACCTCCATTCGAGTCTCCATTCGAGCCTTCGAGGCGCACGCCTGGCAGCGCGGTCTCGGCTTCCTCGATCGCCCGGAGGGCGGACAGGGCGACCGCGTCGCGGTCTTCGTACCAATCGAGCGCACGCATACGGTGCATGCGCCAGCCGAGCCCCGCGAGCACGTCCCATCGCAAGCGATCACGATCACGCGCCGTGCTCATCGCGGCGTAGCGCGGTCCGTCGATCTCGATTCCGCAGACGTAGCGATTCGGGTCCTTGCGGTCGCGCACGGCGATGTCGACGCGCGAAGTGCCCACCCCGACGTCGAGATCGACGGTGTAGCCTGCGTCTTCGAGGCGTGAGGCGAGCGCACGCTTCAGCGCGACCTCGGCGGGATCGACGTCGGCCTGCGCGCCGGCGTTGCCCATCACGACGTCTTCCCACGAGGCCGACGTCTCGAGGAACGCCTTGAGATCGTGCAGGCCTTGGGCCGACGAGGACGACAGATCGAGCTGCTTCGGCTCGAAGGACACGAACACGACGAGCTGCTCGCGCGCGCGTGTGATCGCGACGTTGAGGCGGCGCTCGCCTCCGAGCTGGCCGAGCGGCCCCATGTTGGCCGTCATCTTCCCCTTCGCATCAGGGCCGTACCCGATCGAGAAGAGGACGACGTCGCGCTCGTCGCCTTGGATGTTCTCGAGGTTCTTGACGATGAGCGGCTCGGCGCGCTCGGGATCGAAGAAGGGCTCAATCTCGGGATACTGGGCACGCGCCTCCTCGAGGAGATCTTCGACGAGCGCTTGCTGCGACCGCGAGAACGTCACCACGCCGAGGCTGCGTTGGCTCTCGTTCGGATCGCGAAGACGTCGCACGAGCTCGGCGACGAGCGCGCGCGCTTCCCCTGCGTTCGTCGCGGTGTTGCCGCGGTCGTAGACGGCGCCCTTCACGTGCGTGACCGACACGCCGAGGTTCGCCGGTCGCGCCTCGGCCGATGGGAGCACCTGAAGCCGCGAGCCGTAGTAGCGCGTGTTCGAGAAGGCGATCAGCGACGGATGCCGGCTGCGGTAGTGCCAGCCGAGCCGCAAGCTCGCGAGCCCCGAGGCGCTGCACTCCTCGAGGATGCTGTCGAGCTCCGCCAGGACCTCGTCGCCCGCGCTCGCGCCGTCCGCGCCGTCGTCACCATCCTTGTTTTGCGCGCCGCCGAGGAAGAACGACGTCGGCGGGAGCTGCTTCGAGTCGCCCACGACCACGACGTGACGACCACGCGCGATCGCGCCGATCGCCTCGTGCGTCGGCACCTGCGAGGCCTCGTCGAAGACGACGACGTCGAACGGTGGCTGGCTCGGATCGAGGTACTGCGCGACCGACTGCGGGCTCATCAGGACACACGGCTTGAGCTGCCGGATGAGGCCGGCGCACTCCGAGAAGAGCTGGCGTGGGGAGGCAAAGCCCGCGCGACGCCCAAACTGACGGAGCAGGATGCCCGCTTGCGACGTGGGCGGCGCGCCGCTGTCGAGGCGCGGCTGCCGCGCGGCGATGCGCGAGATGATCTCGTGGCGCGCGAGCTCGCGGGTCGTTCGATCGAGCTGCGCGAAGCGCTCTTCACGCGCGCGTTGCTTGAGCCCGTCGAACGACGCGAGCGCCTTGTCCGACGCCACCCGCTGATCGATCCACCACGAGAGCCACGTGTTCGAGAAGGCTTCGCTGACCGTCTCTGCCGGCACGTCACGCTTCTCGATCGCCCGAACGAGCTTGCCGAGCCCGAGCGCGACGCACGCGTCACGGTTTCGTCGATGGGCGCCCCAATCGCGGAGGAGCCCGCTCCGCTCGCGAATGAGCTTCGCGCGGAGGGCGGTGTTCGTGATGTGCGCGGGCTCCGCCGGCTTCGTGAACCCACCGCTCAGATCGAGCGACGCGGTCGCGATGCGCTTCTTCTCGTTCCACGTCGCGAGCGATGCGCGAAACGCCTTCATCGGCGCGGCCGACTCGGTGGGAGCGCCTTCGGCGGCGAGCTCGAGGACGTTCGGGAACTTCACGGTGCGCTTGCGAAACGTCGCCGCGAACGCGAGGAGCTTCTTCACCGCCTCGGCGTCGACGACGGGGAGGCCCCACTCGTCGAGCTCGAGATCGCCGATGCGCTTCGCGATGTCGATCTGCTCGCTGAGGATCGCGTCACGCTCGGCCTGCAGCTTCACCACCGCCTCGGCGTCGGCGACGAGGCGCGCGTTCGGCGGGACTTCGCTCTTCGCGAACGCACGGAAAAACCAGCGCTGGAAGAACACCATGAGCCAGCCGAGCAGGAACACGCCCATCCACTGGCGGATCGTCCGGATGCGCGGCTCGAGGGTCTCCTTCAAGAGCTCGGGCCGCCATGTCGCGCCGAGCTCGATCGCCTTCTTTCGCGTCGCCTCGACGCGCGCGATCCACGGCTCGACCTCTTTGTTTCCGCCGTCGTCCCAGAGGAGCTGCAGGCGCGGCCGTGGCGACGACTCGATCTGACCAAGCACGACATCGGCGAGCTCGAGGTCGTCGGCGCTCGCCGACGCGAGGTTCGGCATCCATCGCTCGAGCCCGCGACAGGCCTCTTCGAGCGCCGGAGCGGCGTCTTCGAGCGCGCGGAGCTCCACCTCGAGCGCGTCACGCTTCGCCCGCGGCCAGTCCGTCGCGCGGACCGCCTCGAGATCTTCCCACCCCTGACCCAGCCGGCCGAAGCTCGCGACGAGATCGCCGACGTTCGCCTTCGCGTCTGCGACCCACGTTTTGTCGAACGCGCGCGCGCTGTCGAAGTCGACGTGCGTGCCGAGCTCGAGGCGCGGCCCATCGCGCCTCGCCTCGGCGTCCGCGATCGCCTGGTACACGGACATCCCGGGGTCACGCACGGCGTGAAGCGCACGCACGGCTGCGTTGAGCTCGTTACGCGCAGCTGCGAGCTGATCAGCCTCTGCGTTCCAGTCGCGCGGCGGCTTCTGCGCGCGAAGCTCTGCGGCCACCCGGAGCTGTTGGATGAACTCGGGCTTGCTCGCCTTCTTCGAATGCAGCTCGAGCAAGAACGGCGCGAGCCCGATCGCGGAGAGACGCGACTCGACGACCTCGAGCGCCGCGCGCTTCTGCGAGACGAAGAGCACGGTCTTGCCCGACGCGAGGCATTGCGCGATGAGGTTCGCGATCGTCTGCGACTTGCCCGTCCCAGGCGGACCTTCGAGGACGAAGCTCTTTCCTTCGGCCGCCGCGAGGACAGCGGTGAGCTGCGAGCCGTCGGCCTCGAGCGGGCAGAGCACGTCACGCGCGGCGAAGCGATCGTCGAGCGAGCTCGCCTTCGCGAAGTCGACGTCGTCCGTCGCCGCCGCGTCGCCGCCTTCCTCGACGACGCCCACCGCGAGGCGACGCACGAGCGCATGGCGGAGGAGATCGGCCGCTTGATGATCGAGATCGCGCCACATCCGGAACCCCGAGAACGCGAGGATCCCCATCTGCGCTTCGTCGTGGACCGTCCAGGCCGACGTGGCCGGCGTCGATTCAAGCGCGCGCTTGAACGCGGCGAACACCGCGGGGACGTCGACCCCGGCGTGATCTTGCGGGAGCGGATCGACGCCGTTCACCTCGACGCCGTGCTCGCGACGCAAGAACTCGATCAACGCGGCGTTGAGCTCCGTCTCGCCGTCTGCCTTCTTGATCTCGTAGTAGCCGGCCTTCGTGCGCCGGATGAGCACCGGCACGAGGAGGAGCGGCGCGCGACGCGGCTCGGCGCGCTGAGTTCCCTTCGAGGCGTCGAGCCACTCGAGGCTGCCGAGCGTCAGAAAGAGCGTGTGAACGCCGCCCTCTTCGAGCGCACCTTTGAAGGCGCGCTGCGCGTTCTTCGCTTGCGTGATGACGCGCTTGTCGGTGAGGTCGACGAGGAGCGCGCCGCCCGTCATCGCGTTCGTGGTCATCTCGCGCGTGACGTCGGGCTTCGGCACGCCGGGGCTCGGCGCGGGCGGGCGAGCCTCGAGGCGAAACGTCTGACCGGTCGCGAGCGCGTCTTCGAGCGCGCCGCAGTCGTGCACCATGAGTGGGAGCGACGTGACGCGCAGCTTCGCGTTGAGGAGTGGATTGTTCAGCGTGAGGTCGAGCAGCCGGCGCTTCCATTGCTGGAGGCGCGCCGGCGTCGTGTCTCCGCCGTCGGGCCGGCGACCGAGACGCGCGCCCCATGCGCCTGGCAAGAGCATGCCGGTTCGATTCGCGTTGAGGGCCGCGCGATCGAGCAACCGCTGGCGAGCCTCGTGCGGCTTCGGCTTGTCGCTCTCGCGAAGGATGATCGAGTCGAGCGGGAGCACGCCGCGCTTTCGCGCCGAGAGGAGATCGAGCGCGAAGAAGCTCGTCTTCTCATCGGGCTCGCGCAAGCGGAGGACATGATCGCCGATCGGGACGAGGACGAGCGCGCCCGAGTCGGCGATGCGCGCGATGAGCTCCGCGTCGTCCGTCTCGGTGAGCGCAGGTCGCTGCTCGGTGGTCCAGATGCCGATCGCAGGTCCGCTGCTCGCCCAGACGAGCAGCGGCGACATCCCGCCGTGCTCGAGGCATGCGGCGAGCATGAGCTGGACGTCGAGCGACGTCGCCGCGCCCTCCTGAAGCACCGCGCGCGGCGAACGGACCTCGTTCGTCGCCGCGACGGGCGTGTTCGTGATCGCGATGTCGAGCTCGCCGAGGACCGCGAGCAGCGCGGCGACGGCCTTCACGCCGCTCGGACGTGGATCCGAGTCGGAGGCGCGCGTCGCGGCTTCGCTGACGAGCTCACGGGCGATCGCGTCCTCACGAAGCACGAACGCCGCGAGCGCAGGCAGCGGCACGCGTCCCATCGGCCAGGTCGCCGGAGGAAGCGCCTCCACCTCTTGGAAGCTTCGAAGGAGCACCTCGTCCTTCGTCTTCACTTCGATCCAGAAGCGACCGAGGAGAGGCGCGCGGAGCTCGTGGAGCGCCTTCTGCGTGACGTTCACGTTCACGTCCTCGAGGATCACGACCTGCTTGCCGCGAATGCGCTCGATCGGCTGCGACCACGTCGTCGACTTGAGCGGTGACGACGCGTCCGCGCCGCTCAGCCAGACGGAGACGAGGACCTCGTTGTGCGCGCGATTCGTCAGCCCTTCGAGACGAACCTGCGAGATGATCGGCAGATCCTTCATCGACACGTGGAGGACACGGCACACCTCGATGCTCGCGGCGATCGCGCCTGCGTCGAGGAGACCCCGAAGCGCCGTCGGGTCGGGCGCCTCGACGCCGAGCGCCGACAACCACACGAGGACTGCTTGCTCGACGAGATCTCCAGCGAGGCCTTCTTGGCTCGTGATCGCGTCGGTCATCCGCCGAAAGGCGAAGGCGTCGACGCGCGTGCCCTTCAGCTTCTCGATCTCGAGATGGAGATCGAGCTTGGGGACCGAGGCGAGCGCCTTCGCCGCGCGCTTCTCGGTGGGCGCGTGATCGAGCAGCCAACCTTCGAGCCGCTTCCAGGCCGACTCTTGGCCAGGGTATCGAGTTCGAAATCCGTTCAGAGCTTCGGTGAGACGCGTGTCCAAGGGCAGTGGCCTTCGCTAGGAGGAGCAACAAGCACGCGAAAAGTCGCGAGAAAATCGTCGGGAGAGGGCAGATTTCGGCGGAGCTGGCGGTATACCGCGGGTTGTACGGTCCCGCCGCAAGAACCCTCCTCCTTAAATAGGGCGTCCGAAAAAGCGACCCCCTCACCCTTCCCTTTCCCTTCCACCCTCCTTAATCACTCTTCGTTCATGGCAAACCTCTCCGATTTCGACGCCCAGTCCGACGACGTCCGCGGTGGCACGAGCCGCCGAACCCTTCGCTTCATCATGCTCGTCGACGTCTCGGGGTCGATGACGGGCGACAAGATCCAAGCGGTCAACCGCGCGGTGCGCGAGTGCATCCCGGAGATGCGCAAGAACAACCTCGACAACCCCTTCGCGGAGATGTTCGTCGAGGTGATCACCTTCAGCACGGGTGCGCGCTGGCACGTGCCGCGGATCTCGGTGCAGGAGTTCTCGTGGAACGATCTCCAGGCCGACGGCGTCACCGATCTCGGCGCCGCGCTCGATCTCGTCTCCACCGCGCTCGACGTCAACAACATGGGCAAGCGAAACCTGCCGCCCGTTCTTCTTCTTCTCTCCGATGGTGGGCCCACCGACGACTGGGAGGTCGCGCTTCGTCGCTTCGAGGCGACCCCTTGGGGCCAGCCAGGCCGCACGGTGCGCATCGCGGTCGCGATCGGAGAGGGCGCCGACAAGGCCGTCCTCGCGAGGTTCACCGGCAACGCCGAGACCGTGCTGAACGCCGATCGCGCGACGACGCTCGTTCAGCTCATCAAGTGGGCGTCGATCAGCGTCACGCAGAGCCACTCGACCTCGATGTCCGCGGGCGCCGGCAGTGCGCTCGGCGGCGTCTCGGCTCCTCGCCTCCCGCCTCCGCCCGTCGTCGTCCAGAGCGACGGCGACGACGAGCCGTGGTGACTCGAAGGGCGCGGCCGTCGCTGGAAGCGCGCGCGACCGCGGCCTCCGTCGTCGGCTGCCAGCACGTCGTGATGGGCAACGGCGCTCCGTGTCAGGACGCCGCGCGCACGCACATCGACGAGGAGCGTGGTCTCATCGTCCTCACCGTCGCCGATGGGCACGGTGATGCACAATACACGCATTCGGACGAAGGCGCCCGCGTCGCCACCCACGTCGCAGTCGACGTGCTCACGACGTTGCTCGCCGACACGAACGAGCTCACCGAGGAGGCGATCGCGCATGCCAAACGACGCCTCGTCTTCGAGTGGAATCGCCGCGTGAAGCATCACGCCCGCATGGTCGCCGCGCGCGACGGCCTTGCGCTGCTCTGGCCCGACGAGGTCACTGGCGACTGGGACGAGAAGGTCAAGGTGTACGGCACGACGCTCGTCGCGGTCGCCATCACCGCGAGCCATCTCACGTGGCTGCGCATCGGCGACGGCGAGGCCATCCTCGCGACCAGCACGGACCAAGAGCCATCGGCGAGCCGCGTCTTCCCCGCCGCCGACAAGTCGATGGGACAGGCGACCTACTCGCTCAGCATGCGCTCGGCGATCGAGCACATCGACGTGAAGACGGCGCGCCTCGATGACCACGCGAGCGATCGCCTCGTCGTGCTCGCCACCGACGGCGTCGCCGATCAATACGACGCCGACCCCACCTTCGAGGACGAATGGGGCGCGAAGATGCTCGCGCGCATCACCGCGAAGAGCTGGAACGACGTCATGATCGATCTTCCACGCTACCTCGGCACGGTCGCGCGCGACGGCGACGACTGCTCGGTGGCGATGGCATGGCTTCCGAAGGAGTCCTCATGAGCGCAAACGCGACGATGCAGCGCCTCCCGCAAGGGACGTTGCTCCACACCGACAGCGGCGACCCGATCAAGGTGCTCCGGCTCCTCGGCGCTGGCGGCCAAGGTGAGGTCTACGAGGTCGAGCGCGTGGGTGAAGGCGGGCCGCACTACGCCCTGAAGTGGTACTACCCGGCGCCACGCGACGCCGCCTCGCAAGCGCACGCACGCGAGCAGCGTCATGCGCTCCGCGAGTACATCCTCCCGAAGCCGCCGCCCGACGCACGCTTCGTGTGGCCGCTCGCGTTCGTCGAGCAAGACGGCGCGGGTGGCGCCGGACTCGCGACCTTCGGCTACTTGATGAACCTCTGGAAGCCCGGCTACGAGACGCTCGAGCGCCTCGTCTGCGGCCGCGTCGGCGCGAACGATCGCGTCCTCGCCACCGCGGCGCTCGGGATCGTCGATGCGTTTCGGAAGCTCCATCTCTCGGGCTCCGTCTACAAGGACATCAACCTCGGCGGCTTCGCGTTCGATCCGAAGACCGGCGATGTCCTCGTCGTCGACAACGACAACGTCCGCACGAACGGCTCGCCAGGCGCCATCCTGTTTCCGGGCTTCGGCGCGCCGGAGGTCGTCACCGGCAAATCCCCCTGCACCACCGCGAGCGACGACCACAGCTTGGCCGTCCTCCTCTTCTACATGTTCGTGCGCGGCAACCCGATGGAGGGCGCACGCGAGCTCGTCAACTGCTACGACATGTCCACCACGCGCGCGCTCTTCGGAGACGACGCGCTCTTCGTCTTCGATCCGAAGGACACGAGCAATCGCCCCGTCACCGGAGTGCACGACTCGGTGAT
>JBGAFW010000010.1:0-178944 GCA_044227045.1 Labilithrix sp.
GCCCCGCGAAGGAGCTCGCGCGCCAAGCGTTCTTCGAGCTGATGAACCCGAAGATGACGACCGACAGCGTCCCGGACGCGAAGCCCGCCGGCACGTCGGGCAACGCGAACGTCGTCCCGCCGAAGAAGTAGTCTTCGTCAGCGCAGGTAGCGCCGAGCACCGAACACGGCGTCCTCTTCCACGCGAAGAGAGACGCCGTTGTTATCTGGGCGCCTGGCGATCCAGTGCGACGTCTTCCTACGAGGTGTTTGCGCCATGCAAACCAGCGCTTGGCGCGTGTGCGATCACGCTTCGACATCACTCACGCGAGCCCTCCCTCGTTGGATCACAGGCGACCACTGTCATGGCGAATTCTTTGCGCTAGATCGATGGATATGGTGCGTAGCCCCATCGCCGCGCGGGTGTTGCCGGTCGCCGCTGCGCTCGTCCTCTTCGCGGGCTGTAGCGCCCCGGACATCAACGGTGATCCGTTCGCGAAGGGCACCGCGCTGCCGCCACGAAACAACACGAACGACGAGAGCACGAACCCGAGCAACACCACCGAAGGAACGCCGCAGACGCAGTCGACGAACCTCGACGCGGGCGCTCCGCTCGACGCCTCCGCCGACGCCGCGCCGAAGGGACCGCTCAAGGCGTTCGTCTCGTCGACGCTCGTCACCGGCAACCTCGGCGGCGTCGCCGGCGCGGACGCGATCTGCAACAAGGCCGCGAAGGACGCCGGTCTGCCCGGCACCTTCATCGCGTGGATCTCGACCTCGCAGGTGAACGCGATCGATCGCGTGACCGGAAGCGGCCCGTGGCAGCTCGTCAACGGAACGGAGGTCTTCAAGACGAAGGCGGACCTCACGAAGGGGACCCTCGCGGCCGCGTTTCGTCGTGACGAGAAGAACGTGCAGCCGCCGCTCGACGAGGATCGCGTCTGGACGGGGACGAACGCGGCGGGCACCGTCGCCACGCACACGTGCAACGACTGGGGCGGCACCGGAGGAAGCGGTCGCGTCGGCGAGGCCGAGCAGACGAACAACGGCTGGACGGCGCTGACCGACGAGGCATGCACCGAGGTCAACCGCGTCTACTGCCTCCAGCAGTGACGCACGCGCAAAGACGCGAACGCCAAGACGCGCGCCGGCGTTCGTTCGTGATAGATCCAAATCCCGCGTGACCTTGCTCCTGTCGATCTCGTCCTCGAAGAGAGCCGCCTCCGCCTTCCTGGCGTCGGCGGCGATCGTGATCACCGCTGCGTGTGGCCCGTCGTCACCTGGCGCGGCGTCCCCTGGCGCGAACCTGAACGCGAAGAACCTCTCGGCCTCCGAAGGCGTCGTCGTCACCGCAGGCTGCACGCCGACCGGGCCGGAGCTCTGCTTCAACGCCAACGACGACAACTGCAACGGCGTCATCGACGAAGGCTGCGGCGTCGGCACGGGCGTCCTCCAGTTCATGGTCGCGTGGGGCGATCGATCCGAGCTCCGCGCGCGTCGCGAAGGGCACGCCCACCACGCCCTCGGGCCTCCAGCTCGAGAAGAATTGCCCCGACGACGGCTGCCATCAGCAGAACGCCGAGAACGTCTTCTTCGACGGCACCGAGCCTCTCCACGGCAAGTACATCGTCGAGGTGAAGCTCGTCGATCCGCGCGGCGCCGAGCTTCCCGTCAAGGTGCATCTCTCCGCGCGCGTCGGCAGCCGCACGTGGGCGATGGATCTGGCGCTCGCGCCCGGCCAAGGCCAGGACAAGCAAGGCTTCTCGTTCGAGCTCTGAGCCGAGCGTTCAGGGCGTGTCGGTCGAGAAGCGGCCGGCGCCTGCCTCGGGGTTCGCTTGAAACGAGCTGGCCGAGAACGGCGACGGCTCGCTGAGGAACGGGCCTGCGCCTGCCTCGAGGCCTTGCGTCGGCGTGCGGTAGGTGACGGGCGGGATCGGCGGGACCGTCCCGTTGCCGTTGTTCGGCGTCGTCGAGGCGGACGGCGCAGCGCTCGACGACGGCGCAGGCGATGCCGAAGGAGCCGCGGAGGTCGACGGGGCAGGCGCGACGGCCACGGGAGGCGCGCCGGTGCCCATCGTCGCGGTCGCGCGTGGTGCGCCAAGGGTGGTCGTCGCCGAGGGGGCGCCGCTCGCGGAGGTGCCTGGGTCGTTCGTCGTGCGGTTGATCTCGCCCGACGTGATCGTGGTCGTCCCGGGCGTGCCGCCGACGCTCGAGCGGTCGTCGGTCGGCGCCGGCGCGGCGGACGGGACCGTGTTGTTGATCGTGATCGTGACGGGCGCCGCAGGGGAGGGCGACGTCTGCGAGTACGCGGTGGGGTCGGGGGTGGCGCGCTCACCACGCCCGAGGCAGGCCGCCCCGATCGCCATTGCCGCACCGGTGCCGCCGACCACGACGATGACGAGGTTTCGTAGCAGAGTGCGATCCTTCCGAAGCATGATCCCTCGAAAAGTGCATCACACATGCCTCGCCGAGCAGGTATTCGCAGGCCGAAGCGCCGGAAGAGCCAGGACGAGATTGACGCATAGGGCCATGCCCCTATATGTCGAGGATCCGCGATGAACCCGACTGCCATGCTCATCCTCATCGTCGCCGCGCATGCGGTGTTTCTATGGTCGGCGATCCGACGATGGCAGCTGCTGCGGCTCGGCAAGTTCGTCGATCGCTTCGACCGGATCCCCGAGCGCCTCGCGGCCGTGTTCCGCTACGCGTTCGCGCAAGAAAAGATGAGCTACTACCAACCCGCGGGTTGGGCTCACAAGCTGATCTTCATTGGCTTTCTCACGCTCACGCTCCGCACGCTCGTGCTCTGGGGCCGCGGCTTCGATCCGTCGTGGAACCTGCTCGTGCTAGGTCCGACGCAGCCGCTCGGAAAGGTCTACGAGTTCGCGAAGGACATCGTCGCGCTGCTCGTCATGCTCGGCGTCCTCGTCTTCGTCTACTACCGCGTGGTCCGGCCGCAGAAGCGCATGACGCTTCATTGGGAAGGCCTGCTCATCCTCGGGATCATCTTCACGATGATGGTCTCGGACATCCTCTACGACGGCGCCACCACCGTCCTCGCGCATCAAAACGCGCTGGTGTGTGGGCCCGCGGCGGCCGCGAACATGAAGGGCGGATACGAGCTTTGCTCGCGCATCGCGACGATCATCGCGCCGCACGCGCCCGCGCCCGACACGCACGTCGAGTACTCGCCGTTCCCCGCGCCGGTCGGCTCGGCGATGGCGGTGCTCCTCTCGAAGCTCCACCTGAAGGCGTCGACCCTCGTCGTCCTCTCGCACGTCGGGTATTGGACGCACTCGTCGCTCGTCCTCATCTTCTTGAACCTGCTTCCGCACTCGAAGCACTTCCACGTCATCACCGCGATCCCGAACGTCTTCTTCAAAGATCTCGAGCCGCGCGGGCGCCTCAAGCCGCTCGCCGAGAATTTCGAGAAGCTCACCGAGAAGATGATGGCGGCCTCGGAGATGCCCGATCCGATGATGGCCGACATCGGCGTCGCCAAGATCGAGCACCTCTCGTGGAAGGCGATCCTCGACTTCTACACGTGCACGGAGTGCGGTCGCTGCTCGGACAACTGCCCGGCGCACAAGACCGGAAAGATCCTCTCGCCGAAGCACCTCACGCTCGCGCTGCGCGATCACCTCTACGACAACGAGAAGCCGCTCGTGGAGCGCGAGATGCAGTGGGGTCCTGGGCTCGAAGGCGCGGCAGACGGCACCGAGCCTGGCCCGAACGTCGAGGTCGTCGCGGACGACGTCGAAGGCTCGAAGCACCCCGTCAAGTACAGCCCGATCAACCTCGCGCCCGAGGTCGTGCACCCCGACGTGCTCTGGGCATGCACCACGTGCCGCGCCTGCGAAGAGCAGTGCCCGGTGCTCATCTCGTACGTCGACAAGATCGTCGACATGCGTCGCAACCTCGTCATGATCCGCAACGAGTTTCCGCACGAGCTGCAGAAGCCGTTTCAGGCGATGGAGGTCAACGGCAACCCGTGGAACCTCTCGCGCATGGACCGATCGGCGTGGTCCGATGGCCTCGAGCTCAAGACGTTCGCCGAGAAGCCGGACGCCGAGGTCCTCTACTGGGTCGGCTGCGCCGCGAGCTACGACGATCGCGCGAAGAAGATCGCCCGCGCCACCGCACGCCTCTTGAAGCAGGCGGGCGTCGACTTCGCGATCCTCGGCCAAGAAGAGTCGTGCACGGGCGACCCGGCACGTCGCGCCGGCGCCGAGCACATCTTCGCCGCGCTCGCCGAGTCGAACGCCGCGGTCCTGAACACGTACAAAGAGCAAGGCGGGATGAAGACGGTGGTGACGGCTTGCCCGCACTGCTTCAACACGCTGAAGAACGAGTACCCCGACTTCGGCGTGCACCTCGAGGTCGTCCACCACAGCGAGTTCTTGAACGGGCTGCTCGCGCAGAAGCGCCTCATCCCGAAGAAGGCCGTCGTCGGCCGCGTCACGTACCACGACAGCTGCTACCTCGGTCGCTACAACGACGTGTACGAATCGCCGCGCGAGATCTTGCGGCAGATCCCGGGCGTCGAGCTCGTCGAGCCCGAGTACTGGACGAAGACGCGCGGCCTCTGCTGCGGCGCAGGCGGCGCGCAGATGTGGATGGAGGAGCAGAACACCAACCGCGTCAACATCAAGCGCACGCTGCAGCTCGTCGACACCGGCGCGAAGACGGTGGCGAGCGGCTGTCCATTCTGCATGACGATGCTCACCGACGGCCTCAAGAGCCAGAGCCTCGAAGACCGCATCAAGCAGCTCGACGTCGCCGAGCTGCTCGAGCAGAGCTGCATCGTGGACGAGAAGGTCGCGGCCCCCGCCTCTCTGCCTAGCGTGGCGGAGCCTGCCGTCGCCGTCGACGCCGAGTGAGCCGGCTCACGTCCGCGGCGTGTGCGTCGGGGTGCTCAGCCTGCGGACGAGATCGCGCCGCGACTCGACCCTGAGCTTCTTCATCGCGCTCCGGAGGCGGCGGCCGACCGCCGCGACGGACACGCCGACCTCGTAGGCGATGTACTTGTGCGAGTGGCCTTGCGCCGCGAGCCAGACGACGTCGTTCTCGTCTTTTGTCAGCTCGAGCAGGTCGGTCGTCGCGAGCGTGTTTCGTCGCGCGAGGAGCAGGCGCTTGCCGTCGCTCTCGCTCGTGTCGACGACGGACCAGCGACCCTCGACGAGCGCCGCCCAGAGCTCGGTGGCTTCGGCGGCGTCGACGCGACGGAGCTTGCCACGCGCCGACTCCGATCGGAGCACCGCCTCGGAGAGCGACGCGCGCATCCGCGAGGAGCTCTTCGCTTCGCCCGTCGCGTGGAGCACCTTGCCGTTCGGGGTGAGCACCGCTTCGACGGACTCGTCGTCGGTCTTCACGTTGCTCTTGCCAAGCTCTCGAAGACGGAGCGCAGCGCCGAGATGCGCGGCGACGAGGCCGAGGAGCCGGCTGTCCTTCTTCGGGAACGGCTCGTCGGGTCGCACGCGCTTGTCGGCGGGGAAGATCAGCGTGATCGATTTCTTCGAAGGCGCGCCGCCGACGACGGCCCACATCGACGGGAGGCTCGGAGGTCTCACGGGAGCTTGCGAAGCGCCGAGCTGCTCCTTCGAGATGCGCGCGATTCGCCACGCCGCGTTTCCGACGAACTCCGTCGGCGCGAACATGTGCGGCGCGAGCGTCTTCGGGAGCGCCTTGCAGAAGGATCGGATCGCGTCGACGTGCTCTTCGGTCGCGCCGCCGCCGAGCGCGACGCGATCGGGGACGACACCTCCGCGTACGACCCCTTCGAGCGTGCACGCGATGACGCCGCCTCCCGTCGAGTAGGGCAGCGCCGACCGAACGACGCCGTCGAGCCACGCGTCGTCGCTCTCTTCCCAGCGGTAGGCGGCCTCCACGATCGCGAGCGGATCAGGGGTCGTGGCTCTCGATGGTGTGCGCGGCAAGGGCGGCTCTTGCACCCTCCAAGTGTTGCGTTGTTTGTCCTTCGCTGCATAGTCATTTCGATCGCGACCGCGTCGCCAGGCATGCGATGGCGGCTAATTTGAGGTGAGCGGGGGGGCGGTTCTAACGTTGACTTCCAAACGACCGAAGAAGCCCGCGATGCCCAAGGACGTCGAGGTGTACCGGCTCGCGTCGGACGACGGAGACGACCTCGTCCTGTTCGTGTGGGGACCGTCAGGGGCCGCACGCGGAGATGCGCGCGACGCGCTCGAGTCGCCCAAGAAACAGAGCACGCTCTCCGCGGCCGAGAGCGATGTGCTCGAGCTCGTTCTCCGCGGCGCGTCGAACGCCGAGATCGCGAAGGCGCGCGGGCGTTCGGTGAGGACGGTCGCCAACCAGGTCGCCTCCCTCTTGCGAAAGCTCGGCGTCGAGTCGCGCTTCGCGCTGATGAGCCGCGTCACGCTCGGGCGCACACCCACCTCGTGATGGCACGAGCCGCGCAACGCTGACATCGTCGAGCGTCGTGAGGCATGTCATCCCTTCGGATGACGCCTCGCTCGCCCTTCACGACGCGACGACGAGGCCTCGTCGCTTCGGTCTGCATGACGACGAGACGTCGTCGCTGCCGAGGTGCGCGCGCCGATGTCGGCCAACGTGATCGCGCCTCGATTTGCACGTGATTTCGACGTGCGCCTCCTCACCGACAACGGACCCGAGAGGGTCGCTCGCGAGCGCGCCGAGGAGGCACGCGCGTTGCGATGTCTCTCTTCACAACGCAACGACGACACGCCAACCGAAACCAAGACCGAAGAAGAAGGAAACCTACTCGATGATGATCAAGTCTGCTGCTGCTCGCCTCGCCCTCGCTCTCCCCGCCCTCCTCGCCTCGATCGCCGTGTTCACCGGCTGCTCTGCGGCGGGACCTGGCGAGACCGCCGACCAGTCCCAGCAAGACGAGAAGAAGCCTTCGTCCGCCACCGTGGCGCGCGACGCAGGTTCGACCGAAGAAGCGCCCGCCGACGTCTGCGCACGGCTGTGCGCCCGCGAGACGACGTGCGACCCGAAGAGCGATCAAGACACCTGCAACGCGAAGTGCAAGAACAAGAACGCGACGTTCCTCGAGAAGCTTCGCACCGACTACGCGAACGCGCTCGCGTCGTGCATCGACCAGGCAGCCTGCAAGGAGATCGACGACGGCACGGCGATCTCGACGTGCGTGGACGAGTCGAGCGCGCGTGTGTCGGTGACGACCGCCGCGACGGAGCTCTGCGACGCCTACGCGGCGAGCGCGACCAAGTGCGGACAGAAGCTCGACAAGGCCGACTGCTACAACGGCGCGAAGATCTACTCCGACGCGACCTTGGCCGAGGCGCAGAAGTGTTTCGGCAAGAAGTGCGCGGACGTCGATGCGTGCGTCTCGGCCGCGCTCGGCAACACCTCGTCGTCGCCGCCGCCGCCGCCGCCGCCGCCGCCGCCCTCGACCTGCAGCACGAAGATGTCCTATTCGAGCACGACCTGCGGGACCTGCGTACAGAGCGCGTGCTGCGCCGAGGACAACGCCTGCGCGAACAACCCGAGCTGCGGGGCAGCGCTCACCTGCATCAGCAACTGCACCACGACGGCCTGCATGAACAGCTGCGTATCGTCCTACCCGACCGGCGCGAGCCTCCTCTCGGACCTCGCGACCTGCATGGACAACAAGTGCCCGGCCTCGTGCGGTAATTGACCGAAACGGGCGGGAAACGGCCGGTCCCGCGCGAGATGACGAAACGAACAGAAAGAGCACGGCGCCCACCCTCGCGGGGAAGGGCGCCGTGCTCGTTTCACATTGAAAGACCCGTGTGTAGACTTCGAAGCGGGATTCATGGTCGCCGTGAACGCTTCTGACAGCGAAGACGAGCTGCGTGCTGGCAGCGTCGTCTCCAAGTACCGCGTCGTGCGGAAGCTTGGAGCCGGTCAGATGGGATCGGTCTACGAGGTGGAGCGCGCCGAGGGATCGAACGTCGCCCTGAAGGTCGTTCGCACGAAGCACGTGAACCAGACCGAGCCGCTTCGCCGCTTTCATCGCGAGGCGACCCTCTGCGCGTCCCTGCGTCACCCGAACATCGTCCCGGTGATCGACTACGGCGTCGCGGAAGGCAAGCCGTTCCTCGTCATGCCGATCCTGAACGGGACGGATCTCGAGCGCACGATCGAGCGCGTGGGTCCTCTCGCTCCCGATGTCGCGGTGGCGATCGCGCTCGCGAGCGCGCGTGGCCTCGAGCATGCGCATGCCGCGTCGATCGTTCATCGCGACTTCAAGCCGGCGAATGTCTTCCTCGATCAGAAGCTCGACGGGACGCTCGTCCCGATCGTGTGTGACTTCGGCGTGGCCAAGGCGCTTCATCCAGGCGCCGAAGGTGGCATCACGGCGACGGGGGCGGTGGTCGGTACGCCGCTCTACATGTCGCCCGAGCAGCTGCTCGACTCGAAGCACGTGGACGCACGATGCGACGTCTGGGCGCTCGGGATGACGCTCTATCACATGCTCGCGGGTCAATCCGCGTTCGCGCATCTGCGCTCGTTCGGCGAGCTGCTCCTCGCGATGCGCGACGAGCGCGTGCCGCCGCTCCAAGCCCACGCTCCGTGGGTGCAGCCGTCTCTCGCGCGCATCGTGCACGGCATGCTCCTCCCGCTGCAGCGTCGCGTCGCGAAGATGTCGGACGTCATCGCGTCGCTCGAACGCCTCGAGCCGAAGATCAGTCGGCTCACGATGGAGCAGATCAAGCCGATCACGCGCGAGCAGAAGGCGCTCGTCGAGACGCAGGCGCTCCTCCCAAAGAGCGCGAACGAGCTCACGGGGCCATCGGCCGAGAACCCAGACCTGCCGAACGAGGCGCACGCCGATCAGTTCCTCGGTCGTACGTTGAGCGATCGCTACGCCGTCGTCTCGCGCCTCGGTCTCGGTGGAATGGGCGCCGTGTACGAGGCGACCGACCTCAAGCCTGCGAACGGAGCTCCTCACGAGGTCGCGCTCAAGGTCATGCTCTTCGAGACGGGGAGCCGCGACGCCGAAGGCGTGAAGCGTTTCCTCCGCGAGGCGAAGGCCGCCGCGCGCATCGCGAGCCCTTACGTCACGCAGGTGCTCGACACGGGCATCGATCAGACGACGGGCTCTCCGTACCTCGTGATGGAGCGCCTCCGCGGGCGCGACCTCGGCCTCCTCCTCAAGCGTGAAGGCTGCGGCCTCGAGCCCGCGCCGATCGTGAGCCTCTTTCTTCACGCGTGCGATGCGCTCTCGGCCGCGCATGCGCTCGGCATCGTCCACCGCGACGTGAAGCCGTCGAACCTCTTCGTGCACGAGGTCGGTGACGGCACCGCCGTGCTCAAGATCTGCGACTTCGGCATCGCCAAGCAGCTCTCTCCCGCCGGCGCGCCCGAGCAGTCGGCGGAGCTCACGCGGACAGGCGGTCTCCTCGGCTCACCCCTCTACATGTCTCCCGAGCAGGCGAAGAGCGCGAAGAACGTCGACGCGCGCTCGGATGTCTTCAGCCTCGCGCTCTCTCTTCACGAAGCGCTCTCCGGACAGCGCCCGTGGCCCGGTCGCACCAGCATGGGCGAGATCATCGTCGCGGTGTGCACCGAAGACGTGCCTCCGCTCCAGCTCGTCGCGCCGTGGGTCGACGCTCGTCTGGCGGCCGCGATCGAGAAGGGCCTCGCGCGCGACGCGTCGCAGCGCTGGCAGAGCGTGGCGGAGTTTGCGAACGCGATTCGTCCGTTTGGCGTCGGGCGCACCGTTCGAACGAGCGAGCTCGTCGGCATCTCGCCCGACCGCGCGTCGCAACGGGGGCTCGCGGACGCGTCGCAACGAGTGCTCGCCGAGACCCCGAGCAGCCAAGGCTCTGGCCAGAGCGCCGTGGCGATCACCTCGAGCCAGTCGACCACGATCCCGACGAACAAGCCCGTCGCGGCGATCGCCGTCGGCGCCGCGGTTCTGCTCTTCGTCGGTCTCGTCGGCGGCGGCGTGTACCTCGCGAAGTCGAGGCTCGACGCGTCGTCGGGGAGCGGCATGGTGAGCACGATCCCGAGCGGGGCTTCGTCGCTCTCGTCGAGCTCGGTTCCGAGCGGCGCGTCATCGTCGTCCGCGTCACCCGAGGCGAGCGCTGCGCTCTCGGCCAATCCGGTCAGCGCCGACGCCGGCGCGGCCTCCGCGGCTTCGGTCGCGGCGGTCACGACGCCGCCGGGTCTCCGGCCGAACCCGCGACCGTCCGCGATCCCGCAGCCAAGCGCGTCGGTCGCGAGCACGCCGAGCGCGAAGCCCTCGAGCTCCGTCGGGCGAGGCATGACCGCGACCGATCTTCCTCCCTGAAGAAACGAGCGCCGTCTACTCGCCGCGCATCGCTTTGTAGATGACGCGCGAGGCCTCGGCGAGCGCGACGCGGGCGACGTTGTCCTGCGTCGGCCGAAGATCGCGTGAGCCTTTGCTGAGGAGCGCCACCGCGTAGGCGTTTCGCTCCGTCACGACGATGCCGGCGTCGTTGACGACGCCGCGGATCGAGCCGGTCTTGTTGAAGAGGCGGGCAGGGGTCCGATCGCGAAAGCGAGCCTCGGGGAGGCCGCGGCGGATCGAGCTCGCCGTCTGCGTCTTCTGCAGCGTGTCGAGGAGCGCGTCGCACGCGGACGGCGGCAGCCCTTCTTTGCGGTACACGCACGAGAGGAGACGCACGATCTCGCGCGCGGTGACGGGGGATCGCTCACCACGCCCGTCGTCGCGGTCGTCTTTGACGATCGAAGGCTCCATCCCGTAGTCCTCGACCGTCGGGTGCCCGTTCTTCGTCTCGTCCGAGAGGATCTTTCCCGACAGGCGTGTCTTGTCGAGGCCGAGCGACGCGAGACGCTTGTTGACGGAGAAGATACCGACGCGATCGATGAGGAGGTTGGCGGCCGTGTTGTCGCTGATCGACATCGCGAGAAAGACGAGATCGCCGATCGTGGGCGCGAGCCCTTCACCGAGCTCGGCGAGCACGCCCGAGCCGATCACCTTGTCTTTGTTCGAGAGCGTGATGCGCTCGGCGAGCGCGAGGTCACCCTCTTCGACCTGGCAGAAGACCTCGAGGGCGAGCGCGATCTTGATGACGCTCGCGGCGGGAAAGAGCTCGTCGCCGCCGACCTCGAGCAACGCGACGGGCTCGACGAGCCGCAGCGCGCATAGGCCGAGCTTGCCTTCGAAGCGACGGACGATCGCCTCGAGCTCCAGTCGATCGGCTCCACCAAGCTCGGTCACGGCGAGCATCTTCGAGGCTGTCTGAGTCACGGCGTTTCGGTTTCCTACGGTACCCCAGGTCGAATCCTCGCACGGCGCGGGCACTTGGGGAAAGAACGGCAAGCCCGCAGCTTATGCTAAGAAAAAAGGGCAATGGTGAAGTGCCCCATCTGCGATGCGAACGTCAAGCCTCGATCACAAAACCCGAGCTTTCCCTTCTGCGGCGCTCGGTGCAAGACCATCGATCTCGGAAAATGGGTGAACGAGGAGTACCGAATCCCCGTTCAAGGCGACGAGATCGAAGACGGCGATGCCGATCTCGAGGGGCTCCTCGCTCCTGCCTCGAAAACAGAGAAAGATGTGCGACACTGATCGAACCTTGATGACGCGCTCATCTTTGCCAAGGCGCCTCGCGCTCGCTTCAGGTTGTCTTCTTCTTCTTGCGAGCCTCACCACCGAGGCGCATGCGCAAGACCTGGCGCCGCCGCCGCCGATGAACAATCCGCCGCCGGGGCAGCCCACCGGACCCACCCCGCCTCCGCCGATGACGCCAGGCCCGACGACCGATCCAGGCGCTGGGACAGGAGAGACGACGCAGAAGCTCGACGAAGCCGAGCAGAAGGACAGCGGTCGCAACTTCGAGCTGTTCTGGCTCGATGGTCACGTCGGCGGCTCGTACATCAACCTCTCGCAGTTCTCGTCGGACACGCTCCAGATCGAGAAGACGAGCGCAGGCGGTCCGATGTTCGCGGTCGGCGCGGGCGTCCGCTTCGTCATCCTCGTCCTCGGCGCGCGCCTTCGTTACAACGCGCTGTCCTTGTTCAACCTCTGGCAGATCAACGCCGAGGCCGGGCTCAAGATCCCGGTGAGCTCGCTCGACATCCTCTTCCAGCTCCACGGCGGCTACTCGTTCGTCGGCCGGCTCGGCGACGCCAACCAAGCGACGAACACGAGCACGCCCACGTCGAACGACGCGGTGAAGGTCCGCGGCTTCAACGGCGGCCTCGATGTCGGCCTCGACTACTACGTCTCGCCGCTGTTCTCGGTGGGCGTCGGCGTGCTCGGCGACTTCTTGTTCTTGAACCGACCCGCCACCGCGAAGCCTGCCGGATTCGATCAGCTCACGCCCGATCAGAAGGCCGCGATCGAGAAGGATCCGATCTACTCGAAGTCGGGCACCGCGATCGGCCTCGAGCTCGCGGGCGGTCTTCGCCTCGGTCTTCACTTCGGCCTCTAGATCATGGCCGACGAGCCGGCGAGCCCGAACGCGAACCCAAGCCCGCCGGCCTCTGCCGAGGAGCTTGCCAAATACCTCGGCGCGAAGGTCGCCGATCTCGACGCCTCGCGGCTCGTGCCGATGCTCTGCGAGCGTGAGTCGACGAACGCGCGCATCCTCGGCCGCCAAGGATGGCTCTACGAGCTGAAGCTCGATGGCGTCCGCATCATCGCCGACAAGCGCGGTGACAAGGTCGCGCTCTATTATCGAAAACAACGTAACGCCACCGAGAACTATCGAGAGATCGCAGACGCGATAAAGGGATTACCCGATACGCGGATCATCCTCGACGGCGAGATCGTCGCCTTCGACGAGCAGGGAAGGCCGGATTTCCAGCGGCTTGGTCATCGCATTCAGACCACGAACAAGAGCTCACGGCGCGCCGCGGTGCCTGTCGTGTATGTCGTGTTCGACGTCCTCGCGATTGGCCCTTATGACATTCGCGGATTTCCGCTGGAGGCTCGTAAAGAGATCCTCTCGCGCATCATCCCGGCGCAGGGCACCGCCGGCAACCTGCTCCGCCAACATCCCACGTTCACGAACGGCATCGACTTGTTCCGCTTGTGCCGAGAGCACAAGCTCGAAGGCGTCGTCGCGAAGCGGCTCGGCACGACCTACAAGGTCGGCGAGCGATCGATCGACTGGCTGAAGATCAAATGCGAGCTCGACGCCGAGTTCGTCGTCATCGGTTGGACGGAGGGCGAGAGCACGCGCTCGCGTCTCGGCGCGCTCGACCTCGGCGCCTACGAAGGAGACCGCCTCGTCTTTCGCGGGCGGGTGGGCAGCGGCCTCAACGAGAGCATGATCGATCTCTTGCTCGAGCGCCTCTTGCCGAACGAAGTGCCGCGGCCGGTCGCGGAGGGAAAGTACTCGCCGAAGCCAAAGCGCCATCACTGCAAGCCGGAGATGGTCGTGTCGGTTCGTTATGGCGGCTTCTCGCTCGACCCGAGCGGCGCGCGCTTCTTGCGGTTCCCGGTGTTTCGCGGCATCCGCGACGACGTCGACCCGAAAGACTGCACCGTCGCGCCTGAAGACGGCATCGATCTGAACTACGTCGAGAAGGGCGTCGACTACGGCGACATGAGCGGCGGCGACGCGCGCTCGCTGCCCGACGACGATCGCGGCCCCGACAGCACCGACGCGGCGCCGCCCTCGCTGGCGGGCGTGGAGCTCGTGGGAGGGCATGAGGCACCAGACCCGATCCGAGGGATCGAGCGCGACGACGACTCCTCGCCGCCGCCGCCATCGATCATCCTGAAGGGCGCGGCGACGCGCGCGCGAACGAGGCGCATCCACGTCGCCGGCGGAGGCCAGGCGATCCTCCACGACGGCACGACGAAAGACGAGGTCTGCACGTATTTCGAGGCGGTCGCGCCGGCCGTCCTCCGGCACACGAAAGATCGCGTCTGCGTGCTCAAGAAGCCCGACGGCGCGTTCCTCTGGCCACCGCCGAAGTGGACGCCCACGTTCGTCCGCACCGTCATCTTCAAGGCAGGCGATCGCGAGATCCGCGGCTTCCTCATCGACTCCGTCGACGCGATGCTCTTCACCGTCGCCGCCGGCGCGCCGTCGATTCATCACGTCGCCGTCGACGACGATCATCCCGACATCGCCGACTTCGTCGCGCTGCGCGTCGCGTCGCCCACGCACGAAGCGCGCGTCCGCGGCGCGAACGCCGTCCGCGCGCTCGCCAACGAGATCGGCCTTCCAGCGGGCGTGAAGAGCGCGGGCCTTCATGCGCTCGAGGTGCTGCTCGGCGTCGGAAAGGCGCCGGTGCAGGCGATCGCTCCGCTCGCGACGATCCTCGCGCGGCTCGCCGACGACGACGCGGGAGACGACGTCGCGATCACGGCGGTCGATCATGTCGTCACGCCGTTCGCTCCCTGTCCGTTTCGGCGCGCAGTAGAGGAGGAAGACGAGGACGGGGCTCCGGCCGCCGTCGCGTCGATCCCGCTCGACTGGGACTCGCTCGACAAGGTCGACCTCGCGACGCTCACGCTCCCGAACGCCGTGACGCGCGCCGCGCTCGCGGCCAGCACGGACACGCTCGACGTCATCCACAAAGGCATCACCGTCGACGTCGGAAGGGCCGCGGCGCAGATCGAGCGCCTCGTCCGCGCGCGCAAGCCATCGCAGCCGTGATCATCGGGGGAGCCGCGGGGGATTAAGCCCGTCTTTGGGCTTGGCCGGCGATCCCGAGCTAAGCTTCGCGTGGATCCAATGTTCGTTTGGTTGCGCTGGATTGGGCCGTCGCTCATCCCTGCGCTGATTCTCCTCTTCGTCGTGTACTTCTCGGATCGGCGTCGCGAGCCGCTTCCGTTGGTCTTGCTCGTCTTCGTCCTCGGCGGGCTTGGCAAGGCTGGGACGGCGGCGCTCGAGGCGCGTGCGGCGGCGTGGACGGGCCTCGACATCAGCGCGCAGCTCGCGGGCGGCGCCGGATCGATGCTGTTTCTGTTCGGCTTCGCGGCGCCCATTCGTGAGGCGTCGAAGGTCGCCGCGATGTGGCCGGCGTTTCGTTCGAAGTACTTCGACGAGCCGATCGACGGGCTCGTGTATGCGTCGGCGTCCGCGCTCGGCTTTGCGATGGTCGAGAACGCGATCACGCTCCGCGAGCACGCCTTCGGCTGGATCTGGATCGCGCGAACGGCGATCGCGCTCCCCGCGCACGTGTTCTTCGCGTGCACGTGGGGCTACGCGCTCGGCCGCGCGAAGCGCGTCAAGCGCCCAGGTGCGATCTTCCCGGCCGCCTGGGTCGTGGCGACCGCCGCGCACGGCCTCTACGTGCACCTCGTCTACGGTCGCGGTCCGGGCGCGCTGGTCGGCACCGTGCCGCTCCTGCTCGCGATGGCGGTGCCGACGATCTTCGCGATCCGCGATCTGCGTGCGCGTGAAGATCGATCGTCACGCACCTCGATGCTCCTCGAGCGCGTCTCGTCGCTCTACGTCGTCTCGAGCCCGCCGTCGCTCCGCACCGTCCGCGAGGCGATGCGCCGGGAAGGGCAGCCCATCACGCTTCGTTGGGTGATCTTCGGCGCGCTCGTGACGGTCGGCGCGATGACCGCCGGAGTGGCCCTCTCGATCGCCTTCGGCCATTGGGCGCACGTCGACTTCTCGGTGGTGGACGAGCACGACGTGACGACGACCGCGCCCGTCGCGCTGCTCGGGTCGGGGATCCTCCTCGCGTTCCCGATCAGCGGCTTCATCATCGCGCGCGCCTCGAACCTGCCGACCATGCTCGAGCCTGCGCTCGCGTCGGGTCTCGCGATCGTCCTAATCCTCGTCCTGTTGGGGCTCGCAGCCCCCGTCGCGCTCGTGTTTGCGCTCGCGTTTTCGCCAATCGCGTGGGCCTTGGCCTGCGCGGGCGCTTGGGTCGGGCGCCCCGCGCGCTAAGGAAATGCTAGAAACGCTTCCGAATTGGGGCGGGCCGAGCGCCAACCCCACGAGTCGCTTGACTTTCAGGCCTCCGCCCGTAAAGTGCGCGTCCCCAAGGCCCATCAAAGGGCCCCATTTCCGAGCAAAACCCTAGGATCTTCGCCGTGGCCAACCATCCCTCCGCAGAAAAGCGCAACCGCCAGCGCATCGTCAAAACCGCTCGCAATCGCGCGATTTCCAGCTCCGTTCGCACGCTCGTGAAGCGCGTTCGAGCAGCCGTTCACGCGAAGGACCAGGCCGCCGCGACGACCGCCCTCAAGGCCGCCGTCACCGCGCTCGACAAGGCCGCCACCAAGGGTGCGGTCCACGTGAAGGCCGCCTCGCGCACGATCGGTCGCCTCTCGGCGCAGGTCCACGCGCTCGGCGCCGCCGCCAAATAAATAAGCTGGTACGCTTCGAAAATCGCCGTTCGCGCTTGGGCGCGGGCGCTCGGGACACCTGCGACCTCGCGATTTTCGGATGAACGAGCAGCTCGACGAACAACAAGAACGCGCACGAGCCGCACGCGAGAAGCTGATCGGCAAAGAGATCGCTGGTCGCTACGTGCTGCGTGCGCTCGTCGGGCATGGCGGCATGGGGGCCGTCTACGAAGCCGAGCATCTCGGGCTCGGCAAGAAGGTCGCGATCAAGTTCGTCGACCCCGAGTTCGCGACCGACGAGCGCGTCGTCGCGCGCTTCGCGCGTGAAGCGCGGGCGATGAGCTCGATCGAGAGCGCGCACATCGTCACGGTGTTCGACGCCGGCACCGAAGAGGGCCGGCCGTACCTCGTGATGGAGCTCTTGCGAGGAGAGGACCTCGGGCAGCGCCTCCGTCGCACGAGGCGCGTCCCTCTCGACGAGTCGATGCACATCATCGCGCAGGTGCTGAAGGGCCTCGCGAAGGCGCACGCCGCCGGCATCGTTCATCGCGATCTCAAGCCGGACAACGTCTTCCTCGTCCGGAGCGACACCGATCCGCTCTTCGCGAAGATCGTCGACTTCGGCGTCTCGAAGATCGAGCGCCCGCGTGACAAGACGTCGCCGCTCGCGCTCACCGGCCGCGGCACCGTGCTCGGCACGCCGTTCTACATGTGCCCCGAGCAAGCGCAGGCGCTCCCCGACGTCGACGCGCGCGCCGACATCTACAGCGTCGGCGCGATCTTGTTCGAGTGCCTGAGCGGGAGGCCTCCGCACACGGGCGAGACCTACGAGCAGATCATCTTGTCGATCTGCATGCGCGACGCGCCCGACTTGCGCGCGATCGATCCCAGCTTGCCGCCGCCCGTCGCCGCGTTCGTCGGTCGCGCGCTCTCGCGCGAGCGCACCGATCGCTTCGCGTCGGCAGAGCGCATGCTGGCGGCGCTCCACGAGCTCGCGCCCGAAGAGAAGAAGCGCGTCCCGCTCGACACCGGCGCGCCCGAGACGATGATGTCGCCGGGCGTGCTCTTCCCGTCGAACAACAAAGCGCCTCCGTCCCAGCGCTCTCCCATCTCGGGCGACGCGCCCGGCGTCGAGACGCGGCTCGTCGGCGCGATGTCCGTCGGCACCTCGAACGCAGGCGCAGGCGCGGGCGCGACGATCGTCGACCCGCGCCCCGCCGGCGCGCTCGCAGGCTTGAGCGACGCGACCTCTCTCTCCGGAAGCCCGAACGTCGCTGCCGCCGCCTCGCCGCGCGCATCGTCACCCGAGCAGCGCGTCTCCGCGAACGGCGCGCGTGCGAACGCAGCGAGCAGCGCAGGCACGCTCGGCGACTCCGCGGTGCTCTCGGCGATCGGCATTCCTTCGGCGCGTCGCCGGCGCTCCGTCACCGCCGTGATCATCACCGCCGCGCTCGCGACGCTCCTCGGCGTCGGCGTGATGGCCGCGATCATCATCGTGATCGGAAAGAAGACGTCGGAAGGCGGCGGCTCGAGCGTGACGTCGACGATCACGAGCGGCGGCGTACCCTCGGCGCCGACGACGACGACCACGTCCGCTTCGCCCGCCGCTTCGCCTGCGTCGTCCGCCGCGCCGCCCTCTTCGAGCGCTCCTGCGGCCGCGCCGGCGCCAACGACGCCCTCCTCGACGAAGATCACGCCGCGCACGAGCAACGGCGGTCCCGCGCCGAAGCCCACGCCGACGAAGCTCGACATCTCCCGCGACCTGCCCTGACGTCCTCACTCCGCCGTGTGCGCGCAGACGTACGCGCCCGCGAAACGTGCGAACAGGCGCCGAAAGTGGCTTATTTCCCCGTCCCTTTTTTTGCGGGGACGTCTGCCATATATTTCGACGCCTTGTCCCTTCTCGTTCTTCGAACGCGTCTTCGCTTTGGGTCGGCGCTCGCGATTCTCTTCGTCGCGATCGCGTCGCTCCTCACGCTCACCGCCCTCTCGTCGCCTGCCTTCGCCGACGAGGCGCTCGCGCGCCAGCATTTCAAGAAGGGCATCGACCTCTACGACAAGAAGCAATACGCCGAGGCGCTCACCGAGTTCCAAGAGGCGTACAAGGAGAAGCCGTCGGCCGGCATCAAGCAGAACATCGCGCTCTGCCTGAAGGGGCTCGGCAAGCCCGCCGAGGCGGCGACGAGCTTCGACGAGGCGCTCGACGAAGGTAGAGGCACGCTCAAGCCCGAGACGAAGGCCGCGATCGAGCACGAGCTCGCCGATCTTCAGAAGGTCGTCGCGACGCTCAACATCACCACCGTCACCGAGGTCGCTGTCGGCGATCGCAAGCCCGTCGACGACGCCACGATCACGATCGAGCCCGCCGAAGGCAAGCCCTACCAGCTCGCGCCGAACGCGCATCGAAGGCCCATTCGCCTGATGCCTGGCCTCTACGTCATTCGCGCGAAGGCCCCGTCCTTCGCGACCGATCCGGAGCCCAAGAAGTTCGCGCTCGTCAGCGGCCAGCCGGTCGACGCCGCGTTCGTCTTCGGCACGCCTGCGGGAGGCGCGCCGCCGCCAGGGCAAGGCATCCTCTCGATCGAGCCGAGCGTCGCTGACGCCGCCGTGCGCATCGACGGCGCCCTGGTCGGCAAAGGCAAATGGCGAGGCCCGGTCCCCGCCGGCGCCCACAAAGTCGAGGTCTCGGCGCCAAACTGGAAGACGACCCAGCTCGACGTCAGCGTGACCGCCGGCGCGACCGTCAGCTATCCGATCAAGCTGCTCGCGGAGGGAGAAGCGCCACCGGAGTACACCGCGCCTGGCCTCAAGCCTCCCCGCAAGCGCCGCGCGTACCTCGCGATCACAGGCGGCCTCGATCTCACGGGCTACCGCCTCTCGCAGGAGCTCAACGAGAAGCTTGGCAACAGCACGCGTCGCACGTTCGTCGGCGCGACGGTCGGCGGCCGCCTCGGCCTTCACCTCCATCCGCTCATCGCGCTCGAGCTCGATGTCGAGGCCGGCGCCCAAGGCTCGAAGTACAAGGTGAACGAGAAGGACACCGTCGACACCTCGACGACGATCGTCCACTGGCAAGTGATGCCGATGGTGCGCGCGATGGGCCCGGGCAAGGTGCGCTTCATGATGGGCACGGGCTTTGGACCCCACGGCATCGCCGTCGAGGCGAAGCTCGCCGAGCCCGGCAAGACCGTGACGAAGAAGGGGCAGGGCGTCGCGTTCGCATGGCAAATCGACGCAGGCGCCCAGGCCGACATCGGTCCTGTCATCCTCGAAGGCGCGGTCTTCCTCAACATCCACGGCATCGGTCCCGTCCGCGGCAATGACGCGCCGGAGGATCGCTTCATCGAGGCCTCACCCGGCGTGCGCGGCGGCCTCCGCCTCGGGCTGGGCATCCCGTTCTGATCGCGCTACGACGACGATCATGTCGTCCTCCTCAGCATCCACGTCGCCCGAAAAGAAGACCGCGCTCGTCACCGGCGCGTCCGCCGGCCTCGGCAAAGAGCTCGCGCATCTCTTCGCCGCCGACGGTCATGATGTGGTGCTCGTCGCGCGGAGCGTCGGCAAGCTCGAAGACCTCGCCGCCGATCTGACGAAGGCGCACAACGTGAAGGCTCACGTCGTCGCCGCCGACCTCGGCGACGCCGCCGCTCCCGCGATCGTCCTCGAGCAGGTCACGAACCGCAAGCTGACGATCGACTTCCTCGTCAACAACGCCGGCTTCGGCTCGAACGGCGCGTTCCTCGATCTCGATCTCGCGCGCGAGCTCCAGATGGTCGACGTGAACGTGCGCTCGCTCCTCGAGCTCACCCACCACTTCGCTCGCCCGATGCGCGACCGCGGCTTCGGCCGCATCATGAACATCGCGTCGACCGCTGGCTTCCAGCCAGGTCCGTTCATGGCCACCTATTATGCGACGAAGGCGTTCGTCGTCTCCTTCACCGAGGCGCTCGCCTTCGAGCTCGAAGGCACCGGCGTCAGCGTCACGTGCTACTGCCCCGGCGCCACCGCCACCGAGTTCGCCGCCACCGCCGGCAACGACAAGTCGCGCCTCTTCCAGCGCTCGGGGGTCGCCGACGCGAAGTCCGTCGCCCTCCACGCCTACAAAGCGATGATGAAGGGCCAGGTCCTCTCGGTCCACGGCGCCCTCAACTGGATCGGCATGCAGGGCCTTCGCATCGCCCCGCGCGCCGTCACGCGAAGCATCGCCGCGAGCATGAACAAGCCTATTTAAAGCTCGAAATCGCGTCCTCTGTCGCCGAGGCCTTTACATCCCATCGCGTGGAAGGTAGTTAGGCGCTGTCCGGCCGCTCGTTTGATTGCTGTCTGATTGAACGTCCCCATCGTCTAGAGGCCCAGGACCGCGGCTTTTCACGCCGCTAACACGGGTTCGAATCCCGTTGGGGACGCCACTTCAACTCGGGTCACGAGACAAGCGGAGTCCGCTCGGTTCGCACGAGAAGCCGATGGATCCCATCCAGACCCTCTTCGCGACCAAAGTTCTTCCTCGCGTCGCCGCCTTGGGGCCATCGGAGATCTCCTGTCGGGTGATCGTCCAAGGGTCGGGGACGTGGGAGCTCGGCATGGTCCCGGTGCGCTCGGAGATCGACCTCGACGGCGACGCACTCCTGACGTTGCGCGAGACCGATGCACGCGACACGGCGGGCTTCGTTCGGTCTGGACGAATCCGGCTGAGAGGAGACGAGTTACACGCCCTCCAGACCCTCGCGTTCTTGGCCCAGGGCGACCTGTTCTTCGGCCCCCAGATGGCGTTCAACACGCGCCCCGGACTCCGCGTCTCGTGCTTCTCCGTCTTCGCCGCTCCGCAGGCAGAGCTCCCGTCTCGGTTCCCCGGGTGGCACGAGCCAGGTGAGGTCACGGTGCGGAACCCCTTCACGGGTGGAGAGGAGAAGCGGCCGCGCGCTCCTCGCGGAGCAGGGCAAGCCGCCTTCTACGTTCCGTTTGAGCCGCCCTTTCCGTTCGTCGAGCTGCCCATCGACTACCATTATCCCGCGGAGCTCGTCGTGCTGTACGGGCGCATCATGGGCTGGCCTGATTCGCAGTTCCCCACCGCATTCGAAGACGTGGACGCTCAGCGCGAGCGCCTCTTCACAACCATCCTGTCGAATGGAGGAGTGCCGCCCGGTGCTGCGTACGTTGAAGTGTCCTCGCTAGACCCGGCCTTTCGCGATCGTCTCGCGTCGATGACCGTAGACGAGTGGTCCGCGCTCGTTCCGTTGCTTGGCCTCGAAGATCCCAGGATGCACGCGCCGTTTCATGCGCTGTCCGAACCGCTTCGTGGCCTCGCCGCGGGCGCCCGAGACCGAGGCGAAGACCTCTGGCTTTTCGGGCGTGCCTGATCGTCGCCTACGCCCACGGCGGCCCGGATTTGGCGTTCGCGGTTCGTTCTTGGCCATGGGACAGGTCGGCCTGGCGCATCGGGTTCGCGGGACAGGACTCATGTGTCCATCATGCGATCGAGCTCCACCTCCGTAGCGTGCGGATGCCTCAATGTAGCACTCCGAGAGGCCGTCGAAGATCCGTATCGAGTTACGCGATGCGATAGAGGGCTCGGTCATCGATTTCCTCTACTGTCCGGCGCTGGTCCGGTGCCCGTGGACTCGGTAGCCTCCTCGCGTGTCGTGGGGTTCATTTCGCCATCGAGGCGGCGCAGGCCGAGCGGCTCCTCGCGGCCGAGGACGACGAGGAGCTCGTTGGCATCGTCAAGGACGAGATCGAGGAGGCGTGGGAGCTCGCGTTCGAGACCGACAAGGCGTGGGATGCGTTGCATCGATGCTTGTCGAACGGGACGCTCCTCTCGGACGAAGGTGAGCCTCCGCTGAACCGGGTCTTCTTCGGCGGAAGAACGCTGAACGAAGGCGACGACTACTTCGTCGTGCTGGTGACACCCACGGAGGTGAAGGAGATCGCCGCTGCGCTCGCGGGGGTCACGGAGGCGTGGCTGCGGAGTCGCTACTTCGATGTTCCGTTTCCGGACTACCAAGGCGAAAAGTCCGAGGAGGACTGGCAGTACACCCTCGGCAACTTCGAGGGGCTCCCGGAGTTCTTCGCCCACGCGGCGCGCGAAGGACGCCACGTGATCTTCACGGTCGACCAGTAGCGGATCGCGGAACGGGACATCCTGCAGGGTTTGCAGGCAAGCGAACCCTCTGCGAGCTGGCGGCTCGTCGGGATCGCGGCAACGCCGAGCGTGCATGTGCGGCGCACGCGATGCATGGGCGTTGATCATGAATCGCTCGGCTGCTCGTGTGCGGGCCATGCGGCTCGCGTTCCTCGTCTTCGTCACCTTTGCTCTCCTGCTCGCGCTCGTCACGTCGTGCAGCTCGAGCGCGGGCCAAGACGACGCCGTGACGGACGGCGCACCGAATCAAGATGTCGGGGCTGGTGACGGAAGCGCGAGCGATGGAGACCCGACCGGTCGCGATACCGGTGGCGCCGCGACGATCGGACCTGCTGGCGGCACAGTCACGTCTCCAGACGGCGTGGTCGTCACGATTCCGCCGGGCGCGCTCGACGTCGATCGCGAGATCACCGTCGCGGCGACCGCGGAGGCCGCGCCCGATGGCTTCGCCGCGTCGAGCGCGATCTATCGCTTCGAGCCGAGCGGCCTCGTGTTTCAGGTCCCGATCACCGTCGCGTTTCCGCCGCCTGCGCATCCGGGCATGGTCCTCTGGTCGGACGAAGGAGCGGGGAGCGGTTCGTTCGGCGTGCTCGAGTCGACGCTCATTGGCGGCAAGCTCACCGTCCATCCTTCGCACTTCTCGCGCGCGTTCGTGGGCGCCGTCGTCTTCACGATGTCCACGAGCGGCGGGCAGCTCACCGTCAGCCGCGTCGCCACGCGCTACCAAGATGGTGGCGTGGCGGCGACTTCGGCGGATGCAGGGTACCTTCCTGCCTTGCAGCTCCGTTACGCCAGCGGCTCCGTGAGCGAGTCGAAGACGTTCACGCTCGTCGGCTCTGCGGGGCTCGATCCGGCGTTCGACCAGTACTTGTTTGGCAAGGCGCCGACTGTCCCGGGCGACAAGGATCGTTTGGGTTGGTACTGGGATCTCGAGCCACGCAACGTCGTGTTCGGCGCAGGCGTCAACGTCACGATGGCGGTCGCGCTGCCGATGCCGCCGAGCCCCAATGTGATCGCGACCTCCTCGGATGCAGAGCATTGGGGGAACGGGCAAGAGCTCGGCATCGAGCAGTACTTCCCACCGTACGTCGGCAACGGAAGCCCGCTTCTGTATGGGTACGCCGCGCCTCTCACGATGAGCGGCTTCTTCACCGCCGTTCATGAGTGCGCGGTGCCGCTCATCACGGAGCACTGGATGTGCAGCTGCATGGATCCGGCGAACCCGGGCGTGAGCTTGCCGTCCGGTCTGCTCATCGATCAGAGCGTCACCTGCCATGGCCAGAAGTATCAGCTCTTCGGGCAGTGGACGGTGGGCGGACCAAGGACCTCCACGCTCGTCGAGACCTGCTCGTGGGGAGGCGGCTTCATGAAGACGTGCACCATCGTCGGCACGATGAAAGGCTGCACGTGTCCCACGCCGAACCTCACGATCGAGCACACCTTCGAAGGTGATTGCGGCGGATCGGACGCAGGAGCTTCCGATGTTGGCGACTTCATCGCGCTCTGCAAGTGGTGAGTCGCCCCGAGCGCTATCGGTCGAAGGCGCTGCCGCCGATGAACTCGCGGAGGAGCGACGTCGGCGGCACGTGGTCGGGGTAGATCGCGATGAAGCGTTCGACGAGCTCGAGGAGGCGAAGCGCGACGGTATGGGAGGGATGCGTGCGCGGCACCTCGAGGAGGTAGCGCTCCGCGTACACCTTGAGGACGGCGAGCTCGTAGACGAGCGACGAGTCGAACACAGCGTCGGCGTTGCCTTGGTACGGGAAGATGTGGAGGAGCTCGCCGGCGCGCACGGACGGCCAGCGCGCGATGTTGTCGGCGGCGTTGGTCCCGCGCTCGTGTCGATCGCGGATGACGCGCCGGAGGAGGCGGACGTCCGAGACGTGGACGCGGCTCAGCGGATCGAAGGGCAGCTGCGTGAGAGGACACACGAAGACACGAAACGCCGCGCTCGACCCGAGATGCGCGAGCAGCCGCGGATTGAGGCCGTGGATGCCCTCCACCATCAAGATGTCGCCCGGGCCGAGCTGGATCTCGGGGCCTCCGCTCGGTTGGCTCGCGCCGGTGTGGAAGTCGTAGCGGGCGCTCTTCACCGCGTGGCCCGACACGAGCTTCGCGAGGTGCTCTTGGAGCAGCCCATGCTGGAGCGCGTCGAACGACTCGTAGTCGTGCTGCCCGTTCGCGTCGCGCGGCGTGCTCGCGCGGTCGCAGTAGTAGTCGTCGAGCGAGAGGCCGACGGGGCGCTTGCCGTTGACCTGAAGCTGCACCTTGAGCCGCTTGATGAACGTCGTCTTGCCTGACGAAGACGGTCCGGCGACGAGGACGATCTTGAGCTGATCGCCTCGGTTCGCGATCGCGTCGGCGATGGCGCCGATGCGCTTCTCTTGGAAGCCTTCGCTCACGCGGATGATGTCCGTGACATCGCCGCGCACGCACGCCGCGTTGAACTCGCCGACGCTTCGGATCCCGACGGCCGAGAGCCAGCGGGCATGATCGAGCGCCGTCAGCTCGGTCTGCGTCGCGACGCCCACGGCAAGATGACGCACAGTGAGCCGCGGAGCATGGTTCGTCGGAGCGACCGGCTGCACCGGAGGACGAGGTGCTCCCGTCGCCGCGCCCGGACCAAAGACCAGGATGAGCCCCTCGCCATACGGGACGAGCCGCGCGCCGCCGAGCATCCCCGCGCGCGGTACGAGCGGACCGGGGCTCGGGACGACGACGTCGCCATAGGTCGAGAGGTCGACGAGCGGGGCTCGCCAAAACGAGACGAGCTCCTTGGCGTCCGTCCACCCGCGCGCCTCGAACAGATCGCGCGCTTCGCTGATCGTGCACCACTCGGATCGAAGCGGTACGTCTGCGTTCACGAGCTCGCTCATCGCAGCTTCGACATGCGAGAGCCACGCGCCGAGCGAGTCGGCGTTGCTCCCATTGCCGTTGTGGCCGACATCGACACGCTGCGCGAAGCCGAGCGAGTGCGAGAGGCGAACCGACCGCGTCGGATCGACGCGATGCGCGGCCTCGAGCAGGAGCAGCCCTTGGCTCTTGCGGTAATAGCGACGGCCTTCGTCGCTCTGCGTCGTGACCGCCTCGATCGTCGCGTTCGTCATCAGCGGCATGCCAAGTGGCACAGCGCGTCGATCGACGAGCGCGGCGACGACCGGCGCCTCGTCGATGTGGGTCGGGAGCAGCGAGCCCACCGTCGTGCCGGCCTGAACCTGCCGCACGCCTCCACCAAACCGCACATCGATTGGACGATCACGTCGCAAGGACGACGGCATCGACGGCGCCCACGATCTTGGCTCGTTCACGTTCGAGCTCCCTTCGTTGTTCTTGTCATCCGCGTGCGCGGCGTCTTCAGGTCGCTTGCGTGGGGAAGACCGAGTGCAAGGCGTCGCGCAGGATCACGTCGCGGCGCGCACGAAGCTCGGCGACCAACGCCGTGTAGCGGTCCGGCGTGAGGCCACCATCTTCCTTGCGAGCTCGCTCGATGTGGTGGAGAAAGTCGACATCTGCCTCCTCGAGCTCCGCACGTCGCGGGCGCAAGCGATCGGACCACTTGTCCTCCAAGACCTCGATGTCGAGCGACGTCTCGAGCTCGAGGGCTCGCTGCAGCCGTTCGAGGAGAGCGTACTCCTCGCTGCTACATTGACCGTCGACGTTCGCGAGGGCGACGGCGGCTTCGAACGTGGCACGGCGCGCCGCCTCGGAGCGAATGCGACGCGCCTCTCGGTCGACGTCGATGTCCTCGTGCGTCGGATGACCACCTTCCGTCGCTGAGAAGAGGTCGAGCACACGATTCTCGACGCTCTCGACATGGCCATCGACAGCGGCGACGGCGCAGAGAATGCGAAGACACGCGTCGGCTTCACGGGGATCCATGAGGCGGTTTTGGAGCAAAGATCGGACCTCATGCGCGACGCGAGAGTGCTCGCATTTTCGGGAGCCCGCGACGCACTCCGTGCGGGAGCTCGCAACCTCTGCGTCTTCGTGATTCGCGCCTCGATCGTCATCCTCTTCGAGCACGACACGTGTGGCGTAGAGTGGGTGGATGACGATTGACGCGTGGATGCAACATCCGACGGCGCGGTTCTTGGCGGATCCCATCTTCGAGCCGCTGCTTCGATGGACGGGACAGGAGGCGCCGCAGGGCGAGATCCCGATCGAGATGACGATCGCGGCGATGGATGCGGCGGGGATCGAGATCGGGATCCTGTCGGCGTGGCATGGGCCACAGGGGCCGCTCCTCTCGAACGAGGAGGTGGCGGGCTTCGTCGCGGCGCATCCGACGCGGCTTCATGGGCTCGCGTCGGTGGATCTCCGGAAGCCGATGGTCGCGGTGCGCGAGCTTCGTCGCTGCGTGAAGGAGCTTGGCTTCAAAGGGCTTCGCGTCCTTCCGTGGCTGTGGGAGCTGCCTCCGAACGATCGCCGCTATTATCCGCTCTATGCCGAGTGCGTGGAGCTCGGCGTCCCGTTTTGCACGCAGGTCGGTCATACCGGACCGCTGCGGTCGTCGGAGACGGGCCGGCCGATCCCGTACCTCGATGACGTGGCGCTCGACTTCCCCGATCTCACGATCGTCGCCGGGCACATCGGCTATCCGTGGACCGAGGAGATGATCGCGCTCGCGCGAAAGTATCCGAACGTCTACATCGACACGTCGGCGTACACGACGAAGCGCTACCCGCCCGAGCTCGTTCGCTACATGAAGGGCGGCGGCAGGCGAAAGGTCATGTACGGATCGAACTACCCGATGATCCTCCCGCAGAAGGCGCTCGAGCATCTCGATCTACTCGAGCTCGACGCGGAAGCTCGCAGCCTGTTCCTCACGGACAACGCACGTCGCGTCTTCAAGCTCGCGTGATGGATTCTTATGGCGTCCTTATGGCGTCCGCCCGCGCTTTAACGCCGATGCGGTCAATCTTACGCTCCCCTTTAGGTCGGCCTGCTTACGCTCAACCTCGCCGTCATGAAGAACAGCCGGAGCAGCCATCAGATTCGTGTCGTCTCGTCGATCCGATGGGAGCTTCACCCCCATACCCCGATCGCCTTGCCGTTCGAACGCGTCATGTGGACCGTGTTCATCGGAGACGTTGGGCGCGCCATGTTCACGGGTGCTCATGGAAGGGAGCGCGCCGTCGAGGCAGCACTTCAGCTCGCCGAGGAGCTTCGTTCGAGCGGCGCCGTGTCGCTCGTCATCGAGCCCACGCTGAAGCTCGCGTCGTGAATACGGATTCGCGTGGGCAGCCTACGTTGGTGGCTCGATCGTCAGCCAGTCGCCATGCCATAGCAGCGTGCATGCGCGGTCGCAGGGGCCTTCTTTGCCGATCGCGGCGCCGGGGCAATAGGCGCCTTCGAGCAGGTAGATCGGGGCGCGTGGCTCGAGCCATCGACCGAGCTCGTAGATGCGCGTGAGCCGTCGCACGATCGGAAGTCGTCTGCCGGCAAAGTGCTCCATGCCACGCATGAACGTGAGGCCGTCGTGGCGTCGTGACTCGTCGAGGGTCGCTTCGATCTCGGCGAGCGAGCGGACCTGGGCGAAGCCCTCCGTCGCGGTCTCGAACGTGAGGTGCGGCGCGTCGTCTGCAGGCTCGAGCCATTCGTCGCGGAACATGAGCGGACAGTGACGACCGCAGCCGAGGTTCTTCTCTTGCGGAAGGGCAGGTTCGCCATCGACGTGCGGCTTGACGTGTCCGTCGCACGTGACGTTCTCGAGGAGCACCGTATGCGAGACGGCGCGAAGCTCACCCTCGTCGTCGACGAGCCGGCGCATCAGCTTCGAGACGCGATACACGTTGCCGCACGAGCTCCACTGCGCAGGAACGAACTCGAGGCCGCGCAGCTTGTTCTTGTCGTCGAGCGTGCTCTTGATCTGGTCGGCGTCTTTCACGCGCACCCAGTCACCGGGCGCGAAGCGTGAGGGGGTGCCGAGCTTCGCCTTGGGCGGCGCGTCCGACATGACGCGCTTGTAGCCGCTGCGAATGCCGACACCGTACTTCACCTTCCCTTTGAGCAGCTCCACGGTGGAGTGGGCGCCGACGAGGTCGTTGCGCTGGCAATGGCGCTGGCGGCGTTCGAGCTCCGTGCGCATCGAGGCGAGGCGCGTGACGACGTTCTTCGGCAGGCGCGGCTTCAGGACTTCGCGTCCGAGCAGCATCGATGTCCCGCGGATCGAAGGCCGGTAGATCAGAAGCGCGCTGTGGTCGTGCGTGAGATCCGTCCAGCGACGTTTCCACTCGTCGGCGATGCCCATGAAGTCGAGCTCGATGAGGCCACGACGTTCGGCGTCGCGCGCCACCTCGGCGAAGAGGAGGTGACCGGGGCTGTACTCCCGAAGCTCCGGGTCGTAGCCCGTCTTCAACGCGAAGAGCGTGTGGCCGTCTTCGAGGGCAAAGAGGAACGCGATGCGGCGACCCTTCGCGCGGAGAAAGTAGAGACTCAGCTCACCTCGGCGTGCCGACAGACGCGCGAGCGCGTAGTAGAAATGCCTTAGCGTGGCGCTCGACGCGATGCTCGAGCCGGCCGCGTCTTTCCATGCGGCGCCCTCGATCGCCAGGCCTTCCTCCAGCGCCTCGCGTGAGAACGTGGTGATGCGTTCGAGCTCGACGCCGCCGATCTTCTTCTCGCATCGGCGGATGTTGTGTTTGTGCTTCGCGTTGAGCTTCGCTTCGTGATTGGGGAGCACGAAGACGTGAGAGGAGGACCGAGCGCGTCGGAAGCCGGTCGAGGATGATGCGATCCCAGCCGCGATCGGCGCGCAGCGTGTGCCAGATCTGCTCGACGGCGTCCGCGTCACCCACGTAGTCATAGAAGGGCGCGTGGTTCGACGCGAAGGACTCGAGGAGCCGACCGCGACGAACGAGCGGAAGCACACCAACGAGGTTGTGGTCTCGGTAGGCGCTGACGATCAGATGAACGCCGTCGTCGACCAGCGGTTCCTCGAGCGCAAAGAATTCGGAGCGTACGAATGGCGTCGCCGTCTTGGACAGATCGTTCCACTGCTTCCAAAGGGCAGGGTCGCTGTGGCGATCGAGCGGCTTCTCCTCGGCCGAGCAGGGGCTGTTGGCGATGGGTTGGCGCAGAGGCTCTGGCGCGGGCGATGGCATTTGCCCTCGGCGCTGCATGGAGAATGCCGTCGCGCCAAGCCCACGCGCGAGCCAAACGCCCTCGTCTCGAAGGCAGATCCTGCGTCCGTCGCGCATTCGCTGCGCGACCGCCAACGAGCCTGCGTTCTACTTTTGGCAGTCGGTGACGTACGCGCATCGCGAATCACCGAGCGCGCCGGCAATATCGCAGCGATCGTGCTCGATGACCGAGTGAGCGCATCCGAGCAGGTTCGAGACGTCGGCGTTCTTGCACGGCGTCCACGAAGCCTTGCACGCGGCCTGGTCTTTCTTGTTCGTGACCGTCGCGCCGCCGTCGCACGAGAACGACTTGCCGTAACCGCCCTCGAGCGCGTTGACGCAGTCGCAGAGCGTGCCCTTCTCCGCATCGGTCACGTCGGACAGCTTCTTCGTGCCGTCGACACCGCACGCGTCGCCGGAGCTGCCGGAGGATCCGGAGCTGCCGGAGCTGCCCGACGAGCCAGAGCTACCCGAGGACCCCGAGCTGCCAGACGATCCGGAGCTGCCGGAGGATCCGGAGCTGCCGGAGGATCCGGAGCTGCCCGACGAGCCGGAGCTGCCGGAGGATCCGGAGCTGCCTGAAGCGCCAGAGGAAGAAGACGACGAGCTCGCCGCGCCCGTGTCGTCACTCGACGAGCACGCGACGGCGACCGCAGCGCCCAAAGCAAGGAATGCGGAAGCAATGCGAAGAGACTTCATGCGCGCGATGCTACCTTCGCATGCGGGCCTTCGCGAGCCGACGTGAGGCGACGCTTCTGAAATTGGCCGGATGCAGCTCCGCGCCCTCCTGCAGATCGCCCCATGCGTACCAAGTACGACCTCACTTGGGCACGGAGATCTCGACGTAAAACTGCCACCAGTTCGGGTTACCGCATTCGCGTCCCGCGGTGTCGCGAAGCTCGTACGTGACGCCCTCACGCGGCATTGAACCTTCGCACGCGAAGGGCGAGGATCTCTCCATGCGCTCTACGCACCTCGGACTCGCCCTTTTCCTCGCGGCCGCGCTCCTCGCGCCGTCGGCCCTGGCCAAGACCGTCAACGTGACGGACGTGGCCACGCTCACGACGGCGATCAACGCTGCGGCGGCCGGCGACGAGATCGTCCTCGCGGCGGGCACCTACAAATTCACGCAGTCTCCCAATTGCGGAGCTGCCGGCACGCCCGCTGCGCCCATCGTCGTGCGCGCCGCATCACCGCTCGCAGCGAAGATCGAGCTCGATGCGCTCGAAGGCTTCCGTGTCACCGGGCCGAATTGGCATTTCGAAGGGCTCGACGTTCATGGCGTGTGCGCGAACGACACCGACTGCGAGCACGCCTTCCATGTCACGGGCAAGGCGACGGGCTTCGTGCTTCGGGGCAGTCGCGTCGTCGACTTCAACGCGCAGCTCAAGGTGAACGCCGACAAGGCTGGTGGAGCCACCTTCGTTCAACCGAACAATGGGCTCGTCGAGAACAACGAGGTGTTCGACACGCATGCGCGCGCGACGTCGAATCCCGTCACGAAGCTCAACATCGACGCGGTAGACGGCTGGATCGTCCGCGCGAACGTGATCCATGACGCGCACAAGAACGGCGGCGACAACACGAGCTACCAGTCGTTCATGAAGGGCGGCGGCAAGAACGGGCTCTACGAGCGCAACCTCGTTCTTTGCACGAAAGACGACACCTCGGGTGGAACACGCATTGGTCTCTCGTTTGGTGGAGGCGGCACCGGCGCCCAGTTCTGCGCGCCAGCCTTCGACGCGGCCACGCCGTGCGCGACCGAGATGACGGGCAGCACGATACGCAACAACATCATCGTGAATTGCTCGGACGTCGGCATCTACCTGAACAAGTCGGCCGATAGCCACATCCTCTACAACACGCTCATCGCGACGGCCGGCGTCGACTTCCGATTTGCCACGTCGAACGGCGAAGCCGACGGCAACGTCCTCGCGTCGAAGATCCGCACGCGCGACGGCGCAGCGATGACCTTGAAGACGAACGTCACCGATCTCGGGGACGCCGATTTCAACGCGTTTTACGTGGCCCCGCTCACCGGTGACTTGCGGAAGAAAGGCGACCTCTCGAGCCTCCTCGGCAAAGGCGCCGGTCGCGCGGACGTCCCGGACGATTACTGCGCGCGCGCTCGAAACGCAGGCGCCATGTTCGATCTCGGTGCCCTTCAGGCGTCGTTGGGCGATTGCGTGACGACGACCCCGCCGCCGTCGTCGAGCTCATCGTCGTCCGGCGGCGACGGCGGCGTCACGCCGGCCGACGGAGGGAGCAGCGGGAGCAGCGGGAGCAGCGGCAGCAGCGGAGCCTCGTCGAGCGGCACGTCGGGGACGAGCTCGGGCGCGTCGGGCGCGGCGCCGGGCGGCGAAGACGACAGCGGCTGTGGCTGCGCCGTCGTTGGCCGAAGCGAGACCACGATGGCGGCGGTCGCTACGCTGCTTGGCGCGCTATCGCTCGTCGTCTTGCGGCTGCGCCGGCGCAAAGGCGATTAGCGCCATAATCGATTAGGGCCAATATCGATTAGGGAGCGAGGTTTCGCTTGAAGAAGCTCGCGATCTCGCGGTGACGAGCGTCGATATTGGCCTGTTGCTGAAGCACATGTCCTTCGTTGGGGAAGAAGTGTGATTCGGTCACGAGCCCGCTAACCGCTTTTCGCGTCGCCACGACGCGCTTGCCGCGCGCGACTTCCCATACCTCGTCGTTCTCGCCTTGGCTCACGTAGACCGCGCCGGTGTACTTCTCGACCGCGATCTTGGGCCCTGGAACGCTAAAGTCGGCCTTTGGCTCGCCGAAGATGGCTTGTCCTTTGAAGAGCCACGAGGGCGCGGGGACGTTGTTCTCGAGGATGCCGCCGAAGTCGGGAGGGTTGTTCTGTGTCGCGGGGTCGAAGGCCGATACGACCGTATCGCTCGGCGCGTGGACGGCGACCGCCTTGAAGGGGTCCGTGTTGAGCAGGCTCGTCACGAGCAGCGACAGCTCCGCGCCACGCGACCATCCAAAGAGCCCGACCTTCTTGTTCGTCACGTCGGGTGACGTCGCGAGCCATTGCCCGAGCTCGACGATCGACTCGAGCGCAATGCGCAAGATCTTGTCGGGCTTGTTGGGGCACCCAAACCAGCACATCGACACCGTGATGAACCCGTCCTTCGCGAGCTCCTGCGCGAAGTCATGGATGAAGGGCTCGCTGCCGCCTTCGCTTCCGTGCAGGAGCAAGATCGCAGGCGCCGGCGTGTGGTCGGGCATGAAGATCTTGCTTCCGGGGAACGCCGCGATTCCCGGTCGGGCCGCAGGCGACGGGCCGCCGTTCTCGGGTCCGTCCCCTTGACCGTCGCCGTCGTTGTTGTCCCCGGAGCCTTCTTCGGAGCTTGGGCTCTTCGGGTTGGCGGTCACGCCGTCGGTCGACTTCTTCGACTTCGTCGGGGCCGGCGCCGCGACGGTGCACGCCGCGCTCACCGCGACGAGGATCATTCCGGCAATCTTGCTGAGGCGCATGATGTCCCACGTGCATGACGCGGACCAAAAGGGGAGCGGGCGAAACCCCGTGTTTGTCGGGCCGATCGCCCATGATCGAACCGACAGGCCCGATGCCACGAGGACGCACGAGCCCTCACACGTGAAGCAGGATCATCCTCGATCAGCGCCAGGTCGGAGCGGGAAAGCCAAAGCCGGGCGGCGCAAAGAGGTGGCCTTGGAGAAGGTCACAGCCGAGGCGCACGAGCGTTTCGCGCTCGGATGGCGTCTCGATGCCCGACGCGACGACCGTGCTCGAGGTGCGTTCGGCGATGTGGAGGATCGAGCGGACGACGAGCTGCTTTCGCTCGTCGCGATCGATGTCGCGGACGAGGTTCATGCCCAGATGAACGACCTCGGGTGAGAAGCTCGCGATGCTCGTGAGCGCGCCGTACCCGGCGCCTCGTTCGTCGATGCCGAGCTGAAAGCCGGCTTGCCGAAGCGCGCGGACGCACTCCTTGACGTCGTCGAGCTCACGCAGCGGCGCTTGGTCGGTGATCTTGAGCACGACGCGATGGGCGATCCCCGAGAACGGCGAGAGCGACTCGATGAAGGTGGGATCCTCGAGCTCGCGCGCGTGGATCTTGATCACGAGCGTCGACGAGTGGGGGAGCTTCGTCAGCGACTTGGCCATCTCCGCTCGGCTGGCACGAGCGAGCTCCGAGAGGCGTCCGAGCTGCTCGGCGGTGTTCATCAGGTCGCGCGGATCGATCGGCGCCGCCGTGTTGGCGCGGAGATGCGCCTCGTAGCCGAACACCTGCCGATGGCTGAAGCTAACGATCGGTTGAAAGGCGATCGCCAAGCTCGCCTTCGCCTCTTCGTATTGCTGAATGACGGCGCGCATGCGCGAGGAGAGCTGTGTCTCCGGCTTGTTCGGCTCAGGCTCTCCGTCGAAGGTTGGCGGAGGCGCTTCGGGCGCAGGCGTTGGTCGCTTGGCGTTCACCGCGCACTTGACCGCGTCGGCCAGCATGTCGGTGGCGATCGGCTTCACCAAATACCGAAACACGCCATATTCGATCGCGCGAATCGACGAGTCGACGTTCGGCTTGCCGGTGATGACGATGACGGGGATCTCCGAGCCACGCTCTCGCAGGCGCCGCAAAAGCTCGATCCCGCCGTAGCCCGGCATGCAGAGGTCGGTCACGACGACGTCGAACTCCGTCGTGCTCATCCTGTCCTTGGCTTCGAGGCCGTCGCACGTGGTGTCGACGACCCACCCCTCACGACTCAAGAGCCGCTCGTATGCGCGGCGAACGACGGGATCGTCGTCAACGACGAGGACCCGTCCACATTGTTTCGCCCCCAACTCCATGAAGCATCTGTACGGACGGTCCCCGCTCGCGATTAATGCGATCGGGTGCCGGATCGGCTTGTTCGCCACTATTCGCCGAATTTCAGCTCACGAATCGTCGTGATCGTCTGCTCGATCGGCTCGCTTGGGCGGGGGAGATGGGGATTGGCGACGTGCACAGTGACCACAGTCACGTTGTCACGCGCGCCGCGTTCGAGCGTCATCGCGATGAGCTTCGCGCACACCTCGTCGAGGAGCACCGTCTGCCCGAGCACCGCCGCGATCTCGGGCTCGGTGACGTGAAGCGTCAGGCCGTCGGAGCACAAGAGGAAGCGGTCCCCCTCGCGAAGCGCGAGACGCACTTGTGCGACGGTGAGCTCCGACGATTTTCCGAGCGCCTGAAGGAGGATGTTCCGCGCCGCGGAGCTCTTGGCCTCCTCCGGCGTCAGCATCTTCATGTCGATGAGGATCTGCGCCTGCGTCTGGTCCTTCGAGATCTGTGAGAGCACGTCGCCACGTAGGAGGTAGAGCCGTGAGTCGCCTACCCACGCGATGTGCGCGGTGTCTCCGCGAAGCACCATCGACACCAGCGTCGACGCCATGCCGCTTCGCGCGAGATCACCCTCCGCGTGCTCGAGGATGACCGTGTTCGCGAGCTGAACGGCCTTCTCGATCGCGACGTCGACGTTGTCTGGGCTCGCGTCGAGCTCGGCCTTCAGCGTCTCGCGCAGCGGCTCGAGGATGAGCGCGCTCGCGACCTCACCCGCGCGCTCACCACCGACACCGTCCGCGACATAGACCAGCACGCCGCGAGGACCGGCCGCGAGGATGTGCTGCCGGTCGGTGACGTCGAGGATCTCGTTCGGCGTCAGGTTCGTCACCGCGAACGCGTCCTCGTTGTTCGTACGCACGACACCGACGTGGGACGTCCCGCTGATCGCGAGGCCGAGCACGCCTGTCGTCGAGGGCGCGGGAGGCGGGTGAGGAGGCGCCGGCGCCGGCGACGCGATCGCCGAGACCTCGAACGTGAGCGCCCCCTCGGCGAAGGGATCGCCAAACGTGCTCGTTGCAGGAGGAGGCGGTGGTGGTGGCGGAGGAGGCGGTGGTGGTGGTGGCGGCGGAGGCGGTGCTGCCGCGACCGGCGGACGGCGAGAGCTTGGCGGCGCGCCTTGCGGCGCCGGAGGCCGTTTGACCAGCCGTATCGTCTGACTCGGACGCGACGGCGGCGGCGGTTGTGGACGTCGCGAGGGAGGAGGCGCCGAGATCGGACGTGACGAAGGCGCCGACGGCGGCGCCGAACGAGACGACGACGGCGGCGCCGAACGTGACGACGAGGGCGGCGGAGGAGGCGGAGGAGGCGGAGGAGGCGGAGGAGGCGGAGGCGCGGCGGGAGCGGATGGTGGAGCGATCGGGGCGTTCTCTTCTTCGAGCGCGACGACGCCTTGGGCTTCGAGGCCGCGAAGGATCTCGATCACACGCGCGCCATCGAGACCACAGATCGCGACGAGCTCGGTGACGGGCATCGTTCCTTCGATGCGCGACAACAAGAAGCCTTCTTCGGGAGTGAGCTTCACCCCGACAGCAGTCAGCGCGGTCTTGAGCCGGACGCGAGTCATGGCATGTCTGAATGTCCGTCACGAGCCGCGAACGGTCGCTGAGCCACGCGACCGTCCGAGATCGATCGTTACGAGCATACTTTGCGTTGCGCCGCGAAGGGGATGGACGAACGAGGTGCCACGAAATTGCGGCCAAAAGGCGGCTCTTCTATAAGCCAAGCGCCAGCGCGCGGCGTGCTTCGACGCGGGCGCCAGTGCCGGATTTTGCCACGAAGGGCCTACGCGATTTGGAACGAACGGCGCGTGAACGACCAGCCGTTCCAGAAGCCGGTGATCGGGAACGTCACGCCTGCTCGCCCGCGCTCGATCGCGGCGGCCATCGTCACGATCGACGGCGCGAAATGCTCGTGCGTGGGGTGCGCAAGCTTCGCCGCCGGAGCACGTGCACGAAAGTCGACGAGGGCGTCGAGATCCAGCTTCTCGATCGTCTCCTTCGACCAATCGTCGAACTCGACCGCCCAGCGCGGAGTCGACTCGCCGAGCGACCGCATGTTGTGCGTGAGGAAGCCGCTCCCCACGATGAGGACGCCTTCGTCGGCGAGCGGCGCGATGGCCTTTCCAAACGCGGCGAGCGTCTGCGGATCCAGCCCAGGGAGCGAGAGTTGGAGGACGGGCACGCTCGCGTCGGGGTACATCCCGATCAGCGGCACGAACACGCCGTGATCGAGCCCGCGCTTCGGGTCTTGGGCATGCGCGATCGATCGCGCGTCGAGCAACTCGCCGACACGCTTCGCGAGAAGAGGTGCTCCGGGAGCGGCGTACTTCGTCTCGTAGTAGCGCTGCGGGAAATTGTAGAAGTCGTAGACGAGCGGGACGGCGTCCGTCGCGCCGACCTTGGCCGGTCGCTCGTTCCAGTGCGCCGAGATCATCAGCACGGACTCTGGACGCGGCATCCGCTTCGCCCACATCGCGAGCTCGTCCATCCACACCGTATCGTCGAGCAGCGGCGGCGCGCCATGCGCGAGAAAGGCGACCGGCATCTTCTTGCTCGGCGGCGACTGCACGAGCGTCGCGCTCGACGACGAGGATGACGCGGGCGACGACGACGAGGACGACGCCTTCGTGCACGCAGCCGTCGCCGACGCGAAGAGCAGCTCGAGCGCGCGGCGTCGTCTCATGATCATCGTTACGGCATCGTAGGGGCGGGTGAACGCCAGCGAAAGCGCGTGAATGGGAACGGATCGTTCGGCGGACGACAACGATCGGATCGCGGTCGGGACTTCGGTATCGTGGAGGAGGAGAGGTCGAGTGAGCGGGCGACGCGAATACCTGTGTTACACCGACGGATCGTGCAAGGCCGGCGAGGGCGCTGCTGGCGGCTGGGGCTTCGTGATCCGCCCGCCCGACGGCTCCGAGCCGGCGATCGAGGGATCGGGCAAGCAGACGAACACGCTCGCCAAGGTGATGGAGTACGAGGCGGTGGCGCGGGCGCTCGCGGCGCTCCCCGAGCGAGCCTCGGCGATCGTGTTCTCCGACAACCTCTCGCTCGTCGAGAACCTCTCGAAGAAGCTCGAGGTGTGGCGAGCCAACGGCTTCGTGAAGGTGGATCCGCTCGTGGTGGAGTGTGTGCGAAGGATCGACGCGTCGATCGGCGAAAAGCAGCTCGCGGTCACCTTCCAGTGGGTGAAGTCCCACAACGGCAACCCGAACAACGAGCGCGCTGACGCGCTCGCGGCCGAAGCCGCCCGCGAAGCCAAAGCCAGCGTGAAGCGCGGCCGTTAGCGCTTTCCCGCGAAAAAACGCGGCCTGTCACAAAAGGTGAACGGGCTGCGATGGGGAATGGTGCGTGAGGCTCAGGCGTAGATCCGATCCGTAGAGCGCGCGTGTGAACGGCGTCCGCGACCTGCCTGCCCTTGTCTCCCGCGACGCCTCCACCAAAAACCAAAGCTAGACGATGGCTGCCAATCCAATCCCCATCCACACGTCGTCGCATTCCTTCTCACCATCCCACGAAGCGCACTTCGATCCGAGTGAAGCCAGCCGCGTCGTGGCGAGTGTCCTGCTCGCTGCACCGATCACGCCAGCGTTGATCGAACGAGCAAACCAGGAGCTGGTGCGTCTTTCGCTCCATCCACTGACGGAACGGGACTCGGTGGTCAGCACGCCCGAGGAGCTCGCGCCTCTCATCCCACCGCGTCTCCGCGACGCGCTTGCGGATCTTCTCCTCAGGCTTTCGGCGACCGATCCAATGCGACGACGCGTGGCGCTGTCGTATCTCCACTTGTGGAGTCTCCACCGGGGCGGCCAGGGCCCTGCGCAGGTTGCCCAAGGGAGCGCGCCTTCGAACGCGCCCACCAACGCAGCGCTCTCTCCGGTCGCAGAGCGGGCTCTTCGCGCGGTCGTCGGGCCACTTCCTGCTCACCAAACCCCAGGGCTCATCTCTTCGGAGGATCGAAGCGTGCAACACCAGCAACCAGAAGCCGCCTACCGTCAGATGGACGATCTTTCACGACGGCCCGCGGTCGTGGTCGATCCGCTTCGCGCGCGCGTCGCGCGTGTTCGGCAAGAGATGCATGGAGTCATCGCCGCGGTCGACCGCGTCGTCATTGGTAAGCACGACGTCGTGACCCGCGTGCTGATGGCGATGGCCGCTCGGGGGCACGTGCTCCTCGTCGACGCGCCCGGTGTCGGAAAGACGCTGCTCTGCAAGACGATCGCCGCCGCGCTCGGCGCGAAGTTCGGTCGCGTGCAGCTCACACCCGATCTGATGCCGATGGATGTGACGGGCGCGACCACGTACGACGCCCAAGCAGGTCGCTTTACGTTTCGCCCGGGCCCTGTCTTCACCAACATCTTGCTCGCCGACGAGATCAACCGCGCGACGCCGAAGACACAGTCCGCGCTCCTCGAGGTGATGGAGGAGCGGACGGTTACGGTCGACGGGACGACCCATCGGATGGCCAATCCGTTCCAGGTCCTCGCGACGATGAACCCGTTCGATCACGACGGCACGTTCCCGCTGCCCGCCGCGCAGATCGATCGCTTCATGGTGATGCTCGAGCTTGGGCTTCCGTCGATCGACGACGAGATTCGCGTGCTCGACACCCACCTCGCCGAGTCGCATGCGGAGACTCCGATCGCGCCCGTCATCAGCGCCGAGGCCTTCGTGGAGTGGCAGCGCACGGTCCCGCTCATCCATGCATCGCCTGACCTGAAGCGAGCCGCGGTCTGTTATGTGGACGGCCTTCGAAAGACCGTCCCGAACGGCGGCGCGATCAGCCCACGAACGACGATCGCGTGGGTTCGCTCCGCGCAGGCACGCGCGATCCTCGCGGGTCGCGAGTTCGTCACCACCGAGGACTTGCTCGACGTGGCGCCGGAGATCTTCCGTCATCGACTCTGGATCTCCCCGCCCGAGATTCGCGAACGGCTCCGTGCGCTCGGACAAGCTCAGGTGCGCGTCGCGGCGGCGGGATAGGAGCGACGATGCGCGATAGCTATCGATGGATGTCCGCGAAGCGCGTCTTCCGGATCGCAACGCTGTTCGTCCCCGCGCTGCTCGCGTGGGTCGTCGCGCTCACCGCGCCACATCGCGACGAGCTCGCGCGCGTCGTCACCGAGGCGCTCCTTCCCTTTTGGATCGTGATGGCCTCGGCGGTCGTGATTCGCATCGCCGTCGCGCTCGACGAGCGCCATCGCCAACGGCGTGAGGGCGGGGAGATCACGCCGATCCTCGCGCGTATCGACGTGCTCACCACACCAGGCACCTCGATGGCATGGCTATCTGCGTTCTCCATCATGGGCGCGATCTGGGTGGGGTGGGCGAGCCTTGCCGTCGTGGGTATGCTCGGCACGGGCGTCTTCGACATCGTCGTCCTCTTTGCGCTCTTCTTCGTGCGGCGAACGGATGTCGTCTTTCGCGATGGCGGGACGATCACCCGGCGCTTCTCGCCGAATCCAGTGACGGAAGGCGAAGACGTGATCGAGGAGATCGTCTTCGCGAACGTTCGGGTGCCGATCGGCACCCGGCTCTTCGTGACCGGTCGACTCGGGCCGCGCTGGGCGACGTCGCGCCACATCATCGAAGCCACCGAGTCGAACGCCGAGATCGTCGTCGAGAGCGAGGTCGGCCCTGCCGTTCGCGGTGACCATGAAGCCGAGCGCCTCGAGATGTGGCTTCAAGACTCGTTTGGCCTCACGCGAACGATGTCGAAGTACGTCGGCGCCGCGCGGCTCAAGGTGCTGCCGAAGTCTCACCAGATCGCGAAGGTCGCTCCGCTCCTCGATCACGGCATCGGTGCTCACACGCCGCGTTCGACGAAGCGGCTGCCGACCGAAGGCAGCTTCAACCTCCGCGAGTACCACCCCGGCGACGATGTTCGACGCATTCACTGGGTTCGCTCGGTGGCCGCTCGCGAGCTCATCGTGCGCTTGCCCGATGAGGTGCCGCCGGATCGCCCGCGCGTGCGCCTCGTGCTCGACACCTACTTCCCCGAGGCGTTCGGGCTCGCGTGTGACTCCCCCGCGGAGATGCTCGATCGCCTCGTCTCCGTGTGGCTGGCGACGGCCCACGCACTTGCCGAGACGGGCGTGCGCGTCACGTTGGTCACGGCTGCGCGGATGGGCTCCGAGGAGCGTATCGGCGTGAAGCGGCACGAGCTCTCGCTCCGCGCGCCGTCGCCTGCGCTCCATCTAGGCGCGGAGGTCGAGTGGCAAGGACAGATGCAAGTCGATCAGCTCCTCACCGATGAGGCGACGTTCATCGTCTCGCGTGCCGTGCTCATCCAGCCGCCGGCGAGCCCAAACATCCGTTGGATCGTCGTCGCGCCGCCCAACCCATCCGAAATGCCGTGGCCTCACTATGGAGTGCGATTCCCCTTTCCGATGGGTCATCCCGAGAATCGCGGCTCGTATCGCCGGCGCGCGGTCGACGAGGTCGTGCGCGCACGAAGCGACGAGTCGCGTGCCTTGTTGGCGATGCAAATCCACGTCGCGCCGCCGCCGCCAGGAAGCCTCGCGGCCTACCCGGTCGGTGACCAGCGAAGCTTCGCGTTGCAGGTGATCTCATGAGCGCGAGCAAAGCAGCCGTCGCCAACGCAAAGCCGAGCAACGTCACCGCGCTGATCTATTGGCTCCTCCTCGTGTGTGGCTTGGCCGGCACCACGATCGTTCGCCTCGACGACACCCGCACGCTCGTCGCGATGTGGTTTGGGACGATCGTCGGTACGGTGATTGGCCAGACCTTCGCGGTGCTGCGCGTTCGCGCCTGGCTTCCGATCTTCGTGAGCCTTGGGTCGCTCTGGTTTGGCGGCATCTTCCTCTACGTCATTTTCGAGATGATGTTCGGGAGCACCGCCGAGACCGCAGCACTAACCCTCATTCCCGCGATGGTATGTGGTTATCTATCGCTCTCGGAGCGCGGCGCGCTCGTGGCCTTTTGGTATCCGGCCGTGCTGTGGATGCTCGTCATCCTCGACAATGGCGGCAGCGGAGCATTGAGCCATAGCGACCTCATGCCGGTAACGACGTTTGGCGCTCCTTTGACTGCGCTTCCGGTGGCCGTGATGCTCGGCGCGCTCTTTGTCGTCTATCTTCGTGCACGCGAGACGCGACGCGCGATCCTCTGGAGCACGCTCGGACGCACGCGGCTCGCGACGCCCGTAGAGCGGACGGTCCTTCGAACGTCGCCGCTACGCGGAACGCTGCATTTTGCGTGGACCGCCGCGGTCGGCGCAGGCGCATTCTTGCTCGCGGCCGCGATCGCTCCCCACCTCTGGCTCAAAGATCACGAGCAGCACGAACGTCTCCTCGCCGTCGAGCAGCCCTATGTGCCGCCGTCCTTCGACGAGGCGACGGGATCACCCTGTTGCCACGACAAGCACATGGTCGATCACGAGCGCGTCAAAGAGCTCATTCCTCTCAAGCACGCAAAGCCGACGGATCAGTACAGCTCGTATGAGTCGAGCTATTGCGTTTCGTGCGCGACGCACTCCGCCGAAGACGACGAGTCGCGGCAGGCATGGTCGTACCGTGGGACACCCGGCTCGGGCTTGAGCAGCTCGGTCGCCGACGACGCGTGGTTCTACGGCTCGTATGGCTATGGGACGTATGGCGGTGGCGGGCAGTGGGCGGACCCCGATCCGCCGAATCCAACGTACGGCGACCCCTCGTGGCCGAGCGCTCCGCCGGCCGCGGCGACCGTGGAGCCCACGCCCATCCCGCCACCCCTTCCACAGGCCGAGGCGCCCAAAACGGCAAAGACGAACGCGCCTGCGATGGCAGGGCCGGCGGCGGGCACGTATGCGACGTCCACGACGACGAAGAAGGTCCTCGCGCCGGCCGTGGTGCCGGCCACGCCGGCGAGCTCGATGCCCTGGCGCGCGCTCTTCGCGCTCTCGTTCGCGCTCCTCACGCTGCGCTTTGGTCTCCGCGCAGGTCGCCGAGCGCTCACCGTTCGGCATCTGACGCGTCCCTTCTGGCGTGAGCCTCTCGATCAACGCATCTCGAACCAATGGGAGCGCATGCTGATCGGTCTCCGCGACGCAGGCATCCACGCGCGTCGCGGCGAGGAGCCCCAAGCCTTCGCGCGTCGTATCGGGATCGACGGGATGAGCACCTGCGCGACGATCCTCGAGCGCGTACGTCACGGCGTCCGCGTGGGCGACGAAGACCTCGCCGAAATGACCGCCGCTGCGTCGCGCGTCTATGAGGCGTCACGCGGGCGTGCAGGCGCCGCGGGACGCCTCGCAAGCATGGTGCGCTGGCCGCTCACGTGATTGTGGCGAGCCCTTGCCTTTCCAAGCGCTCGCCTCCACGTGCTCGGTGGCTACACGGCGCCGCTACGCCGCGGCTCTCCGTCGGCAGACGGTAGCTTCGGCGCTACCGTACCCTCTTGGGTCTGGTTGTCTTCGCGCTGTTCGTGAAGATCCTCTTTCCCAGGGCCCTTCGAGGCTTCATCCTTCGCTTGTTGCTCTTTGTCCTTCGTCGTCATGACGTTGGCCGACGCACGTGTCGCGCCATGCTCATGGCGGTCGAAACGATCGCTTGATCGCATGCTCGAGGCATCATGAGGGGCGAGTCGAACTGCCACACCATGATCACGCGTCCTGCCCATTTGCCCACGGCCGAGGTCATCGACGCATGGCCAAGCTTCACGGCGCAGTCACCCCTTCGACTCCTCGTGAGCGCATGCTTGGCGAACGAGCCCTGTGGAGTGAATGGGACGTCGTACGGCGATTATCCCTTCGCGCTGAGGTTCCTCGCGCTCCCCAACGTGAAGACGATCCGTTTCTGCCCGGAGCACGCCGCGTTTGGGACGCCGAGGAAGACCCCCGACATCCACGGCGGCCACGGCTTCGACATCCTCGACGAGCGACCTGGCGTCCGCGTGATGAGCGACGCAGGGGACGATTGGACCGAGGGCATGCGGCGCGCCGCGATTCGAATGCGCGAGATCGCGGTCGCCGAGTCCGTGCATCTCGCGCTCATGATGGACATCAGCGCAGCCTGCGGATCGAGCGCGATTTACCGCGGCGCGCGAAGCCTCAAGGTCTATCAACGTGGCCCCGGCGTCGCGGCCGCGGCGATCCTTCGCGCGGGGTTCCCTGTCGTCAGCCAGCGAGACGAGCGAACGCTCTCGCTCGTCTTCGCGAAGCTTGGCGCGTCCGTCGACGGCGTCGTGACGGACGGCAAAGACTTCTACGAGCGCGATTGGTACCAAACCTACTTCGGTGGAGGAGACGCGTCGCCGGGTTGACTCACTGCGCGGCGACGCCGCCGCCTGGATTCACGCAAGTGACGTTGCATTCGGTGTCCGTGATCGAGGTCACCGTGATCTCGAACGCGCATCCAAGCGCGACGCACGAGGTGGCGTGACCGAGCATGCAGGAGTCGTTGCATGGATTGCAATGCCACTTGGCGCGGCAATTGGCGTTGGCGGCGACGTACGTGTCATTTGGCGAATAGCGGGTTAGCGAGCCGTCCTCGCCGCTCGAGACATAGAGCCGATCGGCTTCGTCCAGGATGAGCGCGTGAGGTGCATAAAGCCCTGAGAGGACATACTGCCGATCATGGGCGACGCTCGACGTGTTGATCGCGACCTTGGAGACGGAGCCCGAATAACGCAAATAGCCGCCTGTCGTGTACGTGCCAGGATCGGCGAAATACACATAGCCGCCAGAGCGGACGAGCGACCTCATCTCGTGCTCGGTGCGGAGCAGCGGGAGAGGGTAGCCCTCGCGCTTGTCGATCTGGAGTAGCGTGGCGCCGCCCGACCCGAACGACGCCGCGTAGACGTTGTTCGCGTCCGTCGCGAGCGACATCGCGCTCGGGACCTTCTCGGCGACGAGCCGCGGCGAGCCACCTTCGATGGGCACGGCGTGGAGCGTGCTCGACAGCGTGTCGGCGTAGTAGATCGCGTGCTCGGCGCGATCGAGCGTGATCGAAGAGACGAGCGCGCCGTCGAGCGTGAGGAGCGTCGACGGCGCGACGTCACCGCCGAGGGACATACGCACGATCTTCTGCGGGTAGCTCGTCGTCACGCAGTACGCGTTCGACGCATCGTGGACGATCGCCCCGCACGCCACATCGGCGAGCTTTCGCGGCTCACCCTGATCCATCGACGCGGCGTAGACCGCTTGGTTCGTCGTGTACACCACCGGCGAGCCGTCGCGAGCGTCCACGCCGCGCGCGAGGGCGAGGATGGCCTCGTTCGAGCGCACGAGAGGCTGCGCACCGGATGACCCATCGCTCCGAACGCTGAGGATCTCCGAGGCGCCATCCCCCGACGCCGTCTTCGCTCGACGAAGGACGACCATCCGATCGGCCTTCTCCACGACGTCGAGCGCGTATTGTCCAGCGGCGGCGTCGATGAGCCTGTCGCCTCGCTCCGAGAGCGTGTCGCTGGAAGGGGTGTCACCCGCTTGGGGTACGGTGCCATCACCTTGATCCGGCGTGACGGTGGGAGTCGCCGCCTTGCGCGAGTCCGACTCGGTGGGTGCCGTCGTGACGACGCAGCCCGCGGCACCTCCAACCATCACCATCAACCCCACGAGACCCACGACACGCCGAAGCCCGAATCGACCAACCATGTTCCACATCTCCTTTGCTCTCTCGGACGCCCAGCGAGGGAGAAAGTTCGACGTGGTGCTGTCGTCACCGAATGCGACAAGAATCCTGACGGACCGACGTCACACTTTGGAGCGCGAAGTCTTGGCCGCACCGCGCGGCGATCGCTTCGGGATCACCCGCTTCGCGCCGCGCGCAAACGGGTTGTCCTTTGCCGAATACGAGTAGCGGAATGGGCGAGGGTCGCGCCGGGGCCAGAGGTTCGTAAACGTCTTACCGTCCACAGCGCGGTAGGCGATGCGAAGCCGCCTCTCGACCGCACGCGTGCCGAGGTACTTGCGAAAGGTGCGATGCGCGGCTTCGGGCGAGTTGGTGTAGACGAAGAAGTTGATCGTCCCCGAGCCGATGTCGTGGCCATCGACGTCACACGTCTTCGGCATGCATGCGATGAGGCGGTCTTCGAACGCGACCATGTCATCGAACGTCTCGAAGAAGTCGTCGGGGAGTTGGATGACGAGCTGGAATCCCTTCGTCGCCGGTGCGCGCGTCGTCTTCGCCTTCGCCTTCGCCATCGAGAGAGTCTAGATGCAACAGGCAGGGAAGGGGCCGCCATCGCGCGGGCAGGTGGAGTCGCAGCGACCTGCGCCGCAGACAGCGGCGCGGACGAACTTGCCGTTGTTGCACTCGACGGCCAAGTCATAGGTCGTCGCAGGCCAGCCGCGAAGCTCACGACCGCAGTAATACCCATCGCCGCGCGTGGTGCAGTCGTCGCATTGATCGGGGTAGTTGCTGCCGACTTGTGCGCAGCCAAACGGACAGTGCTGCACGCAGGTGGGCTTCGTCGTGCCCTCCGCGCAGATGACGAGATCGTTCGTGCGGTCTTGGCCGGCAGGATACGCGGTGATCGAGGTCTTCGCGGCGCAGGTGGGTCGCGTGTTCGTCCCGCAGTTGACCTGATCGAGCGCAAAGGTGGAGTCGCATGCGGGCGGGAGCTGTGGCGGCGGGTCTCCGCTGCTCGACGACGATGACGATGATGACGACGAGCTGCCGCCGCTGTCGACACTGCCGCTGCTCGACGAGGCGCCGGTGTCGCCGCCGCCCGCGTCGGGGACGTCATCGAACGAGATCAAGAACGTGCATCCGGCGATCGACGCATGGACGAGCATCGCGAGCGCTGCGCACGCCATGCCAAGCACGACGAAGGACAATCGACGAGGAGCTCGTTCCATCTCCGAGAAGGAGTCTATCGCGTCTGGGCAGCGTTTGCGCGTGCGGGTCTTTTCGAGAGCCGCTTAGTGGGGGGTGGCGTCGTGCGTGCTTGATCCGGCGTCGCCATTTGCAGCGTCATCGCTGGCTCCTTCGCCCACGTCGACCGAGTCGAGGAGAAGGACCTCGGTCGGCGTTCCTCCGATCCAGGCCGTCTCGGCGACGGAGGTACGCGCTGCTTCGAGCCACTCCTTGCCGTCGAAGTGGAGGACCCCGTCGTCGGTGAGCGCATACACGTCCGTCGCGGAGCGGCCCCACATCCCTCGCGGCTCGCCAGGCATCTCCGTCGCGGTCCACGAGTCGCCGCCATTCTTCGTGTGCATGACCTTCCGCTCGCGTGAGCCGTAGAGGAAGAGATCCGCGGAGCCCGGCGCCACCCATACGCCGGCGATGCGCATGACGGCGTCGTCTCCGAGCGAGATCGGCTTCGCCGTCCACGTTCCCGAAGTGGATCGGGCTCGGAGGACCCAACCCTGTGCGTCCGACTCGCTCCACATCCAGAGCGTGTTGTTCGAGCCGATCGCGTTGACGCTGACGAGGTAGGACTGCTCGAGCGCGCCGGTGTGCAGCGCCTCACGCTGCCATCCGCCATCGGGCTTCTTGGTCGTGGCGAGCTGCGACGCGTTCACGCGCTGGATCTCTGCCTCGAAGGTCCCCTGCATGACGAACAGATCGACCCCTGCGCTGCTCAAGCCGCCGGACGGCTCGTTCGGCACGGGGACCGCCGCCCACGTCTTGCCGTCGAAGTGGTGAAGGGACCGATCGGAGAGCACGTACACGTCGGACGCGTTACGCCCTAGGACTTGCCTCGTCTTTCCCGCGGCCGCGTGGCCAAGCGCCTGCATTTTCCACGTTGCGCTTCCTTTCGTTCGCCATCGGATCCGGTCTTCTCCCGGGATCCGAACGTCCACTCCCTCGACCGCCTTGCTCGATCGCGTGAGGACGAAGATCGACTCGTCCGGCCCTGCCCAAAGCGCCTCGGCGGTCTCACTGTCGGCGGCGGCTCCTCTCGGGAGGCGCTCTTCACGCGCAGACAACAGAGCGCCAGGGATCGGCGGCTTGTCGGTCTTGAGATGCGTGAGCCTTGCTTGGGTGTTCTTCGGCGCCGCGGCATTCACGCCGTTCAAACAAGCTTGCTCGAGGCCAACCTCGGCGAGCGTGCGGTATGCGTCGAAGAGAGGACGTGGATTCGCCGTGTCGCTCTTGGGGATCTTCGCGAAGGTCTCTTTGGCCTTTGCGCATCGCCCCGCCAGGAGGTGCGTCCGCGCGCTCGCCACCGTCTCGGCGCAGTCCATCTGGGCTGTCTGGCATTGCTCGCGAAGGTGATCGAGCCGCGTGGCTGCGCATTCGCGATTGCAGGTATTCGGATTACCCAATAGCCCTTTGTAATCGGCGCCCAATCCGTAATTGCTGAAATTGGTCGACGGCGTATGCGTTGTCCCGGCGCGGACGCAAACGCGCACTCCGAGCAATGCAATCGAGATCATCGCGCCAATGCCGATGCGTCCACGCGCGCCGCCAAAGCCGGAGTCGGGCTTCTTGTCGCCAAGCGACTTGATGCGGCGGAGCTCCTCCTCCTCTGTCTCGTTCAGCTGTTTGGATCCGTGGATGTAGAGTCTCCACGATCGATGGGTGCGATCCGGATGGGTGTCCGTGCGATGAACTGTCGATGTCGCGAGGTCGACCTTGTTGGCGTCACCGTGGTCGATCGCGATGCCGAGCCAATTGTCTGGACCAAAGGCGACGCCTCGAATTGGGCGATCGATGTATTCAATCCTGGCGAGGACGCTGAGCGTCTTCCAGTCCTGAATGACGACGGACCTGTCGGCATGCTGGATCGCGACCCGCTTGCCTTCCGTGTCGAAGCGAACGCGAAGTGCACGGTTGTGGTTCGTGACGGAGAAGGTGGTGCCGCTGCTCGTCGACGCGAGGCCGCTCGAGCCGGCGATCAGCCACGACCCGGAGGGATGCGCCGCGACATCCGAGATGGTCCCGACATTCGCCTTCGCGCGATAGGTCTCTTCGAGCGGAGACTTCGAGTCATCGCCGACGGCATAGACGACGATCTCGCCTTTGTCGGTGCCGGCCGCGAGGCTTCGGCCGTCGGTCGAGAATGCGAGCGCACGGACGCGAAGAGGGAGCTCGGTTCGCTCGCCGCTGCGCCAAACGTGGATGGCGTCTGCGGTCGCGATGGCGAGGACGCTCGCCGCGGACGTCGTCGCGAGCGCCGAGGGCTTTCCAAAGCCTTCGCTCGCGTCTTCTCCGGCGGCGCCCGTCGTCTGGCCGAGCGCGGTATCGACGATGTGAAGACGGCCTCGGGCGTCCAAGACGACCGCGGCGCTGGATGACGACGTCGTTCGAAACGGGTTCTGACCCTGCACACCCCGAATCGCGCCCGATGAGACGAACGCGACGGCCACGAGCGCATCGGGGAACGAAAGCTTCCACTTCGGCGCCTCGCTCTGCGCGTCGTACGCGAGGAGCTCACGCTCATCGATCGTGAGGAGGACGAGCTCGTCAGGGCCGTACGCGATCGATTCCAAAGACATGGCTTGTTGCTACGCGCTTTCTATCGGCGGCTTCCCCCATTTTCGGGTTCTACGCGCGCGGGAATGTGCGCATCAGCGTAGCGCATGTCAAACCGCTTCATTCACCGATGACGCAATAACGCCAATCGTCCTCTGCTTCGCGCTGCTCTCCGAGGTTGATGTTGGGCAGCGCACGTTTCACGCGCTCGCCTGCCGCCTCCGAGATGAAGTTCTCGTCGAGGTTGATCGACTCGAGGTGTCGCAGCTTGGATGCGTTGCGAATGAGCGCCTCGACACCTTCATCCGCGAGGATGCCCTTCGACAGATCGAGGTGCTTGATGCGCTTGACGATCTCCGAGTCTGCCACGGTGTCGATCAGCTCCGCTTCCCACTCGGAGTTCATCAGGCCGAGCGTGTGGAGCTTGGGCAGGCTCTTGCCGCTCAGAATCCCTTCGAGCGACGCCATCGAGCAGTTGTTGCCATAATCGTCGCGACCGAAATAGAGCTCGAGTCGTTCGAGCGACGGCAGCTTGCCTGCGCCGATCTCTTTCGGGGCGGCCTCGTTCAACCCACCGGAGATGAACACCAACGTCTTCAAATGAGGCGCGTCGATCTCACCAAAACGAATCGGCGTCCCGCCGTCGCTGCCCGCCGATCCCTTCAGTCGAAGCTCGGTGAGACGCGGCGCCGTCTTCCAGATCGAGCTGATGTCTCCGATGCGTCGCCATGAGTCCTGGTCCATGTGCTCGGCGGACGGCGTCATGTCGAGGACGCTGAGGAGCGGGAGCGGACCGACATCGGTCATCGCTTGGATGACGTCCTCGAAGTGCCAGTCGATGTCACCGGGCACTCGGGGCGGAAGTCCGAGCGTGAGCGACCGAATGAGATGACCTGCGGGATGCTCGAGGACGAGCCTCAGCGTCTCGGCCATCTTCTTCTCGCCCTCCTTGTCGTCGGGGCTCTCTTCGGGCGCGAGCTCGAGGTGATCCACCGCTCCGTACTTCAGCTGGACAGACGCCCCGTCGATGTCCTCGAGGATGGCGTCGATGTCCGCGAGCTCCTCCGGATCTTTTCCGGCGCACGCCTGGACGATGACCTCGCCCCACGCGTTGCCCTGCTCGAGGAGCCAGTCTCCGTAGACCTGCCAGTTGTTCTTGTCCTCGCGGGCGTTCGCGAGCATGTCTTCGAGCTTCGGGTTCGAGGGGTAGGAGGGCGTCGCAGCAGCGGTCATGGGACCGTCGACCGTAAACGAATCCCGCCGCCAAACAACGCTGATTCTGCGCGAATTGCGGGCTTTTTACGCTCGGGGCGCGGCGCAGCTTTTGCGATGCCCGCGCGCGCGTACCGCCTGGATACATAAGTAAAGCCAAGCGCCTAGGAGCTCGGCCGTTCGTCCGATCCCCACCTTTTGCCTCGCATGACACGGGTGTGCGACGATCGGGCTGTCACTTGTCGGAGATGGATACAAAACGGGGTGCGCAGCTGGGCAAGTACTCGCTTGTCGCTGAGATCGCCCGCGGCGGGATGGGCATCATCTTCCTCGCGCAAGCCCTCGGGCGGCACGGGTTCAAGAAGCTCGTCGTCGTCAAGCAGCTGAAGCCCGATCTCGCCGAAGACGAGAAGTTTCGCGAGATGTTCCTCGACGAGGCTCGGCTGGCCGCACGCCTCAACCACCGCAACATCGTTCAGACGATCGAGGTCGATCAGGACGGTGATCGGTACTTCTTCGTCATGGAGTACCTCGAAGGTCGCACGCTTCATCATGTAAGCCGCCTCAAGGGCGAGAAGGCGATCTCCACCGGGAACTACCTCCGCGTGATCTGCGACATGCTCGCAGGTCTTCACTATGCGCACGAGCTCGCCGACTACGACGGCACGCCACTCAACGTCGTTCACCGCGACGTGAGCCCGCGCAACGTCTTCCTCACGTACGACGGTCAGGTGAAGCTGCTCGACTTCGGAGTCGCCAAGGCCTCCGGTCGCAATCAAGAGACCGAGGCCGGCGAGCTCAAAGGGCGCGTGCCCTACATGGCGCCCGAGCACGTCAGCGAGCAGAAGGTCGACCGGCGCGCCGACATCTTTTCGGCGGGCGTCCTCCTTCGTGAGGCGCTCACCAACAAGCGTGTTTGGGAAGGCCATAACGAGATAGAGATTTTGCGGGAGCTGCTGCAAAAGCGCATTCCGCCCATGCCCGCCGATACCGAGATATCGGACGAGGCGCGCGCGATCGTCGAAAAGGCGATGGCGCCCGAGCGCGACGATCGCTACCGCACGGCACACGAGATGCGCTCGGCGCTCGAGCAATACGTCAGTCGGCTCGACCCCACCGGCTCCCTCGCCAAGCTTGGTGAGCACATTTCACGCGAGTTCGCCGAGCAGCGCGAGCACGTGAAGGTGATGATCGAGAAGCACGTCTCGGCGATCGAGGCTGGCGCGCTTCCGCCCGAGGCCGCTCTTCCGACGCTCCCGATCAGCTCGCCGGATCTCCTCGCCGCCACGCCTGCAGGCGGGACGCGCTCCGATCAAGGCTCGCAGCCACGGCGCACGTCACCGTCGAGCCCGACGATGGCGGCGAAGCCGTCGTCGAACCCCATCGCGGTCGCCGCGACGAGCACGCCTCCGCCGCCGCAACCCTCCTCGTCGTCGGCGCCTGGAGGGCTCACCCCGACGTCGTCGAACCCGCTCGCGGCCGCCGGCGTCCCATCTTCGTCGAACCCGATCGCGCCGGCTGCTCCGTCGTCGGGGGCGCTTCCGGCTGCGGCGCCGAAGAAGCCGATCAAGGACATCTCGATTCCGCCGCCTCCGCCGCCGTCGAACCTGTCGACGTACGTGCTGCTCGGCCTCGGGTTCGTCGTCGTCGTCGTGGGGCTCACCGCCGTTCTTCTCTCGACGCGCGAGCCGGACAACACGCCGGTGATCGAGGCGCCCACGTTCTCCCCCACGCCAACGGAGCGACCTGGCACGAAGCCCAGCGCGTCGGCGTCGGTCAAGCCGCCCGACGACACAGTCGAGGTCACGATCAACGCGTCGCCGCCGATCGCGCAGATTTGGATCGATGACGTCTCCGTTGGTGAGGGGCCCCACACCGCGAAATACAAGAAGGGGTCGAAGCACTACATCCGCGCGGCCGCGCCTGGGTTCGTGACGAAGACCGAAGCCGCCGACTTCAATGCCACCGCGAGCATGAACATCGTGCTCGAGCGAGAAGCCGGCGCGCCGCTCCCGACGTTCCGTCCTCGCATCCCCGGACCAGGACGACAGACTCCGCCGCAGCCAACCCCCAACAATCCCGCGCCGCAGCCGACCACGCAGTCGACCGATGTCCCGACCTCACTGCCCACGCGCGGCGTCGATCCGAAGAGCCCTTACGAGCATTAGCGGGTTAGTGCGAAACGGGCCGAGCGCGTAACCGCTATAGGCCAAACGCGATAGCCGCATTCCTCATCAACGTTTGCGCGGTCGCTCGAGGCCGTATTCGGCAATGCGATTGATGAGCGCGCGTCGTGACACGCCAAGCGCTTTGGCTGCCGCGGTTTGATTGCCGCCAGCGTGCTCGAGCGCTTGCGCGACGCGGTCGCGATCGCGCAGGGTCGCGAGCACCTCGGGCCTCCGCTGCGACGGCTCGGTTTCGGCCTCGCCGAGGAGGATGTGGGCGGGCAGGATCTCCGCGCCGCCTCGCGCGAGGACGAAAGCGCGCTCCACCACGTTGCGAAGCTCCCGAACGTTGCCAGGCCAGAGATACCCCTCGAGCATCGCCCTCACGGCGCTCTTGATCCGCGGGGCGGACGGCAGCCCACCTTGCCTCGCGAGCCGCGCCAGGATCGCCTCGGCGAGCGGCACGATCTCGACGCGCCGTCGCCGGAGCGGAGCGAGCGTCACCGAGAACCCGTTCAAGCGGAAGTAGAGGTCTGCTCGAAACGTGCCCTCGCGCGACGCGAGCGCGAGATCGCGATGGGTCGCCGCGACGTAGCGCACGTCGACGTGCAAGGGGTTCACCGCGCCGAGACGCGTGACGTCACCCGACTCGAGAGCACGTAGCAGCTTGGCTTGGGTCTCGAGCGGGAGCTCACCGATCTCGTCGAGGAACACGGTGCCTCCGTCGGCCGACTCGAGCAGCCCAGGCTTCGACGTAGTCGCCCCCGTGAACGCGCCGCGCTCGTAGCCAAAGAGCTCGCTCTCGAGCAGGGGCCCTTGCAGCGACGCGCAATTCACGCGCAAAAAGGCACGATCGGCGCGCTTCGACGCGGCATGCAGCGCCTCGGCGTAGACCTCTTTGCCCGTCCCCGTCTCGCCCAAGATGATCACGTGAAGCGAGCTCGGGCCGATCACGTCGGCGAGCGCGTAGAGGCGCCTCATCGCCGGGTCGATCACGACCGGCGCGTCCGCCTGAGAAGACGCCGCGCGGCGTGCCTTCGCCTTCGCGGGTCGCGACGCCTGCACGAGGACGAGCGCAGACCCGATCTCGATCACCGACCCGACGTCGATCGCGACCTCTTCGCCTTCTTCGAGATAACGACCGCCGACGCGCGTGCCGTTACGGCTCTCGAGATCGCGGATCGCGCCGCCTCGAATGGCGGCATGACGGCGTGAGACCGAGTCGTCTTGGATGACGACATCGCACGACGCGCGGTCGCGACCAAAGACGATCTCGGGCTTTCGCGGGAGCTCCATCGAGAGGAGCCCGGCCGCGCTGCTGATTACGAGCCACAGCGTGGACGCGTCACCCCGCGCCTCGGCAAGCGAGCGGGTCGTGCCCTCGGACGTGCCTACCTTCGCTCCTGCCATGCGCGAGGACCGTGCCTCGAGCGAGATGATACCTCGTTATGGGCGCGTTCCGTCGGAGCGATAACGCGCCAAATCGAGGTGAAAGTGATTTCGATGTGTGGCGTTGAAGAATGGCGTCAGGACGTGGGAGAAGACATCCTCGTCGTTCGCGCGGCGCGAGATGGCGCGTAGGAAGATCCCGGCGGGCTTCTTTGGCTCACCGTCCGTCGTCATGTCGAAATCACGGAGCACGTCGATGCTCTTTCCGTTCTTGAGCACGAAGCGGCCAATGTCGATCGCGTTGGCGTAGCTGTGCTCGCTGATCGTGGTCGGAAAGGCGGCGACCACACGACACGAATACGTACCGATCTGATCGATGTGCACGACGGGCGAGTGAAAGACACGCTCGGCCTCTTCGGAGAGGACGCGCTCGAAGCTCGCGAGGGCGAGCGCCATCGAGCAGGTCAGGAGCGGCGTCGCGTTGTACGTGATCTTCGCCGGACCTTTGACGTACCAAACCACCTCGGGCGCTCCGCATACGATCTTCGACTTTTTCCCCTCGGTGTGGACCGGCAACGTAGCCTTCGCGAAGGTCACGCCCGCGTGCTTGAGGTCTCCCTCGCAGTCCGAGAGCGCCTCCGGCGGGCCCACGACGAAGTCGTCCTCCGGATCCAAATTCGCGTAGGCGCCCGGCCGGCGCGGAGGAGGTTTGGGTGCGGCCGGAGCCTCGGGGGGAGCGGGCTGGAGAGCGGGATCGGCCTTTGGCTCTGCCGCCACCGCGACGCTGACTGCGACGGTCGTCGTGGGCTTCGCCGCTGGCTTGGCCGAGCCGTGCGCGCAGCTCGCGACGAGGACGCCGAGGAGCGTCATGAGGATGAGCCTGGTCGAGGGGCGACAGGGCAGGGACGGCACGCACTGGGATCATCGCTCCGCTCCCTGCCGCTGTGACAAGGTGGCGAAAGAATGTCGAACACCACCTGAAACGCCTGAAATCAGGGCATGGGATGCGCCTCGAAGAAGTCGAGGACCGCGCGTGTCGTCATGAAGTCGGAGGTCTTTCCGCCGACCGGCGTGGGTTTCCCGCCCGGCCACTGGTGACCACCTTCGGTCACCGTACAGAGGTCGAGCCGCGCGCCTCCTTGGCAGTTGCTCCACTCTTCGCACCGCGTGTCGCCGCCCTTGAAGGTCTCCTTTGCCTGGACCTCGCACGTGAACTTCGACTGGAAGGTCGCGATCGTCTCCTTCACGCTTCGAAACTTGATGTTCACGAGCGACCCAAGCCCGCCTGCCGCGCCTCCTCCCTCGTAAGGCACAGTCTTGTCGGCGGTCCCATGCACGTGAAAGATCGGGACGGGACGCGCCGGCTTGCATTCGTCGGGCGGCAGGCCCAGCACGCCCGACACCGACGCGACAGCGGCAAACACGTCGGCGGCTTCGCACACGAAGCGGTACGACATGAAGCCGCCATTCGAGAAGCCCGCGTTGAAGATGCGCTTCGTGTCGATGCAGTATTCGATCGTGAGCTTCTTGATGATGTCGCGCGCGAGCCCGAGGTCGTCGGTGTTCGATGTCCACGCGGGCTTGCCGCAGCAGTCACCTGCGTTGAAGCCTTTCGATGCCACGCCCGTTCCCTGGACGTACGCGACGATGAAGCCTCGCTTGTCGGACTCCGCGTCGAAGCCCGTCTGCTCTTTCATCTGCTCGGCGCTGCCACCGTAGCCGTGAAAGGCCATCACCAGCTGCGTGCCCTTACCCGGGTCGTAGCTCTTCGGCACATGCACGAGCGCCAAGCGATCGTCGCCGCCGGATTTGATCTTGAGCTCTCTGTCACCGATCGCGCCTGCGCGACCGGGATTGCACACGACCGGCAGCGGCGCTGGCTTCGTACCGCCATCCGAGTCGGACGGCGCCGCCCCACCATCCGCCGCCCCAGGAAGCGGCGCGTCGGCCGCGCCACGCCCGTTCAATCCGTTCGTCTCGTCCGGCGTTCCACACGCGACGACGACGAAGGCGACCAAAAGACCAAGTTGACTACCGCGCATAAGCATGACGGTCGTCTCGAGCAAGACGTGGACCTCGTCTCGCCGATCGCGCCGAACGTCCCGCCGCGCGTGAACGAATTCATGAAGTCCCTTCGAAATAGGGCGATCGCACGCGCGACGACGGCGGTGACTCCCGTGCGATCCACCTCACCCCGATCCAGAGCGAACCGTTCCGATCGGGCGGCGCTCTTCGGTGAGGGCGCTACTCCCAGAACGGATTGTAGTAACGCGGGCGCTCGCGCGTCTGGCGGACGAGCTCGGGTGGGACGTTGCGCGTCTCGAAGGCATGTCCGGCCGCCGCGAGCAGAAGGAGCGCGAGGGAATGCTTGCACGGGTCTTTCGGGCTTGCGCACGTGCAGCTCGTCTCGGTGGAGCCGATGCGGGCGAGGACGTAATAGTGATCCTGCCCTTCGAATTCACCCCAGTAGCGATCCCGATCCGGATCGCGGCCGAGCGTGAGCCACTTGGCCGGTTTGGCGATCGCGCGTGCGGCCGTCACCGAGCGCGCGTCCGAGGCGCGACGGACGACATCGGCATCGCGGATCGGCGTGTCGCTCGCGACCGGCATCGCCTTCGCCGACTTGCCCGCCTTCGGCTGAAGCGCCGCGAGCTGCTTCACGCCTGCCGCGGACAATCGTGCGCCAGCGAGATCGAGCTTTTTCACGTGCGCGAGCTTCGGCGCTTGGCGGACGATCTTCGCGAGGTCCTTGTCGGTGAGATCGCTGTCGGTGATCTCGAGCACCTCGAGCGACGGAAGGAGCGGCGAGGTGAAGAGCGCGTCGAAGATCGCGCCGGCGCTCACACATTGCCTGAGCGAGAGCCGCTCGAGCCTCGGCATCCCCTTCTCCGATTTGGCGAGGAGCGGCTTGAGATTCTCGGCCCGAAGATCGAGGGAGGGACACGAGACCTCGAGCGACCGAAGCTCGGGGAGCGCGCCGCGGCAGATCCGTTCGATCGAGGCCCTCGTGAGCTCCGCGGCGACGATCGACAAATGCTCGAGCGCCGCGTGCTTGACGTTCGAGTCGAAGCGCATCGATCCGGCGCGTAGCCGAAGTCTCTTGAGCGCAGGAAGCGAGGAGAAGAGCGTCGATACGTTCCCTGCGCGCGAGAACGCCAGCTCCATCATGTTCGGAGGAAACTCACCGATGACGAGATCGCGAAGCAGCGGATGCTTTGCCCGCGTGATGGCGGTGATGACGGCGATGTAGCTGTATTCGTCCGGCGTGCCGAGCGCGCCGATCGTGAGCCCGCGCAGGAAATGCGACGACGGATGGAGCAAGAGGTCGCGGGCGATCTCGTCGATGTTGCCCTCTTGGCGAGGACGCTTCGCCAAGAAGACGTGGTCGAGAAATCCGAGCCGCCAGGTCGCCTCGCAGTGATCGCGGCCGCTTCCGCCGCGCTCTCCGCGACGACGGAGCATCGCATGGAGACTCTCGGGCATCAGGTAGTGACCTTGCTCGTCGAGGAGCGTCCTCTGCGCCTCGACCAGCTTCTTGTTCGTCGCGTCGAGCTCGAGCTGGTGCTGGATCGTGATCAGCGCGCCGCGCGGATCGAGCTTCGTCTGCAACCAGTCGGCGTACACGAGATAGGGCGCTGGATCGTCAGGTGCCGCGATGATCTGGGCCTCGAGCTCCAGGTTGATCGCCTTCGGCGTCGCTTTGCCGCCGGCAGCAAGCCCACGCGAGAGGCGTGCCTTGTCCTCGTCGGCCGGCGGGTCCGCAGGCTCGATGAAGTCTTCGCAGAGCGCGGGCTTGAACGAGCGACGGCTTCCATCGGCGAAGAGAAACGTGCGGTGCTCGGCGGTGTCTTCGACGAGCACCCCCACTCCCCACTGAGGACGCGTCTTATGACGGAAGTATCTCTGCTCTTTCTTGGCAGCCATGACGCGCCCGAGAAACGCTATTCGTGGTTCGCCTGCGACTGCAGAATGCGGTCTGGATACTTCCGCATGATGTCCACGCGGGTCGGCGGAATGAGCTGATCGAGGATCGGCTGGAGGCGGCGCGCGTTGAAGGTGCCGAGCAATACGCGGTTCGCCGTCTCGGGCGACTGCTCTTGCTCTTGTTGACCTTCGATGACCTTCAATCGCTCGCCGGTCGACATGCGGTAGGCGCCGATATAGACCTTGTAATCGCCTGGACGCATCGTGAAAGGCGGGAGCTGGAACAGGATGCGATCCTCGAGGATGTCGCCCTTCCGCCAGCGATTGGCCGGATACATCCAATCACCGGGGATGTGATCGCCGGGCACTTGCACTTTGCCGTTCGTGACGTGCACGAAGAAGTAGAGATCCGGATCCATCGGGCCAGGCAGCTTCCACCACGTCGTGATGAAGGCCTCATGCCGCTCGATCGTCTCGGTCGTGATCTCCGATCCGAGGAGCTCGATATCACCCTCGAACACCGCATGAACTCCTTTGAGATCCTTGGGCGGTTCGTCGAGGACCACTTCGCGCGGGATCTGTTGCCAGAGGTCACGCCGGCGCCAGAGCGCCAGGTAATACGCGCTGCTGCGAGGCCACGTGCGGACAGGCACGTAGTCCCGACGAAAGCGGAGGTCGTCCCAAATGCCGAATTGGAAGGGGTTGTTGCGGTAATCGTCTCCGAACGACGCGCCGGTGGGGTCGTTGTCGAACTTCGACTTGAGGCGCGCCTCGTCTCCGCGACCGCCATAAATCGTCAAGATCGCCCACTCGGGTTTACGGCGAAAGAAGTAGTCGCGCATGTCGCGCTCGAAGCTCTTTCGCGCCTTCGGGTCGTCCGAGCCGACGAAGGCGTGGAGCCCGTAGTCGTGACGTGCGTGCGCGACGGTCTTGTCGACCAGCCCGATGAAGTCGAGGAAGTTGATGTCGGGCGCGTGGTAGGGCGTCGAGCCGACGTCTTGAAACGCGACGAGCGCGCCAGGACGCTCATGGCGGACGATGAACTTGCCCATGTCGGGGTGAAACGTCCCCGACAGATCGCCATGGCCGTCGAAGCCATGCATCTCTTTGTACGTGAAGCGGAAGTTCAGCCCGCCCGCGACGGCGAGAAGACCCCACGCGAGCACGAAGCCAACGTCGCGCATCCCTCGGCTCTCGCGCATGAACACGCGAACGACGCCGTTGATGAGGTTCTGCACGCCGAGCGCCGCGAGCGCGCAGAGGAAGGGCAGCGCCGGGAGATAGAGCCGGTGCCACTGCATCTCGTCGACGCCGACCGCCACGTAATACGCCATGAAGGAGAGCGCGATGATCCCCATCGTGACCTTCTCGAGCAGGCGCCTTCTGTTGGCGAAGGCGAGCGGCGCGAAGATCGCGAGGAGGCCAGAGTGGTTGAACTCGAACATCTCCCGGAGCGTGTTGAGGCCCGAGATCCAGACGTTCGCGCCTGTCCCCGTCTTCACGTAAAACGTATTGGGGATGAGCGACCCATAATACGAATAGCGGAAGAGATGGCACGGCGCGGTCACCGCCAGGATGCCAACCACATAAAGAAGATCCGCCCGCGTGATCTTACGGCGCTTGATGGCGTCGACCACGAGCGGCAGCCCGACCAAGATCGCCAGGAGATGAAGCTCCGGCCGGGTCATGCAGCCGCCGCCCATCATCAATCCCGCGATCAAGAAGCGTCGCTCTTTCTTCTCGGCGCTGCGCGCACGCCAAAGCAAATAGGCGGCGCCGATCGGCAAGAGGGAGGCGAGCGGCTGCTCGAGGCCGCTCTTGGCCCAGAGCGCGAAGCTCGAAGAGGTGGCGAGCCACACCGCGCCCCAGAGCTGCGCCTCGACCTTGCGCTCGTCGCCGCTGACCCACTGGGTCATCTTCGCGGTGAGCATGATGCACGCGGTCCCAAGCAGGGTTCCGAGCACCTCGCAGACTTGAAAGAGGTCCCATCCGAGCGCCTCGAACGGCGCGAGGACAAAGACCCAGAGGAAGTTCGTGAAGCCTTCGACGCGCTCGCCGGTGTTGAAGACGAGGCCGTGCCCGGTGACGAGGTTATGGGCGTAGCGGAACGAGATGTACGCGTCGTCTTTGACGAACTCGAGGCTGACGAGGATGCCGAGGAAGAACGGGAGCGCCGCGAGCGCGAGGACGGCGCTCTCGAGCCATGGTCCGGCGGGATCTTCGGCGTCTTCCTTCGCCGAGGCCTCCTCCTTCGCGTCCGGAGGGATCGGATCGGCGCTGTTCGGTGATCGGGTGAAGAACCACGCGGCGACAGCGGCCGCGCCGGTGATCGCGAGGACCCACGGCGTCCACGGATCGCCGGTGCCGATCTTCGCGATGAGGATCACGCCGAAGATCACGAACGCCGCCGGCGGAAGGAAGCGCGTCGTACCGGCGCGAGGAGGAAGCGTCGTCAGGGGCTCGTCCTTCGGCTTCTCCTCTTTCTTCTCATCCTCTTTCTTCTTCTTCGTCGAGTCCTTGGCGTCGCTCGCCTCGCTCGCGTCGTCGGCCTCTTCGCTCGCCGTGGACGCTTTCTCGACGCTCTCGTCGGCGGGCGAGGGCGACTCGGCCGTCTCGACCTTGGTAGAGGGCGACTGCTTCGGCTGCTGCTGCTTTTTTTGCTGCTTCTTCCCCATCGCAGGAAGCGCAGCCTAATACGGGTTGGCCTATCGGCTCGCGTGTTTGTTTACGCGGGAGTCACGACACGCGCTCGCGTAACCGTTGAGAAACCGAGAGAACGTCGCGGCGATCGGGATCAAGGTCGGCGAGACCGTGTAAATCTCGTCCTCGGTCTTCACGAACGACGCCGTCTCGCGGGGCAGGATCGACCGGCCCTGCTCGTCGGTCCCGAAGAGCTCCGAGACGCAGTCGATGCCGACGATCTTCACGTCGTCCTGAGGCGGCACGAAGAACGGGCTCGTCCGCGCTCCGCCGAGCGTGTGCCAGCGCGCCTCGGGCGGGAGCAGCTGCATGCCCGGAGCGTGGGACATCAACGTGAGCAGCATGAGCGGCGTGTCGTTTTGCGCCCACTGCTGGCGATCAAGCACGGCGTTGAGGCGCGTGATGAGATCGCGGAGCACGTCGGGGTGCGACGACTTCTCGATGAGCGCCTCGGGAAACAGGATCGCGTAGGGGATCTTCGCGTGCGCGCCGTCGAGCGTCCAATCGCTCGTGGGAGGCCAGACGAACGGGTCGCTCGTCGCGTGGTCACCACCGAAGACGAAGATGGAGCGATCGAGGTTCTTCTCGAGCTGCGTGTACAGCTCCGAGATGGCGAGATCGGTGTAGGCGAACGTTCGGAGGCGCGCGACGTCGTCGGACGTTCCGCCGAAGCCGGGCGTGCTCTCGATGAGCGACTTCACGCGCGTCTCGATCTCGGTGGGCAGGTCGTCGGGACGCCGGTAGGGCGCGTGGTTCGACCCCGACATGATGAGGACGTAACGTCCGTGTGCGGCGGGAGGCGAGCCGTTCACGAGCTCTGCGGCGTGCGCCATGATCGCGCGATCGGACACGCCGACTTCGGAGGTGGGCGACGAGATCGGCTGCTGGAGCTGCCCGATGATCTCGCGAATCCCGTGATTGCGAAGGAACGTGTCCATCTCGTCGAAGCTCGGCGGGCCTCCATAAAAGAAGGTGCCGGTCAGGTCAGCATCAACAAGCAGATCGGGCAAGCAGCGCATCGGAATCGGACCGAAGTCGCGGGTGACGCTAAGGCCATAAGGCATCATCCCGAGCCCGCACATGTACGAAGAGAGGCCCTGCGAGGTCCGCGAGCCGGACTGCCAGAGATTCTTGATCGCGATCGCCGATCCCCGGCCAATCGGGCTCTTTGGCGGGCTCTTATCGCCTTTATCGCCGTTGTCTTTAGTGCCTTTTGCCGGGCCGGCCGCGGCCTCGTAAAGGGCATTCATGAACGGCGTGAGCTCGCGCGGCGCCGCGGGAGACGTCGCGTGGACGTCGTCGGCGCGGAAGCTCTCGAGCATCACCTGCCAAACGTCGATCGGCGTGCTGCGTTTGTCGAAGAGCTCGGCGCTTATCTGGTCGAGCAGCGCGAGCGCCTCTTGGGCGTCGGCGTCGAGCGGATGACTACCCGTCATTCCTGGCAGCGTGGCCTCGACGCCGTTTTCGGGAAGGGCGCGCGCCATCGGATGCGTCGTGCAGTCGGCGCTCGCCCCGGGCTTGGGCAAGGACGCTCCCTCGGCGCGCGTGGGCAACCCGAGGAGCGCTTCACCACCACGCGACTGCTCGGGCGAATACTTCGCGCGCTCGATGAGCACCTTCATGCCGAGGTGGACGTTCTCTTGCGAATGCCCGAAGCCGGCGAAGAGGTTGAGGAACGGCTCGCCGACGACGTGGCGATCGGTGATCGTGCGAAAGACGCGGACGTGCGGATCGAGCGGGACGAGCGCGAGCGCATAGCCGAGGACGCTCGTCGCGCCGAAGCTCAGGAGCGCCGGGAGCCTCTTCTGCATCGGCCACGTCTTCGCGCGGCGGTAGAAGGAGAAGAGAAGCGCGGCGGCGACCGTGACGGCGACGATCCCCGGCAAGAAGTGCCGCCGGAGAAACATGAAGCCCATGATCGTGTCGAGCGGGTTGCCCCAGTTCTTCGTGAGCTGGAGATCGAACCACGTCGCGTCGACGCCTCGCTCGATCTTGAACTCGGCCGCGATCGACGAAATGAAGTAGACGATGACGCTCGTCACCGCGAGGAGACCGGTCATCGCGCGGCGTGACGTATGGCGGAGGACGATCTCGGACTTCGACCGGCGCACCATCATCACAGTGCCGAGCACGGCGACACCGACGGCGCCGATCGGCAACGCCAAGTCCGACAGATCGCGGCACGCTCCCGCGATCGCGAACTCCGTGGGCGAGCGACCGAGCTGCGCCTGCGCGTTTCCGAGGGCGATCCTCCCAGGCAGCACGGCAATCGCCTCGATCGCGAGCGTGACCGCCGCGATCGCGCCCCCCGTCTTCACAGACGAACGCCAACTCATCTACTACCGTCGCATTCTACTGCGACAGGCTGCCGTCAATGGGGTTTCGTGACACGTCCCCCGCGTTTTGTCGCGGACCCCGGGATTTCCGGAGCGCCTCGTGGCTCAGGTAAGGCGTCTCTATTTCGCTTCGATGAGCGCGGTGAGGGCCACGCGGTCGTTCACGGCGAGCTCCTTGATGCGCTCTTTGTGGATGTCCGCGACGATGATCTGACCGACCTCGTTCGTCACGTTGCTGAAGAGCCCGCGCTTCTTCATGCTCTCGGTCTGGCGATGGTTGTCGTCGGTCGGCGTGAGGTAGTGGATCGAGTCGATTTTGTAGCGGTGGATCAAGAAGAGCTGGCTCAGCGTCATGAGGCGCTTCTTGCGGAGCGCGTCGTCGAACGTGTTCTGGTCGCGGATCGACAAGATGCTGTGACCATGGCGATCGTGGATCGGCTCGAAGACGACGTTCGCGGCTTTGCCCGTCGCGTTCGTGATCGAGAGCTCGAGGACGCTCGACCCGACGCTGTGCGGACGAAGCGTGACGTTGAGCTCGTCTTTGATCCCGTGGTGCTTCCTCCAGATGTCGAGCCACTCCTTGAGCACCTTCGGAGGGAGCTCGGTCTGGACGCTGTGCTGGAACTGCGTCGAGCCGACGCCCATCGCCTTCGTCGTGGACGTGCGCCCCGAGAGCGACATGAGCGCGGCGTCCGCACGCGGACCACCCACGAGTGTCTGCGGCGTACGGTACGGCGACTCGATCAGCCGGAACTTCCGCTGCAGTCGCGCGAGCGCGAGCATCCCGTCTTGACGGAGCGCGGTCGCGAACTCCTCACCCGCGAGGCCGTCGATCTGGTGGCCGCCGTAGGTGATGAAGTTGAACACGAACCCGAGCTTTCCGAGCTCGACGGGGAACTGACGCATTTGCTCGTCCGTCATTCCGGTCGTGTCCCAGTTGAAGGACGGCGACAAGTTGTACGCGAGCATGCGGTCCGGAAACACCGCGTGAATGGCGTCGGCGAAGATCTTGGCGTCGTGCAGGTCGGCGGTCTTCGTCTCCATCCAGAGAATATCGGCATAAGGAGCTGCCGCGAGTGACTTCGCTATCGCGTAATCGATGCCGCCACGTACTTGATAATAGCCGTCCGGCGTCTTTGCGTGCTCGCAGTCCCACGCGACGCTGAGGTTCATCTCTTTGGCTTTGGCGCTTATCTCGTAGAAAGAGGCGTTCTTGGCGAGCTTCTGGAACTCCTCCTCCGTCATCGGGAACTTCACGCCTTCGCTGGAGAGGAAGCGCATCGCTTCGACCACGGCCTCGCCATAGGTCTTAACGCCGGCCTCCGCCTGCCAAATGTCGACGAACTTGTCGAAGACCTTGTCGAGGGCGCCGTCGGCGTCGAGCTTTCCGGACTTCTCGTAATGTGCAGTCGCGTCCTTGTAGAGCGCCGCGACGCCCGTCTTCTCGAGCCACGCGTCTGCGGCGGCGTACTCCGCCTCGCTCGTCGAATAAAGCCGATAGCCGGTGAGCTCTTCGATGCCTTTGCGGTTCAGCGCGCGGAGAATGGCGATGAAGCCGACCTTGAAGCTCGGGATCCCCTCGACGTTCGTGGCGCCCAGGATGAAGGGCTGATCGCGCTCGTCGCTCCGACCATCGAGGAGCGTCGCCGACTCTGCGTCGGTGCGTGCGACGATGATGCCCGGCACTTGCATGATGTCGAGCTGGAAGCGCGCCGCGCTGAGGCGCTTGATCTGCTCGTCTTCGGAGACGAGCACCTTGCCGCCTTGGTGACCGCACTTCTTCACGCCGGGCTTCTGATCTTCGATGTGGTAGCCGGGCACGCCTGCTTCGACGAAGCGACGAATGAGGTTACGAACGTGCGCGTCGCCGCCATGACCGGTATCGGCGTCGGCGATGATGAAGGGGCGGAAGTCGATCGCGGGCGTCGCCTTGCGCTGCGCGTCCGTCATGCGACGGCGCGCGTGAAACTCGTTGCGGTCGGCGGTGAGGAGCGCGCGGACGATCGCGCGCGCTTCATCCGGGACGCGGGAGAGGGGATAGCTCGCGAGGTCCGGCCCCGGATCCTCGTCGGCGGAGCCCTTCGCGCTCGTCGCCCATCCACCGACGTAGATGCCTTCGATGCCCATGCGCTTCATCGCGACTGCTTCGCCCGGTGAGTACGGACCGAACGACGTCATGCACTTTCGCTCGACGAAGAGCTGGCGCAGACGCGCGTGGAAGGCCGCGGCGGCGTCGCGCGCGACGGTGTAGTCGTCGTGAATGGTGCCGCGCTGCTCGACCACTTCGCGAGGCGTGTAGAGGCGCTGGATCCCCGCGAACCGCGGGCTCTCGAACCAACGCCGCATGGCGGCGACTTGCTCGTCGAACGACGACGTCGAGGCCGACGTGGCAGGCTGGGACGTGACGTTCGAGGGGGTGGTGGTGGTGCTGGTGGTGGCCATTCGTCGCCGATTCTTAACAGATCCAGCGGCGGCAAGCACCGCTCATGAACGGATGACGAGGGAAACCCAGGTGGGCGGCGACCCTCCACGAGGAAAGGCAAACGCGAGCGCGGTCCGCTCGCGCTTGGGTGCAGCCTCGCCTAGAACCCGCAGACGAGATCGCACTCGCCGCTTCGAAGATCGCAGACGCGCCCGACGCTCGGCCCGAAGGCGCAGCTGCAGACGCCCGTGCTCGTGCAGCGCGCCTTGCAGCCGGCGTCCATCAGCTCGTCGCCGTCGTCATCGTCATCCTCGTACGGCGTGCCTTCGATCATACCGGGATGCTGATCGTTGGCTTTCGCTGGTGTATTCGAGGTCTCACCACCACGTGATGGTGCAGGCCGCTCGTCGACCGGACGGCAGCCCATCACGCCGCCGCTCGCTGCGCCAAGCATGACCATCATCGAAAGAACGAAAGCGCGCTGCATTCTCTTCGCTCGGGATAGGTCTCTAGCATACGCCACCGGGCCAAAACCAGGGCGCGTAAGCATCGCCTGTCGCCTATTCTCTTGGTCGACTGTGGATTTCATCATCCGGCAAACACGCGCCATCGCCGCGATCCTTGGTGGGATGGCCGCCTCTTTGCTCGCGGGTTGCCTCGCGACGCTGGATTTCAGCGGGATCTCCGATGGCCGGAGCGAGCTTCGCATTCCGCCTGCCGTCGCCTATTGGCCGCTCGACGAGCCAAGCGGCGCGTCGCTCGCCGCCGACGTGGCGGGCGGCAACACAGGGGTGATCGTCCAGGTCGCCGACTCGCCGCATTTCGTCCCGGACGGTTATCGTGGGGGCGCCCTCCTCTTTCCGCGCAGTGATGGAGCCGTGACCGTCGCCTCCCTGTCGCAGGCGAGCTTTCCGAGGCGGGGCGCGCTCGCGATGTGGACCCGCGCCGAGGCGTTGCCGTCCGATCGGCGTCTCCTCTTCGCCGCACGCGATGGAGCGAAGCAAGTCGGCGCGAACCCGCTCGAGCTCAGCCTCGAACGAGATCGCTTCGTGTGGAGCTCGGCGCGAAGCGACACGTCCTCGTTCGTCGACGGCGTCGTGGTCGGTCGCTGGTTCCTCGTCGTCGCGATGTGGGACGTCGGCGATCAGAAGCGCGCGATCTACGTTCGTGAGGACGGCGGTCGAAACTCGCTCATCGAAGCGCCGCTCTTCACGACGGACGTCGACCTCTCCGACGTGACGTTCGAGCTCGAGCACCCCGCCGGACGGATCGACGAGGTTCGGCTCTTCGATCACATGCTCGTCCGCGCCGAGCTCGACGCGATCGAGTAAGCACCGTCCTAATCGTGCTTCTGGTGCACGAGATAGAGGACGATCGCGACGGTGGTCGCGACGACGGCGACGCCGAGCGAGATGTCGGCGGTGAGCGCCTTGTCGTGCGCCGCGTCGCGGCTCGACGTCGAGCAGTCGGGAGCGCAAGAGCTCCGCAAGTCACGGAGATCGGAGCTTGCGGTCAACCCGAAATACGTGAAGCTCGCGAACCCGAGCGCCCCGACGCCTCCCAAGATCCAGACGGAGGTGGGCGTCGCGTCGCTGCTCGGTCGAGGCGCAAGATCGATCGAAGGCGGCTTCGTCGTGACGGGCGTGATGACGGGTGCTGCGTCCGGCGGAGTGGTCGCCTGCGCGGCGCCCGCGTCCTGATCTCCGAGATCGCGGGCAAAACCAGCGTCGTTCGTCTCGGTGTCCTTCGCGCGCGCCTCGTTCGCGCTCTCCTGCGCGCTCGCCTGGCGAGGAAGGATGCCAGCGACGATCGAGAGCGCCAGCAACCCCGCGAACGTGGCGCGGCCTCTCGTCTTCGTTGTCGTCGTCCAGTCCATCACGGCGTCCGTCGCGCCGGCCATCATACTCTCCTTGCTCGCCACCCCTGTGCTCGAAGATGATGCAGCGTGCTCTCGGGGGGTCGCCGATGATCGAACGCACGCTCGCTCCGCTCGACGTGGCGCGACAGCGCATGCTTCGCGCCGGCCTTGCCCACCCGATCGTCGGCCGCTGGCTCCGCGAGGCGCGCTCACGCATCGCGATGCGGGTGCTCATCGCGGTGACGATCGCGTTCGTCCTCGCGGCGTTCGCGCCGGCGCTCACGCTGGCGATCGGTCCGATCCTCTTCGGCGTCCCGCACGTCGCGAGCTCGCTTCGCCACCTCGTTCTCCGCCAGCACTTGTCTCGTTGGACACTCGCAGGGCTCGTCGTCTTCTCGCTCGCGATCGTCTTCGTGCGGGTGCTCGAGCAGGCGACGGGGCTTCCTCATGTCTTCGCGCGCGTCGAGGTGGGCATCGGGATCACCGGCGCGTTTTGCGCGGCGTTCCTCGCGCTTCGTCACGGTGAGAATCGAACGCGCCGGAGCGCGATCGTGCTCGCGCTGCTCGCGGGGCTCTCGGTGCTCGTGATGATGTTTCCACGCGCGGGGAAGCTCGCGTTCGTCCATGTGCACAACCTCGGCGTGATCGCGCTGTGGCTCTTCGTCTTTCGCCGTCGCGGCGAAGCGTGGCCGCTCGTTCTTCTCGGGGCGGCGCTCGTCCTCGTGGTCGGAGGCGCCGCGAGCGGGGTCTTGCCGATCCTCGGATCGAGCTGGGGCGTCGACCTCGCGGTGACGGGGCGCTGGCTCGCGCCGGACGCACCCGCCAACCTCGCGCTCGCGGCGGTGCTCGCGCATGCGCTGACCGACTCCGTGCATTATGCATTTTGGCTCGGCGTGATCCCCGATGAGACGTCCCGCGCCGAAGGATCCCTCACGTTTCGGATGACGGCGCGGAGCCTCCGGCGCGATTTTGGAAAGATGGGCGTCGTGGTCGTCGTCCTTGCCACCGTGCTCGTCCCGCTGGCCGCGCTGGCGATCCGCGCGGACGTGGTGCGTAACGCCTACTTCGTCTTCGCAGGCTTTCACGGCTACATCGAGGGGCTCGCGATTGTGTATGTGCTTGCTCGATCCCCTCGCTTAGACTCGAGCTCAGCACCATGCGCTCCGTCACCTTCCAGACTGTCGGTCTCGCTGCCGTAGTTGCCGTCGTCGTTGCATGTGGAAGCTCGCAGCCCGCTTCGTCACCGAGCGGAGGCGGCGGGGGAGGTGGTGGCGGCGGAGGAGAAGGCGGCGGGAGCGGTGGCGGCGGACCGATCGTCAACATGGCGCCGAAGCAGCTCGCGACGATCAAGGCCGTCGAGGAGGCGTTCGAAGCGCGTGACGCGAAGAAATTCGGCGCGCTCTTCACCGACGACGTGACGCTCAACGTCTCGGGAAGGCCGGACGTGCGCGGGCGAGCCGGCGCAGAGCAAGGCTTTGCCCACGTCATGAGCACCTACGGCAAGGCGCGGTTCAAGACCAAGCGCATCTTCACGAAGGGCGACGTCGCGATCGTCGAGTGGACGATGAGCGGGACGCACGAAGGCGCTCTTCACGGCATCGATCCCACGCACAAGCCGGTCGGATTCAACGGCGCCGAGGTGGATCGCTTTGCTCCGGACGGACGAATCAAAGAGCGTCACCTTTATTTCGATCAGGCCACGCCGCTCGGCCAGATCGGCAAACCGATCGGTGATGGGGTGCGTCCTGTCCCCGCGGACGACGGCGGCGCGGTCGCGCACGTCGCCTCCACGAACAACAAAGAGGAGAGCGACAACGTCGCGCTGCTCGATCGAATCAATCGCGCATGGGAGTCACGTGACGAAGCGAAATGGAGCGCGCTCCTCGCCGACGAGGTCGAGTGGGACGATTTTGCGTTCACCAAGCCTGCCAAAGGCAAAGACGCCGTGCGCAGCTACTTTCGAATCTTCTCGACCGCGTTCCCGGAGGTCACCTCCAGCACGGTGAACGCGTGGGGAGTCGGCTCCTTCGTGATCGAAGAGGGCACCTTTTCGGGCGTTCAAAAAGGCCCGTACATGAATGTGCCTCCGACCTCGCAGATGGCCGTGCTCTACGAGCTGAACATCGTCGAGCTGAGCGGCGGCAAGATCAAGAAGGGCACGACGTACAGCAACGAGCTCGACATGCGCGAGCAGCTTGGTCAAAAGCTGCCGAACGCGGCCCCTTCGAAGGCGCCGCCTGGCAAGAAGAAGTAGCCGGGCATCCTCCGAGCGTCACTCCCCGAGCGCGTCGCCGAATCGCTTGCGGAGGGCGCTCATGCCGGCGTCGGTGACGCGGTTGCCCCAGACCGTGAGCGCCTCGAGCTTTCCGAGGTAGGGAGACTCCGCGAGCGCGAGCGCGCCGCGGTCGCCGAAGTTGTTGCGATCGAGGTAGAGCTCGCGCAGTCCGCCGAGCAGCTTCGCCGACGCAAGCGCGACGACGCCTCCGTCGCCGAGCGCGTTCTCGGTGAGGTTGAGGACGCGGAGCTTCGGAAACGATGCGGGCTTCGCGAGCGTCGCGAGCACCTTCGCGCCGACTGCCCCGAGGCGACAGTTTCCCATGTCGAGCTCTTCGAGCGAGGCGAAGGGAGCGTCCTCACCCTTCTTCTTCGGTGATCGCGCGCCGAACAACGCACGCGCCCCGGCCTCCTTGAGGCGCACGCGCCGGAGATCGAGCACGCGCAGCTTCGCCACGCCCTTGGCGGTGGCGAGCGCGTCGAGATCGCGATCGGTGACGTGCGCGCAGCGGAGCGGCTCGACCGCGAAGATCGCCTCGGCGTTGCGCGCGAAGTCTCTGGCGCTCATCGTCACGCTCGCGACGAACCCGCGCTCGAAGTCCCATTTCGTCGGCGACCCCTTCACCCACAGCCGCTCGCCCGGGATCCCGTACTCGATTCGTGTTCCCGCGAACTGCCCGACCCACTTCTTCTTGTTGGCCTTGAGGAGCTCCGCTTCACGTGCCTCGAGCTCGCGCCGCCTCGCCTGCGCGCCTCCTTCGCCGAGCTTCGCGAGCTCACATTGCACCGCGATGAGCTCCCCGCGAGGATCGTTTTGCTGCTGGAGCCAATCGGCGTACACGAGCCGCGGCGCGTCGTCGTCCGGCGCCGCGAGGATGGGAGCAAGGAAGCGCGCTCTCTCCTGATCCTGCGAGGTCGCGGGCGGCGGCTTCTTCTCCGGCGTCACGTCGCGCGTCACCCACCGTCGCGCGCGAGGCGTTTTCGCTTTCGCTTTCGCTTTCGCTTTCGCTTTCGCCTTCGTTGCCTTTGCCTTCGGCTTCGCCGTCTTTTTCGTGCTCAAAGCTTCACCATGATACCGGCGCGATTGTGCGGTAGGCTCGCGCAGATTTCATGGCCAAATACGAACGCTGGTTGATCGCACGTGGCAACGTCTTCGCGCCGAGCTCCGCGGCCGTGGCGAAGCTGATCGAGAAGCTTCGCGCAGAGAAATGGATCCTCGACCCGAAGAACGCGAGCGACCTCGCGAAGCTTCGGTTCCACGGCAAGCAAGAGGAGATGGCGCGGAAGTCGGGCGGCTACGCGGTGAAGACCGTCGAGAACACGTTCGATGACGACGCGGACGCCAAGCTCGAGGCAAGCACCGAGGCGCTGCCCGCGGCGATCACCGCCGAGCTGCTCGACGATCCGGATCGCGAAGAGCTCCGGCTCGTCTGGCCGGTCGACGTCGAGCCAGGGACGAGCCCGCCCGTCAACTACCCGCTCACCCTCACGCCCGACTCGAACGTCCGCTGGTCGTTCGAGATCCATCGCGCGCTCGAGTACGTCTATCCCGTCTCCGATTCGATCAAGCCCCTCCCGTCCGAGTGCAAGTGCGGCGAGGACTTGTCGTTCGAGTGGGACGAAGACGAGGTCGTCCCCGCGTTTCGCTCGGCGACCGGCATCTTCGCCGAGTGCGACGAGTGCAGCCGCACGTTCGATCCGGCCAAAGAAGTCGCCACGATCAAGAACCCCTTCGACGGCTCGAAGGAGAAGATGCCGGGAGGCGCGGCCTACCGCTTCGCGATCAAAGTCGACTGCGGCGACTCCTTCGTCGCCGACGCAAAGCTCGCGTTTGCGCCGGCCCTCGTCGAGCTCGTCGAGAAGGAGTTTGGCCGCTCCTTCTATCAGGTCGGCTCTCTCTACTGAGTGACGCACCGAGCCACGGGCGCGTCGCGCACGTGACATGAGAGCTCGCGGGAGCGAGGAAGCGGGTCCCCTGCCGGAGACCCCTCGTCTTCTTCTCGCCACTGTGTCAGCGTGTCGGGTCTGCATGGCTCGTCTCGATCCTCACTCTTACGCCGATGACACGCAGCCCCGAACGAAGTCCTTCGACTGGAAAGCAAAGGTCGATTTCGAGGCGCGCGTCCTTCATGCCGAGGTCACCCTTCGATTCACGAAGGCCTCGCCGACCGACGCGACGCTCGACCTCGACACCCGCGCGCTGACGATCGAGTCCGTCACGCTCCCGAATGGCAAGGCCCTCGAGCACACGCTGCATCCCGCCGAGCCGATCTTCGGGAGCCGCCTCGAGATCGCGGTGCCCGCCGGGACGGAGGCGGTGCACATTCGCTACCAGACATCGCCCGACGCGTCCGCGCTCCAGTGGCTCACGCCCGAGCAGACGCTCGGCAAGAAGCACCCGTATCTCTTCTCGCAGTGCCAGGCGATCCACGCGCGCAGCGTCGTTCCCTGCCAAGACACTCCGTCGATTCGCCAGACGTTCACCGCGTCCCTCGAGGTGCCAGCGTCCCTTCGCGCCGTCATGGCGGCCGCGTCCTTGGGCCGTTCGTCCACGACAGAGAGCACGAGCGGATGGGTGACGGAGCGCTTCGAGATGCCGCAGCCCATACCGCCTTATCTCTTGGCGTTTGCGGTCGGAGATCTCGCCTCGAAGGACCTCTCTCCGCGTTCGCGCGTCTGGTCGGAGCCCGCGCAGCTCGAGGCCGCCGCGTGGGAGTTCGAGCACGTCGAGGATCACCTCCATGCCGCCGAGTCGCTCTTCGGTCCTTACGACTGGGAGCGCTTCGATCTCCTGGTGATGCCGCCTGCATTCCCGTACGGCGGAATGGAGAACCCGCGCCTCACGTTCCTTACCCCGTCGCTCATCACCGGCGACCGCAGCCTCGTGAGCGTCGTCGCGCACGAGCTCGCGCACTCGTGGACCGGAAATCTCGTCACGAACACGACCGCCGAGCATTTCTGGCTCAACGAAGGCTTCACCGTCTTCGCAGAGCGTCGCATCCTCGAGGCGCTCGAAGGCGAAGAGATGGGAAGGCTGCATGCCGCGCTCGGATTCGAGAAGCTGCAGCAAGCGTTCGCGCAGCATGCGGACCATCCGGAGCTCACGAAGCTTCGCACGCACCTCACCAACATCGATCCCGATGAGGCGTTCAGCCAGGTCCCGTACGAGAAGGGCTACCTCTTCTTGAAGACGCTCGAGGCCGCGCTCGGCCGTGAGGCGTTCGACAAGCTGCTGAAGACGTGGCTCGAGACGCATCGCTTCGGCGCCGCCACCACAGGCGATTTTCTCGCGCTCATCCAGCGCATGAATCCAGAGGTCCTGTCGAAGGTCGACACGAAGGCCTGGGTCGACGAGCCGAACCTGCCGCCGTCGCACTGGAAGCCCGAGTCGAAGAAGCTCACGGCGATCTTGCAGATCGGTGGCCGCGTGCCCTCGGCCGACGAAGTCAAAGACTGGACGCCGGCCGAGTGGCAGCTCTACCTCGAGTCACTGCCAAAGCCTCTTCCGCTCGAGACGTGCAAGGCGCTCGATTCACACTACGCGCTCACGTCCTCGAAGAACCCCGAGGTGCTCGTGAGCTGGCTCACCGTCGCATGTGCATCGGGACACGACGACGTCCTTCCGCGCGCCGAAGAGCTGCTCGGCCAGATCGGCCGCATGAAATACCTGAAGCCCATCTACCGAGCCCTCGCCCAGCGCGAAAAGACAAAGCCGCTCGCGCGCGCGTGGTTCGAGACGTACCGCAACCGCTACCACCCGATCGCGCAGCAGGTCCTCCGCAGCGTCCTGAAATAGACGCCGCGTTCGTGCCCCACAGCGTTTGCTAACGTGAAAGCTATGGGGGAGAGAAGACGGCGGTCCCACGTCGCGGTCGTCTCGGCGATGGTCTTGCTCGCTACAGTCATCGACTGCGGAGGGACCAAAGCACCCGATGGCGATGTGCCGGATGCCAAGGAAGGCGCAGCTGCATCCCTCGTCGATGCAGCGAGCGAATGCGTGAGCACCCATCAGCCGGCGCCGCGTTGGTGCAAGACCCCGGATGGTCGGCATCTCGTCATGCCGCCCATCGACCGATCGAAGCTTGGAAAGCCGTGTAAGCAACGCATGGACTGCGATTACAACCTCGAGGAGTGTGTGAATTACGAGTCCGTGGACCCATCGCTTGTCGGTGGCTATTGCGAGCCGAGCGGTTGCGACCTCGTGAAGTGCCGCGGTGACGCGGTGTGCGTGTCCGAGCTCAGTCCGTCGAAGGTCGTCGCGCTCTTCTGCTACGGAACGCCCGCCAAGGATGTGGTGCCTTGCTGCCCGTAATCGAGTGACGCGTCCCGCCAAGAATTCCTGCTCAACAAGGCAGTCATCGGAAGTGCCCTGTCGGCATGCCACCAGCCACGCGGGCCACCTGTCGGCATGCCACCAGGCCACACGGGCCAGGCAATCGGCGACCGAGATCCCTGCTCAACAAGGGTACTCATCGCGCGCGACCTGCCGGCATGCCACCAGGCCAGCGCGGGGCCACCTCCTCGCCACCTGTCGGCATGCCAGCAGGCCAGCACGCGGCCTCCTCGTCACCTGTCGGCATGCCACCAGGCCACGCGGGCCAGGCAATCGGCGACCGAGATTCCTGCTCAACAAAGGTACTCATCGCGCGCGACCTGTCGGCATGCCATGTCGGCAGGCCACCAGGCGAGACGTCGCGATAAATACCTTGATCGGCGTCGCGGATTTACCCTGCTCAACCAAGGCGGTTCTCGTCGGCGAGTCGTTTACCGATGATGGGCTCGATGCTGTGTGGCCTTTCCGCCCATGTGCGAGCCACCAACGTCGTCGTCTCTCCCTCGGCATTGTGTTGTGATTTGCTCAGTCGATTTGGGACAGCCCCAAAAAAAGAATGACGGAGCGCGGTCCGGACTGTCGATTTCTCTAGACGACTTTTATGAGGATTAAGAGGCGGCTTCTTCGAGTCGCCGCAGATCGGGACACCACGAGCAAGCATCGACTTTCTGAAACGGTCTCGGTTCGATTTCGACAAAAATCGAGACAGAGCCGCAAAAACGCCTTAGCGGGGCGCTGCGGAGGACGAAATTTGGCGTGATAGAGAGCTCGTATGCAACTGCGTTTTCTGTCGAACGAGGCCCTGCACACAGACCTTCAGTCTACGTGTGCGGATCACCGCAAGGGGACGGCCGAGATACTTCGTTATCTCATCGAGGTGGATAGACGGTCGCTCTATGCGGCCATGGGCTATCGATCGCTCTTCGCCTACTGCCTCAAAGAGCTCAAGATGAGCGAGAACGAAGCAGGTCCACGCGTCGCGGTCGCAAGGCTCGCAAAGGAGTATTCGTGGGTCCTCGAGGCGCTCGCGGAGGGCGATGTTCATCTGACGGGTCTCTTTCGACTTAGTGCGCATATGAAGCCATCGAATTGCCTGGACCTCCTCGGAGAGGCGCGCGGCAAGACCGTCAAAGAGATCGACGACCTGCTGGCGAGACACTTTCCGAAGCCCGACGTTCCAGAGATCCTGCGTGCGCTGCCTCACCGCGCGCCGGCATCCACGCTGCCGGCTTTGGTCGAGCCTCCGAAGAAGTCCTCCGCTGCGGAGCGGACGATTCCAATGTTCGACGATCAGGTACTTGGCTCGTCATCTGGCAACGCGCCCGCGACCGCAGTGCCTACGTCGGTTGTGCTCGCGACGTCCGCGACGTCCACGACGTCCGATGCCGCGTCCGCCGATTCCGCGCTCGGTGCGTCCACTACGCATGTTGGCCCGTCGTTCACCGCTTCGCACGACGCTATCGCTCTCACGCGAGGCGACTCGCCGAAACCATCCATGCAGCGCGACACCAACGCGGAGCCGGAGCGTCTCGCGGCCGCGCAGTCCGCGGCGCAGTCGGTGGCGCAGTCTTCTCCGCCCGCCGAGAGCTCGAAGGGAGCGCGCAGTCGGAGGAAAGAGAGGCTTACACCGCTCTCGCAGGGACGGCACGCCTGCAGCTCACCGTGAGCACGGAGATCCGCAAGAAGCTCGAACGCGCTCGCGACCTCATGAGTCACCGCAATCGCGACGGCAGCTTCGAGGTCATCGTGGGAGCAGCCTTGGACGCGCTCCTCGCGAAGCTCGAACGTGAACGCCTTGGAAAGACCACACGCCCGAGGGTCACGCGAACGTCTTCACTCGATACGCCGGCATCGGCCGCGACGCAGGCCGCGTCGGAGTCGTCCGCGGCGGAGTCCGTCGTCATTGTCTCACGTGACGGATCGGGCGAAGCCTCACCAGCCTCGAGCGACTCTTCGTCGACATCGTCGACCGACCTCTCCAACGAGCAGCTCCCTCATGCTTCACCAAAGGACGCTGCGTCTCGACGTTCGACCGGTCGCGTCGTCTCGAGGAGCGCGACGATGACGAGTGCGTCGCGCGGGACGGCGAACAGTGCGCGTTCATCAGCGAGGCAGGCGTGCGATGCGATGCACGGTCCTTCTTGGAGATCGATCACATTCACCCGAAGGCGCTCGGCGGTGAGGACTCCGCCGCCAATACCCGCTTGCTCTGCGTCACGCACAATCGCCTCGCCGCCGAACGAGTCTTTGGGCGTGACCATGTGCAGCGCAAGATTCGAGAGTCGCGTGCAGGTCGGCGCCGAGGGCCGGCGCAACGAGAGTGACGAATCGAGTCCTTAGTCCGTGATCCATGTATGGGATAAAGGGGCTATCCCTCGGCGCGGAACCCGAACCAGCCATCAAGACAGAGGACGAGTGCGGACGCCGGCTGGTTGGCACCAGCTATCCCACCTCAGTAAACCTACTATGGCGCTCGCAATCTGGCGCTCGCAGTGGCCTCAGTCACTCAGACTACCAACGACGTGCACCCGTATTGAAAAGGCAATGTGGCTGGCTCTCTTGCGTCCACGGCGCATCCGAACAACAGAGGCAGCGATCCCTTTGACGAAGACTTCGGTCGGAGACTGGCCACGACGGACACCCTATTAAGATCGGTGACTGTGGCGCTCGTCTCACCCTCGCAATCACAAAAGGCACTTGCGTTGGCCTTGCGGAGGCGGCTTGATCGCGATCGCTGAAGATGAAGTTCGGCGTGAACTCGGTGCGCGCCCGATGTGCTCCACGCTCCCTTCGACCGGCACCGGTAGCCCGTCGACCTTTGTCCACGGAAGAGGGGTCTTCCCGATCGCGACGTTCGGCATCTTCGCTGAGACGGTTCGACGAACACCTCGTTAAGATCGCGCAACTCGAGCAAGCGGGTCGCGCCGAGTGAGCTCGAACTGAGCACAAAGAGCAAAAGAGCAAGAGCGCGCTTGTGACCAGCACCAACGCTGAGGTACGCGCCAGTCACCTTTTCGACAAGGGTGTTCGCGTCGTGGACGGGATAGCCGAGCGCCACACACAGATGTTCCGAATGCCGTCAGCCAGGGATGGATGACGAGCGCCGTGTTGAAAAGGTGAGCGGCGCTTGCGGCGCCGACTTTGGGAACAAGATCGTGCTGGCGCTACATGCGCAGGGTCAGTCGTCGCTGCCGCAGTTCGTGAAGCCGAAGTAGAGGACTTCGTTGTTCTTCATGTCGTAGATGCCCATGACCTCGCCCATCGTGTTGTTGCCCGAGGCGCTGCCTGACATGACGTCGAGCTTCTTGTTCTTGAAGACCTCGCCGAGCGTGCTCGCGAGCTTCGCGGTGTCGGCGTTCGAGGCGTCGCTCGCGTTCGAGTCGAGGTCGACGTCGCTGAGCGTCGCTTTGACGGCGTTCGCTCCGGTGGAGCGTCCGAGATCGATCGACTCGTCGAAGAAGCCGCACATGTAGCGATGCATGATCTCCTTCACGCGCTTCATGCGCGCGTCGGGATCGGTCGCCTCGGGGCCCGCCTTGTTGAAACGGTAGATGCCGCGGTAGGCGGACTCGAGCTTGCCAGTCGCGGCGAAGAAGTCGTTCAGGTCCTTGTCTGTCGCCTTCTTGAGATGGGTGAAGCGGGCCTTCGTGTCGAGCTCGTCTTCCGACGTGTCCTGATCTCCCGCGGCCGCAGGGCCGGCGTTGGCCATCGGTTCCGCCGTAGTTCCACTGCAGGCCGTCACAGCGGTCGCGAGGAGGAGAAGCGAGACCACCAGCACCGAACGTCCGCTTGAAATCATTATGGTTTACCCCTAGACGCGTGTAGGCATAGGTACGCGTTCGTCGGAGGGTGTAGCAGACCGCGGCGAGCGGGCAAGTGACACTTTTGGGGTCGGCAGGAGGCAAAGCGCGGAGGTCGATTCGACATCGTCAAACGATGCGAGACGAGGCATGCGACTCGCTTACTCTCCCGGCTCGTGACGAGAGCGAAGACAACGTCGACGGCGAAGAGCGTGGCGACGACCAAGAGCGTGGCGACGACCAAAAGCGCGGCGCCGACCAAAAGCGCGGCGACGACCAAGAGCGCGGTGAAGAAGACGAAGGGAGCGACCGCCGAGGCGACGACGTCCGCTTCTTCCTCCGCCGCGAAGAAGACGGCGAGTGTGGTGGTGGCTGCGACGGAGCCGAAGAAGATTCCGCCGGCGATACCCGTGAAGGAGCTGCCTCGCCTCGTGATGACGGCGACGTCGACGCCGTTCGATGACGACTTGATGACGGGTCTTCTTCGCGTCCTCATCGCTGGGACGCTCGGTGACGATCCGCTCCGGGGGATCGTTCGCGCGGAAACATCACTCGAGAGTCGCGACGCCCTCGCCCTCGCGCTCTTGCGGTTTTGGGAAGGGAAAGAGTTTCACGGCCGCTATGACTGGGTGCTCGATGGCGTCTTTGCGCTTGGAGGGGATCAGGCGATCCTTCTTCTTGCCTCGTACATGGCCAAGTGGCCTTCCCAATCCGATACGGGACGGAAGCGAACGATTCGATCCGTCCCTGCGCTCGTCGATACGGGGACGGACACTGCCCTTTTGGCGCTTTGTGGGCTTCGTCAAACGGCGGTCGTGCCAAGCGTGCTCGAAGCGGTCATTGACGGTTTAAACCGTGCCGTCGAGACGCGAAATACCACGTTGAGCGAGCTGCTCGACACCATCACGCCGACGCTGGGGCTCGATGCTCACGGACGCCGAGCCTTCGATTATGGCTCACGCCGATTTACGGTCGTGTTCGACGACCACTTCGAGCCTCACCTTCGCGACGAAGCGGCGGGGATCGTGAGCAAGGAGCTTCCGACGCTCGAGTCGAGCGATGATGTGAGCCTCGCGGGACATGCGCAGGCGGCGTGGGCGTCCTTGTCCACGCAGCTCCGCGAAGCCGTTCGTGTGCAGTCGTTTCGCCTCGAGCAGGACATGGTCAATGGGCGTCGCTGGGATGCAGCGACGTGGGCGCGATGCCTTCGTGATCATCCGCTGCTCGTCAGCTTTACAAGGCGGATCGTCTGGGGTCTTTACGACAAAGACGACCACCTCGTCGGCGCCTTTCGGACGGCCGAGGATCGCACCCTCGTCGATCGCGGTGACAACGAGCTCGCCTTGCCCGCCGATGCACGGATCGGCGTGCTGCATCCGATTCATCTCGACGACGGAGCGCGTGCGGAATGGGGGACGCACTTTGCCGACTACGAGATCATTCAGCCGTTCCCACAGCTCGGACGTGTGATTCATCGCGTTTTGCCCGAGGAAATGACGACCGCCGATGGCGCGAGCGCGCCCACGATGGTGACGCGGTATGCGAGCACGCGCTTCAAGTCGGGTTACCTCCGCGACGTGCTCGTCAAGAAAGGTTGGGAGCGCGACCCTGCGTTCCTCCGTCAGTTTTATCAGCGCACGTTTGGTCACGACGGCGTCGTCGCCATCGCGACGATGTCTCCCGGCGTCAGCGCAGGCTCGGCGAGCTATGACGACGCCGACCAGACCATCCCCACGATCGAGTTCCGAAAGAAGCGAGGTCGCGGCAAATCGCGCGAGCCTATGCCGCTATCGGAGGTCCCTGCCGTCGCGCTCAGCGAAGCACTCCTCGATCTCGCCGACGTCCTCGTCGAGCAAGAGACCAACGACGACCGCCGCGACGAGTCGTAGACATCGGGTTGGCGGCGACGGTCACTTTGGCCGACCAAGGTGAAACCAATGCGCCTCGCCTTCTAGCGCGGGTGTTTTTCACGATACACCTGAGAACGCCTCGCCGACAGGTCGCGCGATGAGTACCTTTGTTCAGCAGGAATCTCGGTCGCCGATTGCCTGGCCCGCGTGGCCTGGTGGCATGCCGACAAGTGGCCCGCGTGGCGTGGTGGCATGCCGACAGGTGGCCGCGTGGCGTGGTGGCATGTCGACAGGGCACTTCCGATGACTGCCTTGTTGATCAGGGAATCTCGGTGGACGACTGCCTGGCCCACTCGGCCTGATGGCATGCCGACAGGTCGCGCGCGATGAGTGCCTTTGTTGAGCAGGATCTCGGTCGCCGATTGCCTGGCGTGGTGGCATGCCGACAGGTGGCTAGCGTGGTCTGGTGGCATGCCGACAGGTGGCGCGCGGCCTGGCCCGCATGGCCTGGTGGCATGCCGACAGGTGGCCCGCGTGGCGTGGTGGCATGCCGACAGGTGGCGCGCGATGAGTACCTTCGTTGAGAGAGGAATCCCGGTCGCCGATTGCCTGGCCCGCATGGCCTGGTGGCATGCCGACAAGTGGCCCGCGTGGTGGCATGCCGACACGTGGCCTACTTGGCCTGGTGGCATGCCGACAGGCGCGCGCGCGATGAGTACGTTGAGCAGGATCTCGGTCGCCGCTTGCTGGCCTGCGTGGCCTGGTGGCATGCCGACAGGTGGCCCACTTGGCCTGGTGGCATGCCGACAGCGCGCGTCGCGTGATGGCATGCCGCCACGTGGCCTGCTTGGTGGCATGCCGACAGGTGGCCCACTTGGCCTGGTGGCATGCCGACAGGTGGCGCGCGTCCGCGTGATGGCATGCCGACACGTGGCCTGCATGCCTTAGTGGCATGCCGACAGGCGGCCGAGCGCGCGCCTTGGTCAACAAGGCAAACGCTTCGCGGGCGAGCGTCAGTGTTTCGCGGACGGGTCCTTTGGCGGCTCGATCCGGTTCATGTCGTGGCGTTGCATGAGGCGGTAGAGGCTCATGCGGTCGATTCGTGCTTTTTTGGCTGCGCGGGTGACGTTGCCGCCGGCCCACTCGAGGAGCGCCTGGAGGTAGCGGCGCTCGTAGTCGATGATGAGGTCGTCTTTGCCGTCTTTGAAGCTTCGTTCGAGGTCGATGCCGAAGTCCTTCGCCGATCGGCTCTGGCCGACGCTTGCTGCGGTGGGGGACGGCGGCGCGCTGCTCGCGCTGCGGAGTCGTGGGGTGGAGTCGTGGGGGGCGTCGCGGAGGACGACGGTGCGCTCGACGAAGTTGCGGAGCTCGCGGACGTTGCCTGGCCAGTCGTAGCGGCGCATGTCGGCGAACATCTCGGGCGTGAAGAGGTGGGCGCTCGAGCGGGCGTCGAGGCCGTCGAGGATGGCGGGCACGAGCAGCTCGAGGTCTTCCAGCCGGTCGCGGAGCGGAGGGACACGCACGGTGACGACCGAGAGGCGGAAGTAGAGGTCTTCGCGGAAGCGGCCTTGGTTGACCTCGCGTTCGAGGCAGCGGTTCGTCGCGGCGACCACGCGGACGTTGACCTTGCGCGTCTTCGTCTCGCCGACGCGGCGGATTTCGTGCGCCTCGAGCGCACGGAGAAGCTTGGGCTGCATGTCGAGAGGGAGCTCGCCGATTTCGTCGAGGAAGATCGTCCCGCCTTGGGCGGACTCGAAGGCGCCGAGGCGATCGCGGTCGGCGCCCGTGAACGCGCCGCGCACATGGCCGAAGAGCTCGCTCTCGAGGACGCTCGGTGAGAGCGCGCCGCAGTCGACGATGACAAAGGGCTCTTTGCGACGTGGTCCACGGCGCACGATCTCGGTGGCGACGAGCTCCTTGCCCGTGCCGCTCGCGCCTTCGATGAGGACGTTGGCCTCGCTCGAGCACACGCGCTCGAGCGTCGCGAAGAGGCGGCGCATCGGGAGGGACGTGCCGTAGAGGTCGCCGAAGCTCGCTTGATCGAGCAGCTCGATGCTCGACGTCGAGGCCTCCTCGCGTACGACGAGGACGGAGTCGCCGATCTCGATCCGGCACTCGGGCATCGGGACGTCGGCGTCGCGGATGGCGACGCCCGCGATGCGCGTGCCGTTGGTCGAGTCTTGATCGACGAGACGCCACGCGCGCGGGCCGCGTTCGATCCGGCAGTGGAACCGCGAGACGGCTTTGTCGTTCAGCTGGATCTGGTTGCCTTCGTGCGAGCCGATCCGAATGGAGTCACCGTCCGTCGCGATCACACGCGGCTGGGTGGCGATGACGTTCGCCTCCTTCTCGACGCGGAACACCAGCCGCGGAGCTGCCATCGTTCGCGAAAACCTCGGGGTCGTCTCGCCCGCGCCAAGGCTTGGCCTTCGCTGCTCATCGGTCATTACGAGAGTCATGCTCGAGTGTATTGCGCACGTAAGCAACCGCAACGTGACCTCTTTGTCATGTCGCGCGCGCGCTACACCGTCGCGCCCGCGCGACGCTCGAAGGGGGCGTCGGGTTTCCTTGGCCCTGGTCCCATGGACGACGGCGCGTGATGCGCCAGCGCATCGAACCGGAGCGCGAAAAAAAGACGAAAAAGCGTGCGCCAGAGCTTGTTTGAGGGCTTCGAAGAAGAAGTCGCGCCACGCGCCCACGCGCCCACGCGCCCGCCACACACGCCCACGCGCCTGCGCGCCCACGCGCCCACGCCCAACGCGCTTGCGCACGGCTCGTTGCGCCAGGATGATTCGGCAGCAGTCAGGACCGCCGTCAGCGAGCAAACGCCGTCAGCGAGGCAGGATCGCGTCGAGATGCAGCAGCGTGGTCGGCTCGGGTGGGCTTGGCGCGCAGCGGAGCCGGATGGGCTCGGTGGCGCCGACCTCGAATGGACCTTTGACCCAGGTGAGCGGCACGTTGCCGACGCGCATGCAGTACGCGGTCGGCGGATCGATCTCGACACGCCGTCTTGGGCCGGCGTTGCCTCGCGGCAAGGACGTCGACATGGCGCCGACGACGAGGAAGCGCGCTGGGGCGCTGAAAGGGCCCTCGAAGTGATCGTCGTCGAGCGCGCTGACGCGGGCGATGTAGTGACCCGGGCTGGGCGTCTGGATCTCGAGCCGCTTGATCGCGACGGGGACGATCGTGTCGCTCGCGATGTCGCGGAACAACTCGTCGCGCGCGACCTGCACATGCCATTGCATGATGCGTGGGTTGGCGGGCGTGAGGTCGTATTCGGCGATGATCGGCTGCGTGGACGCGCCGGTGAAGGGCAGCACGTTCGCGGGGATCGAAGCCCAGGTCGGCGCGATCGGAAGTGGATGCGGGACGGTCGGCTCCTTGCCGAGCTCCGCCTTGGAGCCGAAGCCGCGGACGACCTCGCGCGTCTTTCCGTGGGCGTCGATCATCGAGCTTCCTTCGTAGACGGCCAGGCGCGTCGTCTTCTGCGCGTCCGAGCTCACCTGCGCCTGACCGCGAAACACACGCACGTTCGCGGCGTCGGTGCCTACCGCGATCGACGAGTCGCGACGCGGGCTCGTCATGAACGCGCGAAGGTTGCCGGTCATCAACGTCATTTGGGTCTCGACCTTGGCCGCCGCTGAGCGGGCGTCGCCGAGGATGATGACGAGCGTGCGCTCGCCGAGCTTCACCTGCGTCTCATCGCGAAACGTCACGTCGGCGGCCGACGCCTCTTGCGTGCTCACGCGATTGCCTCGAAAGAGCGGATCGTTGGGCTTGCCTTGCTTTGGCTCGGGCGCGGCGACGTCGACGCGGTTGCGGACGGTGGTGAGCTGGGCGTCGGGCGACGATGGGCTCGCGCTGCTCGAGGAGCTGCTGGTGTCGCGCGGAGGGATGACGAGCACGGTCCCTTCTTTGAGGACATGGGGTGGCGGGACGCTCTGCAGCGCGGGGTTCGCGCGGTGAAGGAGCTCCACGAGCCGCGCGTCGCCGTAATACTGCTGCGCGATCGCGGCGCACGTGTCGCCGGCTTTTACGGTGTGCTGCGCTGGAAGCGGAGCGGGCTCGGCGTGCGCTAGGCCTGGCACGTGACCACACGACGCGAGGGTGAGGATCGCCGCGAAGAGCCGCCGACCCGAGTTGGCTCCGTGAGAACGCGCGCGCTCGATCTTCCGTCTCATTCGGACCTCGACCGATCGTTGTACCTCGCCCCGCCGCGCTTCTTCGTTCGCGCGAGGATCTTCTTCACCTTCGCGGCGAGATCGGCGTCGGGCGCCTCACGAAGCATCATGTCCGTCGCGCCGGCTCGGATCGCCGCGGTGGTGCCGCCCGGACCGTCGACATCCACGAGCACGACGGGCCTCTTCGCGTCGTTTGCGCGAAGCGCCGCGATCCTCGTCTTCGCGTCCCCATGGGCCGTCGAGAGGACGACCAGGCTAGGGGAGATGGCCTTCGCGGAGAGCGGCGCCTCGTCTCGAGACCAGTGCATGCATCTCACGCCAGATGCACCCAGCGCGCCAAGCAGACGCGCGGCGCGATCGTCTTTGGGCATCCACACGATGATCTCATGAGCGTCGACATCCTCGGGCGTGTCGTTGGATGCGGCGCCGTCCTCCGGTGTTGGATGGGGACGGAGGGCTCGCTCGGCGCGTGGAAGGCCGGCCACATGACGCCTCGCGACCGACGACTCGGCGGCGCGCGTCTGCGGGTCGACACCTGCGGCCGCATCGGAGATCGCCGCGCGGAGCTCCTGCGCAGAGGGGCGATCCTCTGGCCTCTTCGAGAGCGCGCGGTGAATGGCGGACGCCAACCCAGGTGAGACGTGCGGCGCGACGTTCGTGAGCGCGGGTGGGTCGACGAAGAGGTGCTGCGCCATGATCGTCGCGGCGTCCGTGCCGCGAAGGGGCGTCACTCCGGCGAGCATCTCGTAGAAGACGGCGCCGCAGGCATACACGTCCGTCGCGGGCGAGACGTCTTCGCCGCGGCATTGCTCCGGCGCCATGTAGTGGGGCGTCCCTTGCACGACGCCCGTCTCGGTGAGCTTCTCTTCGCCTGGACGTTGCGGCGGCACGTGCGCGAGCCCGAAGTCGAGCACCGTCACGCGGCCTTCGCGCGTCACCATGATGTTCGACGGCTTGATGTCGCGATGAACCACGCCTTGCGCATGGCACATCTCGAGCGCCCGAAGGATTTGCTCGAACATCGGAAGCGCACGCGACAGCGGAATTCCAGGGTGATCCGGGTGATCCGAGCCTTGCGCGGCGATGAGCTCCGACAGCGTCTTGCCTTCGATGAGCTCGAGCACCGTGTAGAGATCGCCTCCGCCTGCGTCTCCGAAGTCGAGGACCGCGACGATGCCGGGATGACGCAGCGTCGAGAGCGACGTCGCCTCGCGCTTGAATCTCTCGCGGAGGATCGTGTCGCGGAGCCAAGTGCTCTTGAGGAGCTTGATCGCGACGGGCGCGCCGAGCCGCTCGTCACGGCCACGATAGATGCTCCCGATACCACCTTGGCCGAGGCGCTCTTCGACGACGAACCGATCGCCGAGGCGGCGACCGAGGTTTCGATCATGACCGCAGCTCGGGCACGGCGCGTCGGCGTCGTGTGGGCCGGCGCTGGCTTCGCCGCACTTCGCACACACCACCCTCTGCGTCGTCATCACGAGACGACCTCGAACACTTCGACCGCCTTCGCCTTGCCACGGAGAGCGTGCTCACCGAGCGACGAGAACGAGAGATCCGGACACGCGTCGACGACCTCGCGTGTGGTCAGCGTTTGCCGCGGGCCGGCGAGCGCCTCGAGGCGCGCGGCGACGTTCACGGCGTCACCGATCACGGTGTACTCCATGCGGGAGCTGCTCCCGAGGTTGCCGAGGAGCACCTCACCGGTGGAGACGCCGATGCCGAGCTCGACGTCGAAGGCATACGCCTCGCGCCAGCGCGGTAGGTTCGACGCCACGAACGCGTGCATGTCTTCGGCTGCCTCGAGCGCGCGCGCGACGTCGTCTTTGTCGTCACCCGCGCCGTCCTTCGACGGTCGAAAGACGGCCATGATGCAGTCGCCGATGAACTTGTCGACCATCCCGCCATGACGAAACACGATCTCGCTCAAGATCGTGAATAGCTCGTTCAAGAACGCGACGGCATCTTCGGGTGAGGCTCGCTCGGCGAAGCCGGTGAACGCGACGACATCGGCAAACACGACCGTCACTCGTTTCTTCGCGCCGCCGAGGTCGAGCGCTGCCGACGACGCCGCGTCGTCGCGCGAAGCCGCCTCCGCCGCCTCCGCAGGCATGTACCGGCGGAGGTTGGTCTCGATGCGCGCGCGTCGATCGATCTCGGTCTCGCTCTTCGCGAGGCTCTTGGCCATGTGCTCGAGGGACGAGCCGAGCGACTCGAGCTCGTCGCCGCTCTTCACCGTGCTGCGCGCGTCGAGCTCGCGACGCGCATATCTCCCGACGAGCTGCATCAGCGCGTGGATCGGCCCGACCACCCGCCGCACGATGAGGAGCCCGATGACGGCCGCGCTGAGCGCAAACACGAGGAGCAGCCCAAGAAAGGCCGTTCGCGTGGTCGCGAGCGCGGCGAACGCCTCGGACGTCGGACGTTCGACGACGAGCGCCCAGCGTTGATGCGGCATCGTGCGAATCGTCCCGACCTTCGGGATGCCGTCGTCGACGAGCTCCGTCGTCAACACGAGCGGCGTGGTCGTCGAGAACCCCGTCGACGAAGAGAAGCCCGCCGCCTCGAAGATGGGGAGCTTCGCGGAAGATACGTTCGCTCCGCCGGCGATCACGTGGAGTGACTCGTCGACCAGGTAGATCCGGTCTTTGGCTCCGAAGCGATCCCGCGACAGATCCTCGAGCCTCGCCTCGAGGGCTTGGCGTGAAATCCCGACCACGATGAATCCATGCACCGTCCCGACGAGCGGCGCCTCGTATCGCAGCGCGCGTGACGGTGACGCCACGACGCGGTAGCTCGGGCTCGTCTTGGCGCTCGCGTTTGGAGGCTCGCGAAGCGCGACGCTGGCTGTCGCGATCCCCGCCGGCGCAGCCGGGACGATCGCGTCGACGAAGTTGCGTTGCTCGTCGAAGAAGCTGATCCCTTCGAGCACACCTCCCGATCGACTCGCGAGGTCTTGCAGGAGACGGGTGCGCGCGTCGACCTCGAGCGTCTCATCCGCGAAGATCGCCGCGGCACGCGAGGACACGCTCGCTGCCTGATCGAGGGCGCCGATGACGCTCTGCGCGGCCTCGTCGACGACCGCCGCCTCGAGCTCCTTCTCTGCCGTCGCGAGGCCACGACGTTGCAGCTCGATCACGAAGAGACCAAGCACCACCATCGGTACAATCGCGACGATGAGGATCGCGAGCGTCCACTTCGTTCGAAGCGGCCATCCTCGTACGACGTGCTCTTCTTCCTGTCGCGCGAGCCGCGTCGGTGCAGCTGCAGAGGGCGAAGAAGCGTCGAGATCGGACAAGCCCCTATTTTATAGCGGGCCGACATCGAATAAGGAAAAGACAGCGGGTATGGGGCAAGAGAGGCAGCGTCGCGTCGGAAAGGCTGCTTCGGCCAGGCGAGGTCGGTCCTTTCCCACACGGGCACGCGTCCTCGCGCGTTGGCTCATCATCGTCGCGCTCTTCCTCGGCCTCGAACGAACCGCGCTTGCGCAGCAGCGCGATCCACGCTTTGCGATCGATCGGTATCAACCGGCGGATCGCGGCAGCGACTGGTTCGCGAACGAGTCGCTGGATCTTCGCGGGGCGCTCCGCCCGAGCTTCGGGTCGACGATCGCCTATGCGTATCGATCCTTCGTCACGGTCGACTCGAACGGCGACATTCGCTCCTCTCCCGTACGAAACCTCGCGATCGCGCATGTCGGCGGGAGCGTCGTGCTCCTCGATCGCGTTCGTCTGTCGCTCAACATGCCGTTTCAGCTCTTCGCCGACGGCCATGCGGGCGTCGCGAGCTCTCAGAGCGTTCCTGCTCCCGCGCGCGAGCAAGGCGTCGGCGACCTTGGTCTCGGCGCGACCGTTCGCGTCGCCGGCAAATATCGTGACCCGCTCGAAGTCGCGATCGGCCTCTCGCTTCTCATGCCGACCGGCCAGCAGAGCCAATGGATGGGCGACGGGAACGGTGACGTACGCGTTCGTCCGAGGCTGCTCGCGGCAGGCGAGGTCGCCGACGCGATCGCATGGGCGGCGCAGATCAGCATCGGAACACGCACGGCGCGGGCCGACGGCACGCTGCCGCCTGGGGGTGAGACGCTCGGCGCCGACTTCGCCGTGGCGGGCGCGGTGGGCGCGCGTCTCCTTCATCGAACGGTCGTCGTGGGTCCCGAGATCGTCATGTCGACGATCATCGCGGACGCCTTCGGATCGAAGACCACGTCGGTCGAGGGCATCCTGGGTGCACATTGGCTGAACGCGGATCAATTTCGCGTGGGCGCTGGCGTGGGGCGTGGCGTCACGGACTTCGTCGGGTCGCCCGCGCTGCGCGTGTTTTTGTCGGCCGAGTGGGCGCCGCCCGCAGGACGCGACAGCGACGGTGACGGCATCCTCGACACCGAAGATGCATGTCCGCGCCTCTACGGTCGCCGTCGATCGAACCCGAAGAAGAACGGATGCCCGCCCGATCGCGACGGCGACGGCGTGTACGATCCGGAGGACGCGTGCATCGACGTGCCTGGCGTTCGCTCCCTCGAGAAGAGCGAGAATGGCTGCCCGCCCGATCGCGATCACGACGGCATCCCCGATGACGTCGACGCGTGCCCCGATCGGCGCGGCCCGAAGTCGAACGACCCGCTCACGAACGGATGCCCCGCCGACAGCGACCGCGACGGCGTCCCCGACGCGATCGACGCGTGTCGTGACGTGATCGGTGTACCGACGAACGATCCTCTCACGACCGGCTGTCCTCCCGACACGGACGGCGACGGCATCGATGACCTGAACGACGCCTGTCCGAACCTCGCCGGGCCACGCTCGCTCGAGTGGCAGACGAACGGCTGCCCCGATCCCGATCGCGACAAGGACTCGATCCCGAACGACGTCGACGCCTGCCCCGATGAAGCCGGCGCGCCGGATCCGATCGCAAAGCGCAATGGATGCCCCCTCGTCTTCGTTCGCGGCGATCGGATCGAGCTCCGCGAGCAGCCGAAGTGGCGGGGGTCGTCGAGCGCCGAGCTCGCCGCCAGCGATCTTCCGATCCTCGAGGCTGTTCGCGCGTTCTTGGACGCGGCGCCGAAGAAGACGCCTCCAATCCTGATCGATCGCATGCGGATCGAAGGTCACACCGACGACCGTGGCGACGCCGGCCAGAACAAGAAGCTGAGCGTCGAGCGCGCGCTCGCGATGAAGAAGTGGCTCGTAGCGCACGGGGTCGAGGCCAGCCGAATCGAGACCGCCGGCTTCGGGGCTGAGCGGCCTGCCGACACGAACGAGACCGAGGCCGGCCGAGCCAACAACCGACGGATCGAGATCCATCTCCTGGCGCGCGACGGTGGCAACCTCCCGTTTGTCGGACCGAAGAGCCCAAGACCAGAGTAGATTCGACGCACGGATGTCACGACGACGCGCGGTCCGCTCGCTCTCGAAGAGTCTGCTGTTCGTGGTGGGCGCGTTCGTGGCCTGCATGGCGCCTGCGCGTTCGGCACGAGCGGCAGACGACAAGCCAGCAGCCGCGGCCAGCGACGACGCCGAGAGCCGCGAGCCCCTCACACCCGTCGTCGAGCTTCGCCACGATCTTCGCCTCGACGTCGTGGGCGCGGCTGGCCTCGCGATCGCGACCGTCGGCTTTCGGCTCGTGCGCGACGACCTCGAGCCCTCCGACTGCCGCATCTGCGACGGTGATCGCGTCGGCGATGGCAAGGTCAACGCCGTCGACGAATGGTTCCGCGACGGCCTGAAGCGACGCGACATCACCCCTGCCAACTACACGAGCTACATTTTGGCGTTTGGCGCAGCACCCGTCAGCGCGGGGGTGCTCACCGTCGTCTCTGCGGTCGCCGATCGTCGAGGCAACGAGGCGCTCGTCGATCTCCTCGCGGTCGCCGAAGGCGGCTTCAGCGCGATGCTCACGACCGAGATCCTCGAGTCGATCACGCTTCGCACGAGGCCGTACGTGCACGCGATGAGCGACGACGAAGCCCGGAGCGCGGAGATCGCGAAGACTGGCGCTTTCCACTCCTTTCCCGCCGGCCACGTGGTCGAGGCCTTTGGCGTCGCCGCTGCCAGCGGCGTCGTCGCGAGCATGCGTGGCTATCGCCTCGCTCCGCTCGTGTGGGCGGCCGGCATGATGATCGGCGTCGCGACGGCGTACACACGCATGGCCGCCGATCGGCATTACTTCACGGACGTGCTTGCAGGCGCCGCGATCGGCACGGTCGTTGGCGGAGGCGTCCCTCTTCTGTTTCATCGTCCGGTCACGGGCGCGCCCGCCGACGCCACCCCGAACGCGAAAGCCCCGCCGATCCACCCTGTGTTCTTCGCCACGCCGATCCCGAACGGGCAATTGGTCGGCGTCGGCGCCACGTTCTGATCGACTCCAGCGCTGCGCGCACGCGACGCTGTAACGTCGGTGCGGCGATCGTCGACGCTCGATCATCCTAGAAAATCGGGGCGATCGTGTCCGGAGCGGGGGCACATGCGTTGCTGCGAGGGCGTGGATGCTCTCCTTCGTCGGGCGGACGAACACGCTCCGTGCTCTTGCGTTGGCTTCGTTGGTCGCGGGTGTCGTCTTGCCCGCGCGTGAAGCGAACGCGCAGGCGATCCCCGCTTCGAACGGTGAGGGCTTCGACACGCATCTCTTTCGACCCGCGCTCGACTCGCGTGGCTTCATCGCCGTCAACGGCGTCGACGTCGTGTCGGCCAATCACGTGAGCTTCGGGCTCGTCCTCGACTGGGGGCATGGGATCCTGCGGGTGCCGGACGTAGGTCAGAGCTCGACGCGGCTCATCAACAACTCGTTTACGGGCACCTTCCAGTTCAACTACGGGCTCGGCAATCGCCTCGCGGTCGGCGTCTCGGCGCCGGTCGTGCTGATGTCGGGCGGTGAGCAGCCCGCGGTCACGGGCTGGGGACCTCAGGCGCTCGACCTGCAATCCATTCAGCATCTCGCGCTCCACGGGAAGCTCAAGATCCTTCGCGCCGACGACGACCGCAGCGTCGGCCTCGCCATCGGTCTGCAAGTGGGCGTGCCGGTCAACGACGCCTCGAAGAGCGCCGGCGCGGATCCGTCGTTCTGGTATTGGCCGATGATCATCGCGGAGAAGAGGTTCGGCAGCGAGAACCAGGTGCGACTCGCGGCCAACTTCGGATTTCGTGGTCACGGAGCGAGCAGCACCACGCTCGGGCTGCGCGACGGACAATTCAAGGACGGTAGCCTCCTCACGTATGGGCTTGGTGGGTCCATTCGCATCCTCGAGCCGCTCGACCTCGTCGCGGAGACCTACGGCACCTACCTCCTCAACGGCTCGAGCGCCTCGGCGGTGAGGCCTTCGAACGAGGCTCTCGGCGGCATCAAGCTCTTCGTCGAACGAAGCTCGTACCTCGTCGTCGGAGCTGGGACGCGCTACACGACAGGCTACGAAGCGGCGGACATTCGCGCGACGATCGGCTTCATCTTCGAGCCGTCCGTCGGAGACAGCGACGGCGATGGCGTCGCCGACGACGTCGACCGATGTCCGAACGTCCCCGGCGTGATGTCGAACGAAGGATGCCCGCTCGACACCGACGGCGACGGCATTCCCGACGTCGAGGACGCCTGCCCGTACGTGAAGGGCCCGCGCACGAACGACCCGCGCACGAACGGATGCCCGCAAGATCGCGACGGCGACGGCATCCCCGACGCCGTCGATGCGTGCCCAGACGTCCCCGGCGTCGCGACGCACGACCCGAAGACGAACGGATGTCCGCCGCCCGTCGATCAAGATCACGATGGAATTCCCGACGCAGAGGACGCCTGCCCGACGATCTGGGGCCCACGGCATCCCGATCCGAAGCGCAATGGCTGTCCGGACGTCTACATCGGACCGGATCAGGTGGTCGTGTTCGACAAGATCCTCTTCAAGGTCGGGAGCGCCGAGATCCTGCCCGAGTCGAACCCCATCCTCGACAAGGTCGCGAAGGCGCTGAACGATCATCCGGAGCTCACGCTCGTCGAGGTGGCCGGCCACGCCGACGAGCGAGGCGGAGAGCAAATGAACCTCACGCTCACGCAAGCACGCGTCGACTCCGTGATGAGCGCGTTGATCGCCCGCCAAGTCGATCAAAAACGTCTACGTGCCAAAGGCTATGGCTTCTACTGTCCGCGCGACCCCGAGCACAACGAGGAGGCGTGGTCGAAGAACCGGCGCGTCGAGTTCTTGATCGTCAAGACCTCGAGCGGGCCCACCAACGTGCCGCTCGGCTGCGACGTCGCCGCTCAGCACGGCGTGAAGCCGGCGCCCGTTCCCTAATGCGTAATGGCGCTAATGCACTATCGCTAATCGCCAATCGAGGCCGCGATACGTCGTCAATCGACCCAGAGCTCGTCGAAGCTCCAATGGGTGACGTGGGAGGCGAAGGCGTCCGCGCCTTTTACCTCAGGACGCACGAACGCAAAGACGTCATTGTGGAACAACGGGACGAGGACGGCGTGCTCGAAGAGCATCCGGGTGATGCGCGCGTAGAGCGGCTGGCGCTCGGAGGGATCGAGCGCGACACGCGCCTTCTCGAGGAGCTCGTCGATTTCGTGGAGGCCGCAGAGGCGTCCATACCAGCCGTGCGTGGAGTGGAGCGCAGAATAGAGAAAGCTGTCGGCGTCGGGATAGTCGGCCACCCAGCCGGAGAGGATCATGTCGAAGCTGTCTTCTGTCGTTTCGAACGTGGCTGGCGACGCGGCGATGACCTCGAGCGCGATCCCGGTCTTCGAGAGCATCGCCTCGAGCTCGCGTGCGTAGGCCGCTTGCGGTCCTTGAAACACCGGAAAGAGCCCGAGCCGAAGGCCTGTCTGCATCGAGCCGCTCTTCTTCCCCGTGTCCGCCGCGATCGTCTTTGCCATCGCCACCTCTTGTGCGGCGACGTCACTTGGCGAGTTCGGCGGCGGCATCGACGTCCCTTTGCCAGGATCGCGTCGTGAGAGGTCTTCGCCCGTGAACACCGGCGGCAAGAAGCTTCGCGCCGCGCCCGGGCCACGGGGAAAGCAGCGTCGCGCGAGCAGCGCAGGGTCGATCGCTCGCACGATGCGCCGGCGCAGCGTGGTGTCGACGAGCGGGCCATGACGCGTGCTCAGGAAGAGCGCGCTCGTCGCCTGGCTCGGGCGTGTTCGATAGCCCGCCGCGAGCGTGGGGTTGTTGCGAAGCTCCTCGACGCGCTGGGTGCTCAGATCGGTCGTGACCGAGATGCGGCCGCGCGAGAAGAGGCGCGCGATCTCGCCATCGTCGATGCCGAAGTCGAACACCACACCCTCGGCTCGCGGGAGCCCGGGCCGCCAGTAGTCTGGATTCGCCTCGAGCTCCAGACGCCGGCCGGGATCGAAGCGAGTGACGCGAAACGGGCCCGTGCCGACGAGGCCCTCTCGATAGCTCGTCGCGCCGAAGGTGACGTCGGCCGGCAGGATCGACAGCGCCTGATGCGCCACGAGCGCAGGAAAGACGGCGAGCGGCGACTCGAGCTCGATGACGAGCTCCGACGGCGACACGATCTGGAATCCACGCCACTCGGTGGTCTCTCCGCTCGCGACCTCACGCGCGCCGAGCACGACCGACAGGATCGTGTCGGGGCGTCCGACGAGCTGGCGCGCCCAAGACGCGCGCACGTCTTCGGCGGTGACGGGGCGACCGTCATGAAAGCGCGCTTCGCTTCGCAGGTGGAAGCGATACCGCTTGCCGCCATCCTCGGCGGCGAAAGAGCGAGCAAGAAACGGCACGATGCGCGCGCCATCACCCTCTTGCGTCAAGGTCTCGTAGATGTTCGCGGCGATGTCGTGATGAAACGCGAGCCGGAACTCCTTCGGATCGAGGCTCTGGAGCACTTGCGACATCGCGACCTCGATCGTGCCGCTTCGCCGCGAAGGGGAGCTCGAGCGCTCGGGGTCTTCGCTCGCGGCCTGCTCCGCGTAAGATTGCGCGAGGGCCGCGTCGCCACGCAGGTTCGCCGCGGTCGTCCCGAGGAGGAGGAGCCTTCGCGCGGTCGCCTTGTCCTTGCAGGCGCGCGCGGAGGCGATCGCCTTGTCGAGCCAGCGCGCCACGTCGGCGGCTCGGCGCGCCTCCCACGCCGTCTCGACGAGATCGACGTACGCGGCCAGTTGCTCTTTGCCTTTCAAGGTGCGCGTCGCGAGCTCGAGCTCTTTGATCGCCGCTTCGTGATGACCGCGGCGCCGATGGATCGTCCCGAGCAGCGCACGCACCTCGGCGACTTGCTCCGGTGAGCCGCCGTCGTCCTCGACGAAGCCGAGCACCGTCTTGGCGGCGTCGAGCGCCTCGTCGAGCACGAGGCTCGCGAGCGATTTGCGCGCGTGCTCGAGGCCATAGTGAATGGCTTTGTCGGCGACATCGCCTCGCGCGTAGTGGTGAAGGAGCGGACCATAGACGCGATCGAGCTTGCCCTTCGCGCGCTTCTCGATTTGCTCTGCGGCGAGGACGTGGAGCTTTCGACGCTTTCGCCGCGGGATCGCCGCGTAGAGCACGTCGGACATCACGCCGCTCGTGAACGCGAGGCGGTCGTCGCCGCGAGACGATGACGCTCCTTCGCGCGGCTCGCGGAGGAAGCCGCCGCTGACGAGGTTGTCGAGGATGTCGTCGAGGTGCTTCTCGTCGTCGTCCTCGCCTTCCTCTTCGACGAGCGCCTCGAGGTCGCGCACGTCGAAGGAGCGGCCGAGCAGCGCGGCGAGGCCGAGGATGCGGCGGGGCGCGTCTTCGAGGCGCTCGAGTCGCCGTTCGATCGCGTCCTTCGGACCGCTCGGCAAATCTTCCGCGCTGAGCGTCCCCTCAGCGCCCGAGAAGGAGAGCGTTCCGGTCTCGTCGACGGCGATCGTGCCAGCCTCGACGAGCGATCGAAGCATCTCACGGGTGACGAACGGATTGCCTTCGGTCACCTCGTGGAGACGATCGGCGAGCGGTCCATCGACCGACTTGACGCGTCCCCGCAGCGAAGGCTCTTCGAGCGCGAACGCCTCGATCAGCGCACGCTGATCCTCACGCGCGAGACGCTGGAGCGCGACCGCGGTGAAGCGCCGGCTGCTCTTCATGCCTGCTTCGAGCTTGCGGATCGGGTGCGTTCGGTCGATGTCCGTATCGGTGTATGCGCCGAGGATGAACGTCGACCCGGATGCCAGTCGAAGCGCGATGTATTGGAGCGCCTCCGAAGACGCGGCCGAGGCGTGGAGGTCGTCGAGGAGCAGGACGAGGACACGCCCCGCCGCGATGCGCACGAGCGCACGCGCGAGCGTCTCGAAGGCGCGGGTGCGATCGCCTTCGGTTTGGCTCGAGGATCGGGACGCGCTGCTGGTCTGCGCGCCGCTCGAGCTCGCGACGCGGAGCGAGTCGATGTCCGAGAGGGCGGGGAAGAGCGCGATCAGCTCGGGTGCGATCTCCGCGAGCTCACCGGAGAGCGCGGAGCCGGCTCCCGAGCGTCCACGAAAATAGCTCGCGAGGAGATCGGCGAAGCCCTGATACGGCAGGGCATGGTGCTCTTCGGCGAAGCTCGCGCGCAGGACGAGGAGCGGACCCGCGCTGCTGCTTCGGGTCGACGCGATCGCGGCGATCTCGTCGAGGACGCGCGTCTTGCCGATGCCCGTCTCGCCCGACAAGAGCACCACCTGGCTCTCACCGTTCATCGCCGACGCGAGCCGCGCGGTCAGCAGCTCGATCTCGCGATCGCGTCCGACGATCGGCTCACGCTTCGCCGGCGACCCCGATGGAGACGTCGCGGCGGCGACCGACGCGGCGTCGATCGACACCGTCGCGGCATGCGCATCGGAGCTGTCTTGCGACCCTGCGTGCTGGAGGAGGCGGCTCGCTCGAGAGAGCGCGTGCGCCACTTGGTTCGCGTCGGGCCGCTGCGCGGGATCCTTCGCGATGCATTGCATGACGAGCGCGTCGACGTCGGCAGGGAGGTTCGGCGCGATCGTGCGCGGCGGCTTTGCCTGCTCGTGCACGATGCGAAACAGCGCGGTGTGCATCTCACCAGGAAACGGAAGCTGCCCCGTCAACGCCTCGTACAGCGTCACGCCGAGCGCATACACGTCCGTCTTTCCCTGGACGGGCGCGCCGGTGACTTGCTCGGGAGCGAGGTACGCGACCGTGCCCACGACCACGCCTGCACGCGTGAAGCGCGGCTCGTCCGAGGTGAGCGCGAGGCCAAAGTCAGCGACGCGCGCGCGGTAGCCACCCACACCCGAGGCCGACGCGCTCGCCGCGCCCGGCTCGCGAACGAGCATGACGTTCTCGGGCTTGATGTCGCGATGGATGATGCCGCGCTCGTGGCTGTAGGAAAGCGCCGACGCGATCTGCGAGCCGAGCTCCAAGATGTCCGCGACCGAGAGCGCGTGCTGGTTGAGCGCTTCGCGCATGGTCGTGCCGCGCACGAACGGCATGACGAAGAACAAATGCTCCGCCTCGGCGCCGAAATCGTACACGCCGACGATGGAGGGATGATCCATCTGCGCGACCACGCGTGCCTCGCGCTTGAATCGCTCCTCGAGATCCTTGTCGACCTGAGCGGGCGAGATCACCTTGATCGCTACCTCACGCTCGAGAACGGAGTCTCGCGCAGCGTAGACGACGCCCATCCCGCCGCGACCGATCTCGGCCGTGACCTCGTAGCGGTCCCCCAGTCGTTTGCCGAGCATCCGCAGAGGTTAACGCTCAGGTCACACGCGGCACCTTATTTTTCTGCGACCGGAAGCGCACGTCGACGAACGAAAAACTCGAGGCGAGGCCTGTAACCCTCGCCTCGGTGACCCTCTTTTTGTATCGTGTCGGGCCAGCACCGTGCCCGACATCATGGCCATCGTCAGCAAGGCCGTCTTCGAGAAAGACGCGCGCGTGAACGGCAAGACCGTCGCGCCCGGCGACGTGTGGCCCATCAACCGATACAACAGCACGAACAAGGCGCTCGATCGCTTGAAGGATGGCGGTCGCATCTTCCTCGTGACGGTACGTCCGCCGAGCGAAGAGCTTTGGTTCCTCGGCGTGGTCGACTCTCCCGAGCACGACGGCACCGCCTGGATCTCTGCCACGCCCAACACGTTGCCCACGACGAACATCACCTCGCTTCGTCGAGCGATCGTCTTCGAGTCGGGCAAGGGGATGTCGCAAGACAAAGGCACGCTCGGAATGAGCTTGCAGACACCGCGCATCATGACCGCGGACGACGCCGACAAGATCCTCGCGGTCGTCGCCGGAAAGCCCGTCGCGGTGCCGCTCGCGTTCGCGAAGACCGCGGCCTCGCCGATGCCCGCGCTCCCGAAGCGCATCATCGAGAACAAATACGAGATCCTCCGCCAGATCGGGCAGGGAGGGATGGGCGCGGTGTACGAGGCGCGCCACATCAACACGAACCGCCGCGTCGCTTTGAAGGAGATCGCCACCGACGAGATGCGCAAAGACCTCCAGCTCGTGGAGCGTCTGCAGCGCGAGGCAAAGGCCACCGGCGCGATCGAGTCGCAGCACATCGCGCTCATGCTCGACAGCGGCAGCGATCCGAAGACGAAGAATCCTTACCTCGTGATGGAGCTGCTGAAAGGCGAAGACCTCCAGCAGCTCATGGTGCGGCAAGGGCCGCTCGCGCAAGACGTCGCGCTGCGCGTGGCCGCGCAAGCGTGCATGGGGCTCGCGCGCGCACACGAGGCGGGCGTCGTTCATCGCGACATCAAGCCAGCGAACCTCTTCCTCGCGCGACGTGACGGCGAGGAGGTCGTCGTGAAGCTCCTCGACTTCGGCATCGCTCGCGTGCGCGAAGAGATGTCGGACAAGAGCCGTACGCTCACGTCGACCGGGCTCATGCTCGGCACGCCGCTCTACATGTCGCCCGAGCAAGTGCAGGGGCCGAAGCACGTCGATCACCGCACCGACCTCTGGTCGCTCGGCGTCGTGCTCTACGAAATGCTGACCGGGGCGACGCCGCATCACGACGTCGAGACGCTCGGTGGCCTGCTCGTCGCGATCTGCAGCAAGCCCGCGCGCCCGCTCACCGAGGTGGCTCCGCACGTAAGGCGATCGGTCTCTGCGATCGTCAAGCGAGCGCTCGAGATCGATCCGAAGCTTCGCTACGGCAGCGCCGAGGAGCTCCTCCTCGACCTTCGCAAAGAGCTGCCCACCGGGTTCATGCTCGACGACGCGACGATGGGGCTTCGACCCGCGAGCGTTCGCGCGGACAGCGCCGCGGCGAGCGCGTTCGAGCTCGCGTCGACATCGCCTGCCGCGATCGTCGACGTCGCGGAGCCGGCAGCGCAGAAGGCGCCGTGGGGCGGCACGAAGCGCAGCGCGACGCCGATCCCGGGGATCGCGGCGCGGCCTGCGGGCGATCGAAACAAAGAAGACTCCTGACCCGCCGCTCAGACGACGCGCTCGGTGAGCTTCTTCGTGACGGCCGCGGCCTCGCAGACGCATCGGTCGCAGATGTAGATCGATGGTCCTGCGATCATGCGCTCGACGTCCTCCTGCGCCGCGCGGCAGAACGCGCAGTGGCATTCACCACGCGAATAGACGCCGCTCTCTTGGTGTTGGACCTTGTCGCTCACGACGACGCTCGAGGTCGAGAGCGCGATGCCGTCGATCTGCGCGCGCATGGTGGCGATCATGCGATCGACGGCAGCCGCGTAGTGGCTCTCGTGGGCACCTTGTCGAATCTTCAAGAGATCGCAGAGCGCGGCCATCGTGTCGTCTTCGTCGATGAGCGTGGGCCGCTCATACCGTGGGATGTCGGGCTTGGAATGGGCCCTGGCGGCCGGGACGATGGCCGGGAGCTCGACGATGTCGAGGCAGAGGTCGATGCACTCGCTGCAAATCCGCACGCGCGTCCCGACCGCACGTGCCATCGTGGCGACCTCGCCCTTCTGCACGCTGTTCCCGCAGAACGAGCAGTCTCCGCTCAGCTCGATGACGAGCTGGCGGGAGAGCTGCGTCAGCCCCGTCTCGCGAAACCAAAGGCCCGTGACGGCCGATGTGCATACGAGCAGGAAACCACGTCGCAACATGTGCTCTCGCTCCTAGACGAACGAGCGCAGGGCTTCTGACACCGCAGCGATTAGCCGTTTCGGCCGCGATTTCGCTGGTTCTTCGCGAGGCGCGTGCGGACCTTGCCGTCTTGCTTCGCGATGAAGCGGATGATCTTGGCGAAGCCCTCGTGGGCGAGGAGCGCGTCGACGGTGGAGTACTCGCGTTCGAGCTCCTTGTTGCTGAACGTCGCGTGGATCGCCGTATGGCAGTCTTGGCAAATCGTCTGCGTGACCTTTCCGCCACGTGTCTTCGGGACCAGATGATGGTCGGAAGGCTTGCGGTTGGGTCGCTCACAAAGGGGGCACGGATCTGGCTCGCGCGACTGCTCCTTCAGATCCTTGAGCGTGGGGATGGCGCGTCCGGACGCCGATGCGTTGCCAGTCATGAGCTTCGACCTTCCCCATCATCGTGGGGAGCGGTTCGGCACAAATCAAGCCCGAGATCTACCCGGTCGCGATGTCCGGAAAACTGTCCGGGCCAAGCCGCAGGCAGGGGCTATCGTTTCTCGCGTGATGGATGGGAAGAGCAGCCGAAATGGGCTCCGCCGGGGGAGGACTTCCCGAGAGACGCGAACGCCCGGCGGCGGGGACAATCCGCTCCTCCCTCGTCTCGCGGCGGTGATCGTCCTCGGTCTCGTGGCGAGCGTGTTCTTCCGCTGCGGCGCCTGCTCTTCGTGCTTCGGGCGCGGCCCGCTCCGTGTAGGCACGTACAACATCCGGCGCTTCGGCGTCGAGCCCACCGACATGAAGCGCCTCGCGGAGATCCTCGAAGAGGCGCGCCCCGACGTGCTCGGCCTCCAGGAGGTGCAGAAGGTGGCGAGCGTGCGCGACCTCGCGCTTCGCATCTCCCACGACGGGCGGCATTATGCCTACGTGCTCACGAAGTGCTCTGGCCGCAGCGAGATGCACGTCGGTTTTCTCTACGACGAGAGCCGCGTGCGTCTCGTGTCGACGCGCGAGTATCCCGAGCTCGACCCAGCCGCGCCCGACTCCTGCGGCGTCGAGCGATCCGGTCTCGTCGCGAAGATGGAGCGAACGGGCTCGTCGGGCGAAGGGACCGCGAAGAACCCATCTTTCCAGCTCCTCGTCCTCCACCTGATCGCCGGGGGTGAGGCGGGCAAACAGAAGAAGCGACGCGAGCAATGGCAGCGAGCGCACGAGATCGCTGCCGCGCTCGCGAAAGACGGTCCCGTCGCGATCCTCGGCGACACGAACAGCACGGGATTTCTCGACGACAAATACGGCGAGCGGACGTTCATCCTCGACCAGGCAAAGCGCGCCGGGCTCGATGTCGCGACCAGCGACATGAAGTGCACCGAGTACTTTCAGCCGAAGAATCAACCGCTCACGCCAAGCGTGCTCGATCACCTCATCGCGTCACCGGGCCTCGTGCGCCCAGGCTCGGTGACGGTGCATGGCTTTTGCGCAGAGCTCGCATGCCGACCCACGAACATCGCGCCGCCCGATTACACGACCGTGTCCGATCATTGCCCGGTGCTCTCGGAGATAAGCGAGTAGGCGCTTACGCGCTTTGGTGCCTCAATGCGTTAGCGTGCCGTGATCCAGCCCGAGATATCGTCGATCACCGCTTGATCGACATGTCCCGGTACATCGTATTCCGCGGGTCCTGGCTTTCCCGTCCCGCTCACGAACAGATGGTTCAACGAGGGATAGGACTTTAGCGTCGCGTTCTTTTTGCCGGCCAGCGTCTTCTTGAAGCGCTCGAGCTCGACCATCGTAACTTGATAATCGCGCTCGCCTTGCAACACGAGCAGCCTGCACGAGAGCGTCGCCGCTGCCACGTGCGGCTCATAGCTTCGCACGTCGAGGAAGTACGCCCCCTTCACCTTCGAGCCGAAGGGCAGCGCGACGTCGTCTTCGGGCTTGAGCGAAGGGGACTCGACCGCGGTCTTGAACACGCGCGCCTTGGCGAGCTGCGCCTCGAGCTGCGTGTTCTTCGGATCCATCGAGTGAAAGTACGAGAGCTGCTCGATGATCGAGTCTTGCAACGGCTGCGTCGCTCCCGCGAGGATGATCACGCCGGCGAGGTCGGGGTTGGCCTCCGCGATGCGCGGCGCCAGATAGCCGCCTTGGCTGTGTCCCGCGACGAAGATCCGCTTGGGGTCGACGCCTGGTGTGCGTTGGAGAAGGGCGATCGCATCGTGGGCGCCGTCGAGCACCTCTTCCTTCTGCGTGACGACGCCCTGCGGATGCACCTTCGTGCGCTTGTCGTAGCGGAGGACGGCGATGCCCTTCGAGGCCAAGCCCCACGCGAGGTCCTTGAACGGCTTGATCGCCGCGATCGACTCGTCGCGATCGTTCGGGCCCGAGCCGTGAACGAGCACGACCGCAGGGACACCTTGGGAGCTCGCGTGCTTCGGCATCGTCAACGTGCCCGGAAGGGGCGGCGACGATCCGACCTGCACCTCACGCTCCTCGAACGACGCAGGGGCCGCATACGGCGGCGCCGACCACGCGACGGGCGCAGGCAGGAAGAAGAGCCCAGCGATCGATCCCTTGTCATCGAACACCACCTTGATCACGAGGCGATCGCGCTGGAATTTCGACGTGGCGTGCGCGAGCACGTAGCCCTCGTGGGTCTTGTTGTCGATCTTCTCGATCGCTTCGAAGGCGCCGAGCTTCGACTCGACGGCCTTCCATGTCTCGGCGAGCTTCGACGGAGGCAACGCGCCGCGCATCGCCGCGTCGAAGGAGGCCTCGGCGTCATCGAACTTCCCGTGCGCGAGCAGGGTGATGAAGGCGGTGGTCTTCGCGTCGGTAGGAGCGCCGGTGGTGGAGGGTTGCGAGGACGTTGATGTAGATGGAGAGCTCATGGTGCTGCTGCCTTTGTTCGAGGGAGAGGTCGACGCGCACCCGCTGGTGGCGATGACGATGGTCGAAGACAAAAGGAAAGAGATGACGAGCGAGCTCGGGAGCCCGCGCCTTCGATGCGCGTTCATGATGTGTCCTTTAGAGCGTTGGGCTTTGACGAAGAGTCATCAGGGCCAGAATCAGGGCAAGAGAAGAAGGGCGAGCTTCGTGATCATCTCGACGACGATCAAAAGCCCGATGAATCCGCCGACGAGCTTCACGCCAGCGAGACCGGACGCGTTCTTGAAGCCTTGGTAAAGCAGCGTGATGTGCACCGCGAGCATCAGCAGCGCGACGGTGACGAGCGCGAGCATGCTCGGGCTCTGGAGCGAGGTCGGGTCTTGGATGTGCGGCGTGAGCGCGAGGACCGGGATGACGCTGAGGAGCACCGCGACGCGCGCCAACCCGACCATGCCGAGGAAATCGAGGACGCGCACGTGGCGCGAGAAGAGCCGCGCATAGGCCCAGTAGCAGATCGCCGGCAAGACCCAGACGATGCCTTGCTCGGCGGCGCTCGTGGCGATCGCGTGAAGGCCGCTCGTCCCCGACGAGATGGGGCGCACGTGCAGATCGAGGAAGCCGTCGAAGCGCACGCCGAGCTGCGTGACGCCGATGCTCACGACGCTGACGACGAGGCCGATCGTCGCCGCGACGCCGCCGCCGTAACGGTCGTAGGGATGAAGCAGCGTCTTGAGGAGACTCTCCTTCGCGTGACCCATCGCGTGGGCGCGCGCCTTCGTCGCCGCGTCCTCGACCATCGCCGCGATGAGCCGCTCGCCCTCCTCGGGCGTCGCTGCGCCCGACGCGACGAGACGACGTACGCGCTCGGAGGGAGACAAGTCGGGCGGAGAAGACTCCTTGGCCGGCGAGGAAGGAGATGTTGAAGAGGACTTCGTCATAGCCCCACCTTTCGCAGCTGCTCTTCGGCCTCTTTGGCCGACAGCCGCCCCTTCTCGAGCGCGTCGAGGATCTCGTGACGGCGCCGCTGCTTCTCGTCGACCGGCGAGAGCTCGCGCTGCTTCTTCGCTTCACGCTCGAGATCCTCGAGGCGCGCGATCAGCGCGTCGAGGCGGTTACGCACCGTCGGGTAGCTCGTGCCCTCGAGCGCCGCCATCGCCTTGAGGCTCCCCGACGCGCGAACGAACTCGCTGATGAACGCGAGGTCTTCGGCCGGCAGCCGCAGGAGGACGGGGAGCTCGAAGCTGCCATCGAGGTTCGTCCCGCAGGACTGGCAGGCCAGGCGCGTGGCGCGAAGCTCGCCGCTGCAGCTTGGACAGGTGACCACGAGCTTCGCCATTCGGATGCCCTCTAGATAGGACCGGCTTGAATAATGTCAATCAAACGATAAACAAAATTGATTCAGACGGCGACTTTCTCAACGAGAAGGCGCAGTATCTCACGAAACTTCAACGAATTTCGTCCCGACCGATTGTCTGGGTTCCTCTCCTTTAACAAGCGACGCCTCAGAGCAGGCGCGAGAGCGCGTGCACCTTCGCGCGGTTCTCGGCCTCGAGCTCGTCGAGGATGTCTCGGAAGCGCGCCGAGTAGTGACCGACGAAGAGCACGTTTGCGACGTTCGTGAGCAGGAGCCCGAGGAGGAAGACGAGCGGCGGGTGGTACGCCGCTCCTCGGATGACGAGCGGCGCGAGCGACGCCTCGCGACCAGGCATCTCGAGCGCGGACGAGACGTGCGTCCACATCAAGACGAGCGGAACGACGAGCGCCGCGGCGCTCATGACGACCGCCGCCCATCGCCACTCACGACCCACCGCGAAGATGTACGCGAGCGTGATCGTGATCGTGAGGCCGGGCACGAGGAAGTACGGGCCGAAGATGAGCGACGTCATCCCCACCGCAAGCGCCGACGTCATCGCGACCCACGGCAGCCTCGGCTCGGTCTGACGGAATCGGTACGTGCCCGCGAGCACGGCTGCCGCGAGCGCCCACGACGCGGCGATCGCGATCGCGGCGCGCCAGTCGCGGACGCCGAACACGAGGCAGTAGATCGGGAAGATGACGTTGAAGAGCACGACGTACGTGAGCGCGCCGGGGAGCGCGGCGCGTCGTGACATCGCGAACACTTGGGCGCGGATGTCTTCGGAGACCGCAGGAGGCATCTGCGTGGGCGGCGAAGCGAGGAGCTTCGAGAGCATCCGCAGCGCGGGGCCGCGATCCGGCGCGAGCGCGAGCGTGCGCCCCACGTTGCGAAGCACGTCCGCACGCGCGGCGACGTCATGCTTGGCGGCCTCGAAGCTCTCCTGCGCACGCGCGAGACGCTCGGCGGCGAGCGCTCGGCGAAGCGCCTCGTCGCGGTCACTGCTCAAGAAGGCTTCGATCGCCTCGTGGAGCTTTCGCGCTGACGGGTAGCGATCGCGCGGGTCTTGCGCCATCGCCTTCGCGCAGATCTCGTCGAGCTCCTTCGGAAGTCGCGCGCCCGACGACGCGGGCTTGCCGGCGGCGACCTCGAACAGGATCGCGCCGAGCGAATAGACGTCGGCGCGCTCGCTCGCGCGGCCGCTCTCGAGCTGCTCGGGGGCGACGTAGTCGCGTGCGCTCGGTGAGTGCTCGAGGGTCGTGACGATGTCGGCGCCGATCGACGACATCGAGTCGAGGCGCTTCGCATGGCTCCAGCCGAGCACGTACACCTCGCCGAACTCGCCGAGCACGATCTTCGACGGATCGAGCGCCGCGTGAGCGATTCGATGGCGGTGCGCGAAGTCGATCGCCAAGACGACCTGCGCGAAGGCGGTGAGCCGCTGATGCCGCGTCATCGTCGCTTCGGTCGAGCCTCCTCGCTTGGCCGGGGCTTTGCGCACCACCTCCGAGAGCGGCGTCCCGCGCACCAGCTTCATCGTGAACCACGGACCTTCGGCGTCGTGACCGAGATCGTAGATCGGTGGCACGGACGGATGCTCGACATGCGCCTGAAGGAGCGCCTCACGCTTGAACGCGGCCTCGACGCGGCCTGCGTCTTCTCTCGTGAGCCGGCCCAAGAGGTCGCGGCGGAGGCGTTTGATCGCGACATCACGACCGACGATGCGATCGCGGACGCGATGCACCTCGGTCGACTTGCCTTCGATCAGGAGCTCGGCCTCGACGTATCGCGGTCCGTCGATCGCGAGCAGCGGGAACGCGCTCTGGTCGTCCGTGAGCTCACCCATCGCGCGTGTCAGGAACGTCTTTGCTCCCTGCTCCGCGTCGATGTCCGTGTCGAGGAGATGCGAGAGGTTCTGCGCGTGCAGGTCGACGACCGTCTGCGGCGCCTTGCTCGCCTCGCTGGTGCCGGCCTCGTTTGGCAGGTCGGCCTCCTCGACAGGCCTGCCGATCGTCTTCTTCTTCGACTCGGAGACGCCGGGCGGAAGGAGCTTCGAGAGCTGCCACGCGAAGAGCGCGTTCGCCGAGCGCGCGTGCTCGATCTCGTCGCGGAGGCGGCTCGCGAAGAACGAGGTCGAGAACAGCATCAAGAGATCTACCGCCGACAGCACGATGCTCAAGTTGAACGGGCGGACGCGCGTGAAGAGCGACCGGAGCACGATCGTGGTCTCGCTCTCGAAGCGGTACACGTCGTAGAGCCCGGCCCAGACGACGAGGGTGGGGACGATGAGCGAGAGGCAAGCGACGAGGAGGGTCTTCGTCCGATTGCGCGCGGCGCTGATGATGATGACGTTGGCGACCAACGTCACCGCGAGCGCGGGCGCGACGAGCAGGGGACCAAAGGGGATCGCCGTCAGCGCCACCGCGATGAAGATGAAGACAGTCGGATAGATCACCCGATCTTGCGTGCCGCGCCGGTGATCGATGTAGTTGGCGAGCGCGGCGATGACCCAGCCCACGGCCGGCACCGCGGCGAGCCACGGACTTCGGACGCCTCGGATCGCCGAGAGAAGAGGATACAGCGTGAGCCACGGGATCGTGAAGAGCGCGACGCCGAGGGGCTGCGCGCGACGTTGCCGCTCGACGCCCTCTTTCAAGACTTCGTCGCGTGCCTTTCGCGACTCACCCGACGTCGCCTTGAGGAGATCGACGAGCAGCTCGAGGGCGCGCGGATCATCGGGTGCGAGCGCGAGCGCGCGGTTGACGAGGCGAATTGCGGCGTCGTGGCTGCCTTTCTCCGTGCTCTGCTTTCGCTCCTCGGCCTGCGCCAGGAGCGACTCGGCGAGCTTCGATCGCAGCTCCTGATCGCGCTCGCCGTTCAGGTACGCCTCGATCACGTCGTGGAGGGCGCGCGCGGACGCGTACCGTTTGTCGGTGTCCTTCGCGGTGGCCCGAACGCAGATGCGATCGAACTCCGGTGGGATCATCGCGTCGGGCGCGCGCACGCTCGGCCGCGCGTCCCAGTCCGCGTCGCCTCCGCGAATGCGAGCCTCCACCGCGCTCTCGTCGAGGAGCGTCTGGAGCGTGAGGATCTCGAAGAGGACGGCGCCGAGCGCAAACACGTCGGCGCGCGCGTCGAGTCGTTCGCGACCCGAGACCTGCTCGGGAGCCATGTAGGCCGGCGTTCCGAGCGCGGTGCCGAGCGCGGTCTGGTAATGACGGCGTGCGCTCGACGCCGTCACCCCCGCGATCGCGACGTCACCGCTCGACGTGGGCGCGAACGCGTTCGCTCCGGATGGCCGGGACGACTCGTCGTCGGGCGTGAGCTTCGCGAGCCCCCAATCGAGGACATAGACCTCACCGAACTCGCCGAGCATGATGTTGCTCGGCTTGAGATCGCGATGAAGCACGCCGCGCGCGTGGGCGTAGTGCACGGCGAGGCACACCTGCGAGAACGCGGTGAGGAGCCGATGCCGGCTGAACTCGTCGGAGAGCGACTTCGACATTCGCGGGTCACCCGCGCGCTTGCCCTCGAGGATCTCGTCGAGCGGGACGCCGGTGACCTTGCGCATCGTGAAGAAGGCGCTCTCTTCTTCGGGAGCGGCTTCCACGCTTCGTCCGACCTCGAAGACGGGGACGACGGAAGGGTGCTCGAGCTGGGCCTGCACGCACGCCTCGCGCACGAATCGTGCTTCGAGATGCCGCGCGCGCCGATCGCGACGGATCGTCTTCAGCGCCACGGATCGATCCATGACGCGATCCCTGCACTCGTTCACCTCGCCCATCCCGCCTTCACCGAGAAGGCGGACGACCTCGTAGCGATCGTTCACGAGGCGAAGAGGCGCGGCCGCGATGCGCGCCTCGACCGGCCGCACGTCGTCGAGCGTGACCCCGAGATCCGAGAGCGTGCGCGCTTCGTCGTTTCCACGCGCGCGCGCCTCTTCGCGCTGCGGCTCGTGGGCGTCCGATAGGGCAGGCCGCTTGGGCGGATCCGATGGGGTCACGGAGGAATCTCGGGATCGGAGCGTATCGCAGCTCTCTGTCGCAGACTTCACACGGTTCCGCTACGCTGAGGGCATCCTCGTGCGACGACTCCCTTTGCCGGTCCACCTCTTACGTCGCTTCGTCCCCGCGCTGCTCGTTCTCCTCGCGATCGCCGCTCAGCGCCTCATGTCGGAAGGTCGCTACGCGCAAGCGTGTCCGAAGTTCGCCGAGAGCCAACGGCTCGACCCCGGCATCGGCACGATGCTCTGGCTTGGCGAGTGCTACGGCAAGAACGGGCAGACGGCGAGCGCGTGGGCGATCTTCCACGAGGCCGAGGCGCTCGCTGCGAAGCAGAAGGATCCACGCGCGAGCGTCGCGCGCGAAGAGGCGAACAAGCTCGAGCCGAAGCTCTCGAAGCTCGTCATCGACGTCGCGCTCGTGCAGGGTACGAGCGGCCTCGAGATCAAGCGTGACGGCGTCGTCCTCGGCAAGCCGCTGTGGGGAACGCCGATCCCGATCGATCCCGGCGACCACACGATCGTCGCCAGCGCGCCACAAAAGAAGGCGTGGCAGGGGAAGGTGAGCATTCCCCCGAGCGGCTCGATCCCGATCTACGTGAAGATCCCCGAGCTCGAGGCTGCGCCCGTCGCGCCGCCTCCGCCACCACCTCCTCCTTCGAGCCCAGAGCCGGTGGACACCTCGAAGGGACGCACGCAGCGGATCCTTGGTCTCGTCGCCGCAGGCGTGGGTCTCGTGGGCGTCGGTGTTGGCACGTACTTCGGTCTTCAAGTGAAGTCGAAGAACGACGAGTCGAACGCCGACAACCACTGCAACGGCAACGTCTGCGATCAGGTCGGCTACGACGCGCGCAAAGACGCCCTCACCGCCGCGACGATCTCGGACATCTCGTTCATCGCGGGCGGAGTGTTCCTCGTCGGCGGCGCAGTGCTCTTCTTCACCGCGCCGTCGAGCTCGAGCGCGTCGTCGGGCGCCGCGAAGACAGCACCTCGCGTCGGCATTGGTCCTTCGCTCGGCGGCGCCGTTCTTCATGGGTCTTTCTGAACCGCCCGACAAACCCGACACATCGGACAAACCTGGCGCGGACCCGGTCGCCGAGCTCCGCGCGCGTCTTCATGCGACGACCGACGAAGGCAGGCCCGACGCCGTAGCGCGACGCCGGAAGACGAACCAGCGCACGGCGCGAGAGAACATCGCCGACCTCGTCGACGAAGGCTCGTTCGTCGAGTACGGCGCGCTGGCGCTCGCCGCGCAGAGGCAACGTCTCCCGATCGAAGAGCTGATCAAGGTGAGCCCTGCAGACGGGATCATCTGCGGCATCGGCACGGTGAATCGCTCGCTCGCGGCTCCGTCACGCGACGACGCCGCGCGGACGATGGTGCTCGCGTACGACTACACGGTCTTCGCCGGCACGCAGGGTGGGATGGGGCACAAGAAGCTCGATCGCATGCTCTCGATCGCGCGCGAGTGGCGGCTTCCGATCGTGCTCTTCGCCGAAGGTGGCGGCGGTCGTCCGAACGACACGGACATGCCTCTCGTCAGCGGCCTCGACACGCCGAGCTTCATGGCGTTCGCGTCGCTCTCGGGGCTTGCTCCTCGCGTCGGGATCGCGTCCGGTCGTTGCTTCGCGGGAAATGCGGCGCTCCTCGGCTGCTGCGACGTGATCATCGCCACCGAAGACTCGTCGATCGGCATGGGCGGACCGGCGATGATCGAAGGTGGCGGGCTCGGCAAGTTCGCGCCGGAGGAGGTCGGGCCGATCGGCGTGCAGAGCAAGAACGGCGTCGTCGATCTGCGCTGCCAAGACGAAGCGGCCGCCGTCGCGCTCGCGAAGAAGTACCTCGCGTTCTTTCAATTCCCATCGCTCGCGGAGTTCTCGTTCGCCGATCAAGCGGCGCTTCGTACCGCGCTGCCGGAGCGACGCCGCCGTGCGTACAAGATTCGTCCGATCATCGAGACGATGATGGATACGGGCAGCGTGCTCGAGCTGCGCCGCGAGTTCGGCGCCGGCATCGTCACGTGCCTCGCGCGGATCGAAGGGCGCGCCGTCGGTGTCATCGCGAACGACACGTTTCACCTCGGCGGCGCGGTGGACTCGGACGCCGCCGACAAGGCGTCTCGCTTCATGCAGCTCTGCGATGCGTTCGATCTCCCGATTGTCTCGCTCTGCGACACGCCGGGCTTCATGGTAGGCCCGAAGGCAGAGACCACCGCGCTCGTGCGACACGTCTCGCGCATGTTCGTGACGGCGGCGAGCTTGTCGGTTCCGTTCTTCACTGTCGTCCTTCGAAAAGGCTATGGCCTCGGCGCGCAGGCGATGTCGAGCGGCCACTTTCACGCGCCGTTCTTCACCGTCTCGTGGCCCACCGGCGAGTTTGGCGGGATGAACCTCGAGGGCGCCGTTCGCCTGGCGATGAAGAAGGAGCTCGCGGCCGTCTCCGACGATGCCGAGCGCGAGCAGATGTTCCAGTCGATGGTCGCGTACACGTACGATCGCGGAAAGGCGGTCAGCATGGCCTCGTACCTCGAGATCGACGCCGTCATCGATCCCGCGGAGACCCGCGCCTGGATCGCGCGCGGCCTAGCCTCGACCTCGCACCGTCCGGCGCGGACGAAGCCGCGGATGATCGACACGTGGTGACCTTCCTCCACGAAATGTGATCCAGCCGGGAACTTTCACGCCCGGCGTGTGTCGCGACGGAGATGAAGCTGGGACTCGGGCCGCGGGCTGCACGCGCGGCTACGTTCGCGCTCGCCGCTGGGCTGCTCACGTTTGCACCCGAGCGCGCGGACGCATGTGGAAACGAAGTCATCATCCACCTCACGCCGGTCCAAGAGATCGCGATGGCGGACGCCGACGTGGAGAGCGGAAGGCTCGGCGACGCGACGCATCGCGTCCGCGTGCGGTATCCAAACATCCGCTCGCTGGATCAAACTGCGCCGCCGCTGGCGCTACGCGCGCAGCGGATTTATGCGCTCGCGCTCGTCCGCGCGGACGGCAGGCTCGACTCTGCGCTCGGCTGGTCACGCTCCGGCAATCTCGAGTGGGCGATCGAGACGCTCACGCAGCTCGATAAGGTTCGAAACAAGGATCCTCGCTCCCAGGCGGATCTCGCCGAGGCACGCACCCGCGTCGCCCGCACGCGCGCAGAAGGGATCCGCGTGCTCGAGGATCTCGATCAGCGCGATCTGCTCGGGAGCGCGTTCGCGTACATGGCGCTCGCTCGTGCACGCCGCGCGACGGGCGACGAAGGAGGCGCGCAAGCCGCGATGAGGCGATGCGTCGTGATGAGCACGGACCACCGCCGATGCGACTCGATGGACACGTGAAGCGGGACACGTGAGTCGCGAAGCGCGACGCGACGCCGCGGATGCGAACGAGCCACGGCGCGGTGACCGTTCTTTGCTACCTTGCACGGAGTGGGGAGCTCTTGGGCGCACTACGACGCACTCTCGGAAGAGAAGTTGATCTCGTATTGGGATCTGCCGAAGCGAATTCCTGACGCCAAATGGATCTCGATGCTCACGAAGGTCACGGCCTTCGAAGAGCAGCGACTGCTCGACTATCACCTCACCGGCTGCATGGATTGCTACGACGATCCAAAGTCGGGGATCGATCGCGAGCATCCCCATCGCGAAGCATACGAGGCGATGATGCGCGAGCGTGTTCGCGCGCAGGCCAAGAGCGAGGCAGAGTCCGAGCGTGATCGCCTGCTTCGCGTCGACGTCGCGCCGATCGACCCGAACAACTGCCGCGTCATCGACGGAACGGACGCCGCGCAGGCGATCTTCAAGTACGTCGCGGCAGAGTGCGACGCACGGCACATTCACACGTTCGACGTGATCGAAGACGCGTCGAACGAGAACAAGATCGGTCACCACCTCTCGGGTGAAGACAAGAAGCAGGCACGTGACGTGTGGTCACGCTTCCTCACGATGCTCGGTTACCCCGAGACGACCGAGGCGCTCCCGTGGTGGGTCGCCGCCGCGTACCCAGACTCCCAGCACTACATCGGCGCGATCACGGCAGAGAGAGCGCGCGCGCTCAGCCGTGAAGTGCGTGCGCTCGACTTGAAGTCACTCGCCGCCGAGACGCTCGGCGCTCACGTCGTGAAGGTGTTCGATCTGCTCGAGGTCGCGGGCGAAGAGAATCGCACCGTGATCGCGATCGAGTCGGTCGCTACGTAGCTCGTCACGTTCCCCGCGCGCTCAGTTGCGGGCTTGGTGATGCGCAGCGGCCGGCGCAGGCGAGGCGTTCTTCTTGTAGCGTTGACGCACGGCGCGCACCGCCGCGGCGAGCTGCTCCTCTTCGGTGCCGCCGGCGCTGGCGTTGACCTCTCCGGAGGGCGATCCGCAGTATCCGTCCCACGCGCAGAGATCGCCTTCCTTCTTGCAGTCACGATCCGTCCGGCAGGCCGTGCGCGCGAAGGCGTAGGCGGGACAACCTGGAAAGTCGGGAGGGCAGTCGGCCGGATCGTGGCAGCGCATCGGGATCCATCCGTCTTGCAGCGTGCGCGTACCGAACGGGAGCTTTCCGACGATGGTGGCGACGTGGGGCCAGTCGGGCGAGCCGCTGCCCCCGACGAGCTCTCCTTCGGCGTCGAGCGCGACGAAGAAGTAACGCGTGTCACCGGTCACCGTGCTCACCGCGCGGCACGACACTTCACCGGTCCATGTTTGACCTGCGCGCGCCAGCTCGAGCTGTGACCACGTACGCGATCCCCATGTTCGGTAGAGCACGATGACGTGCTCCGTGTTCGTCGCCGCCGGGAGTCGAACGCGGAGCGGTAGCGGCGTGAGGATTTCTTGCTCGGTGACGTACTCCACGGTCGGCGCGCTTGGTCCGGCGTCGTGAGCCGTGGACGCACATGACGCGGTGAGAAGGGAGAAGGTGAGCGCGGCGACCGACAGCGGGCGGTTCGTCACGAGTGAGCTCATTGGGATCGACATGGGAGACCTAGTGCAAGAGGGACGATGAAATTTCGGGGTGGGCCGATCGACTGGACACCTATGGCACCTCGCGCCTCGATCCGTCACACGAAAGCGCGGGCGCGCCGTGTCGTCGTCGGTCCTCGTGGGGAGGCGTAGACCGTGAATTTCCACTTCTTTTCCGCGCCCTCGTCCTCGTACGGCTCACCAAAAGAGGCATCCCGACGCTAGTCTCCATGCGACACTGCCGCCCACGACCCGTCGTACCGGCATCCCATCACCGCGAGCAGCAGCAAGCACGAGATTCCCACATGGCGTTCGAGGTGCGTGTCGATTGTCCATCCTGCAGCGTCGAAGGAACGCGGATCGAGACATGGGACAACGCCGGCGCGAGCTGCCGTTTGGGGGTGCCCGAGACCGTGCGCTGCCGGTTGTGCGGTCACGCGGCGGAGGGACGTCTCGTCGGGATCGAGAGCAGCGTCGCGCCGGGCGAAGGTTGTCCCGGATGTGGAACGACGCTCGACGACGCGATGCGTGACGCCAAGCGCTGCCCGTTTTGCGGGACACACGCGTCGCTCGTCGATACCCAAATCGCGCGTCCGTTCGCCAGCGCCGCGGAGCTCGAGGCCGCGCTCGATCTGTGGGCGCGTGAGGAGGGCTTCGGGCGCGCGCGTGATCTCCTCGAGACCTACTTCTCGTACGCGACGGCCGGCGAGGTGTTCGCGGCGCTCGAACGCGGTGAGCGGATCGAGACCACGTTCGACGTCGCCGACTATTTGTTCTCGGGGAGCGGCGCGGCAGGCGGCGGTGAGCCTGCGATCATGCGCGAAGAAGAGGAGGCACCTCCGTCTACGCAGCGTGTCCCGCATCCCACGTCGCTTCGCAAAGTCGGAGGACCACGGGAAGAGCTCCTCGCGCTTGCGTCGGTCGCGGCGGCCGACGGTGAGGCGAGCGCGGACGACCAGATGATCCTGAGCCGTGCCGCGGCGAAGAGGAACATGCCGCTCTTGCCGGTCGAAGACGTGCGCGTGTGGCGTCCGAACGAGATCGATCCTCCGCCCACGCTCGTCGATCGCGAGCGCGTGCTCGAAGAGATGTTCCAGATGGCCTGCTCCGACGGCCAGCTCGACGACAGCGAGCTCCGTGTCATTCGCGACTTCGCGCGTGCATGGGGGATCGATCCCGAGCGGCTCAAGGAGTGGACCGAGCTCTACTCCCTCGGCGACGTGAACAAGTTCGAGCGGTGGTTTCGGCGTATTGGGCTCTTTCTTTTTCCGGCAAGGTGAAGGGTAATCACGACGATCATGCAGCCTCCCCAGCCCCCCAATCCACACGCGCAGCATCCGCAGAACGCGTATGGCCCGACCGCCCAGTCACCGCAGCCGCATGGTCAAGCGCAGCATCCCTTGCAGATGCCGCCGCAGCCGCACGTCCAAGCGCCGAATCCCCAACGCGAGAAGATCGCTCAAGTGGGCGCGCAGTTTCGTGGCGTGCTTCAAAACGTCGAGCGCGTGATCCTCGGAAAGACGGACGTGATCGCGCGTGTGCTCGCGGCGATGTGCGCCGGCGGTCACGTCCTCTTGCTCGACGTCCCCGGCGTCGGCAAGACGATGCTCGCGCGATCGATCGCGGCGTCGATTCACTGCTCGTTCAAGCGCATCCAGTTCACGCCCGATCTGTTGCCGCTCGACATCACGGGCAACAACATCTTCAACCTTCGGAAGAAGCAGTTCGAGTTCGTGCCAGGCCCCGTGTTCGCGAACCTCGTCCTCGCGGACGAGATCAACCGCGCCACCCCGAAGACGCAAGCCGCGCTCCTCGAGGTCATGGCGGAAGGGCAGGTGACGGTCGACGGCACCACCCACATCCTCCCGCAGCCCTTCCTCGTCCTCGCGACGATGAACCCACTCGAGCACGACGGTACCTTCCCGCTCCCTGCGGCTCAGCTCGATCGCTTTTCGATCCGAATCTCGATGGGATTCCCTCCGCCCGATGCAGAAATGCGCATGCTGGACGTCCATATGGGCAAGGACGTGGCGATCCAAGGGCTCAGCCCGGTGCTCGGCGCCGAGGAATTTCTCGGCTGGCAGCGACTTTTGCCTTCGATTTACGTAGCAGAGAGCGTGAAGCGCCACGCCGTGAACATCGTGACCGCGATGCGTCAGGACTCGTCCTGCCTCACGCCTCCGAGCCCGCGCGCGACCTTGATGTGGCTTCGAACGGCGATGGCGATCGCGATGCTCGAGGGACGCGACCACGTGGTCCCCGGCGATCTCCAGCGCACGGCGGTCGACGTGCTCGCGCACCGCGTCGTCGTCTCTGGACAACGCAGCGGCGGGGCCTACGTCGATTACGTCGTCCGTCAGGTCCCCGTCGAGCGCTGAGAGCCGAGATCGAACACGCGCATCTTCCCGATTTGCATCTTCCCGATTTGCCCATTCTCCGATGAACGCCGTCCGCCCACTTCGACATCAGCCCACCTCGCCGACGGCGAAGGAGTCGGTGCTGCTCGCGTGGCTCTTGCTCGGATGGATCGGCGTGCACCGCATGGTGCTCGGCAACTACGCGGTGGGCGGTCTCTATGCCGTGCTCCCGTTCGTCACGTGTGGTCTCGGCTCGTTCGTCGGTTGGATCGACGGCTTCATTCTGCTCCTCGGCACGCCGCGCGATCAGCACGGCTTGCCCGTCGTGTGGTCGTGGCGCCGCGGAAAGCTGTTCGTCGATCCGCTCGAAGAAGGGACGTACGAGCCCACCGAGGCGGTCGTCCGAATCATCGGCAACGTCGGGCTGCTCTTTCTCTTGCCCTACCTCGTCGTGACGGGAGGCCTCTCCCTCTTCGAGACGAGCCAGGTCAAAGACACGATGGGCCGCTTCGCGTTCTTCTCGTGCGTCGTGCTCGTGCCGCTCTTCATGATCCAGCTCGTCGGTACGATCAAGAAGTCGCGCGCGCAGATCGCGCTCCTTCGCAAAGCGAACGCGCTCACGCGACGAACGAAGCTCGACGCCATCGCTCGGTCGGCCGCGATCCTCACGCCGCGTGGCCTCCTCGTCTTGTGCACGGGCCTCGTGTTCCTCGTCCTCTCGCTCGCGTACCAATGGGCCGATCTCGGCGTCATCGCGGTGCTGGCGCTCTCGGCCTTCTACTTGATCACGTCGGCGTCCGCGTTCTTGAGCGCGTTCATCGTGAAGCGCTTCTCGAGCAACCTCCTCGAGCGCGGCGCCGTCGTTCATCGCCAATACGCTCCGGGCGTCGCGCGCGCGGGCGATCTCGTCCGCGACATGATCGACCTGAAGGGCGTACCGGTGCCGCCTGGCTACTTCCTCACGATGGAAGGAAAGCTCCCGCCGCGGCTCTCGACCGAGGTACGCCACGTGGTCCCGCCGAAGTCGCGCGACGAGCGATTGTCGCTCGGCGTCCTCTTGAAGCGGACGCCTCGCGGGACGTACGACGTGCCGCCGATGCGGATCGCCTTCACCGATCTGCTCGGGCTGACGAGCGCGCAGGTCGCCTCGCTCGCGACAGCGCGGCTGCGTGTTCTTCCGGCGGTGCGTCCGGCCGAGATCATCGCGCCGCCGCCCACGAACACCGAAGAGCCCGACATCTTGTCGCGTCCGCACCGGTTCCCGACGGAGGATCTGTTCCGCTTCCGCGAGTACGTCGCGGGCGACGACACCCGTCGCATCCATTGGGAGATGTCGCTTCGCGCCGGCCGCATGATCGTGAAGACGCCCGACAGCCGCGAGAGCTCGGCCAAGCGCGTCGTCGTCGCGCTCGACACGTGGGTCCCGCAAGACTGGCTCGATCACACCGCGGTCCTCGATGACGCGCTCGACTCGATCGTCGAAGCATGGCTCGCGGTCGGCCAGCGTCTCGTCGAGCAAGGAGAGAAGGTCTCGCTGCTCCTCGTCTGCCGCGCCGACGACGGGACGCTTCGCCCCGAGCTCGTCCCCGCGAGCGCGAACCACGCCCACGCCCTCGACGCGGGCGCGCGCGCCGAGTGGCAAGCGAGCTACCGGATCGAGGATGTCCTCGACTTCGGCATCCAGCAAAACCGCCAGGCGCATCAAGCGCCCGCGAGCGAGGAGGTCGCGTTCGACAACGCGATCGTCGTCACGATGCGCCTCGCGCCGCCGTCGATGCCTCGCGTCGCGCGAGAGACCACGTGGGTGTACTACGATCCCGACGACGCGCTCGGTCCGCCGCCGCGCACCGTCACCGAGACGTGGATCGACTTCGACGACAGCGGGCGCAAGGCCACGGCCGGTGAATTCATCAAGCGCATGCTCTTTCTCCCGCATCCGGTCGGCGCGGAGGAGAACGGCATGTTCGCGCGCATCAAAGGCCTCGAGCGCCGCCTCGAAGATCGCGCTCACCGCATCGCGCTTCGCATGCGCGCCGTCTTCACCGGGCGTCACGCGCTCGCCGGGCTCTTGTCGACCCCCGACGCCGTCTATCGACTCGAGATCAAAGACGGCCAACACCGCCTGCTCGGCCTGAAGGGATCGGCGCGCGGGCTACGCCAAGTCGATCATCACATGGGCCAGCGGAGGTCAGCATGAGCCTCGCCTCGTCGACCCGCGCGACGTTTCGTCGTTCGTGGCCGGTCCTCCTCTCGTATGGCCTCTTCTCTCTCTGGGGAGTGGGCTGTCTCGTCACCAGCCTCGTCCTCACGAACGGCGGCTTCGGCGTGTCGGCCGGGAGCGCAGCGGCGCTCATCGGCGTGCTGGTCGCGACGCTCGTGGGGCACGTCGGCGGCAACGCGCTCGGGCTCGCCGGGCTTCGTCTCGCGCCGGTCGTCGTCCTCTTCACCCTCTTGTTCATCATCGCGACGCTGTCGGGCGTCGCGATCGGAGCGTTTGCGCTCTATCTCATCGTCGCGCTCTTCGCGGCGATCGGCGGGTATCTCGGGGTCGCGAGCAGGCTCGACGTGGTCGCCGCGTGGTATCCGCTCACGTTCGCGGTCGGCGGCGCGATTCATTGGATGAACCATCACGGCGCGGTGGAGACGTTCCGTGGCGGCTCGAAGCACTCGCTTTGGGATCCGTTCACGATGCTCTGCCTCACCGGCGCCGTGTTCTTGATGCTCGTCTTCCTCGCGACACGCAACTCGCTTGGCCTCACCGTGTGGCAAGAGGTGGCGCGACCTCGCGGCGCGACCGAGTCGTCCGATCCGCGCGATCAGATCGCCGTCGCGCGACCTGGACGTGGCAGCTTCTTGGTGCTCTTCCTCTTCACGCTCGTCGTGCTCGGCGCGACGGCGCTCATCTCGCCGTACCTCTTTCGCACGCGCGAGATGGACGGAAAAGACGGCGATCCGAGCGGGCAGGGCGACGGCAAAGGAGATGGCGCGCAAGGCCAGAACGGCCAGAACAGCGGCCAAAACGGCCAGGGCCAAGACGGCCAGAACGGCCAGAGCCAGAACGGCAAAGGCCAGAAGGGCAAGTCGCGGCAGGCCAAACAACGTCAGGGCTCGAGCGGAGGCAGCAGCGGATCCAGCGGGTCGAGTGGATCGAGCAGCGGATCGAGCAGCGGATCGAGCAGCGGAGCCAGCAGCGGATCGAGTGGGTCCAGTGGATCGAGCAGCGGCAAGAGCGGAAGTGGAGCGGGCGACACCGGCGAAGATGGAGATCAGGGCGGCGATGATCTCGGCGGCGGCAACAAGTCGACGCAGGGCGAGCAGGGCGCGAGCTCGTCGTCGTCGAGCGGGACGCTCGGTCCGAACCAAGGCGGGACGCAGTCGAAGAAGGGCAAGCAGTCGAAGGCGGGCGGCCATTCGCAGCAAGGTGGAGGCGGCTCGCAGCAGCAAGGTGGCGGAAGCGGCGGTGGCGGCGCAGGTGGTGGTGGTGGTGGCGGCGGCGATCAAGGAGACAACTCCCCGATCGGCGATCCCGACACCGACCACGCGAGCGAAGCGGCGAGCGAGGCGGCCGATCTCGGCCTCAAGGTCTTCGGGTGGTTGCTCGCGCTGGCGTTTGGTCTCCTCCTCTTCTTGCTCGTCGTCTTCCCGCCGATCCGTCGATCGTTCTTGATGCGCCACCTCGCGAAGCCGCTCTGGCCGGTGGCGCCGACCGCGCGCGTGATGAACTCGTGGCGACGTGCGCTCGCGATCCTCGCGGTGATCGACATCGAGCCCCAGCCCGGCGAGACGCCGACGGACTTCGCACAAAGAGCAGAGCAGGAGCTGCTTCAGACGATCGGTTGCCGCGCGACGGATCTCAAGGTCGCGGCGGCGATCATCGAGAAGATCCACTACGCGGGACGTGGCCTCGGCAAAGGCGACGAGCAGGTGATGCGTGAATCGATCGATCGCTTCGTCGAGATCGTGAACCCGCACATCGACTTCAAGAAGAAATTCGTCGCGTCGTGGGGCCAGGCGCCCGAAGTGGAGTCGTAGCGGCCTGAGCACAAAGCGTCCTCGTTCCGTTCGCGCGACGAGTCGCGATGGACGAAAAGAGCGACGGCCATGCTCCCAAGTGGGGCCTCATGACCACGGATCGCGCACCGTCAATCCATGCACACCCGCGAATTGCACGGCGGATCGTGGGTATCGACGACGTGGCTCATGTTGACACGGTCGTCGTGAACGCCGCCTCCCGAATTTGCGACGGACGCGCGCAAAGGAGTCGACGGCGAGGCGATCTTCCGCAATCTTTGACGGCGAGAGGAAGGTCGAGGTCGGGGTCTTGAAGTTGTCCTTTGCTTGGTCTCGAAAGATTGTCCTTCGCGGCGCCGCCATCGCCGTGTCGCTCGTCGCGCTCGCGAACTGCGGATCGCGCACCGGGCTCTTCATCGATCTCCCAGACCTCCTCCCCGACGCGCAGGCCGACGTCGACGTGCCGGACGTTCGCGCGGATGTCGTGAACGACGTGCAGCCCGATGTCTTCCCCGATGTGCGTCTCGACGCGCCCGACGACGGACCAGTCGCTTGCGTGCCCGGGACGTTCACGTTCACGCTCGCGACGCCGCAGCTCATGTTCGTGCTCGATCGATCGGGATCGATGAAATACCTGCTCACGAGCAACCTCGAGGCGAAGCCCGGTGAGCCGTCACGCTGGACCACCCTCCGCGACTCGCTCACGCAGACGCTCGTGCCGTTCACCGATCAGATCGCGATGGGCGCGCGCTTCTTCCCCGCCGCGAACGCGGACGGTTACGATCCGGTGCAAGCGTGCATCCAGGATCCGCCGGGCGGATCGATCACGCCGAAGCTCGGTAACGCGCAGTCGATCCTGAACGTCTTCGCCGCGATCCCGATCGGCGGAACGCCCTCGGCGATCGCATTGCAGCAAGCCGCGCTCGAGGTCTCGGCGAGCCGCGCCGTGGCGCGCGCGATGGTCCTCGCGACGGACGGCGCGCCAAACTGCAACGCGAACCTCAACGGCGCGACGTGCACGTGCACCTCCTCCTCACCGGACGCCTGCACCGCCTCGACCGGCGGAACGAACTGCCTCGACGACACGCGCACCGTCACGACGATCAAGGACATCTTCACGAACCAGAGGATCCCGGTGTTCGTCGTCGGCATCGGCGTCACGAGCGGCTTCGCGAACGTGCTCGATCAGATGGCGATCGCCGGCGGCCGCCCGCGCGCTGGCTTTCCGAAGTACTACGCCGCCGACACGCCCGCGGAGCTTACCGACGCGTTCACGGTCGTCCGCGACAGCGTCGCGAAGTGCTCGTACATCACGCCGTCGAGCCCCAACGATCCTGACTCGATCGACGTCACCGTGAACGGCCAGCCGATCGGCCGCGACCCGACCCACGCCGACGGCTGGGACTGGATCGATCAGGCCTACGGTCACCTTCAGCTCTACGGCAACGCCTGCAACCTCGCCACGCAGACGAACGTCGCCGGCAAGATCGAGTGCAACAAGGACGCGGGCGCCGACGGCACGATCGATCCTTAGACGTCGTCGTTGACGGCGTTCTTCGACGGCGTCACGCGGGCGCGAGCACGAATTTCGTGCCGGCGCCCTTCTCGGTGAAGACGTGCACGGCGTAGCCCGCTTCTTTCAGATAGGAGCGCACCGCGTCGAGGCCGACGCCTCTCCCTGCCAGGCCGTCGCTCGTGGTGCGCGTCGACAGCCCTGGATGAAAGACGAGCTCCGTCGGCACCATCGTGGTGTCGAGGCCGAGCGCCTTCGCGCGCTCGACGACGCGATCGAGATCGATCCCTCCGCCGTCGTCTTCGACCGTGATGATGGGATCGGGCGCGTCGTCCGGCACGATCGCCGAGGCCCAAATCGTCCCGACCTCGTTCTTTCCGGCCGCGAGTCGATCGGCGGCGCCTTCGACGCCATGCGCGACGGCGTTGCGAACGAGGTGCGTCATCACGCCGGGCAGCACCACCGCGAGCTTCGGCGGCAACCGCACCTCACGGCCCTCGATCACGAGCTCGATCCGCTTCCCATCCCGCGCCGCCCACTCCGGCGCCCGCTCGGCGATCGTCGCGAGCGACTCGCCGAACGGACGAGCGCCAAGGCGCGCGACCGCTTGGGCAAGCGCGTCGCCTCCGCGACCGCCTTCGAGCGCGATCGCGAGCGCCGCTTCGAGGTCCGAGCGCTGCACCGTCGTCTGCTCGAGCGCCGCGCTGCCGATCGGTGAGGCGGCGACGAAGTCGGCGCGCGTCCGCTCGATCGCGGCCTCCGCCCGAAAGAGGCCTGCGCGGATGGCGGACGCTGCGTCCTCGGCGACGTCTTGCCGCGAGAGCGCCGCCGCGTTCTTTCGAAGCGCCGAGAGCGTGTCCTCGAGCGACTCGAGCGCGGCCTCGAGATCACGGAGGTCGAACGCGCGCGCTTCGCCCTTCATCGTGTGGACGTGGCGAAACATCTCGTCGACGGTCGTGATGTCGAGCTCGACATCCGAGCCGCCGTCGTCTTGAACGAGCTCGAAGAACCGCGCGACCCGCTCGCGTGCGGTCTCGATGAAGCCGACGAAGAGCTGCGCGCCGCCAGCGACGAGCTTGCGCATCGCCGCCATGCGCTTCGCGTGCTCCTCTTCTTGCGTCTGCACCGCATGCTCGAGCCGCCGCGTCTCGCTCACGTCGGTCGCGAGCATCATGACGCGATCGATCGCGCCGTCCTTCACGACGGGACGGAACTCGAGCGTGAGCTCCTTGCCATCGAGCTTGGCCTCCTTGGGCGCGAGCTCGGCGATCGAGCTCCACGCCTCGAGCGGGACGTCGAACGTCGCGCCGAGCCACTCGTCCCATGCCTGCGACTCGATCTCCGACTCCTTCGCGAAGAGGATGCTCTTGATCGAGCGACCTTCGAGCGGATCTTCCGGAGAGGACGAAGACGAGCCGAAGAGCTTCGCCGCCTGCCGGGACGTGGCGCCACGGATCAGGCCTTCGCGATCGAACGCGACGATCGCCTGACCCATGTGGTCGAAGAGATCCCGCAGGTTCTGGGTCGCGGCGGAGAGCTTTCGCTCCCGATCGCCGATCTCTTCGCTCATGCGATTGAACGCTCCTGCGAGCTGGCCGAGCTCGTCGTTCGATCGAACGTCGACGCGCGTGCCGAGATCGCCGCCGCCCACTCGCCTCGCCGCGTCCGAGAGACGGCGCAGCGGCCCGACGATCTGCGTGCGCGAGATGATGATGAGCACCGCGGCCGTCCCGGTCGCGAGGAGGAACGTGAGCCAGAAGATCTGACGCTGACTCGCCGCGAAGGCCTGGTTCTCCCGCTCGAGCGAGAAGACGACGCGCGTCTTTCCGACGATCGCGTCCTCGCGCCCGCGCACGATACGTGTAACCTCCACGCGATCGTCGAAGATCTCCGCGCGACGGTTCTCGTCGATGAGGATCGGAGCGTCTGCCTTGCAGCCGCGTGAGAGCTGCTTGATCGGCGTGTTCTTCAGGAAGACGGCCGCGCAGATGACCTCGCGGTTCTTCTCGAGATGGCCGAGCTCGGCGCCGATCGCGTCTTCGTCGGCGAAGTCGAGCGGCGCGGCGAGCGACGCGGCAAAGAGGTCGGCGACCATCGTCGCGGCGGTCTCCTTCGAGGAGAGGAGCGACTGGCGCTCGCGTCTCGTCAGCTCGCGGTAGAGCAGCGCCGAGACCAACACGAGCACCACCAGGGTCGCGGCCGTCAGCTTCGTCCCGATCGACATCGTGTTCGACGTCGACCGTCGAGCCGAGGCAGCGGAAGGAGCAGAGGCGGCCGGACGGTGCATGTGGTAGAGACGCCCGCGAAGCTGTGGGGCGGCGTTCGGCCAATATAGCTGCGAGATGGGGAGCGCCGGCGCTGCCACGCATGGCGGTGGCCGCCGGTGTGCTCGCATGCCTATTTTTGTCGCCTGAAATAAGCGAGGGCGGGGAAGACGTCGCCGTCCCGGCGGCCCTCCAGGCCGAGCTCGTCGCCAAGGTCGCGGCCTACGACAAGAACCTCGGCGCACGCGCCGGCGACAAGGTTCACGTGCTCATCGTCGTGAAGCCGAAGGACGACGCGTCGGGGCGCTTCGCCAAGAGCATCGAGAGCGCGCTCGGAGGCGTCGACAAGATCGGCGGCCTCCCCCATGACGAGACCACCACCACGTTCTCGACCGCGAACGTGCTCGCCGAGACCTGCAAGTCGAAGCGGATCGCGATCGTCTACCTCGCGCCCGGATTCAGCGACGACATCCCGGCGATCAAGACGGCGCTCGAGGGCGTCAGCGTGCTCAGCGTCGCGGCGGTGGCGGCGGAGGTCCCGAAGGGGATCGTGCTCGGCTTCGACCTCGTCTCGGGCAAGCCGAAGATCGTCGTGCACCTCGGGCAAGCGAAGCGCCAAGACGTCGCGTTCAAGGCGGAGCTCTTGAAGCTCGCGAGGGTGCACGAATGAGCCGCCTTCGCTTCGTCCTTCCTCGCTTCTTCGTCGCGCTCGCCGCGACGGTCTCCTTCGCGCCGCTCGCTCGCGCCGACGAGCCGCCCGCCGCCGACGCGGACGGCGCCAGCGACACGAGCGAGCTACAAGGTCTCCTCAACGAGAACGTCGTGTCGACGGCGTCGAAGTCCGCCGAGGTCGGGACCACCGCCCCCGCGACGGTCACGACCGTCACCGCCGAAGACCTTCGTCGCTACGGCATTCGCACGTTGGCGGAGGCGATCGACTTCCTCTCGCTAGGCGTCGTCACGTCCGACTCGCAGCACGCGATCGACATCGGGGCGCGTGGCGTCATGATCCCGAACGACAACGGCGACCACATGCTGCTGCTCATCAACGGGCACACGCAGAACGAGCCGCTCTTCGGTCGCGCGCAGTTCGGCCGAGGCGCGGCGCTCCCCCTCGAGATGATCGATCACATCGAGGTCATCCTCGGCCCTGGCTCCGTGCTCTACGGCTCGCACGCGATGCTGGGCGTGATCAACGTCGTGACGAAGAGCGCCAAGGACTGGCCGTCCGTCCACGCCGTGGCGGAGGTCGAGCCGGGCAAATCGTGGCGTGGGCTCGTCGGCGCGGGCATCCTGCAGAAGACGCCGTTCGCGAAGACGCCCGCCGACATCACGATCGGCGTCGAGTATTTCCGGCAGGACGGCCCGGCCTTCCTCTACGACTACGAATACGCTGGCCTCGATCGCGCGAGCGGTCGCCCCGGGCGCTACAGCCGAAATGGCCCAGAAAATGGCTATTGGGGCGGGGTGGCGAAGGATGGATATTACACGCGTCTGCCGAGCGCCTTCCTCCGCGCGTCGCTCGGCGACTTCGAGCTCAACGCCGGCGTGAGCTCGTTCGACCGCGCTGCGCCGTACACCGCTCGCTACACGAAGGTGTTCCTCGACTTCGACGATCCGGATTCGCACGAGCGCGATCGGCGTGTGTGGATCGATCTCACGCATCGCCTGAACCTCTCGCAGGTCGCCCGCCTCACCTCGCGCGCGTATCTCGACGGCTGGGACTGGCTCACCGATGTCAACTCGTCGTTGAGGAGCGCTTGCCTCGGCGCCGGCGACAGCACGGTCAACACCTGCACGCTCGCGGGGCGCGGTCGATCGCGCTGGGCAGGCCTCGAGGTCCGCGCGACGTTCGACTGGCTGCAAAATGAACGCTTCGTCTCGACGATCGGCGCAGACGGTCGTCTTCGCGAGATCGGAAGCAAGCTCGACTTCTACGACCTCGCTACGGGGCGTCCGTTGCAGTCGAGCCAAGGCACGATCGATCGCGACGACACCTTGATCGGCGCGTACGTGCAGCAGACGTGGCTGCCGGCACGCTGGCTCAGCTTCAACGCCGGCGCTCGCCTCGACAAGGAGACACGCTTCGACGGCGTCGTCTCGCCACGCGTCGCCGCGGCGGTGCGCACCTGGCATGGCGGGACGTTGAAGGGGAGCTACGCCGAGGCGTTCCGGTCTCCGGCTTACGCTGAGACCGACTACACGAGCACCGTGCAGCTCAAGCCGAACGAGATCGTGCCCGAGCGCGTTCGCTCGGTCGAAGGATCCTTCGAGCAGAAGCTCGGCGCGCAGCGTCTCACGATCGGTGTCTTCCGCTCGTGGTGGCAAGACATCGTCGAGAACCACATCTTGACGCTCGAAGAGCAGAGCGAGGCCGTACGCCGCGGCGAGCTCCTCCTCAACGCGTTCGGCGTCGGGCAATTCCGCAACGTCTCGCGCATCGACAACTTCGGATGGAACGGGACGTTCGAAGGCAACGCCGGCGGCGCGCAGCAGCTCAACTACGGGCTCAACGCGACGGCCGCGATCGCGCGTCGTGAGGAGAACGGCGTCGACTTGCCGCTCGTCGTCGCGCCCGCCCTCTTCGGCAACGCACGCATCGCCTACGACCTCCCGGGCGAGTGGCCGGTGCTCGGCGTGGCGGCGCACTACCTCGCGAAGCGACCGATCGATCGCGCTTACGACGGCGCCTTCCCCGACGGCAATTTCGCTCCTGCACAGCTCGAGATCCGCGGGACGATCTCGGGTAACGTACCGATCAAGCTGCTGAAGGGGCTCTCGTATCGCCTCACCGGCACCTACGGCTTCGCGGATCGAGGCGCCTACGTTGTCGGACCCAACCAGCTCTACGTTCCGGGCTCACGATTGCCCGACGGCTCGCCGATCCCGACCTCGCCGCAGCTTCTTCCGCTCGATCGATTCCGCGCTTCCATCGGTCTCCAGTACGATCTCGGTCTGTGATGCGTCCGTCGCCTCGCTCTGCTCGCTCGCGCCTCGTCTCTTCGCTCTCGGGGCTCGCCGCGATCTGCATTGCGTTCGTGACGATGCGTGCCTTCTTCGCGTGCGTCGACACGACGCCGATCGTCGTCGTTCACGACGCCTTCGATCCGGACGCCTCGTGCCTCTCCTGCTTGCAGGCGCCGGAGGGATGCGCGGACCTTCTCGCCTCGTGTGTGGATAATCCCCGATGTAAGCCTGTCTACGAGTGCATGGTCCGGCAGTCGTGCCTCGACCTTCGAACGCTCGACGACAAGATCAAATGCGGGCTTCCATGTGCCCAAGAAGCAGGGATCGACAGCGTGCTCGATCCGGTCGTCTCCGACTACCTCGTATCACTCGTGGGCTGTGGCGAGGCGAAGTGTGCGGAAGCATGCAATCTACAAGATGCATCGCTGGGCCTCTGAACGGGTCGAGCTTCCCCGTATCTCGGCTAAGATCTTCACGAGGGGATGACGTTCTTTCCTCATCGTGTAGCCCTGCCTGGGCTGGTTGGGATCCTCGTTCTCGCGTGCGCAGCGACCGCACCGACGGGCTGTGGAACGCCCACCGATCCCGGCGCGCCCGAGACGCCCGAAGCCGGCGCACCGGAAGGTGTCTCTGCGTGCTTCGACGTCGCGGACGGCACGCCCTGTCCGGGTAACAAGCTCTGCGTGCACGGCGTCTGCTCGGAGCCGATCTGCGGAGACGGGATCGTCACCGCGCCGGAGGAATGCGATCGCGGCGTGCTCAACGGGCCCGGCTCGGGCTGCGAGACGAGCTGCAAGCTCACGTGCGTCGGCTCGGATCCTTCGCGTAACTGCGCGGTGGCCGAAGGCTGCTTGGCGAGCGGCGTCTGTGACGAGACGACGCATACGTGCAAGGCCGGCGGACCGAAGCCCACCGGATCGAGCTGTGGTCCGTCGAAGTATTGCAAAGGCAGCGAGTGCGTCGACGGCGTATGCGGCGACGCCGTCGTCACCTCACCCGAGGCTTGCGACAATGGCGATGCCAACGGCCCAAAGACGGGCTGTGAGAAGAACTGCACGTTCTCGTGTTCGGATCCGAAGGTCGACTGCTCCGCGCCGCCACCGTGCAACGTCCCAGCGTGTGACGCCGACCATCGATGTGGAAGCACGCCCGACGCGACGAAGAACGGTCAAGGATGCGGGACAGGGCTCGTCTGCAACAACGGCGCATGCATCGCGCCAGGCGCGACGTGTGGCAACGGCGTGCTCGAAGGCGGCGAGGAGTGCGATCTCGGCGCCGGCAACGGCCCAGGCACCGGCTGCGAGACGATCTGCAAATTCAGCTGCACGTCGGCCGCCTCGTGTATCGACAACAACGCGTGCCACGCCGCGCCGACGTGCGCGGACGTCACCGTCGGCGGCAAAGCAGGCAAAAAATGCATGCCCGGCGCGACGAAGGCCGACGGCGCTGTGTGCGGTATCGGAAGCATCTGCCTCGGCGGCGCCTGCAAGCCTTCCGCGTGTGGTGACGGGTTCCGCGACGACGCCGCAAAGGAAGAGTGCGACGACGGCAACATCACGAAGCTCGACGCCTGCAACAACCAATGCAAATTCGAGCAGGACCATCGCGTCATCACGATGCGCATGCAGTTCGACACCGACGCGTACTGCACCGCCAACATCGTGGGCAAATCGATCGGCGGCCTCGCGCGCACGACGTTTCAAGACAGCATCGACTCGACGATCAAGGACGGGTCGGTCTCTCCGCTCTTCACGTTCGCGGGCGACCTCAAGGGCGCGGCAGGCGCCGTGAGCGTCGGCAACCTCTCGGGCGCACCGCCGAGCAACGCACCTCCGTACAACGGCACCGCCGACCTCGACTGGTGGTACACGGTCAATCCGACCACGATCGACGCGAATCGAAATGCGCGCGCGACGCTGACGGGCACGTACGCGAACGGCGTGCTGAACGCGACGGGTCACCTCAACTTGATCACGTCGATCGGCGGCGCGCTCGCGAGCCTCGCCGTCTCCAGCGCCAAGATCACGATGCCGATCGGCGGAGTGACGACGCCGCTCACGTCGGCGAACGGCTCGCCGCCAGGGCATCTCGCCGCGGAGCACCTCTCCTCGACGATCCAGAGCTACGAGAGGACGGGCGGCACCGACCTCAAGAACCCGACCGGCCAGATGTGCGGCAACATCGCGGCGTCCTCGCTCGAGAACACCGTCCCTCCTGCAAATCTCCTCCCCGGCGGTGACAACGCATGCAACGAGAAGTATTCGGCGGCGAATCGCCTGATCGACATCATCGTGAAGGGCTGCCACGTCTCAGCGCTGAACGTCACGGCGATCAAGCCCACGCAGCCGGATCAGGTTGATCCCGACGCCCCTCCGGCCGGCGCGGGCGGTCCGTACACCCTCGCGACGGACCCGACGACGAAGCGCGTAACCACGTGTCGCGACAAGAACAATGCGGTCGTTACCCTGCAGACCTGTCTGAATGCAGCGGCTTACTCGATGTCGTTCAAGTTCGCGACGGATCGTGTGATCATCAAGTAATCAGCCGTGGGCGACGTCGCTTCCAGCCATAGCTCGATCATCGGCAACTACGTCCTTTGCGGCGAGCTCGCAAAGGGTGGCATGGCCACGATCTGGATCGGTCACGCGATCGGCTCGTCGCGTCCGCTGGCGATCAAGATGCTCAACGCCCACGGCTCGAGCCCCGAGCTGATCACGATGTTCCTCGACGAGCTCGCGGTCGCCACGCGTGTGCGTCACATGAACATCGTCGAGACGATCGAGGTCGTCAGCACCGACGACGACCTATGCCTCGTGATGGAGTACGTCGAAGGCGAGACCCTCTCCCGCCTCTCACGCGCCTGTCGCGAGCAGGGCATCGCGATCCCGATCCCGATCGCCGCGCGCATCGTCATCGGCGCGTTGACGGGCCTCCACATCGTCCACGAAGCGGCGGACGAGCAAGGACGTCCGCTCGAGATCGTGCATCGCGACGTCTCCCCGCAGAACATCGTCGTCGGCATCGACGGCGTCCCGAAGCTCCTCGACTTCGGCGTCGCCAAGGCCGCCGTCCGCCTCCAACAAACGCGCACCGGCCAGCTGAAGGGCAAGGTCGCGTACATGGCTCCGGAGCAGCTCGAGAAGAACGACGTCAATCGCCTCACGGACATCTACGCGATGGGCATCGTCCTCTGGGAGACGTTGGTCGGCCAACGCCTCTTCGAGGCGGACACGGAGGGCCAGCTCGTTCACCGCGTCCTCCAAGGCACGACCGATCCACCAAGCCGCCATCGCCCCGAGATCAAGCCAGACCTCGACGCGGTCGTCATGAAGGCGCTCTCCCGCGATCCCGCGGGCCGCTTTCCGACCGCGCGCCACTTCGCCGGCGCGATCGAGCTCGTCACCAACGTCGCCTCGACGACCGAGGTCTCTACTTTCCTCCAAAACGCCGCGAAGAAGACGCTCGAAGCGCGCGCCCGCCGCGTCACCAAGATGATGAGCGGCCCACCCACGTCATCGTCGAGCCTCGAAGCGGCCCCTTCCTCCACCCCGATGGTGCATCACGGCTCGACCCCATCGATGCCGGCCGCCTCTCCGTCCTCGCGGTCGACGGCGACCTCGAGCCCCTCGGAGCGCTCGATCTCGGTGGCGTCGGTCCTGGCGACGGGCGGCCTTCGCTCAGGCGTCCGTTCGCAATCGACCCCACACGGCACGCCACCCGTAACCCCGGAGATGCAGACCGCGCCGGGCACCCTCAGCAACGCGCCCGCCTCGACGTCGTCCCCGAAGCGACCTGGCAAGCATGTCCTCATCATCGACGACAGCCAAGTCATCCTCGACAACGCCCGCCGCGTCCTCGAGGCCGACGGCTATCAAGTCACGACGACGACCCAGACCGTCGGCGCCGCCCGCTTCCTCGTCGACTGCGATCTCGCGCTCATCGACTACCACATGCCCGGCCTGAACGGCGCCGCGGTCATCCAGTCGCTGCGCGCCGCCGCGAAGGGAAGCGGCAAGACCTGCCTCTTCTATCTCTTCACCTCCGACGCCGAAGTCGCCAAGTCCTACGCCTCCGTCGGCTTCGACGGCTCCCTCACCGGCAAAGGCGACGACAGCGCCCTCCTCCGAGGCGTGCGCGCCGCCTTCCGCGTCCTCTCGCTCCGCGCGATGAAGAAGTAGCCACGCGACCCACGCGACCGCTCGGACGCACGCCCACGAGGTGGCCCGATCTGGCCCGGGCCACCCCCGGGCCATGGCCCGGCCATATGGTCACAAAAGGCGGCCCCTCGACCCCATGGAGAAATTGTGTGGCTAGCCCTGCACCTAGACCTGGTGGGTGAAGGGGTGGTGGGGGTGGTGGCGTTGGCATCCGAAATGCTTAGCGCGGCGGCATGAGTCCTTGGTCCTTTCAACACAAGCACTGTCACCTCGCCATGGTCGCTCTTGGGCGGAGGGTCTTTCAGAAGGACGCCGCGGAGGCGCGGATTGGGAGTTGGCGGGTCGGGCCCGCGCTTCAGGAGCTCGTCGATGAGATGACGCCGGCGCGGTTTGATTTTCTCTACGCCATTTCGCTCGAAGGGAAGCAGTGCACGCTGCGGCAGCTGCGGAAGCACTTGGGGCTTCATCCGTCGACGATTTCGAAGATGGCGAGGCGGCTCGCGGAGCTTGGGTTCGTGCGGCGTTTCGGCGACGACTGGGACCGGCGGCGCGTTTATGTGCAGTTTACACGGATGGGACTCAAGGCGTTCAAGCGTGCGTTTCGCGTCGTGTTCGAGCAGGGCGTCGTGCCCGGCGTGTTCACGAGGCTCCTTCGTACCGAGGACGAGCTGCTCAGGCACTTCGAGCGGAGCTACGGGATCGTGTACGTGTTTCGGCGCGCGGTCCTTCGGCCGGACAAGCATTTCGTGCCGCCGATGCTCTACCGCATTCCTGACAACCCCTTCGATTGACCCTTCGATTGACGAATGAGTTAGCGGGGTGTGGGCTGTGTCCTCGCGTCAGTGGCCTCAGTTGCACTGACCGTCTTTGCACTTGTACGTGCACTGGTCGTCGTTGCTGCAGACGCTTTGGATCGAGCGCTTGCAGCGGCCCTGATAGCACTGCACGCCCGTGACCGACGCGCCTTCGATGCAGCAGTCTTCGCTCGTCGAGCAGAAGTCACCGCCAGGTACGCAGCACTTGTTCGGCTCGGTCGTCGAGCTGCCCCAGCCGAGGTTCTTCACCTTGTTGGCGCAGAGGAGGCCCGTCGCGCAGGCTTTGCCGCCGGAGCAGTCTTCGTTGATCGCGAGACCGCACTTGCCGTCGGTGCCACACTCGAAGCCTGGACAACACTCGCTCTGCGACGTGCACGCCTGGCCCGCATGCGCGCAGCACGCGCCTTGTTGCGTGTCGCACGCGCCGGAGCAGCAATCTTCGCCCTTCGCGCACGAGCCGCCGTTCTTCTTCGTGCCTTCACCGATGCAGCACGCGCCGTTCGCCGAGCAGAACGGCGACTCCGCGCAGCAGCCTTTGTCGTCGTCGCACGAGCCTCCAAACTTGCTGCATGCGGGCGCCTTGCCCGAGTCTTTGCCTGCGTCCTTCGCCGTCGCTCCTCCGTCTGCCTCGTTCGTCTCGGTCGGCTCCGTCGCGGCGCCTGCGTCGTCCGTCGTCGCGGACGGAGGGCTCACCACCGTCTCCGTCGTCGTGCACGCCGACGTAACGGCGATCAAAGCGACGACGAGGAGAGAAGAAGAAGAGAGAAGACCAAGGGTGCAGGCGAATCGCATGCGCCCTTCGACGGACGGATCGGCTCTCCATTCACCGTCTTTCACCAAAATTGATGACGCCCGGTGAATGCGGGGAAGGAGCGCGCCGTCCAAGGCCCGCATGAAGCGCTTGCCCTATATTTCAGGCCTCTTTTTCATTTTTGCGGTCTCCGCTGCGGCGGGATGCTCGACGAAGGTCATCACCACGCCTGGGGATCCTGCCCAATCGAACGACCCGACGGAGAAAGACAAGGAAGCATCTTCGTCTGGTGGGAGTAACACGCCGGATCCGTCGTCGTCGTCGTCGTCGTCGTCGTCCTCCTCGTCGGGTGAGCCGCAAAAGCCGAAGGGCTTGGGCACCTGGGAGGAGAAGGGCCTCGCCATCGTCGAGGGCGACACGCAAACGAAGAAGACATGCGGTGACGTTTGCGCGAGCAAAGGTGGCTCCTGCATTCTTGGTCTCGACCCCGTTCAAGGCGGATCGTCGCCCGTCGCAGGGATCGCGCAGTACGTGTTCGTGCAACCAGGGCAGCCGGCGGGCTTCATCCCTTACGATTTGCCCGCATGCTCTTCGCCGGTGGCCGCCACGCAAGCCTCCACCAACGACACTGGCTCTCTCTACAAATACGAATGCTCGTGCGACGGCGTCGCTGTCCCGCCGCGCGCTATCCTCAAGGCAAGTGACGGGCTTCACACCTGCAAAGACGTCTGCACGTCGTGGGGCAAGACATGTACGAACAAACGAACGTGGGAGGATGGAACGGAAGGCGGCGCCCTCGCGTTCTATGGAGAGAACGTGAAGGCGTTCAACTGCGGCACCGTCCCCGACGCGAAGCTCTCGTCGACGGCGCTCGACGGTTATTGGTGCGCGTGCGAGTGAGCGGCTATTCGTGCTCGTGCGAGTGAGCGGCTATTCGTCGCGCGCGGTGAGCGCTCGGCTTCCAACGACCGCGAGCTGAACAGCTTGCAGAGGGGAGACGGTATCTCAGAGGAAGCTGCCGTACGGTAGGAATTTCGGCATCTTCGCGGGGTTCGCCGCGTAGAAGCGGAGCACGAGCGTCGAGCCGAGGTTCTGCGTGAAGCACGGGATGAAGTACATGAAGAGACCGTCGAACACCGAGCCGCAGAAGCCGCGCGCGTTCGGGGTGATGCGGCTCGCGTCGTAGAAGCTCCACGCCGACGGATCGTTCAGCGCGGCCTTCTTCGTGTCGAAGCGTGCGATCCAACCATGGATCCCGTTGAGGCCGTTGTTGGGGACGAGGTAGAGGTAGCGGCCGTCGAAGCCGGTGCCCACATACCCAACGCGCTCGATGCTCGCTGCGGCGTCTTGTTGCGAAGGCACGATGCCGCTGTCGAGCGTCTCGAGGTTGAAGACGTTCCACGACGTCGCGGTGGTGAACGACTGTTGCGTGTCGAAGCGTGCGACGTTGCCGTGATGACCCTGCGTCGGGTTTTGCAGCGGCGCGAAGTACACGTAGCGACCGTCGTAGCCGCCGCCCTGGAAGCCTTGTGCGTTCACGTCGACGTCGGCGAGATCGAAGACCTCCCACGACGATGGGGATGAGAAGGGCAACGTTTGGTTGTAGCGGACGACGCGGCCGCGCTCTTGGCCCGCATAACCGAACGGTACGAAATAGAGGTAGTTGCCCGCGACGACGGTTCCGCAGAAGCCTCGTGGGCCACCGCCGTCGAGCTGGGCGATGAGCTGCGTATCGAAGAGCTCCCAGCCGGCGTCGAGGCTGGCCTGCGTCGTGTCGCGCTTGGCGGCGATCGCCTGCGTGCGACCGACGCCGTCGAAGGTGCCGGGGCCCGGCGTCATGAACGCGTAGCGCTTGTTGTCGTAAGAGCCGCCGAGGAAGCCTTTCGCATATTGGTTGATCGACGTGGTGTCGAAATGGCTCCAGCCGTTCGGATTGTTGAACGCAAAGCCCGACTTCGTGTCGAAGCGCGCGACGCGGCCCGAGTGCTCGCTCACGCCGAAGAACGGCACCATGTAGACATAGCGGCCGTCGAAGAACGTGCCTTCGAAGCCGCGCGCGTCGGGATGCAGCGTCGCGGTGTCGAAGAATTGCCAGGCTTGCACCGCTGTGAGGCCGCCGGCCTTGGTGTCGTAGCGAGCGGCAAACGTCGGGTCGAGCGTGTTGTTGCTCGGCGCAAAGTAGATGTACTGGCCGTCGAACACGGCGCCGACGAACGAGCCCGTCCCCACGTTGAGCTGCTTGAGGTCGACGTAGTTCCAGAGCTGGGAGTTGTCCCAGTCTTCGTTGTAGGTGACGAAGACGTCGGGCTCGTCGGCGTCGACTTCGCCGTCAGCGTCGGCGTTGCCGTCGCTCGCGCCGCTGTCGATCTTGGGTCCCTCGACGATGAGCTTGTCCTCTCCTCCGTCGGGAGACGCCGCGCCGTCCGCGCCTGGATCGATCGTCGGATCGTCGAGGCCAAGGATCGCCTGGCAGCCTCCCATGACCGCCACCGACAGGGTGATCGCGAAGAGGCGCCTGCGAAGATGCATCGAGGCCATCAGAAGGTCCCCGTCAACGCGATGCCTGGCCCGCGCGACTCGACGCGAAGGGTCGAGATGCGCGAAGGACCGCTCGGCGCTGCGCCCTTCTTCGCGGCGTCGGCCTCGGGATCTTTCGGGCTGAACAAGTAGAGCGCGATGCCGCCGGCCGTCAGGACGCCGCCCGCGACGAAGGCGATGTTCGAGATCGTCGCGGAGGTGTTCGCCGATCGCAGCGTGGAGGCGGACTCCTCGTCCTTGCAGACGTTGCTCGGACAGTTGGCGTCGCTCTGCTGGCTGCTCGCGCGCAAGCCGAACACGGTTCCGACCGCGAGGCTCGTGACGCCGACCCCGGCGCTGATGAGGCCGATCAAACGAAGACGCCGGCCGGCCTTTCCGGGATCGGGCCGCTCCGACTCGGGACGCACGACGAGATCGACGGGGATCGTCAGCGTCTGGCCGATGGTGACGTTGGCTGTCTTCGTGACGTCGTAGGTCGCGTCGCTCGTGATGAGCACCGTATGCGCGCCCGGATTCACCTTGATCGGGAGGAGGGCGGCGGCTGGTGGGAGCGCGACGTTGTCGATGATGACGTGCAGCTCTGTCTTCGGGGGAGCATTGTGGACGTTCAGCAGGATCGATGGGATCTTCGCGCCGAGCTCGCTCGCGTGGGCTTCCGACTCTTGTCGCGCGGTCGTGAAGGCGGCGGGCTCGTTCGGCGTCTTTGGATAACGAATCGCCTCGAGGTACGCGTCACGTGCCTCGACGAGATGACCGAGGGCCTCGTGCGCCTTCGCCACCTCGATCGCGGTCGTCGGAACTCGCATGATCGCGTGCGCCCCTTGGAAGGCGGTGAGCGCGCCGGCGTAGTCCTTCTTCTCGAAGCGATCGTCGCCCTGGTCCATGAGCGCACGCGCGGTCTCTTTCTCCGCAGCCGTCGGCTCCGCCGCGCTGGCATCGCCAAGCGGCGCCACGAAGAGCATCGCGCCGAGCACCGTAGAGAGGGCCCACGCTTTGTACGATCTAGAAGCCACGATCCCGAATCGCTCGGCCAGAAGAAGTAGAAGAGGGAGAAGCTGGCGTGGACGCAGTTTGCGTGGTCGGAGGTGACGCTGTCAACGTTGCGACCGGAGGTGTCGCTGACACGTTGGGCATCGCGTTCGCAGAAGACTTCGCGCTTGGCTTGCTTGCCGTCGCTGGCTTCGCGTTGGTCGCGAGGACCGCGGCCGTCGGCGGAGGCGGCGAAGGCGAGGGAGGTGTCTCGTCGACGAGCGTCGGCGGCAACGGCCTCGTCAGCGGAGCGACCCGCGCCGTCGACGTCGTCTCGGGGCTCGGCGCAGACGCCGACGCCTGCGGAACGGCGGCGCGTGACGTGAACACGATGATCAGCGCGGCGGCGATCGACGCGCCGAGGCCGCCAGCGACAGCGATGAGCTTCGGGTTCCGCAGCGCCGACGACGTCGAGACCGTGTCGGTGACGAGGACGGGCGCGCGCGAAGGTCGATCGGAGCCACCTCGCTCCGTCTGCGGAACGACCGTCGTCGCCGCGCGCGCCTTCGCCACGCGGTCTGCCGTGCGAGGCGTGATCGGCGGCGCGGTCGGCACTCCCGAGCCGATGTCATCGGTGAGGATGACCTGCGGCTTCGACGATCGAAGCGAGAGCGTCATTCCTCCCGATCGCGTCGACGCGAAGGCGACGAGCGCGTCACGTAGCTCCGCCACCGTCGCGTAGCGGTGGACGGGCATCTTTTGCAGGCAGTTGCGGATGATTTGCTCGAACTCGATCGGAATGTCTGGGTCGATGCTCGTCGGCCACAGCGGCTCGTCGTGATGCACCTTCAGCGCGATGTCTCCGACGCCCTCGCCCTCGAAGGGAAGGCAGCCGGTCACCAGCTCGTAGAGGATGACGCCAAGTGACCAGACGTCGCTCTTCACGTCGGCGTTGCGTGACGACTTGAGCGTCTCCGGCGACATGTACGGAGGTGATCCGATGATCGTGCCCGCGGCGGTGGCCGACGACGACACTGGGTCCTTCGTCGCCTTCGAGATGCCGAAGTCGAGGACTTTGACGAACGGCGCGCCTTGCGGCGTCTTCGAAAGAAAGAGGTTCGCGGGCTTGAGATCGCGATGGATGATCCCTGCGTCGTGCGCCTCGGCGATCGCTTCGCAGGCCTGCGCTACGAGCTCGGCGGCGATCTCGGGGGTGGTTCGACCGCGCTCTTCGAGGAGGCGTTCGAGATCGATCCCGTCGAGGAGCTCCATCACCATGAACGGCGTGCCGTCGTCGAGGACGCCGACGTCGTACACCCGCGCGACGTGTGCACTTCGAAGCTTCGCGGTGGCGCGTGCTTCGAGCGTGAATCGACTCGTCGAGATTTGACCGCGAAGCTCGGCGCGCATGAACTTCAACGCGACCGCTTGATCGAGCTCGATGTGCTTCGCAGAAAAGACGAGACCCATGCCGCCCGCGGCGATCGCGCGGTCAACCCGATACTTTCCTGCCACGACATCTCCGGGCTTCACCGGAGGGGGTGGCGGCGGCACCGAGGCGGTCAGCCCCATTGCCAAGATGGTACCTACACGTCGCGGAGGGTCAACGCAGCGGACCCGTCCACGACGGATCCGATGTGCGTCTTAGGCCTTGGCGCGACTACGTCGACTACGTCGATTTCGACGCAGCGAGGAGGCTCCGAACGCTCACGGGATCGCCGTCGGCACGCGCGCGAACGCGTTTAATCAGCTCTTCGAGCCTTGGCCGCGGTAGCTCGGCGCAGTCGGCGATGCGTTCGATCACCGTCCTCTCTTCTGCGCTGAGACCTTCACTTGCATAAGCGACGGCGAGCGCGACGAGGATGCCCGGCTCGACCGCGTCGCAGTCGAGGAGGATCTCGGCGATGAGGCGAGCTCGCGACTCTACGCCGGCCGCGGCCATGACCTGCATGCTCGCGGTGATGAGGTGATCGACGACCTCGGGTGACAGCTTGGCGTCGAGAAGGGTGGAGAATACATCGAGCAGGACAGCGCGCTCTTTCGGATCGACCACGCCGTCGGCGGCGACGACGAGGACGCCAAGGTCGATGATCGGTGTCGGGTTGTAGCCGTAACGTTCGAACGCCGCGCAGAGCTTCTCGATCGCGCCCGCGACGATCTCGTGCATCGTTTGGTCATCCATCATTCGCATGGCGCGGAGTCCTGTCGTCGTGGGGAGCTGATGCTCAAAGCGTCTCGCGAGAAGGCGGCTGCATCGAAGGGCGTCTCGGCTCGAGGCCGAGGACGAGCTGCGCGCGGAGCGCACGCATCCCGTCGAGCACCTCTTCGGGGATCGTCTGCGCGAGCTCGGCTTGCTTCAGCGCGCCGTCGAGCGTCGCGAGCCGAGCGTTCTGCATCGCGCGGAGCGAGTAGGTCATCTGGAGGAAGGTGTCGAAGAGATCTTCGAGCTCATCGCCCTTCCGCAGGCGCTCTTCGATGACGAGCCGGCCGGTGCTGACGCGTCGCAAGAGCCGCTTCATCTTGTGAACAGGGCCGACGATGCGGTGCGTGATGATGATGCCCATCACGAAGAGGAGGACGAGGAGCAAGAAGCCCGAGCCGATGAGCAAGAGCTGCATGTTCTTGCGGTCGCGCGCGATCTCTTCCTTCTGCGTCCGCACCTCGGCGAGGTTCTTCTCCGATTGCGCGTCGACCTCGGAGAGCGACTCGTCCATGACGGTCTGGAGCGCGGGATTGTCTCCGCCAGCGAGCTGCATCGTCCGGCGCGTGAGGATGTTGTTCGACTTCGACTCCTCGTAGGCCTTCTCGGCTTGCTTCACCGCGACCGCGGCGGTGTCCGACGCCTTGCCGGCGACGCGTGCGATCACGAAGCCGAGGCCGGTCATCACGAGGACGACGACGACGACGAGGTAGCTCGTCCACTTGAGCTGAAATCCAGGGTCCAGGAGGTAGGACTTGCGCCGAGCATCGGAGGACGCCATGAGGTCGAAGCTATCACGAGACTTCGGGAGCAGCCTTCTTCGCTGCTAGCCTCGTCCGCACGATGACGAGGACAATCTCGTGGGCCGCAAACTCCAGACGTCGCTTTTGGTCCTCGAAGCTTCGAGGCGTCGCGCGCTCCGGCCTGGCCGTCATGACGGCCGCGGCCGCTGGTGCTTCGGCGCTCGTGGCGAGTGAAGGAGAGGCCTCGGCGTTCTGCGGTTTCTACGTCTCGGGAGCCGACGCGAAGCTCTTCGCCGATGCCACGCAAGTGGTGTTGATGCGGGAGGGGACGCGCACCGCCCTCACGATGCAGAACGACTACAAGGGGCCGCCCGAGAAGTTCGCGATGGTGATCCCGGTGCCCGTCGTCCTCGCGAAGGAGAACGTCAAGGTCCTCCCGATGGACGTCTTCGATAAGATCGATCGCCTCGGAGCGCCTCGGCTCGTCGAGTATTGGGAGTACGACCCGTGCTCGTCGCGTGCGCGTGCGCTCGAAGAGGCGTCGAGCTTCGGGCTCATCGGCCTCCTGAACACCGGCGCTGGCGGAGGCGGTCCCGCGAAGGATCTCGGGGTGAAGGTCGAGGCGAAGTTCGCGGTCGGCGAGTACGAGATCGTGATCCTGAGCGCGAAGGACTCTTCGGGGCTCGACACGTGGCTCAAACAAGAGAAGTACAACATCCCCGACGGGGCCGAGCCGTACCTGAAGCCGTACGTCGCGGCGGGGATGAAGTTCTTCGTCGCGAAGGTCGACCCAACCAAGGTCAAGATGGAGGACGGTCGCGCGGCGCTCTCTCCGCTGCGCTTCCATTACGACTCGGTCGAGTTCTCGCTCCCGGTGCGCCTCGGCCTCATCAACTCGAGCGGCACGCAAGATTTGATCGTGAACATCCTCGCGAAGGGCAAGCGCTACGAGGTCGCGAATTATCCGAACGTGACCATCCCGACGAACCTCGACGTGACCGAAGGAGCTCGTTCGAAGTTCGGCGAGTTCTACGCGGCGCTGTTCGACAAGACGATCGAGCGAAACAAGAACGCGGTCGTCACCGAGTACTCGTGGGACGCCGGCTCGTGCGATCCCTGTCCCGGCCCCACGCTCGACGGAAACGACCTCGCGACGTTTGGCGCTGACGCGATGCCAAGCGGGACGAACGACCTGTCTGCCCCGTCTCGCGGCGGTGGCGGCGGTCTCTCGAGCCTTGGCTCAGGTGCCGTTCAAGTCGGAAAATCCGCGCGGGTGAAGGAGACGAGCGTCGTCGTCGACAAGCCGAAGGCGCTGCCGGAGGAGGTCGTGAAGCGCATCGTCCACCAGAACCTCAGCCGCTTTCGCGCGTGCTACGACAGCGGCCTCGGCAAGAACCCAAGCTTGGCGGGCAACGTCACGGTGAAGCTCACCGTCGACCGCAGCGGCGCTGTGTCGACCGTCGCCTCGACCTCCGCGACGACCCTGTCCGATCAGGGCGTCGTCTCGTGCATCACGCGGAGCGCGGGCAACCTCTCCTTTCCCGCGCCCGACGAGGGAGGCGTGACGATCACGTTCGGGCTCGAGCTCACGTCGACGGATGCGTCCGCGCCGCCGCCTCCACCACCGCAACAAGTCTGGAGTGGCGGGATGGGGTTTGCCGGCTCGTACGTGCTCACGCGTCTTCATGCGCGCTACACGCGTGACGCGCTCGGGCAGGATCTCGTCTTCAAGGAAGCGCCTGCGATCGCGGGTGGGCGTGAGCAACGCGTGAACGGCATCCAGTCGGAGCTCGAGCTCGGCGCGAGGCCATCGTCGGTGAACAACTTCCAGGCGCGCTACGCGATCCGGCATCCGTGGAAAGGACCCATCACTTGCAAGGAGCCTCAACGCGGGTATTGGGGTGGTCCACCCGCCGATGATGCGGGGCAGCTTCAGGGCGCACCAGCGCCTGCGAGCGCGCAGAAGACGGCGTTCGTGCCTCGTGGCCAGCTCACGCTCGCGACGATGCTCAGCCAGGGCACGATCGAGAGCGCCTTCTCGACGAACAGCCCCGACGGCGGCGTGAGGCAGATGCCGAACCTCGACGGAGGCTCGGACACGATCGTCGACGCGAGCAGCTTGCCTGACGGCGGCTACTACTCGACGACGAAGCGAGGATGCGTCGGATGCACGGCCGCATCGTCGCGCGCGGACGACGCAGTCGGGACGATGCTCGCGCTCGGTCTCGCCACCGCGCTCGCGCACCGACGGCGCCGTCATCGTGGCCGCTAGCCGGCGCTCGGCCGCGACCGCGCTCGCGTTGGTTCTGCTCTCGTCGTGCAACGGCAGCGGCAACCCGAAGCCGCTCGCGGTGACGACGCCGGAGCCGGCTCCTGCCGCCGACGCAGCGATCGAGGCATCGCCGGCGCGCGTCGACTACGTGCAGGATGCACGTACCTGGCCGGACGTGAAGACGGACTGGTGCCTCGAGGGATGGCGCGGGCTCGACGAGTCGACGTGCTATTTCGTCCCCGAGGGCTTCGATGGCCGCGACGCGCGCCTCCTCGTCTACCTCTCGGGCATCGTTCCGCCGAATGGCAAGAGCCCGCAAAAGGAGAACGTGCAGCGCATCGTCTCGTCCGCAGCGAAGAAGGCGAATGTCGTCGCGATGCTTCCGCGAGGTCGTCGCGGGATCGGGCCCATCGACGCGAAGGACTGGTGGGCGTGGCCGACGAGCCCGGCCGACTACCAGGCTTACGCACGCGAGATCGTCGAGGAGTGGCTTCGTGATCGCGTGAAGCTCGAGGCGGCGCTGTTCGGCGGTCGCGCGGGACCCGACGTTGCGTCCGAGCCTCGACGCTTCAAGACGCGTTACCTCGCGGGCTCGTCGAGCGGCGCCTACTTCCTCGCCGCGCTCGCGCTCTCCGGTGTCGTCGATGCCGAGTTCGACGGCTACGCAGCGACATCGGGCGGCGCGACGGGGCTCGGCGGGCAGGGGAGCGCGTCATCGCCAGCGAGGCAGAAGCATCCCTTCTACATCGGCTATGCCGAGGGCGATCCGACGAGCAGCGGACCGAAGGCGCTCGGCGCGCTCCTGTCGGCGGCGGGCTGGCCTGTGCGTGTCGCCGCGCATTCGGGTGGTCACGGCGCACGCGAAGAGTACTTGCTCGAGGCCTTCGCGTTCTTCGAGTCGATTCGCCAGCGCGGTTCAGCCGACCGGCACGAGCCATGATGCGTGCGACGCGAGCGTCCCTTGGCGCGCCGCGAGGACGCGTGCGAGCAGACGTGACGTCAGGCTGTCGGGATCGTTCGCGCGCGGCAGCGAGCGATCGTTGATGCGCCCGATCGGGCCGAGCGGCATCGACGTCGACGTCAGGAAGGCTTCGTCCGCCGCGAGGAAGTCCTCGACCGTGATCTTGGCCTCCTCTCGCGTACGGATCCCCTCTTCGCGAGCAAGCTGCAAGACGGTGTCGCGCGTGATGCCAGGCAGCACATGCCCGAGCGCCGGAGTGATCAGCTCTCCGTCCTTCACATAGAACACGTTCGCGATCGGCGCCTCCGCGACGTGACCATGCTCGTCGACGAGGACGACATCATCGAAGCCGCCGGCGATGGCGCGTCGCCTCGCGATCATCGGGCCGAGGTAGGCGGCGGCGGCCTTCGCGTCGACCGGCAACATCTCGGGCGCGGCCTTGCGAGCGTCGCGATACACGGCGATCGCGAGCGGAGCGGCGCGTGGAGCGTCTTGAAGTGACTGCGCAGCGACCGCGACGTGGGTGGTCGTATCGCGTGGGACGAGATCGGGGCTCGGTGCGTCGTAGAACGCGGACCACCGAAGGAGGCCGCTCGTGAGCGCATTGTCGCGAACGACCGCGATCGCCGCCTCGAGCAGCGCCTCGGCGTCGAACGGGATCGCGAGCCCCACGATCTTGGCCGACCGAAGGAAGCGCGCGACGTGGTCTCTCGCGCGAAAGAGCCGCGACGCGTGAAAGGACCCGACGTCGAACACGAGGCTGCCGCGCTGGGCCGCGTGGCTCATCAGCGGCAACGTCGCGTGCGTGCTCTCGATGATCGACCCGCCCCACCAAAGCCTCGGCGCCGTGATTGCCATGCGATCGTTCTACGCCCGATCGTAGCGACCGAATAGAGTTGGCACGCGCCTGAACGGATCCTCGAGGATCCGTTCTCGAGTCGACCGGCGCATGCAGAAGGGTGGAACGCTGGATCGACCCGCGTCCATCTGGCGCGGTCGCCAGTTACGATGAAGACTAAGAGGAGGGGGCGCGAGAGCCCTCTCCTTACCGAGGTGGGTTTCGTCTTTGCTCTCATCGCGATCGTCTGGACTGCTCAGGCAACTCGGCGCCGCGCTCGCGGCCATGACCTTCGTGCTCGGCCCGGCGTGCCAGACGAAGGAGACGGAGGCGAAGCCCGGCACCGATCCGAACACCGGCCGCTTCGATACGAGCGGTGACAAGGACGCCGCGGCGCCACGTCCTTGCGTGAAGGATCCGTCCTTCTACGACGTCCCCGGTGACAACTGTGACAACGACGCGGACGGCACCGTCGACAACCCCGAGACGTGCGATGACACGGTCGATGATTCGGCCGAGGGCTTCGCGCGCGGGCTCGGCATCTGCGCGAAGGCGAGCGTGAAGGGCTATGGCCTCGTCTCGGCGAAGTTCACGCGCGGCTTCAATCGGACCGACGAGCCGATGCCCGAGCAACACAGCTTGCTCACGAAGTTCGGAAACACGATCAAGCCGCGCGAAGGCAAGCACCTCGGCGTGCTCAGCACGGGCTTCGCGCAGGAGTTCGACGGCGCAGATGGCGCGCTCTTCAGCGACGGACGCGACTGGTGGGGAGCCGACCCGATCAAGGGCAACGGCACCGCGCCGCCCGGCTTCCCGAAGGGCGCCGAGGGATGCCCGCAAGCGACCGCGGTGAACGACGTGATCGATCTCCGGCTCGAGCTGAAGTCACCGAAGAACTCGAGCGGCTTTGCGTTCGACTTCAACTTCTACTCGGGTGAGTGGCCTGCGTTCATCTGCTCGAAGTTCAACGACGGCTTCATCGCGTACGTCCAAGCCAAGAGCTACAAGGGCGGCGCCGGCGACAACATCTCCTTCGACGTACAGAACAACCCCGTCAGCGTGAACAACGGGTTCTTCGATCGCTGCACGCCCGACATCAACCTCGGCTGCGGCTCGGCGGTGGCCGGAAAATCCAAGTGTCCAGGCGGGCCGGGCGAGCTCGCCGGGACGGGCTTCGGCATCATGGGCGACGCGTGCGGCCAGGGACAGATCAGCACGCGAGGCGGAGCGACGGGCTGGCTCTTCTCGCAGGCGCCGATCGCGGCCGAAGAGCAGTTCACGATCGACTTCATCATCTGGGACACGCAAGACGGCATCCTCGACTCGAGCATCCTCCTCGATCATTTCCGCTGGATCCTCGGCGACGTCGTCACCACGACCGATCGCCCTGTCGATCCGAAATAAGCGCTTCGGCTCTAGCCATCTCTACGAACGACCGGGCGCGAGCCAGTCGATCTCGCTCATCGCATGCGGGTTGATCGTGATCGCGGCTTGCTCCATCGCGCGCGCGGCGTCGTCGTCGCCCGCGAGTCGGAAGATGATCGCCGCGGTCGCGAAGCTCTCGGCGGAGCGCCACTTGCTGGCCGTGACGAGCGTGATGGTCGCGCGCGCCTCGCGGATGCGACCTGCCTTCACGTAGGCTTGCGCGAGCCGCGTCTGCGCTTCGCCGTTTGGCCGGAGATCTCGGTTCTTCTCGGCGATCTCGCAGGTGCGCGCGGGATCGTTGCCCATGCTCGCCGTCGCCCACGCCGGCGCCATCAGGAAGTGCTCGAGCGCGTGCCCGTAGCTCGCTTCGGGGAGCCGCGCGAGCCGGTCCTCGTAGAGCGCGTTCGAACGAACGCGGAGCTGGCGCGCTTCGTCGGGGCTCCGATTCGCGATGAGGTTGGCGAGCGCATCCATGAACTCGGGGTCGTGCGTCTTCTCGACGAGCTTGCCGTAGCTCTCGATCGCGCGGTCGGTGTGCCCTTCTTCGGCGTCGAGCTCCGCGAGATGCTCCTCCGTCTGCCAGAAGCCAGGGAAGAGAACGTTTGCATTCTGCAAGTGCCGGCGTCCTGCCTTGCGATCGCCATGCTCGAGGGCCATCTTTGCGCGCTGCAACTCCACCCACGCGAGGCTGCGCTCGGACTTCTTGTTCTCGGACGTCTCTTCGAAGATGCGGTTCGCCTCTTCTTCGCCGCCGATCTTCGCGAGCGCGATCGCCAGACGCTGCTTGTGGCCAGGGGTGGGGTCGAGCGTGATCGACTCACGCAGCAGCGCTTCGCCTTCCTCGTAGGCGCCGAGCTGAAACGTGATCGCGCCGCGAAGCGAGGTGATCTCGGCGAGCTGTTTCTGATCGTGGAAGAACTCGGCCTGGGCCGCAGGAGCTCGGAGCGATGCGAGGGCGGGACGGAGGCGATGGAGCTCGTAGCTCAGCTGCGCCTTGAGGAGGTTCGGGCCGACCGCGTCGCTGTCGAGACCGCCCGCCTTCGCGGCGCGAAATGCCTCGTCGAGCGATTGGTCGGCGGCGTAGTAGCCCTCGTAGTCGCCGGTGAGCTGCGCGTAGCTCATCTCGGTGCTCGCGGCTGCCGCGCGTCGCGACCAGCTTCCGGGCGACGCGTTCGCCATCGTCTCGGCGAGCTTTCGTTGGCGTTTGCTCTCGATCACCGCCGCGTCGTAGCTGCCCGCCGCGGCCGTGTTCTTCGCGGCGCTCGATGCCGACTTCGGCGCAGCGCGGCGAAGCGAGAGACCTCCGAGCGCGATCATGAAGAAGGCGAGCGCGAGGGCGGCGCCGCGCAGGAGCCGGCGCGTGGGAGCGTGAGACAGAGTCGAAGGTCGCGGTTTCATTCGGCTGTCTCCATCCGGTCGGACTTCGGCCAGAAGTACGGCGTGCCTTGCGCTTGCGGGCCGTAAAACCAGGGCTTGGCGAGATAGGGGAACTGGTCCTTGAAGAACGGGCGATCGTTCTCCGGCGCCTGAAGCGGAATGTTCGCGAGCGTCTCGATCGTGCAGATCGGCTTGCCGCGTGCGTCGCGCGGGACACGTCGCTTGGTCTCCGCAGAGACGCCTGGCTGCGTGTCGAGACCCGAGCAGTCACCGCCCATCTTCAAGAAGCCGAGCGCGAAGATCTTGTCGCTGATCGGCTCCCACGGCGTGCGGCCGTTCGGAAATCGGTTCGGCTCGTCGAAGTCGAGCGTGATGTAGTCGGGGAGGACGGCGTCGATGACGCGGGGCCCTTGCTTGTTCGGATCCTCGTCGAAGCGGAGCTTCTGGAGCGTGCACGGAGTCGCGAAGGTCACTCCCGCCACGATCTTCGAGCATGGCTCGAAGCCGAGGTCTTTCAAGCTGTCGTGCCAGTACGTGTGCAGCGCGCGGAGGAAGTGGACGAAGCCGATCAGCGTCTTCGGGTTGTTCTGAACGTCGGGCGTGTCGATCTGGTACTGGTTTTTGTTGTCTTCGCCGCTCGGTGTTCGATCGCGGTTCATCAAGACGGTCGACAGCAGCGCCACGCCCATCGCGTCGACGCGGACCATCTTCGCGTCGGGCGCGGGGATCTGGAAGTCGTAGTCGTTCATCGACTCCGTCTGGTTGCCCTCTTGGCTCTGCGTGTCGTCCTCCGCGGCGTTCTGTGAGCACGCGGCGGTGGCGACCAGCGCGGCAGAGACGAAGGCCGTCGCGATCGTCCTCTTGGTGAAGAAGCTCGAGGCTTGGGAGGAGCGGCTCATCGCGAACCTCCGTTCGTCGCGCCCGCGCCACGGTCGTTGCAGGCGTAGGTCCCTTCACGTTTGTCGAACGTGCATCGGAGGTCGTTGCCTGATTTGGCGAGCCCCTGCTTGCGCTCCGTCGTGCCCCACACATGGAGCTTGCGCTTGCCTCCAAACGACGCGGCGGGCACCTCGAGGATGACGGCGTGCATGTTCTGTTTCCCGAAGCCGTCGACGCCCACCGGATAGCCAAACGGACGCGTGAGACGCTGCGTGCGTGGATCGACGCGCTGGAACCGATCGAGCGGCAACGATGGATTGCCCGGTTGGTTGCCGAGCGCGACGGAGATCGCGTTGAAGAAGCCGTCGAGGTCGGCGAAGAAGGGATCGTCGAAGAGGCCAGCGGTGACCTTGACGCCTGGAGCTGGCGTGAGGACCTTGCCGACCGGACCCACGACGCTTCCCTCGACGCCCGGGATGCCCGTGACGATCATCCCCCACTTGCCGGGCTCGTTCTTCTTCTCACCGAACCAGAAGATGATGTCGTGCTCGGCCTTCGTGCTCAGGCGAGAGCCAAGAGCAAGGCCGTCTTGGCTCAGGCGAACGTCGATGAGCCCGTGGTCGTCGGTGTCGACGTGGATGCCGTACTTGACGGAGGGATCGAACGACTTCTCCTTCGCTTCGATCGGATCCGCGCGCCATGTCAGCGCGAGCACCACCTTGTCGGGGTGGCCTTGTGGACCCGTGTACCATGCAAACATGTCGGCGATGTCTGCCGTCGGGTCACCGGTCGCGACCTCGTAGCCGCCCATGCTCTCGCCACTGCGGTAGGCGGCCTGGACCCCGATCGGGTCGTTGTGGTCGGCGGCCATCGAGGCGTCGGGCGCCTCGGCGATGACGACGGCGGAGAGGATCGCCGCGAGGAAAACGGGGAGGGGTCGGGTTCGCATACCGACTCCAACCGCAAGGGAGGTGCCAATGTAGGCACGAAGAAATGCCCAGTAATTTCAATCGCAAAGCAAAATGTAAGTGGATCGCGTACCCCTCGACGGGGTGCGATCGGCGCGATCTCGGTGGATGCGATCAGAGCGTGAACGTGACCCGGTCGCGGCCGCTCTGCTTCGACGCGTAGAGGTTCGCGTCCGCGGCGGCGATGAGCGTCGCGGCGCTCGCGTCGTGCGCCGGCATGATCGCGCCGCCGATGGAGACGGTGACGCTCGGCAGGAGCTTGCCGTTCGCGTCCTTGATCGTCGCGAGCTTCACCGCCGCTCGCAATCGCTCGGCGACGCCTTGGGCCGCGCGCGGACCCGTCTCGGGGAGAATGACGGCGAACTCCTCGCCGCCGAAGCGCGCGAGATGATCGGTGGGTCGTACGGCGCCGCGAAGCGTGTGCGCCACGGTGACGAGCACTGCGTCGCCGGCGGGATGACCGTGCTCGTCGTTCACGCGCTTGAAGAAATCGACGTCGATCATGAGCAGCGCGAGAGGCTGATTACTGCGGGAAAATCGGTTCACGAAGCGTGGCAGCGCATCCTCGAGCCATCGCCGGTTGTAGAGCCCCGTCAGCGCGTCGACCATCGCGTTGCGCTTGTATTCACGCTGCAAGCGGATGTTCGTCGAGACCGTCGTGTTGTTCGCGCGCAGCCGCTTGGCGAGCAACATGAGGAGGTTGATCGAGAAATCGTGCGAGGCATCGACGAGGTTCCAGAAGAGCGTGGAGTCGACGACGAGCAGGCGCGTCATCTCCGCGGCGACGACGTGGGCCGACGCTGGGCTCGTGTCGAGCACGGAGAGCTCGCCGACGGTCTGCCCCGCCTCGATGAACGCGACCGGGTCGGAGGAGGGGCCTCCTTCGAGGTGAACGCTCATCCGGCCGGCCAGGATCATGTACATGACCGCGTTCGGCTGACCCATCGTCAAGAGGACGTTGCCGGGCTCCAGGGTCGCTACCGGGCACCGATCCAGCAGGCTCCGAATGTGCTCGAGGTCGACACCCTCGAGAACATGCAATTTCGATAGCTCCTGCGGATCGAGCACACCCCTATTGTCCACGGGGCGCGGCCGCGAAATCAACGTGCTAGAAGGGGCCCACCATGAGCAGCGGTGCGGATAACTCGGACGAGAACGACAAAAACACGACAATGGGCGCGATGGGCGGTGATTCCTTTGCCGCGCTCTTCGAAGGACAAGGCGCAGGCGCGATGCCTGCACGTCGCAAGAAGGTGCGTGTAGGCGACCGCCTCGAGGCCATCGTCATCCAGGTCGGACGCGAGGCGGTCTTCGTCGAGATCGACGGCAAGCAGCAAGCGTTCATCGAAGCCGCCGAAGTGCGCGACGCAGACGGCGCGATCAACGTCACCGTCGGCGAGGTCATTCGCGCGCATGTCGTCGAAGTCGATGAGGCCAAGGGCGTCATTCGACTCGGTCGTTCGATCGGTCGTCCCGGCAACCTCGCCGCGATCGAGCAGGCGAAGGAGAGCGGCGTCGCCGTCGAAGGCAAGGTCACCGGGATCAACAAGGGTGGTCTCGAGGTCGATCTCGGCACCGGCACGCGCGCGTTCTGTCCGAGCTCCCAAGCGAGCGATCGATTCGTCGACGACATGAACTCGCTCGTCGGGCAGTCGCTTCGCTTCGTCGTCACCGACGTGCGCGACGGCGGCAAGAGCATCGTCGTCTCGCGACGCGCGCTCCTCCAACGAGAGGCGAGCGAGAACGCCGCGAAGGCGATGAGCGATATCGTCCCCGGCGCGGTCCTCCGCGGCACGGTCTCGAGCGTCCGCGACTTCGGCGCCTTCGTCGATCTCGGTGGCATCGAAGGGATGATCCCGCGCTCCGAGATCGCGCACGATCGCAGCGTCGCCGTCGCGGACGCGCTGAAGCCTGGCGATGTCGTCGAGGTTCAGGTGCGCGAGATCAAGGACGTCGAGCCCACGAACGAGAAGGCCAAAAGGCACGGACCCACGAAGAAGATCACGCTCTCGCTCAAAGCGCTCGCGGCCGATCCGTGGGAGGGCCTCGACTTCGCGCCTGGCCGCGTCGTCTCGGGCACCGTCGTTCGCAGCACCGACTTCGGACGCTTCGTGCGCATCGCCCCCGGCATCGAAGGCCTGCTTCACGTCTCCGAGCTCGGTCGCGAGTTCAAGGCCGAGGAAGGCGAAGAGGTCCGCGTCGTCATCAAGAAGCTCGACAAGGAGTCGAAGAAGATCAGCCTTGCCGCTGCCCCCGATGGCGCCGAGGTCGGATCGACCGTCCTTACCGCGCCAACGAACGATCTCAAGGTGGGCTCGGTGGTTCAGGGAACGGTCGAGCGCATCGAGACGTACGGCATCTTCGTTCAGGTCGAGGGCACCAAGGGACGCGCCGGTCGTGGCCTCGTACCCAACGCCGAGCTCGGTGTTCCGCGCGGAACCGACATGCGAAAAACCTTCCCTGAAGGCACCAAGGTCACCGCGAAAGTGCTCGAGACCGGCGAGGGTCGCCTTCGCCTGTCGATCAAGGGCGCAAAAGACGCGGAAGAACGCGCGGATTTCGAGGCCGCGAAGGGCAAGGCCGCGACTCCTCGCTCGCTCGGCACGTTCGCGGACCTGCTCAAGGGCCGAAAGCTCTAAAAAGCGCGCGCCTGGCTCCATCGGGTGGAAGCGCGACGCGGCGAGAGGCGTTTGTCTCTCGCCGCTTGCATCGCGATCCATGAAGACAATCCCCACGGTCCTCACGCTTGGCGTGGCGGCAGCCCTGATCACGATCTCGTCGTGTCATCGCGGCGCGTCACGCTCGACCAACGCGAGGCCCGAGCCGGAGGCGATTCGCGTTCCGCAGGTCGCCAAAGACTCCGCCAAAGAGTCCAAAGACTCGAGCGATCCCAATTCCAGGGACACGAACACGAAGGACACAACGACGCTCGACCTCGGCACCAGCAGGGCCGGCGGAGGCGGCGGCGGTCTCGTCGCGCTGACGCCGCTCGCCGACGGCGGCGTCGCGGTGCGCGCGCAAGATGGCAAAGCCGACGTGCCCGGCGAACGATCGCGGGTCGAGGCGGAGCAATACCTCGGGCATCGCTTCACGACGGTGCAGGACTTCTGCGACGCGTGGGACGCCAAGCTCGGTCCGTTTCTCGATGCGCGAAACAAGACGCCCGATGATTTCGCGCCGAAGGATCACGCGTGCCGCTCGCAGGGTCCCTTGATCAGCGCGTTCACACCCACCGCGAGCGTGAAGGCCGTGACGAAGGTCGAGGTGTTCTCGGAGAACTGGACCGAGTCGCGCATCGCGATCGAGACGCCGTCCGGCGTCTTCATTCCCGCGGGGCCACCGCTCGACACGACGCCGTTCAACGATCCTGGCTGCTACGGCCACAACACGATCACGATCAAGTCGGTGGTCGCGTCCGGATCGACGGTCGCCATCCGCCTGGAGGATCGATGGTCGAGGAGCCGCTACCTCGAGGCCGAAGACGGCGGAATCCTGGGGACCTCGAAGAGCGACGACGTCCACATGATCCTCATGGAGTGCCGGCTCGATGCGGTGTCGAGCTACGTCTGCGCGAACAAGACGCTCTCACGCGTCTGTCACATCAACGGAGCGACGGTCCCGTGCGACTCGTTCTGACTCGTTCGCGCGGAGCGCAGCGAGCGTCGACAGAACGCGCTCAGTACATCGACGCGGCGGCGCGGATCGAGTGCTTCTGAATCTCGCGCTTGTTCGGCTGCATCGGCGTCGCTTCAGCGGTCGCCTTCGCGCTGCCGGCGCGAGCGTTGTCGCTGATCGCGATGTTCATCTGGCCCGGCGGGGTGAACGCCGGGTCGCTTGATGCGTCGATCGCCGAGTGGCGGGTGGTCTGCGTCGAGACGCTGCAACCCGTGGCGGCAATCAGACTCGAGACGATCAGCGAGATGACGAGGGCGGTGCGCATGGCTCAAACTCCGTGGCAGTTCGTTGCGAATGTAAAAGTGCAGCAACAGTGCCAAGGATGCCTACATGCACATTCATCGAAAATCGCTGGAATCCACCATCGGTAGAAGTTTCCAGTTAGCCAAGAACTGGAGGTCCATCGATCCAGGCCGCTCCTCCAGCTTGCGCAAAGCGGCTCTGCCGAAGTCGCGGCGGACTTCGGCAGAGGACTGTCCTTTGTTGAAGTGGTGCTCTGCCGAAGTCCAGCGCGGCGGCGGACCGGCGGGCTTGCGGAGCGACCTAGTGCGGTCGGACTCAACGACGGCGGCGGCGCAGCGCGATCGATCCGAGCGCGAGGAGCACGCCGAGGAGCGCAGGCTTCGACGTGCTCGACGGCACGGCGGTGCATCCGGCGCATCCGCCGCGGCGGGGCGAGGCGTCTTCCATCGTGTGGAGGCTGGCGGGCGCATCGGGGCTTGGCCTCGGCGACGAGCCGCCCGTGTACTCGGCCTCGACCTGGCCGGGTGATGGAGGCGGAGGCGCGCCGTGCGAGATCACGCCGCCCGCGGCGCCCAGGTTGACGTCGGCGGGAGCGTCGGAAGGTTGCGTCACGAGCAACGCCGGTCGATTGCCCGCTGGGCCGCTCGAGTCTGCGGCGATGAACGACGTGAAGCGGCTCATCAGATCGTGCGCGAGCGCGACGCGCGTGATCGCGTCGGCATCCACCGGAACCCCGCGAGGCTTCCGTTCGAGCTCGGCGATCGTCTCGCGTGCCCACAGCCGGGAGATCGCGCCGTTGCGTTGCTCGATCTCGGGGAGCTTCACGTGGAGCTTCTGCGCGTGGGGCTTTCCGCCGACCTTGCCGCGGATGGTGATCGTCGCCTCTCCGCCCTTGGCGTAACGGCCATGGAGCACGAGCGGCTGGAGCGCGGAGAGATCGGGCAGCGCGGTCGGGCGCGTGTCCTCGACGGCGAGACCACCCCAATCAACCTCGACCTCGGTGAGGTACGGCATCCCGATGCGGCGGTAGAAGCGCTCGACGAGCTCCTTCGAGCCTTCTTCGGCCGGGTTCAGGTATTCGGCATAACCGCGTCCGGCGATCGCGACCTCATCGAGCAGGTAGCGATTCACGTTCGCGCCGACGCCGAACGAAAAGATCCGCGCGTGACCGATCTCCCGCTTCGTGAGGGCGATCACCTCGGCGTCGTTGCCGATGAAGCCGTCGGTCATGAACATCACGTAGCGAATGCGTGACTCTTCTCCCGGAAGGGTGAGCGCCGCGTGAATCCCGACGAGCTGGTTGGTGCCGCCGCTCGACCGCAGCGTCGAGAGGTACGCGTGCGCCTTGGCGCGATTCTCGGGCGTGTTCTTCAGCGGTCGCGGCGCGAAGGTCGAGACCGTGTCGGCAAAGTCGAGGATCTGAAACGTGTCGTTCGGATTCATCGAGTCGACGGCGCGACGAATCGCGGCGATGGCCGCGGCGAGCGGCGGTCCGTGCATCGACCCTGACGTGTCGACCAAGAAGAAGAGCTCACGAGGCGCGACCTCGGGCTGCGACACGTCATGCTTCGGCTCGAGCATCAGCGTCAGGTAGCCAGGCTCGCTCGCCCTTGGGCGATGCGCAAAGATGGCCGGCTTGAAGGCATCTTGGGCGGTGAGCTTCCAGCGGAAGACGAAGTCGCGATTGGGGATCTCCGCGTCGTTCCGCAGCCGAACCTCGGCGACCGAGGGCGACGTCTTGCTCATGTCGGTGGGGTACGAGGGTGTCGTGACCGAGTCGATCTCCGTCCCGCCATCGAGATGCACCTTGATGCCAAGGCGATGGCCGATGTTGTAGCCGTACGACGGCGAGATGCGCGACGCATCTTGCACGCGATTCGTGTCGGTTTGCATCCCCGTCCCCGAGGGCAGGTTCGGCGAGCCAGGCGCCTGACCGAGCTTGTCACCAGGGATGTAGCGCGGGCCGATCGTCGTCGGAACGACGAGCTCGTAGGTCCCATGATCGAACTGAGCCACTTCGAAGTAGTGCAGGCGAACATCGACGGTGGCGCCCGGATCGATGTTGCCGACCGAGAACGTGAAGATGTTGGGCCGCTCCTGCTCGAGGAGCGCAGCGCGGCGTCCTTCACGAACGGCCTGCGTGTACGCGACGCGCGCCTCGGCACGCTTGGCGATGCTCGCGCGGATGGTGCGCGTCCCGATCTTCATCTCCATCGCGTCGACCGCAGCGCGCTGCGGGAGCGGAAACACGTAGACGACCTCGATGGGCTGACCACGGTTCGTGTTCGTAAAGCGTTGATTGACCGTCGCCGAGACGATCGATCCTGCGACGTCGATGTCGACGTCCGTTCGCTCGAGCGGAAGCTCCACCCCTTGATTCGGTTGGCCCGGCGCGATCCGGAGAGACCCGGACGACGCGCTCGCCGTTCGCGTTCCGAGGAGCACCGTAAGCACCGCGAGCGCCGCGACCGCGAGCGTCGCGAACCTGACAAGACGATTCATCATGACGACCTAACCTCCAGGTCGGCGGTTGAACGAAGACAACAAAGCCACCGAGGCACGGACCAAACGGCCCGAGCGGAGTGCGCGGACCGCCGGACCGCCCGAGCACGTGTGTCACGGCCCGAGCTCGTGCCTCAGCCGACCAAGAACGGGCAATCGAGCGCGACCTTACAGGTCGGAACGATCTTTTTTCGACCCGCGCCCACGCCGGAAAATGCGGGAAATGCCGAGCACCGCGAGCGCGATGACGGCCGCGTCCGCGTTGAACGGCGACCGGGACGCGGTCGTGTCGCACGACGCGCATCCTCCGCGACCCTTCTCTTCGGACGGCGGCGCCATCGCCGTCGGAGCGTCGCGACCGGGCTCAGCGCCAGCGCGAACGGGCGCTTCCTCGGGGACCGGTGAAGGTACCGCCGCTACGGCACAATCCGGACAAGCCTCGCGAACGCGCTTGGTCGCGTCCGCCGCTTTGCTTCGCGCGGCATCGCATCGCGCCCCAGGCTCGATCGAACAGATCTTGTCGGCCGCACGACGGATCGACCCGAGCGCGCGGCAAGCGGCGTTGCAGTCCGTCGTCGACAGCGCCGCCGACTCGTCATTGAGCTGCTTCTCGAGGGTGCGCACGTCGTCGCGACCATCTTGCGGCGCCGTGCTCGTGGCGGCGCCACCATCTGCCGCGTGAGCTGCGTGGGCCGACGAGAGCACGACGAGCACGAGCGCGCTCGCGATCGTCAGAGCGAAAGGGAACCTCCGCGACGGTCGTCGTCGCGGCCTCCGCGCTCCGTGTGAACGCGACGCAGAGGAGATCCTGACGTGAGCGGCAGCGACCATGGAGCGAACGAAGCACGGCTCCGAAGACGGCGCTACTGGTTTCGTTTGATGACGTGAAAGCCGAAGTCCGTCTCGACGACGTTGCTCACCTCGTCCACCTTCAACGCAAACGCGGCGTCCGAGAAGGGCTTCGTCATCTTCTCGCGCGTGAACTTCCCGACGCTTCCCGATCGCGATTTGCTTCCAGGATCATCCGAGTATTCGTTGACGAGCGCCGAGAAGTCCGCGCCCGGCGCCTTCGCCTTCGCGACCACTTCCTCCGCGCGCTTCTTCGCGTCAGCCTTCGACCGCGTGATCGTCTTCGGCGCGTCCTTCGCGCCCTTGTACGCGATCAAGATGTGCTGCGCCGCGACAGCATCGGGCGCCTTCCCTTCGGTGATCGGTGCCGCAGACGCAGACGCCGGCGCAGACGCAGACGCGGAAGCAGACGCGGCCGGAACGGCGCTCGCAGCCGCCGACGCGTCGACCGTCGCGGTGCTCTTCTTGTCATCACAGGCGGCATGGGCCGCGACGAGGAGGGCGCAAAAGGAAACAAGACCACGCATGTCGTTTCTCACGGGACGCATGCCTATCACGGGCGCAAGCCGCCGTGGTCGATTTGCCCGCCGACGCCACTGCGGGCGCCAGCACCGCGCGACATCCGGAGCACCCTGGTTGGCCAAGGTGATTCTCGAAGCCGCGATGGTCTGTTGCCGGACCGAGGTCACTGCGGGCGCCAGTATGTTCGGCCGTGATTTCGAAGCGATTGCGATGCCGGGCGTGCTCGGTCTGCCGGGCGCCGCACCTTGGTTGATCAAGGTGATTCGAGGTCGTGCGCGATGGTCGGTTGCGAGACCAAAGTCACCATGGGCGCCGGCAGTGTCTGGCGGCCGCGATTACCGTGGTTGACCACGGTGATTTCGAAGCCGCGATGGTCTGTTGCCGGACCGAGGGCACTGCGGGCGCCAGTACGTTGCGGCCTTGGTTGGACGAGGTGATTTCGAAGCGATTGCGATGGTCTGCCGGCGCCTGCACCGCGGCACCTTGGTTGACCAAGGTGATTTCGGTCGTGCGCGATGGTCTGTCGCCAGACCAAAGTCACTGCGGGCGCTGAGTGCCTGATGGAAGGCGAGCACCCTGGTTGTCACCGTGGGCGCCGAGTGTCCGCTGGAAGGCGAGCACCCTGGTTGACCAAGGTGATTTCGGTCGTGCGCGATGGTCCGTTGCGAGACCAAAGTCACCGTGGGCGCTCGCAGTGCCGGAATGAATTCGCTGAATTTCTTTGAGGCGTCGGAACGCGATCGCCTTGGTTGATACCGTGGTTGACCAAGGTGATTTCGAAGCCGCGATGGTCTGTTGCCGGGCCGAGGTCACTGCGGGCGCCAGTACGTTGCTGCCGGTTGAACGAGGTGATTTCGAAGCGATTGCGATGGTCTGCCGGCGCCTGCACCGCAGCACCCTGGTTGACCAAGGTGATTTCGGTCGTCCGCGATGGTCCGTTGCGAGACCAAAGTCACCGTGGGCGCTCGCAGTGCCGGAATGAATTCGCTGAATTTCTTTGAGGGTCGGAACGGGATCGCCTTGGTTGACCAAGGTGATTTCGGTCCGTGCGATGGTCGGTTGCCAGACCGAGGTCACTGCGGGCGCCAGGTGTCCGCTGGACGCGATCACCGTGGTTGACCAAGGTGATTTCGGTCGTGCGCGATGGTCGGTTGCCGGACCGAGGTCACTGTGGGCGCTCGCAGCGAATTCATCGAAGTTGAGGGACGGAACGCGATCCCCTTGACCAAGGTGAGGGGCCGTGCGCGATGGTCTGTTGCCACCGCGGTCACGGTGGGCGCCGGCAGTGCCGGACCGAAATCGTCGCGGACTTCGGCAGAGGCCCGCGTCTCTCCTCTGCCGAAGTCGTCGCGGACTTCGCCCGCGTCTTGCTCTGCCGAAGTCGTCGCGGACTTCGCCCGCCCGCGTCTCGCTCTGCCGAAGTCGTCGCGGACTTCGGCAGAGGCTCGCGCCGACCAGGGTGATTCGTGCACGATGGTCGGTTGCCGGACCGAGGTCACGGCGTTGACCAAGGGTCTGCGGCGGGCCGGCAGCGTGGTCCCGTCGTGAGACTCGCGGGGGCGGCGCGTCTTTGGTGGGAATCGCTGGCGCGTGCGCTTTCGCGAAATTGCGTGGGCGTGGCCAAGCTGCGGGCGCGAGCGCCGTCGAAGGGCCATGAAGCTCTCTGGACCCGTGGGCATGCGCGCTGGCGCGATCTTTTTGACGACCGTCGTGGCGGGCGTTGCGGTGGCGAACGCGGCGGCGGCGGCGGCGGCGGACGTTTGTGTGGAGGACAAGGCGAAGCAGGCGCTGTCGTGCAGCGGCGCGGGGAAGACGTTCGATGCGGCGACGTTGAAGACGGGGCCGAGCTTTCACCCGGTCGCGCCGCCTGCGAAGGCGACGTCGACGCTCAAGGCGCCGGCGCCGAGCGGTGAGCCGCCGCCGCGGGATGATCGGTCGCTGCGGCTCGTCGCTCGCCAGAAGGAGCTTCTCGTGATCGAGGTGTCGAAGGTGGAGAGCCTTCTTGCGGTGACGAAGCAGAACGCGGCCGATCGCCAGCAGATCCTCCGGAGGCTTGCCGATGATTACGTCGAGCTCGAGTCGGCGGCCTTTCGCGACAAGACGGAGGCTGAGGTGCGGCGTGACGCGATCAAGAACAAGGACGCGAAGAAAGCTGGCCAGGAGCAGACGAACGCCAACGACGCGGATCGCACGATGAAGCAGGCGCGGAAGCGCGCGATTCAGCTGTATGGGATGCTCGCGAACGACTACCCGAACAGCCCGAAGCTCGATGAGGTCCTCTACTATTTGGCGTACGAGCACGAACAGGCCAACGACCTGCGGAGCGCACGAGCGACCTACTACGACCTCATCAAGAAGGCCCCAACGTCACGCTACATCCCAAACGCCTACCTTGCTTTTGGCGAGCTGTTTTGGAACGAGGCGCAAGGTGATCCGAGCAAATGGGACCTCGCTGCACAAGCCTATGCCGAAGTGATCAAGTATCCGGCGCCGCAGAACAAGGTCCAAGGATATGCCTTGTACAAAACGGCCTATGTGTATTGGAACAAAGGCGAATTTGATCGCGCGCTCGACTACTTCAAAAAGACAATCGACTTTGGAGTCGCCAACCCCTCGTTGCCGGGAGCGACGAAGCTCGCCGATAGCGCGCGTCGCGACTTGATCCCCGTCTATGCGCTCAAAGGGGATCCGAAAATGGCGTATGCGTTTCTTCACGGCGTCGCGGGGGATCCGCCGGGCGCGAACGACAAGACGTACCGGATGATGGACGACCTCGGGAACGCCTACCTCGATACCGGGCATTATCCGGAGGGGATCGTCGTCTACAAGGACCTGATCTCACGCGACCGCGGCGGTCGCACGTGCGGCTATCAGGCGCGCATCACCGAGGCAGTGATGGCGATGCGGTCTGCAGACAAGGACGCGATCAAGAGCGAGCTCGATGGCCTGCTGAAGATCGCGGAGGCGTCGAAGACGAGCGGGGCCGACAAGGAGGCGAAGCTCATGTGCGGAAACCGCACGGCTGCGCTGGTGACGGAGACCGCGATGGCGTGGCACCTCGAGGCGATCGGAAGCCAAAGCCAGCGTGGCACGGGCGACAAAAAGACGATGACGCTCGCGGCCTACCTCTACAAGCGTGCGATCGACACCTTCACGGCGAAGGACTTCGCGGCGTTCGAGTTTCCACGGCTCATCAAGGAGGACTGGCCGACGAGCTTCAAGATCAAGTACGCGATGGCGGACCTCCTGTACTCGCAGAAGGACTGGGCCAAGTGTGGACCTGCGTTCGACGCTGTCGTCGCGGAGGATCCGAACGGCCCCGAGGCCGCGAAATCCGCCTACGCCGCAGGACTTTGCTATCAGGGAGCCTACGAAGAAGGCCACAAGGGCAACGTTGGCCGTCGCGGGATCGGCCAGCTTCCGAGCAGCTCCGTGTCGCAGGGCGCGTCGGCGCCGCTCCAGCCGAAGGAGATGGCTCCCGAGCAGGTCGCGATGGTGCGCGCGTTCGATCGGTACGTGTGCACGATCAAGCCCGCCGCGAACGACGCCGCGGCGCAGGAGCAGCTCGTCGAGGTGAAGTATGCGCGTGCTCGCACGTACTTCGAGGCGCAGCATTGGGAAGAGGCGGCGGTGGCCTTCCGTGACATCGCGATGAACCATCCGACGCACGACTCTGGGACGTACGCGGCGCAGCTCTATCTCGAGAGCGCGAACGTCCTCAATCGCCACTTCGGCAAGCCCTCGTGCGAGGAGGACATGTCTTCGGACGTGCCGCGGTTCCTCGAGCTCTATTGCGGCCCCGACAAGGCGCAGAAGAACGCAGATCACTGCGCGACGTTTCGGGGGGTGCAGGTCGACCTCGCGCGCCTCAGCGCTCAGCGCAAGGTCGAGCGCGCCGACAAGACCTCCGGCAAAGAGGCGATCGACCTCTACACCGAAGGCGGGACGAAATACTTCGAGCTCTTTCGAACGAACTGCCAGGATCCGGTGGCAGCTGGAGGGAAGCCGCAGGTCGAGAGGTGCGACGAGATCGCTTACAACGCAGCAAAGGCGTTCCAGGCGGCTCGGCTCCTCGCAAAAGCGATTACGGTGCGGCGAGCGTTGTTGGCATTCGATGAACGCACGAGGCTCAATTCGGTATTGACCAAGAAGGCCTCATACGAGATTGGCGCCAACTACCAGGCGATTGCCGTTTACGATCAGGCTGCCGAATGGTTCGAGAAGTATGCGCACAACGACCCTCGCGCCGAAAATGCAGACAAGGCGCTCTCGGATGCCGTCCTCCTGCGTCTCGGATTGGGGCAAGAGCAAGAGGCGATCAAGGACGCTGACGAGCTGCTCCGGAATTACGGAGCGTCGAAGCCAGCGCTCGCGGGGGCTGTCGCGTACGCGATTGGAGCGCATCACGCGGAGAAAGAAGAGTGGGAGAAGGCGCGTGTTGCGCTCTCGGGCGTCAGCGCCCGTGGCGTGATCGACCGCGCGCCGCCGGACATCCAGCTGCAAGCCCACGCCACGCTTGGGCGGGCGCTCTCGCACCTCGGGTCATCCCATGCGGCGCAAGCACGCGCCGAATACGCGAAGGTCAAGGCGCTTTGGGCGGACCCCACGGCGTCTGCGGTGAAGATTCGAGGCTCGTACCCAGGTGAGGACGATGCACAGAAGGAACGTCGTGTCGGTCGCGCGATCGCGTCCGTCGGTGAGGCGTTCTTCTTTTTCGCCGAGGAGCGCAAGGTGGCCGAGGTCGATTCGCTCAAGTTCCCCGAGTACAAAGGACCCGGGGACAAGGCGAGCGTGAAGCTTCACGTCGATACGAAGGTCAAGGATTGGTACACGAAGAAGATGGCGGCGATCGTGAAAGTCGAGGCCGAGTACGCCAAGGTGCTCGACTTGAAGCCCCAGCCGCCGCCGAAGTGGGTCATCGCGGCGGGGTCGCGCTCAGGCTTGATGTGGGGTGACTTCGTCGACGATTTCCGTCGCGCGCCTATCCCGAAGGCGTGGCGCGGAACCGACATCGAGCAGGTCTACACGACCGCGATCGATCTGGCTTCGGAGCCCTACAAGCGTGATCACGCCAAGCCTGCGCTCACCAATTGCCTCGCGCTGTCCACGAAGTATCAATACTTCGACGCCTTCTCGCGCGACTGCGAGGTGTGGCTCGCCAAGAGCTACAAGCAGGAATACCACGTCGTCGACGAGCTTCGCGGCGCGCCCACGCTCGCCAACAGCGGGCTCTCGGAGAAGGCCCCTCCCGTCCTCTCGAACGGGGTGTTCTTCCGCGCGGTGCCGGCCACGTCCGACGCGCCGGCCGAGAAGACAGAGAAGAACGCGAAGGACGAGACGAGCACCGCGACACCGCCTGCGGCCACGGTGCCGCGTGCGCGGCGTCGTTGAGCGCGTGCGACTCAGCAGGTGATGTCCCAGAAACGCTTCGCGAGCTTCGGATCGAGCACGCCGACGGCGACCCACGCGCAGGCAGCTGCTTTTCCGCCGCCTGCGCCGGGGACGCCGTGCCGTGCAAGCGCGATGGACGCGAACGCGACATCTCGGAAACGTGAGCTCGGCGGAGCGGCACGCGACTGAACGAGCGAGTACCAAACCCGGAGCGATGCGTCCCAGCCGAGCGGATCCGAGACGGTCATCTGCGAGGTGTCGTTCGTGCCGCCAAGGGTCATGAGGTACCACGCGTTCGACGAGATCCCCGTCCCGCGATGGGTGTCGGCTTTCGGATCGAGCTTGGAGAGGTGATCGGGACATGCGCGGTGCGCGCAGTCGTCACCTTCACATCCGACGTCGAGGCACTTGGCCGGATGCGAGAGGTCGCGCGTGGGTGGATAACCAGGCGCGGCGACGGCCTCGCCAATCGTCACGTTGCCTGGCCCAGGTCGATACCAGTGCTCGGCAAACGCAGCGAAGATGTCCGCCATGGACTCCTCGAGGATCTCCGAATGAATGCCTTCAGCGACCGAGCTCGGTGAATCGGTGAAGCGAAGCGTCGACGCATTGACGCCGTGCTGGAATTCGTGGGCGATCGCGTCGAACGCGCCTGCATAGCTGAGGAGCGGGCTCGGAACGTTGGGTGAGGGAGCGCCGACGGAGATGTGGCCCGACGAGAAACTGGCATGAAGGGGCGCGCGTGAGACCGATACGGTCAGCAATGCGCCTTTATCGTCATAAGACTGGCGACCCAGATTAACGCGATAAAGGTCTATCACCTCGAGCGCATGAAAATATGGGTCGACGGCGGCTCCCGCCATCGGCGAGCCAACGTCGTCCCAGCCGTCGAGCTTATCGGAGGTGAAGACACTGTAAGGGCCGTTGGCGGTCGTCTCTCCCTGGCAGAGAACGGCGTCCGCGTCCGGTCGTGCCTCGCGTCGCAGCTCGTAGCGCGGAGCGGCGGCCGTCCCGGCGGAGGACACCTCGAATGTCTTGGTGTCGGCCTCATCATGAAGAGGTCCCTGCGCGTAGTAATGGACGCCATGACCGCGGCCTTCGTCGAGAAAGCACGGACGGCGCGGAGCATCGGCGCCGAGGCTCATGCGGATCGTCTTGGTCTTCGTCGCCGTCGAGGGCGACGGGCGGGACGCGGTCGCCTCGTAGCGACCGGAGAGGAACGCGAGGCGACCCTCACCATCGAAATGGATCGTGAGGCGAAAGCCCGCACCCCCGACCGCGTCCGGTGGGGGATCGCTCGCGGGGACGAAGCTCGCGTAGCGAAGGCCGAGCATGTCCGTGCCTTCGGCCTCCAGCCGGAGATCGGCGCGTGGTGAGCGCAGCGAAAGCGCCGACGCGTGAGCTTCGAAGAACCCGAGCGCCGCCTCGGCCGGCGTCGTTCCGCCGGTGAGGATGAGCGGGCCTGGACCGCGCGGCTCCGCAAACGCCAGCGTTCCGAGCGTCGGCTCGACATCGACATTCCAGGGCGATCCGGTCTCGATCTCGAGCTGGCTCGGAGGCAACGGCGCCTCTTCGCTGCCTGCTTCCGAGCCGCACGCTGCGACGAGCGACGCGACGAGCGCGGACGCGAAGACCATGCGATGTGCGCGACCCGTCATGCGCGCTCGATGCTACCCCACGTCCGCCGGTCTCGCAGCGGCTGGCGCGTCGTTCGGTTACGTTCTCGTCGTGCCGAAGCGAAGCCTCTCGTCTGTCGTCCTAACCGTTACTGCTCTCGCATGGTGGCTCGCGTGTGAGCCACGCACCGATCGACGTGACGGGGATGCGAGCGGCCCGCCGTCTGCGTCGTCCGCGTCCGCTGCGTCTGGGGAGACATTCTGGCCGGCGTTCCCGCGAAACGAGGTCGAGGCAAAGAGCGTGATCGACACAGCTCGTCTCGCATCATCGTCATCATCGTCATCGGGGGGCGCGGCCGAGCCTGACGCGGGCGAGCTCGACGAGGCGCTCGAAGGAGCCGCCTTGCAAGGCCCCGCGTTGGCGGCGATCAAAGCAGGCCATGTGTTCGTCGGCGCGAAGCAGATTGGCCTCGAGCTCGCACGTCGCGCGAAGGACGCGCAGGCGAGCCACAAAACGGGCTTTTATCTCCTTTGGGGAACCATTCACGACGCTGGCCCTCAGGTGGATGCGTTTCGGCGGCTCATCAACGCCGTTGACGGGCCGAGTGGCGGGTTCAAATGGGATCACGTCTTCCTCGAACAGCTTCGCGCCGACGGTCATTGGCGCGATAGCGAGCTACCGAAGGCGCTCGACGCGTCGATGGACGATGTGCAGCGAGGCGACACGCGTGCGCTTGATTCGTGGAGGGCGACGGGCGTGAACAGCGCGCTCGTCGAGGTCCGTAAAGCCCAATTACGAGACGATTATGCGGCGTGGAAATTCGATTATGTCGACTCGGTCGTCGATGTCGTGCGGGACGCTCGGCTGCCAAGTGGTCGCGATCGAGAGGAGGCAGCGGCATTCACCCTTCGAGGATGCGATATGCCGCTTCGATTGCAGGCCCTGCTTGGTGAAGGTGTACGCACGAAATACGGTGAGGGATTGAGGGAGGTTCATTGCGCCCATGCGCTCCGCGACGCGCTCCGGCAGTCGCCGGCCTCGTCGATGCCGAAGGTCGCCATGCTCTGGGGAGAGCGACACATCCTGCCGGCGGGCTTCTCGCGGTTCTTGCCGAAGGACGCCGCGGTGCTGCGTGCTCACGTGATCGGTGGGAGGCCTCCGGCGGCGCGTGATGGCGTCTACCGCGCGCTCGCGGCGACCTTCGATCTCGCCGAGCCGATGCTGGTGGAGCTCACCCCGCACGGTGATCTGGCCTACGTGCTCGCCGACGCCGCCGCGGGTGAGCATGTCGATCGGAAGCGAGTCGTGGAGAAGCAGGGCGCCAACCTGACGAAGACACGCGTGATGATCTCCTCCACGCTTCCGCGAACCGCCGGAGTACGCATCGACGCCGCGCCGATTTCTCCAGGAGATCGTGATGGCGGAGCGATGACGAATCAGGAGGTCGCTCTCGGGGAAGGCTCGCATACGTTGGTCGTTCCGCGGGGAGCAGCCACGACGATCGTCTCGTTCGAGGTGCCCGAGCGCGGCGGTTGGGTCGAGATTCATCTCGAGCGCACCGCGCCCGAGGTGACGATCACCGTCCACGAGGTCGAGTGACCCGCTGAGGCGTTTGGCCGCTACGGCGGGGATGGGAGATCCTCGCGACAAAGCATTGGCGTCGAGCCATTGGTCCTTCTTGCGGTCTCATCACCACCAAAATCACTATTAAGAAGAGGTGTCACCCAAGGGCCTGGAGAGCTCGAAGCACCATGACATTGACGTCAGCGACACTCCGTCGGCGTGGTGAATTGCAGCGTTGGGATCCGCGCGCACGACGAGGAGCTGCGCGCGGATTACATCAGGCGACGTCCAGCAATGTCGAACGCTGCCGTGATCTCCGTCTTCTTGGCTGGGCTCGGTCCGTAGTCCGCCTCGAACATCGAGAACACGAGCGCGTCCGCATACACGTCATTCGGCATCTCGATGCGCTGCCGCAATGTCGCCTCGTGAACGTAACCAAGTCGCTGCGCAACGCGTGCGCTGAAGGTGTTCGATTTTGCGCAGCGAATCTCGACGAATCGCACGTCACCGACCTCGATGGCCACACGCGTCAATGCACCTGCGACCTCTGTCGCGATTCCCTTGTTTGTCCAAGCGGAATGGACCCAATAGCCAATTTCGATTCCGCCCACTCCGGAACGTGGGTGGAGACCCGACCCTCCCACGATGGCGTTCGTCTGGCGATCGAACACGCCGTACATGCAGTCACGATCGGAATCCATCTGGATGCGCCACGAGCGGATCTTGTCGACGACCTCATCCATCGTCTGGGGAATCTTCTTGGCCCAAACCATGAACGTGGAGAGGTGAGCCTTGCTCTCTTCCTCCGCGCGTCTCATCTGGGGAGCATCCTCCGGCGACCAGGCGCGAATGATGAGGCGTGGCGTCTCGATTCGGTAGGTGGCGAGTGACATCGACATGTGGGAAACCAAAGATACATCCTGTCTCCACCCGCCGGGGAGCTTGAAGACGCGACAACCCGCACACGCTCTCCGCCACGACGTCCTTTTTTCGCGCGAACGTGGCTACGCCTTCGCCAGATCGTCACGCAGCACATGCAGTATACAAACATGAAGCAACGGCTCCGGTTTTGGCGTACGAGCGCGCTGGTCGCGCTCGTGGCGGCACTCTCGGATTGTGCTGCCGATCGCGGTGGACAAGCAGCGGCGAGAGAGGCGATCCAAAGCCCTCCCGCCGTGCCGAGCAACTTGCGGGCGGTCGACGGTCGCGGTGTAGACGCGCCCGTCGTGATCGTCACGATCGACGGCGTTCGATGGCAGGAGATCTTCGAAGGGACCGAGCCGTCGCGCACGCAGACGGCGTTCGTGCCCGCGCGAAGCTACCTCCCCAACATCACAGCGCTCGGTACCGAGCGGGGCGCGTTCGTCGGCGCACCAGGTCGAGGGCAAATCGCCGCCTCGGGGCCGAACTACGTCTCGCTGCCGGGTTACACCGAGATCCTCGGCGGCCGGCCTTCGCGTTGCCGCGACAATCGCTGCACGCGCACGACGCTGCCGTCGATCCTCGACGAGGCGCGCATCGCAGGCGCGAAGGTCGCCGCGTTCGCATCATGGGAGCGGCTCGATTTTGCGGTGACCTCGAGTCCGGGTGGGTTCATGGTCTCGTGCGGGCGAGCGGGTGACCCTTCGATTGATCCGTGGCCGGGCGGTGGGGATTACCGTCCTGATCGGCTTACGGCGGACGCTGCGCTGCCCTATTTCGAAGCCGAGAAGCCCGACGTGTTCTTTTTGGGGCTCGGCGATCCCGACGAGCACGCGCATCAAAACGATTATGAGTCGTATCTTCAGTCACTGCGACAAGCCGATAGCATCGTAGGGCGCCTCGTCGCGGTGCTCGACCGAATGGGCGAGCGAGGGAAGAAGACGCACATCGTGATTACGGCTGATCACGGCCGCTCGTCGGACTTCAAAGATCACGGGTCGCTCCCCGAAGCCGCACGCGTGTGGATGGTGGCATCGGGGCCGCGCTTTGGCGCACGTGGCGCCGTCGCGTCCCCGAGTCCACGCCATCTCGCCGACATCGCGCCCACGCTCCGAACGGTGCTCGGCCTTGCGCCGGACAAGTCCGATCGCGCGGGGAACGAGCTCACCGAGCTCTTCTAATCGTCAGACGAGCTCTAACCGTCAGGCCTTGATCAATCCAATAGGACAGGCGACGCCCGTACCGCCGAGCCCGCAATAGCCGTCGGGATTCTTCGCCAGGTATTGCTGGTGATAGTCCTCGGCGTAATAAAACGGCGGCGCGTCGAGGATTTCGGTCGTGATGGCGCCATAGCGAGCCTCACGAAGCTTTACCTCGTAGGCCTCTTTCGATTGGTTGGCCGCGGCGCGTTGATCGGCGTCGTAGGTGTAGATCCCCGAGCGGTATTGCGTTCCGGCGTCGTTGCCTTGCCGCATGCCCTGCGTCGGGTCGTGGCTCTCCCAAAACACCTTGAGCAGCTGCTCGTACGAGACCTGTTTCGGATCGAAGACGACGCGGACCACTTCGTTGTGGCCGGTCATGCCGCTGCACACCTCACGATAGGTCGCGTTCGGAGTGTGCCCGGCGGCGTAACCCACTTGGGTGGAGATCACGCCAGGCACTTGCCAGAACTTCTTCTCGGCGCCCCAGAAGCAGCCGAGGCCAAACATCGCCATCTTGGAGCCCTCCGGAAACGGCTCCTCCATCGCCGACCCGAGGACCACGTGCTTGGACGGGACGGGCATCTTGTCCGCGCGACCGGGCAGCGCTTGGTCTTTGGTCGGCATTCGGCTCTTGTCGGCGTAACCCATGGCTTGCGATCTCCTCTTTCGTCTTCTTCGTCTTCTTCGACTCTTCGAGTAGAGCTCAGCTGTTTCGGCTGAATCGGTACCCTCTCTCTACGCTGCAAACCCTAATCTCGTATCGCTCGTAATACGTTTCTCGACCACGAAGCTGGGCCTTTTGGTGCTCGGCATGGGCTTTCCAGCGTGCGATCGCCTCGAGGGAATCCCAGTACGACACGGTGATGCCAACGCCGTCGTCCCCGCGCACGCTTTCGATGCCGAGAAAGCCCGGCTCGTTCTTCGCGAGCTCGTCCATGCGTTGCGCCTCGGCGTCGTAGCCCTCTGTCTTCGCGCCCGCGCGGAGCGAGCTCGAGAAGATCACGGCAAAACAGTGCTGCGCGCTCTTCGGATCGGGCGTGGGCTTCTTCGGACGTGACGCGAGCTCGCGGACCTCTCTCTCAGCGTCCTGCTCCCAGGCCCTCATCGCAGGGAGGTCCAGCATCATCTCGTACCAGTCTCGGGCGAGAGGCGAGGCATTGGGACCGTCGAGGGGGACGTCGTACGAACGGAAGCGCCAGACGACGGGCGCGAACATCGCGTCGGCGATCGAGAAGCGACCGAACAGGAACGGGCCCGCGTCTTCACCGGTGGCCGTTGCGCCGAAGCGACGCCGGCACTCGTCCCAGATCGCGAGCACGCGATCGATGTCAGCCTGCGTCTCGTGCGATGGTGCGCGCCTTCGGAAACGCCCCACCACATCCATCGACATTGCGCTGCGAAGGCTTCCGAAGCCCGAGTGCATCTCCGCGCTGACGGCTCTCGCGTGTGCACGCGCGGCGGTGCTCCTTGGCCAGAGCACGCGCTCAGGGTGGATCTCGGCGAGGTATTCGCAGATCGCGAGCGAATCCCAGAGCACGACATCCTCGTCCGGGCTCGAGGTGCGAGCATGCCGGAGCGCGGGCACGCGACGGGAAGGGGAGAAGGCGACGATCTTCTCGCGCCAGCCGTCTTCCTCGAACAAGAAGACGTGCTCTTCGAATGGAATGTTGGCCTGTCGAAGGACGAACCAAGGGCGCATCGACCAGGACGAGAGATTCTTGTTGCCGATGACGAGGGTGAGCATGCGGCCCCTTTGCGCAAAGAAAAAAAACCGTGCCGTCGTCGCTAATCGCCAATCCGGAATTGAACACCAACGCCCGCGCCGAAGGACCGAACGATCGTGTCGTCGACGGCGGGAAAGAGGATCATCGTCTTGATATCGACGGCATTGGCCACTTGGTATCCGAGGCCAAAGCCGAGGAGGAGATGCGTCTCTGCGCTTCGTTGCGGGCTAACGCCGAATCGCAACGACGCCATCGGGCCAAGCCACAGCTTCTCACCGACCTGAAACCAAAAGTACCCAGGTACCGAGAGGATGCTCGTGGTCCGGTCGTTGAAGATGATGGGGAGGTACGCGCCGGTGTCGATGCGCAAGAAATCGGCGACGTGAAAGGCGAGGGGGACGCCGAGCATGAGACCGAAGTTCGTGTTGTCTTCGACCGGCAAGAACATGCGCCCATCGAGGCCCACCTCCGCGACGCTCCCGCTGTAGAACGTCCAACGTCCGCGGAGCTCAGGGTTGGCCACGACGTCCACGCCCACGCCGTAGGTCTCCGTCCACAGCGTTCGGCCGAAATTGTCGGCGCGCGTGATTCGCCCGTCGTCGCCGAAACGAATTCCGGTGCGCAGGCCAAGCTCGAACGTCTCGGTGACGCCGAGTCCGGCCTCGAGGTTCATCCCGAGGCCCGTGACGCTGTCATCGTTGTTGAAGAGCCCGCGATTGACGTGAGCGTGGCCGATGCCGAGCCCGACATCACCGGCGAACACGAGCCGATGGAGCGTCATCGGGCGATCGACCCAGCGCTCTGCGGCTTCGCTCGAGGGGCTCACCGAGAGGGCCGCGAGGGCCGCGCCCGAGGCGAGGATCGTGCGGGGAATCGTCGTCGTCGTCCTCTTCGTCATGGCTCGCGAAGCGTAGGCCGGGCACGCGCGCACTTCAATGCAATCGGGGCTGCTCGATCCGTGCGAGCGATGCGTCACCTGATGTTCGGGTGAGCCGCGCTGAGTCGATCGAGCCGCGTGCCGTCAGTGCGCGTGTTCTTCGTTGCGCGTCGCTGGCGGTGCGTCGTCTGGCTTGGGTTTGCTCTGCTCCGTGATCGGCAATGCGACAAAAGGGCCGCCACGGTAGCGGCGAACGATGAGCGCGACGCCGAGCGCGATGATGGCAAGTGACCAATACTGAGCGAACGTGAGCCCGCCGCGTCGAGCCTCGCCGGTCGGGCCATCGCCCTCCTCCGGCCGTAGAAAGTCGAGCGCGAAGCGGAAGGGACCATACACGAGGCACGAGAGGATCGTGTACACGCCCATCGGCACTGCCTTCTTGAAGGTGAAGGCAAACCCAACCGCCATGATCGCGAGCACGAGGAGCTCGATCACGCCGAGGTCGTAACGAACGTCCGAGGCATTGGTCACGATGTGGAGGGGGCCGTACACCGTATGCACCCCGTCTTCGGCCGTGTGCGGGAAGCCGATGCCGAGGAGCGACCCGAGCGTGCTGCCCGGCGTGACTGCGCGACCGACATGGTCATGGATCAACGAGCAGCCGAGACGCCCGAACGCGAAAGCGATCGGCCACGTCGCGAGGATGACCTCGCTGATTGGGATCAGCGCGAAGCTCTTCTCGCGACGCGAGACGCGCCAGCCGCGCCCGTCTTTGCGAATCCACACGCGGCTCCAGAGGATGCCGCCGATCGTCGCGCCGACGATCGCGCCCGTCGAGCTGAGCCCTTGAACGGTGAAGCGTGAGCCGAGCGACTCTCCAGGATGATAGAAGACGGCGTCGACTCCCCAGGCGAACGTCCAGCCGAAGACGCCCATCAGGACCGTGAGGACGCGGAAGTCCGCGCGCTCGAAGCCCCGCCGCGCGGCCATCTTCATGATCGCGTAGTCCCACGCGAAGAACGCGATCGCGCAGCACACGCCGTAGGGATGGAAGGGCGCGATCTTGGCTTCGTCGATGGCGATGAACGGGATCATTCCAGTCATTCGACTGGCGCACGCTGTAGCAAAGATTACTTGCCGGCGCGAGCTTCGACGGCCTTCGTCGCGTCGTCGAGCGCGTCGTCCTTGCGCATGCAGGAATAGCAGTCGCGCATGCCCATGAACCCGCATCCACGCGGGCTCTTGAAGGATTTGAGGAGAGGCATGATGCGCGCGTCGCCGTTCTCCTTCGCGCGGTCGAGCAGCTCGTGCTTGTCTTCGCACTTCTTCGCCGCCTTCATCTCGAGGTAAACGGCTGCTGCTGGCGATGCGTTCGAGCGCACCTCTTGCCGCGCGAGGCTCTTCGCGGCGCGAGCGCGGGTCGCAGGAGGCATCGTCTTCGTCGCGTTCGACATCTCGATCAACGCGTCGACGCCCTTCGCGCCGAGCGGACCTTCGAGGAGCAAGAAGGCCTCGTCGGCCGTGTTGATCACTTGCGCCGCTTGCACGACGGCCTGAACCAACGCGTCGTCGACCGCGTTTCCGCTCTTGTCGATCCGCGTGATCACGCGGATCTCGCGGAACATGTCGAGCGTGCGATTCGCGGCCATGAGCTGCAGCGCGAGCTCTCGATGCACCGCGGGATCCTCGGGATAGTCGAGCGCGAGCGCCTCGAGGCCGCCGATGCCCTGGGCCTTGGCCGACCGGAGCTTGTCGGGCGAGGCCGTCGTCGCGCGCGCGATCGGACCTTCTCCCTCCACGCCCTCTCCTCCATCGACTCCGGCGCCGACGGGCGGGCGATTTCGCGTGGCGAGCACGATGACGAGGACGATGAGGACGAGGACAGGGACGCCCGCCGCGATCCCGAGGACCACCTTCGGGCGATCGCGGGCTTGCTTCTCGACGAACGCGATCGCGCTCGCGACGGGGCTCGTCTTCTTCGCGGCCTCGAGGCTCGGGACGCTCGCCGGAAGGCCGTAGTCGGTCTTTGCGAGCGCGTCGTTGTCTTGCCAGGGCTCCTGTCGAGACACGGGGATCCGGCTCGACTGCGGGCCAACGTCGTCGTGCGCGTTCATCCCGGAGGCGTCGCTCGACGCAGGCACGGGCGGCGAAGGGGAGCGGCTCAGATCCGGGCTGCTCTCGCGATTGCCGAACGAGCGCACGGAGACGGCATGAGGCAGCGCCACACCCGACTGCGCCGCCGCGACGTCGATCGCGTCGACGAGCGCGCGTGCGGTCGGGTAGCGGAGCTTGACGTCCTTCTCGAGCAGCTTGCGCGTGACCTCTTCGACCGGCGCAGGGATGTCGATCGCGGGGTTGCGATCCGTCATGCGTGGCACCGGCGCGACGATGTGCATCGAGAGCACGGCCATTCGATCGTCTGCGTCGAACGGGTGTTTGCCCGTCAGCATCTCGTAGAGCATCACGCCGACGGCGTAGAGGTCCGCGCCGGGACCGACGGTCTCACCGAGCGCTTGCTCGGGCGCCATGTACTCGGGCGTACCGAGGATCGTTCCAAGGCGCGTAAGCGGTTGCGTCGCGTCGCGCGTTGGGTGGGGCTCGACCTTCGCGATCCCGAAGTCGAGCACCTTGACGAAGTCGGGATCCTCGCCCTTGTGAACGAGCATCACGTTCTCGGGCTTGAGGTCGCGATGCACGATGCCAGCGGCGTGCGCGCGCTCGAGCGCGTACGCGATCTGGCGAGCGACGTGGAGAGAACGCGCGACGTCGAGGCGGTTCTGACCGAGCGCGTCGCGGAGGCTCGTGCCTTCGACGTACTCGAGCACGAGGAAGAACGCGCCGTCTTCGGTCTGCCCGAAGTCCGTTGCGGCCGCGACGTTCGGATGCTCGACGTGGGCGGCGGCCTCGGCTTCGCGACGAAAACGCGCGAGCACTTCTTCGTCGCCGCTCATCTCCGCGTGGAGCAGCTTGAGCGCCACGCGCTTTCGCATGTGCGTGTGCTCGGCGAGATAGACCGCGCCCATCCCGCCTTCTCCGAGCAGCTGCTGGATCCGGTAGCGACCCGAAATGACCTGCCCGACGAGCGTGGCGCTCGGTGGTGTCGGAGTCGGCTCCAAACCTCCTGCTGCGGGCGTGGTCATGCGTGGGAACGGCGCGCGCTCGTGCTCTCCAACGCTACGAAGTCAGAGGAAAATCGAAGCCAGGCACGCGCTTCTCTCTAAACGTACGTGCCTAATCCCAAAGCATCAACGGACGAGGGCTCTGACGCAGCTGCGACGTGTTGGTCCAATGCAGCAGCCAAATGCCTGGACTCTCTATGGAAACCTAAAATCGACGCACTGCGCCTTGACGCGCTGCTTACATGGTGACACATGGTCGCCAACGGTTACCCAACGCAATGCGTTAGCGGAGCTTCTTCATGACCCTTTCCATCAAGCTTTCTCTTCTGTCTCTCCTCTCCGTCGCCGCCCTTGGCGTCGCCGGTTGCAGCAGCGGCGATGACGGCATGGCCGACGACGACCAGGTCTCGACCGAAGAGGCGCTCCGCGCCGCGCCGATCCAAAACGGAACCTTCAAGCTCTACGCGACGCCGCGCTTCACGCCCACGCCCGGATGCGACGTGCACACGTCGCTCACGCTCGCGAAGGAAGGCGGCGCGCACGCATCGCTCCGCGAGGTCGTCGGCGGCTTCTGCGAGATCTACGTCGACCCGCAGCCGCGCGAGTATCGCCTCAAGCTCGATCACACCTCGTGTGGATCGAAGATCTACAAGGGCAAGAAGAAGATCTCCGGAACGGTCCGCGAGATCACGATCACGGACCACCGCTCACGCCTCTGTCGCGACCTCACGCCGGCGAAGATCATCGTCGCCGAGACGAACAGCGCCGGTGACGTCACGACCAAGTACAGCTTCGACGGTCAGACGCCGCCGCCGCCTCCTCCGACGAGCACCTGGCTCACGATCGCGCCGAAGCAGTGCGGAACGAATCCTTGGAACGGCGCGCAGCCGGCGCCCGGACAAGACGCTTCGTCTCTCACGGGCGAAGCAGGCGAGGTCGACAACTTCTTCCGCGGCAAAGGCGTCGCGATCGAGCAGGTCGGCTTCGCGTATCCGGCCGAGCCGATGATGGTGTGCATGGCGTGCTCGTGTCCACGCGGCGACAGCCTCGTGGTTCATGCAAAGACGCCGGCCGACGCCGACAAGCTGATTGGCCAATACGGCTTCGTCGCGCTCGAGAACGCATGGACGCGCTCGCCCACGCAATGCGGCTCGAATCCGTGGGAAAACGGACAGCAAACGCAAAACTCGTCCGACGAGTCTCACCAGCTCGCGACGTGGGCGGCCGGCCAGGGCGCCGCGCTCAAGACCGCCGGCTTCGTCGACTTTACCGAGCCACGCTTCGTCTGCATGGCTTGCTCTTGCCCTCGCGGTGACCTCGCAGTCGTTGTCCCGAAGGACAACGCCTCTTCCCTCAAGCTTGAGAACCTCGGCTTCTCGCGCGTCGAGAACTGACCCACCCCTCCTCCCCTCTCCACGCGTAAAGACAGCGCATCAAACGAGGTTCTCCCGCGCGCCGGCGTCCCACAAGACGCCGGCGCGCAATTTATTTCGGGGTCGTGATCTAGGCGAGCCGGCCACCAATCACGACCGTCGTGTACGAGAGCGTCACGCGCCCGTGGATCGCGTGCTGAGAGAAGGTGCGCTCGAGCGCCTCGACGAGCGGCTCGAAGCCCTCCGTCCCTCGCGCGGGGGCATACGATGCGCTGAGCACGCGCGTGATGAGGCCTTCGCGATCGAGCTCCTGCTCGTTCGAGCACGTGCGCCGTAACCACGACCCCGCGCCGAACAGCGCATCGAACTTCTCGACGCTGTCGGCCTTGCCTTGAAGCTCGCGATAGCGAGGGCAGTGGGTGACTAGGATCTCCTCGTACTCGCGGAGGAAGGGCGACCCGTCGAGATCGCGATCATTCCAGACCAGCGCGACGCGCCCGGTGTGGGGCTTCACGATGCGCTTCGCCTCGGCGGTGAACCGATCGAGATCGAACCAGTGGAAGGCCTGCGCCGCGGTGATGAGATCGATCGATCCGGCTTGGAGCGCAGTGGCCTCGGCGCTTCCGTTCACGCTCAGCATTCGCGGATGTGGTGATCGCTCGGCCTCGCGCCGCATGTCCGCGTTTGGCTCGACGGCGTGCACGAACGCACCGCTCATGAGCAAGAGGCGCGTGAAGATACCCGTCCCCGAGCCGACGTCCGCGACGACGGAGCTCGACGTGAGCCCGTAGTCGTCACGCAGGATGTCGAGCGTCTCGGCGGGGTACGACGGGCGTGCCTTCGCGTATGCGTCGGCGCGCGCGGTGAAGCGTTCTTTGGAGTCCATGGGTTCGCGGCCAACCAATCACACCCGTTTGCAGACGTCGATCACCACGTCCCTGAGCCAACGATGACCCGCGTCCGCCATCAGGCGATCGTGCCAAACCATCCCCACTTCGCTCTTCGGCAGCGGCAGCGGAGGCGTGAACGTCTTCAAGTCGAGCGCCTTGGCGAAGGGAGCGGCGACGCGGCTGCTGAGCGCAGCGACGAAGTCGGTCTGCGCGACGATCTCGGGGACGAGCAAGAAGTGCGTGACGCGCGCGCCGATGATGCGCTTTCGATTCTTCGCCGCGAGCACGCGGTCGACCGACGCGGTGCTCCCAGGCCGCTCCGAGACCACCACGTGAGGTGTGCTCGTCCATGCGTCGAGCGAGGGGCGTGAGGTCGTGATCTTGGGATGCCGCTTGCGCGCGATGCACGTGTACGTCTCCGTGAATAGCTTCACGTCTGCGTGCATCGGCGGGACACGGCTGAAATACCCGATCATGAGATCGGCCTCTCCGCTCGCGAGGAGCGGCGACACCTCGTGCAGCCCCCAAGGCCGAACATCGAGATGCACGTGGGGCGCCTCGGTGGACAATCGCCGGAGGAGCGGCGGCAAGACGACGTACTGAACGTAGTCGCTCGTCGCGATCACGAACGTCCGGCTCGCCTTGGACGCATCGAACACCGACGGCGCGAGCGCGGCGCCGAGCGACGCGAGCCCCCGTTGGATCGGCGGCGCAAGCTCCATCGCGCGCGGCGTGGGCGTGATCCCGCGCGAGCCGCGAAGAAAGAGCGGATCGTCGAACAGCACGCGAAGGCGCTGAAGCGAGTTGCTCAGCGCCGACTGCGTGACGCCGAGCCGCCGCGCCGCGCGCGTGACGTTCTGCTCGTTGAAGAGCGCGTCGAACGCGACGAAGAGGTTCAAGTTGACGCTCGTGATATTCATGTGAGTGATATCAGGCATGATAACAACCCATTGGAATGATGGTGTCGAAAGGAGCATCTTCCTCTGGCGAGCACGAACACGGCTCGCTTCGACAGGAGAGGACTCATGAAGAACGACAGCAAGACCATCGAGAACGGCAACAGCGGCAACGGCACGAGCGGCAAGAAGGTCGAGCGAGGCTTCATCTCGCGTGAGGACCTGGTGACGATCCTCGATCGGCGGTCGTCCGGTGATCACGACGGCGAGGAGGTGCTCCTTGCCGAGGTCCTCGGTGAGGTCTACTTCCGCGCGGGGCACATCCCCGGCGCGATCAACATGCCGCTCGACCGCGTCGTGGCGATCGCGAAGGCGAACACCTCGAGCAAGGTGCACCCGATCGTCCTCTATTGCGCGAGCGAGGAGTGCCAGAACTCGCACGTCGCCGCGCGCACGCTCCGCCAGCTTGGCTACTCGAACGTGCGTGTCTTCGCGGGCGGTAAGGCGGACTGGAAAGCGGCCGGCCTGCCGCTCGTCGTCCCTTCGCGCGGAGCGGCCGCGTGACGAGGCGTGCGAGCGCGACGACGGCTATTCGCGCGCGAAGACGAACGGGATCTGCACCGTCGCGCTCCGCTCGGCGTGGGCAGGGAATTTCCAGGTCCGGACCTGGCCCTCCACGCAGCTCGCGACGAGGGCGTCGGTGCCGGTCGCGGCGATCGACACGACGTCCCCGTTCGCGCCTACCACGATGCTCGCGGTGACCTTCACGGTGGACGGCTCGTTCTTCGCCGTGGTCCTCGTGGTCCGCTCCCAGCACACGTCACGAATCGCGGTGCGATGGATGGCGACGACACGCTGGACTTCTTCGCTCGTGAGCTCGCCTCGACCTGGAGGATCGACTCCATCCACGAGGCCACGCACGCGATCGGTGTAGCCCACCTGGTCGGGGCGATCCCGGTGGAGGATGACTCCATCGCTGTCGACGACGAACGTCGTGAACGTGGAGATGCCGAGCGGCTTGACGATCGAGGCGCCGTTCGAGTCGTAGAGGAGGTTCTCGCGTACGCCGTAGCGCGCGGCCCACGCGGGGTCGGCCTCGCCGTACGCGACGTTGATCACGCGCGCACGAACGCCGAGGCCACCGTGCTCGCTGATGGAGCGCATCGCCTCGAAGGCCGGCATGCAGTCCTGACAACCCTGCAACCACACGTTGAGCACGATCCGCGAGCCCGTCGGGATCGTCATCGTGCCGTCCGGCCCGTGTAGCGTGACGCGGGGGATCCGATTTGGATTCGGGACGTGCTGCGTCGATTGCACCTGAACGGGCTCGAGCGGCGGGCTGCTCGTCTCGAGCATCCAGCGCGCGCCTTGGTAGATCAGGGCGCCAGCGAACATGCTCGCGATGACGAGAAAGGCAGCGCGCTGCTTCCGTCGATCGGGTGGGATCACGTCTGCTAGTGGCTTCGCCTCGCGGTACGGACCTTCCACCCTCTAGAGAATGGCATGCAGGAGCACCTCGCGAAAGCAGCGCTCGTCGGTTTGTTCGCGTTTCGTGCGGTCAGCGCTTGGTCAGGTACGCACACTTCGGCGCATTGACGACGACGGTGACGCCTTGGTTGCTCGGCACCTGCGTATTGAGCGCGGCCGTGTGCGAGGGCTGGCCCGTGAAGATGTCGACGTGCTCGCCTTGCACGCGAAGCCCGCGATCTTCGACGACGAAACAGCCATCGAGGGCGGTCGGGCGCTCGGCGTTGATCGCGACGCCGTCGAAGTCTGGAATGTAGAGCGCCGTCCCCATCGGCAGTACGTTCGTGTCGGCGGCGACGCTTCGAAACGGCGTGATCGGGGTCCCGGCCGCGCCTCGGCCCCACGGATATTCGGCCTTGTCGAGCGCGTCGAAGCAGATCTTCTGCTCGGTTCGCGGGCAAACCTCGGCGCACGCGCAGTCACGTTTCGCGAAGCTCACGGTGCCGCCTTTGGCGAGCGATCCCGATCCTTGGACGCACACGGCCTCGAAGAAGGTGCGCGGGACCTTGGCGATCGGCTGGCACGACGCGTTCATCAGCGAGACGCTGCCCGAGCTCTTGGCGCTCGACGCCGCCGCAGCGCGTGCCGCGTGATCGGCCTCGTTGGGAAAGTCGTAGTACGTGTTGCGAAACGTCCCGAGGACCTTCCCGCCGCCGCCGGTTCGATCGGCCACGCCTCCGCCACCTTCTTTGGTCGCGGGCGCTCCGCCGATCGTGCGTTTCCCTGGCTGTCCTGGGGCACTTCCGGCGGGGATCGACTGCATCGGCGCGCGCTCGTCTTCGGGGACGAGGGGCTGCTTCACCCAGTCCGAACCGGACCCCCAGCCACCGCACGCGTTCGAGAGCGAGACGAGCACGCCGCCTCCGAGGAAGAGGAGAGCTCGCGAGCGACGCCTCGGGAGAGCGACGGAGCAAGAAGGCACGCGAAGATCTTAGCGTTGGAGCTTCGTCTGGCGCGACTTCCTGGTCATGCTACACCTACAATGTGAGACTTATCCCTTCATTGGACAAAGCGAAGTATTTCGTGCTTTTGGCCGGCTTCGCTGCCGCGGGATGTGCGGGTGCGGATGGCTCCGTGCCTTCTCCGCAGGATCCGGAGCCAGAGGCAGCCTCCGAAGATCTCACGTCGGCCTCGATCACGTTGGCCGCCAGCACCGGCGGGATCGACGTCACCGACTCTCCGAAGTTGAAGACGGGCGCGACCGACACGCTCTCGTGCAGCGACGCATCGCGCTTCGAGATCGAAGGTCGCTCGCGGCTCACGTGCACACGTGGTGACGAGCAGCTCGAGGTGATCCTTCGCGATGGCAAGGGGCTGCTCGTCTACAAAGCGCAGAAGCGCGCCGACAAGAAGACGTACTTCGCGTGCACCACGTCGGGAAACGGTCCTGGCGCGCTTCCGAAGAAGCTCACGTGCCAGAGCGCGCCGCTTCGCGACCGAAGCGGACATGGCGGTCTCGTCTCGCCCTTCGACTCGACGGTGCAAGGGATCGACATCCCGAACGCGCACGAGGTGGGAACGAGCGGCAAGCTCCTTCGTGGAATGGCGCCGACCTCACCGCAAGACTTCGATCAGCTCTTCGCCGCCAACGTGGCCGCGGTGATCGTCTTCAAGAATCAAACGGGGACCGGTAACGACGTTCAGGGCGAGATCGACACGCTCATGCAGCGCGGCATTCCGCAGAGCCGTGCGCTCTCGATCCCGTTCAAGTGGAAGGACCTCGACGGCTTCGAGACGTCCTGCAAGCAGACCGTGCAGGCGCTCAAGTTCATCAAGACGAACCTCGCCGCGAATCGAAAGACGTTCTTTCATTGCACCGTCGGAGAAGATCGCACCGGCTACCTCGCTGCGATGCATCGCTTGCTGAACGAGAACAACCTCGACGCCGCCTCGGCGTGGGACGGCGAGATGTGCGAGCACGGCTATGGCGCGGGAAATCCGCTCAAGCCTGGCTTCGTCGTCGGCACGCTCGAGAAGAGCCTCAAGCCGCTCTACCGGAAGATGGCCTACCTCGCGGACAAGGGAAGCCTCGACGCCCTCGACGAGAGCGTCTGCGCGACCGACCCGGAGAGCGCCCCCGACTTCGCCGCCAAGGCGCCGAAGCTCGATCGGCTCACGTGTGGAACGTCGACGCTGTTCGTCCCGTGAGCGACGTACGCGTCAACGGCACGACGCGAGCGCGTTGAGGAAGCCCTCCGCCCAGGTCACCGCGTTCGATCGCTCGACGGTCGCGAGCAGCTTCGCGTGGCGCGACTTGCGCTCGTCGAGCTGCATGCGGAGCGCGCGGTCGAGATCGCGAGCCATCCCATCGATGTGGTACGGGTTCGTGAGGATCGCGTCGCGCATCTCCACCGCGGCTCCTGCGAACTGCGAGAGCAAGAGCACGCCGGGATTTTCGGCGTCTTGCGCGGCGACGTACTCCTTCGCGACGAGGTTCATCCCGTCGCGGAGCGGTGTAACGTAACCCACCGCCGCGGCGCGATAGAGCTGCGTGAGCTGCCTCTTGTCGTACGAGCGATAGAGGTAGCGCACCGGAACCCAGGCGGCTTCTCCGAGCTCGCCGTTGAGGCGCCCGACGATCGACTCGATCATCGCGCGCTGCTCTGCGTAGAGCGGTACGTCGGCGCGGGAGGGGACCGAGATCTGGATGAGCGAGACCTTGCCGCGCCACTCCGGAAACATCTCGAGCATGCGTCCGAACGCGAGCAGTCGCTCTGGAATGCCCTTCGTGTAGTCGAGCCGGTCGACGCCGAGCACGAGCTTCGAGTCACCGAGGATGCGCATGAGCCCCTCGATCTCTTCGACGATCGACGCGTCGGGCGGCTCTTGAAACGCCTCGGGGATGATCCCGATCGGCATCGCCGCGACGTGCGTCTCGCGCCCGCGATGCATGATGACATCGTCGGCCACCTTGGCAGGGAGAAGCGCGGTCACGCACGACAAGAAGTTCGCGACGTGCTGTGGGGTGTGAAAGCCGAGCAGGTCGAAGTCGAGCAGCGCGTCGATGATCTGCGCCGCCCACGGGATCATCGCGAACATGTCGTAGGACGGAAACGGAATGTGGAGGAAGTGCCCCATCGGGCCGACGTGACCGCGTTGGCGCATGGCCCGCGCGAAGAGGAGCAGGTGGTAGTCGTGCGCCCAGATCGTCCCGTTCTTCGCGGTCAGCGGCGCCGCCACGTCCGCGAAGGCCTCGTGCACGTCGCGGTACGCACGCCACCCTTCGTCCGAGATCGTGACGCGCGAAGGAAACGAGTGGAAGAGCGGCCACAGCGTGCCGTTGCAGAAGCCGGAGTAGTAGTGTCGATACCAATCTTCGGTGTAGTCGACCCATGCGAGCTGCACGTTGCTGCTGCTGTTCGGGCCGCCGAGCTGAGAGCCGCTGTCATCCGACGACACGCCCGACGTGATCGGCTCGGAGGACGAGACCGTGCGCCCGCTCCACCCAAGCCACATTCCTCGTCGCGTTCGAAGCGCGGGCTCGAGCGCGGAGACGAGGCCTCCGACATTTCGCTTTCGCTCGCCCTCCTCGCCTTCGACATGGCGGAAATCGGGCAAGCGGTTGGAGACGACGAGCAAATCGCGTGAGCCGAGCGTAGAAGCGGGCGCGGGCTGCTCGATCTCGCGGGGAAGCAGCGCGGGGATCGGCGTCTGACCCGAACGCACGCCGAGGATCCAGCGAAGGACAGCACGCACTTCCTCGTAGCTCGATAGCTCCCAGCGCGCTGCGGTGCGGCGCTTCTCGGCCGTGCGCACGACGACGGGCTCGTCGGACGCGTCGAGTACGCGGAACATGTGCTCGTCCGTCACGTCGTCGCCGAACGCAAGGAGCCGTGCGCCCGAGCCCGCGAGCTCGCGGACCCACGGCACCGCCGATGACTTTCTCACTGACGCTGGACGCACCTCGGTGACGAGCACGCCTTCGAGGCGCTCGAAGAAAGGATGCTTCGCGACGAACGCGTCGATGATGCCATAGGCCTCGACGAGCAGCTCGCCTCGTCGCCCGCGACGCACCTGTCGATAGTGGAGCGCCACCGTCGTCTGCTTTCGTTCGAGCAGCGCACCCTGATGCCGCACGACGAGACGCTCGAGCGCCTGGGCGAGCTCCTCGAGGGGCGCCGTATCGATCTCGCCGACGTTGTCCCAAGCTGCCATTCCGCGACGAGACGCACCATGCTCCGCGACGAGATAGACCTGCGGCGCGGAGAAGAATTGTTCGAGCCACGACTTCGGGCGACCGCTGACGATCGCGATCGTGAGCCCCGGAAGGACGGCGAGCTCGCTCATGAGATCGATCGCCTCCTGGTCCGGTCGCGCTTCGTCGGGCGTGCGCGCGAACGGGACGAGCGTTCCGTCGAGATCGCAGAGGATCCCCAAGGGAGTATGCCGGGCCAGACCCAAGAAATGCTCTGCCGCCGACGTTGCCGATGACGAGCGAGGGGTATCTCCATCCACGATGATGACGCGATCTCCTTCCTGTCTGCGTCGCGCACGACACACGCGTCGTTCGTTCGTTCGGCGTGAGCGCCAAAGGAACGGACCTGCACGGGCGTGACGGACACTTCATCGATAACACGTGCCGTGCCGAGGTCGGTTAGCTCTTCACTAAAATTGCCGTGAGACGCGATGCCGCAAGCGCACATGGCGCGGGGCGAGCGGGCGTGATGAGATCAAGGACACCTGCATGTCGCTTCCTGCGAAGGGTCCTTGGGAACATCCGTTCTATTCGATCGAAGATGCCTTCTCGAACATCGGCTTCGTCGACGCCGAGGGC
>JBGAFW010000130.1:0-20909 GCA_044227045.1 Labilithrix sp.
GAAGGATCCGCTCGCATACCGGCTGGCGCTCCTGAAGGACAAGAGCCCGCGCCACGCCGCAGCGCTCACGATGGCCGCGGACAAAGCGGGATGGGGCAAAGCGCGAAGCGACGGACGTGCGCTCGGCCTCGCCGTGCACGAATCGTTCGGCAGCATCATCGCCGAGGTCGCGGAGGTCTCGGTCGAAGAGAAGACGAAGAAGATCCGCGTCCATCGCGTCACCGCAGTCGTCGATTGCGGCACGGTGGTGAACCCGCTCGGCGTCGCCGCGCAGATCCAAGGCAGCGTCGCGTACGGGCTCTCGGCCGCGCTCTATGGCGCGATCACGTTCACGAACGGCAAGGCAGACCAGAGCAACTTCCACGACTACCGCGTCCTCCGGATGGCCGAGATGCCTCACGTGGACGTCCACATCCAGAAGAGCACCGCCAAGATGGGCGGCATCGGCGAGCCGGCGACCGCGCCGATCGCGCCTGCGGTCGCGAACGCCGTCTTCGCCGCGACCGGCCAGCGCCTCCGCTCGCTTCCCTTTCGCCTGAACGGGAGCGCGTCATGAAGCCTCTTTCGATCGCTGGCGTCGCCCTTCTCATGCTCATGGCCATCGCGGCGGGCGCGTGTGGCTCACCGCCCGCTGGCGGCTCGGCACCTCGAACGCCGGTGCTCGAGCGCAAGGTCACGCGGGAAGAGGCGCTCGCCTCGTTCGAGATCGTGCGGTCGGTGCTCCAGCATCCTCGCTGCCAGAACTGTCACCCTGGAGGCGACGCGCCGCTGCAAGGCGATCAGGGCGTCGTCCACGCGCAGAACGTCCTCCGCGGCCCCGAAGGCAAAGGGATGCCGGGCGCGGAGTGCACGACGTGCCACGGTCCATCGAATCCGCCCGCGTCGTATGGCGCGCACGTCCCGCCGGGCATCGCGTCGGGATGGCGAATGCCGCCTCCGAACGAGAAGCTCGTGTTCGTCGGCCTCACCGCGAGCGCCCTCTGCGAGCAGGTGAAGGACCCGCGCCGTAACGGCGGCAAAGACGCCGACGCCTTGAACCACCACCTCGAGGATCCGCTCGTCGCGTGGGGTTGGTCACCCGGCGTCGGTCGCGCGCCTGTCCCGGTCGCGCGTCCGGCGTTCATCGAGGCGTGGCATCAGTGGCAGCGCGGCGGCTTCCCGTGCCCGCCCGACGCGAGCCCCGCCGTCAGCGTTCACTCACCCTGAACGTGCACGATGATCGACCGCGTGTGCGCGGCGCGTCGATGCTCCCACAAGTAGATCGCCTGCCATGTCCCGAGCGCGAGCCGTCCGTGATGAACCGGGATGACCTCGCTCGTGCGCGTCATCGCAGACCGGAGATGGCTCGGCATGTCGTCGATGCCTTCGTCGTCGTGCTCGTACGCCTCGGCGTCTTCCGGCGCGACCTTGCCGATCCACGTCTCGAGGTCGCGCCGCACCGACGGATCGGCGTTCTCTTGAATGACGAGCGACGCGCTCGTGTGCTGGACGAACACGGTGCAGAGCCCCGTCTTGACGTTCGACGCGTCGATGACCGTCTGCACCTCCGCCGACAGGTCCACGAACCCACGACCACGCGTCCGAATCTCGAGGATGTCTTGGTGCAACTTCATGGGTCCGCGCGACCACCATAGCCCGGGCGGGCATGGCCGATATGCGGCCATCGATCGCGTTCTGAGGAGCCCAAATCAACTCAGGACTGTTTGCGTCATCGATTTTGATGCAGCGCGTTTCGTCTAAGCCTTCGATTTCACTCAGGCGGCTAAGCGAACCTGAAACGTTCCGCTGTTATCCTACTTTTCCGTGCACGCACTCCAGACGTGTGCAAAAGGGACTGTGTCGGTTGGCGTACTTCCACGAGGGTTCGTGTGAAGGGTGGCGCCGCCTTTTCGGAGTACCGCCCGTCCATGCTTCGCTCGATTCGCGTCCTTGCGCTTCTCGCTCTCGCCTCCTCTTCTCTTGTCGCGTGCGCGGCCGACACCGGCCAGGAGGACGTCGCGTCGGGCGACGACGCGCTGACGAGCGCGAAGGTCGACGACCACTGGTTCTACTCGGGCTCGATCCCGCAGCTCGAGAGCCCGTCGATCACCGCATCGCTCGCAGGGCACACCGCGCGCGTCACGGGGTTTCTTCCGGACGGCGCGTCGTTGCCGGGCGATCTCCCGCACGTGAAGACGAAGATCGAGAACGGCCGCACGCGCGTCGACATCGTCTATCCGATCGCGACGGCGATGCCGGGCAAGAGCAACTCGCGACCTGGGACCTATTCGTTCTACGAGGCGAAGCCCTATCGCCCGAATGGCCCCGCCTACACGCAGTCGCTGGGCTGGCACAACGTCACGTGGGGCGGCTTCCCGTTCATCGCCTACAACAACGGCATCGCGTTTCACGGACCGATCACCGATCAAGACAGCGAGGCCTCTGCCGACATCAACGTCTGGTACTTGCGCCGCGGCAACGTCTCGTCCGGATGCAACCGCATGATGGGCGAGCACGTCGTGGAGCTCGCGAACACGATCGGCATCAACATGCGCAAGGTCTATGCGGCGAACACCGCGTACACCCCCACGACGAGCGCCAAGGTGAAGGTCCTCGCGGACTACGACACGTACGACGGCAAGTACATCGACGTCGACTACCCGACCGACACCGGCGCGAAGCGTCCGGCCTCGGTGTACGGCGCCGACAAGGTCGTGATGTTCGGCTCCTGGGTCGCGAGCGAGATGCCCAACGGCAAAGACCTCCCGCCCGACATGAAGTGGGAAGGCGGCGTCAGCGGCAAGCCCTACGACTTCTCGCAGCACGCCAAGAACGGCCTCGTGTGCTCGATGCCGAAGTCGTCCCTCGCCGAGCTCAAGACGATCGCCGCACGCACGAGCGGCGTGCTCCCGGCCGACTTCTGCGCGAAGAAAATCGCGTGCGACGCGCGCGTCGGGCGTGTCTGCAAGCCGTCGGAAATCGGCCTCTGATCAACGGCTAAGCCGGCCGTTGTCGCGTTCCACGACACCACGCATCGCCGGCCGACGAGTTGACCGTCGCGGAAGGCTGTGCGACGAGCACCACGTCATGCGCATCACGTCCCTCGCCTCGATCTTCCTCTCCGCTGGGCTCTTTACGTCCGTCGCGGCCACGTCTTGCTCGTCGTCCGACGACACGCCGGCGACGGCGGCCACCGACAGCGGCGCGAGCAGCAGCGGATCCTCGGGCGCCGAGGAGGACGCGGGTGGCACCGGAGAAGACGCCGCGCCCGTTGGGCCGATGACGATCACGAGCACCGAGTACAAAGACGGCGATCTCTTCCCGAAGAAGTACACGTGCGATGGCGTCGAGACGAATTCGCCGCCGCTCACGTGGACGGCGGGCCCCGAGGGCACGCTCAGCTACGCGATCGTCTTCAACGACAAGACGCTCGATTTCCGCCACTCCGCCATCTACGACATCCCCGCCGACGTCACGAGCCTGCCCGAGAACGTCGAGCCGAAGTACGAGCCGAAGACACCCGCCGGCGCCAAGCAAGCGCTCAACTACAAGTCGAAGCCAGGCTTCATCGGACCGTGCCCGCCGAGCGGCGAGCACACCTACGAGATGATCCTCTACGCGCTCAAGGTCGACAAGCTCGCGGGCCTCTCGCAGAGCTCCGACGCCAACGCCGTCCGCGCCGCCGCCGAGAAGCAGAAGCTGGCGACGGCGAAGCTGAGCGGCCGCTACACGAAGGCGAAGTAGGTTCTCAACATGGGGCTCCGCCCCAAACCCCGCGCGTGCGCCGATTTGCGCTTCGCGCAAACGGAGCCCCCCTTCGCTCGAAGACTCGCTCACGGGGCGCACGCTTCAACATGGGGCTCCGCCCCATACCCCGCGCATGCGCCGATTTGCGCTCCGCGCAAACGGATCCCCCTTCGCTCGAAGACTCGCTCAGGGGGCGCATGCTTCAACATGGGGCTCCGCCCCATACCCCGCGCATGCGCCGATTTGCGCTTCGCGCAAGCGGAGCCCCCCTTCGCTCGAAGACTCGCTCACGGGGCGCACGCTTCAACATGGGGCTCCGCCCCATACCCCGCGCTTGCGCCGATTTGCGCTCCGCGCAAACGGGTCACTTGCCGAGCAGCGTCTTCAGCACCCAGTCGATGCGCTCGGCGTAGGGCGGTCGGAGGATGTTCGTCGCCGAGATCCGACTTTGGTAGAAGACCGGCTTCTTCTTCGTGAAGGCCTCGAAGCCTTCGCGGCCGTGGTACGCGCCGATACCGCTCGGGCCTGCGCCGCCGAAGGGCAGATCCGACTGCGCGACGTGGAGCATCGTGTCGTTGATCGTGACGCCGCCCGATACCGTCTCGCGGAGCACCCGATCGATCCGGCGCTGGTTGTTGTCGAAGTAGTAGAGAGCGAGCGGGCGAGGATGGTCGTTGACGTAGTTGATCGCCTCGTCGAGCTTCTCGTAGGTGAAGATCGGCAGGATCGGTCCGAAGATCTCCTCCTGCATGATGATCATCTCGTCCTTCGGATGAAGGAGGAGGATGGGCGCCATCTTGCGTGAGTTCGGATCGAGCTCCTCCTTCATCGGGTTCAGCTCGATGAGCTTCGCGCCGCGGTCGCGCGCATCCTTCAGGTAGGCCTGCAAGCGCTCGTAGTGCGCGTCGGTGATGATCGTCGTGTAGTCGGGGTTCTGTCCGAGCCGCGGGAACATCGTGTTCACCGCGAGACGGCACTCCTCGACGAACGCGTCGACGCGCCCCTTCGGCAAGATCGCGTAGTCGGGCGCGACGCAGGTCTGGCCGGCGTTGAAGCATTTGCCGAACATGATCTTCTGCGCGGCTTGCTGGAGCGAATATCCCTCACCCACGATCGCGGGAGACTTGCCGCCGAGCTCCAGCGTGACGGGCACGAGGTTCTCGGCCGCCGCCTTCATCACGATCTTGCCGAGACGAGGCGAGCCGGTGAAGACGAGGTGATCGAACGGCAGATGCGTGAACGCCTCGGCGACATCGGGGCCACCCGTCACGACCGTCACGTGATCCGGCGCGAAGGTCTCGGCGATGAGCGCCTTCAGCGCCGCGGCGGCGTCTCCTGCGATCTCGGACGGCTTCATCATCACGCGGTTGCCTGCCGCGAGCGCACCCACGAGCGGCGCGAGTGAGAGCTGAATCGGGTAGTTCCACGGTGAGACGATGCCCACGACGCCCACCGGCTGCATCACCACCTCGGCGCGCCCAGGGAGGAACATCCACGAGACCTCGCGCGGCTCCGTCTCCATCCACTCGTGGAGGTGGGTTCGCACGTGCTTGATCTCGTTGACGATGACCATCACCTCGCCGGCGAGCGTCTCGTGCTTCGAGCGGTTGCCGTAGTCCATCGACACGGCCTTCGCGAGCTCGTGTTTCTTCGCGAGCACGGCGCGTTCGAGCTTGTCGAGGTTCTCGATCCGGGTGTCGTAGTCCGGCGGCCCGCTCTTGCGTGCGGCGGCGCGCATCCGGCCGAGCGTGCCGGCAAGCTCTGCGGCAGGGCCCAAAACCACGGGCTGTTGGGTGGTGGGCACCGTTTGATCAGCGAGCGTCATGGGTCTTGGAATCTCCGCGCCCGAGCCTATCAAAGCGAAAGCGATGAGCGAAAGGCGACAGTCATCCAAAGGTCGACTAGCCTTGGAAACGTCTGTCACCCGCGGCCAGGCTAGCGGGCGCTTGGTGGACGAACGAACGTACGCAGGTACGCGGTAACGGCAGAAAGAAAAGCAAACGCATGTGGCTCAAGGGCTTTCGAGACGAGATTTGGAGCCGGCTCGACCAGAAGTGGGATCTCATCGTCATCGGCGGTGGCATCACGGGCGCCGGCATCCTCGGTGAGGCCGTTCGGCACGGAAAGAAGACCCTCCTCGTCGAATCGCAGGATTTCTCGTCCGGCACCTCGAGCCGCTCCACCAAGCTCGTACACGGTGGTCTCCGCTACCTGAGACAGGGGCAGTTCCTCGTCACCCGAAAGTCCGTGCGCGAACGCGAACGCCTGATGGAAGAGGGCGTCGGCCTCGTGAACCCGCTCGGATTCTCGCTCGCCGCCTTCCCCGGCGATCAGATGCCCAAGTGGATGTACGGCGTGGGCCTCGCGATGTACGACGCGCTCGCCTGGAAGTGGGCGCACGAGCGGCAATCGAAGGGCGACATCATCAAGCGGATCCCGCCGCTCGAGGGATCGAAGGTCACCGGCGGCTACCGCTACTTCGACGCGCAGACGGACGACTCACGGCTCGTCCTCCGCGTCGTGCGTGAAGCGGTGAGGCAAGGCGGCACCGCGATCAACTACGCGCGCGCGGACAAGCTGCTCCGAACGTCGGACGGTCGCGTGCGCGGCGTGGTCGTCAAGGACATGGCCCCAGGCGCCTCGCGCACCGCCGAGGTCGAGGCGAAGGTCGTCATCAACGCGACCGGCGCGTGGGCCGACGAGCTTCGACAGCAGCTCGGCCAAGACAAACGCCTTCGCCGCATTCGCGGAAGCCATCTCACGTTCAAGGCGGATCGACTCCCGCTCCCCGAGGCGGTGAGCTTGCTTCATCCTCGCGATCAGCGCGCTGTGTTCGCGATCCCGTGGGAGGGCGTCACGATCCTCGGGACCACGGACGTCGACCATGGCGCGCTCGACAAAGAGCCGACGATCAGCGACCAAGAACGCGAATACCTCCTCGAGGCCGCGACGAAGGCGTTCCCCGAGGCGAAGATCGAGATGAAGGACGTCATCTCGACGTGGTCGGGCGTGCGGCCCGTCATCGACACGGGCAAGTCCGATCCGTCGAAGGAGTCACGCGAGCACGCGATCTGGAAGGAGAACGGCCTCCTCACGATCACCGGAGGCAAGCTCACGACGTTCGCGATCATGGCGCGCGACGCGCTCGCCGCGGCGGAAGAGGATCTCGGTGAGCTCCGCGAGCGCACGCGCGTCCTCGAGCCCAACTCCGAGGGCATCGACTGGCCCCGTTCGATCACCGACGAAGACCGGATTCGTCTGCTCGGGCGCTTCGGCGCCGAGATCGGCGAGATCACGAGCGACCGCGAAGGCTGTCATCGCATCGACGGATCGATCGCGCTCTGGAGCGAGCTTCGCCACGCCGCGAAGGCCGAAGGATGCGTCACGCTCGCGGACCTGCTACTCCGGCGCGTGCGCCTCGGGCTTCTCCTGCCGAACGGCGGAATGGACCTCATGTCGAAGATCCGCGCGGTCGCGCAGCCCGAGCTCGGCTGGGACGACGCGACGTGGGATCGCGAGCTCGCCACGTACCAACGCACGTGGAAGGCCGCGTACTCCTGACCGGCGCGAAAGCGCGATAATTTGAGAGCGCGCTCGTTGAGGATCGCGGGGACGGCTGCTTACTCGGCGATCTCGGCGAGCGCCGCGCGCAGATCATCCGCGGTGAACGGCTTCATCAACCGCGTGGTCGTGCCGGAAAGCAGCGTTCGCCCGCGCTCGGTATAGGCGCCACCCGTCACGAACACGAAGCGTGACGCCAGATCGGCGCGCGACGACGCGACGCGCTCGAACAGATCCATCCCGGTCATCTCGGGCATCATCAGGTCGCAGAGGATGACGTCGAGCGGTCGCGACTCCGACAAGATCGTCCCGAGCGCACGCGTCGCGTTCGTCTCGCCGATCACGTCGTGCTCGCCGTCGAGGAGGCTCTGCACGAGGTGCACGATGCGCTCCTCGTCGTCGACGACGAGGACGCGAAGACGTCGTGAAGGCCTGCGCGGTGGCTTCACCGAGCTCCGCGCGTGAACCGCCGAAGCTGGCGCGCGGCGGAGAACGACACGCATCTTGGTGCCTTCACCGGGCGCGCTCGTGGCCGAAAGCGATCCGCCCGAGCCCTCGACGATCCCCCGGCAGATCGAGAGGCCGAGGCCGCTCCCGCCGCCGTTCGGACGGGACGAGAAGAACGGCTCGAAGATGCGTTCGAGGACGGCCACGTCCATACCACAACCGTTGTCGACCACGTCGACCGTGACCTGCGTGTCGGACACCGAGGTCGTGACGGAGATCTCGCCGAACGTGCCGCCATCGGACGGATCGCCCGACCGCTCTTCGAACATGAACGCGGCGTTGAGGAACAAATTGACGAACACCTGCTCGAGACGCGTCGGGACGCCGAGCACATAGACGTGCTCGTCGTTCGAGGACGACGCGCCGACACGACGGAGACGTGCACGCGGTCGAAGCTCGTGCGCGACCAGACGGCCCGCGAGGTCGAGGACGCGATCGAGGTCCACCGCGGTGAGCGGCTCGTCTTCGTAGCGGCCAAACACACGCAAATCGCGCACGATCGCGCCGATCCGGTCGACGCCGTCACGGACGTCGTGCGCGAGCGTGATGAGCTCGGGAGGTGCGTTCGCGGTGGGGAGCTTGCGCTCGAAGACCTCCATCGCGAGACGCATGAAGCCGAGCGGGTTGTTGATCTCGTGGGCCACGCCTGCAGCGATGAGGCCCATCGCCGCGAGCCGATCGCTGTGCGCAAGCTGCGCCCGCAGCCGCGACCGCTCGGTCACGTCGCGCGCGAAGGCGAGCACGGCCGGCTCGCCCTGGTACTCGATCAACGCCGACGCGATCTCGGCGATGATCTTCACGCCGTCCTTCCTCGTCGCGGGATATTCGCGCGGCACGAGCCGTTCACCCGTCGCGTGCAGCTGCTGGAGACGCCAGCGCATCGTCGCGAGCGACTCTTGATCGAGAAACGACGTCATCGGGTTGCCGACGAGCGCCGCTGGCGATTCGTAGCCGAGGAGCCGCGCCGCCGACGCGTTCGCGTAGAGCACGACGGCGTCACGCGTGACGACGATGCCGTCGGGCGCGTCGTCGACGATCTTCTCGAACGACGCGGCCGCATTGCTCGTTGGCCGGGCATCGGACGGCGACGCGGATTTTGACGTGGGTGGAGAGGCAGGCGCTTCCACCTCGCGCTTCATCTGATCGACGAACGCGCGGATGAACGTCACTCGCTCGGCCGCGATGCGCTTCGACGCGCCGAGATGGAGCCGCTCCGGCACCACGAGCAGCTTCTTGAAGACGTGATCGAGCCCCCACGACTTGTCGTCGGGAGCACGCGTCGCGCAGAACGGATCGTCCGGCGAATAGAATGGACGCTTCATGTCCGCGCAGGTCGCCCACATCCGAGCAAGGCCGATCGCGCCGAGCGCGTCGAGCCGATCGGCGTCTTGGAGCACCTTGCTCTCGAACGCGTTCGGGACGACCCCCTTCGAGAACGCATGATCGCGGATCGCCGCGCAGATCGGCTCGATCATCGCGCGAGGCGCGGCCTCTCGAACGAGGAGCTCACGGGCATGCTCGGCGCAGATGTCTCCGGAGGACGACGACTCGGGATGCGACTTCGGCAGCGTGAACAGCTCGTGCAGGAGCGCCGCCGCCGCACAGATGGCTTGGCTCGTTTCGCTGGCGCCTTCGTCGTGCGCGATGGTGAGCGCGTTCGTGACGACGCGCTCGACGTGAAAGAAGTCGTGGGCGGGCTCCGCGTTCTGGAGACGCTCTTCGGCGCGCGCGCGAAGTCGCTCCCAGAGCGCTGGGTCGATCCCGGAGACCGTCATCCCGGAGACGGTCATCGTGCTACCCGTCCCTCGCTCCGTCACGGCGCGTTCCTGCGGTCCATCCACTTCGATCCGAGCGGCGGCGGTCGCCACGCCATCAGCGCGTCGAGCAGCCGATCGGGATCCTGCTCGATGAGGAGCAGGCCCTCGTGCTCCGGCGCGGCGAAGGACTGTTCGATCGTGTGCCGAACGAGCTTGAGCAAGGGCTGGAAGAATCCCTTCGTGTCGAGCAGCGCGTTCGGCTTCTCGATGATCCCCACCTGCGCGAGCGTGATCGTCTCGAACAGCTCGTCGTAGGTGCCGAAACCACCGGGCAACGCGACGAAGGCGTCGCTGAGCTCGATCATGCGCTCCTTCCGCGCCTGCATCGTCTCCGTCAGAAACAGCTCGCTCAGGTTGTCGTGAGCGATTTCTTTCGAGACGAGCGACTTCGGGATCACCCCAATCACGCGCCCCTTTTCGGCGAGCACCGCCTCGGCGACCGCCCCCATCAGGCCGACGCGCGCGCCGCCGTAGACCAAGGAAAGCCCACGTTTTGCGAGCGCTTGACCGAAGTCCGTCGCCGCAGCCATGAACGCAGGATCCGCGCCGGGGCGGGATCCGCAGAAGACGCAAACGCTCCTGATACCTGGTCGATCCGACATGGGAAGCCGGAACGATCCTAGCAGAGCAGCGCGGCCTGGGTTTCGGTATGCTCCGCGGAGCCATGCCCGCCAGCGTGAGTAGTGCCAGCCCGCCTGCCGACGTCCTCGGCTTGGCTGGCAGCACGATCGACCAAATTCGCTTCGATGTCTGCATCGACGCGGGCGGCTTTGGGATTATTTATCGCGGCTTTCACCTCGGCCTTCGCGAGCCTGTCGCGATCAAGTGCCTGCGTCTTTCGCATGTGAAGATGAACCTCGTCGGCAAAGAGACCGCCGAGGAGAACGAACGAAGAAACGCGATCGTGGGCCGCTTCCACGACGAGACGAAGCTCCTCTACCACCTCGCGCAGGGCAACCTCGACATTCCGCGCTGCATCTCATCGGGAGAGGTGTTCGCGCCGCAGACCGGGGAACGTGTACCTTACATGGTTCTCCAGTGGCTCGAGGGCCGCACGCTCGCGGCCGATCTCGAGGATCGCAAAGCGCGCGGGCTGCCGGGTCGTTCGCTCGCCGAGGCGCTCGATCTCCTCGAGGCGGCGGCGATGGCGCTCGCGTATGCGCACGGCCAAGGCGTCGTGCATCGTGACATCAAGCCGGGAAACATCTTCATCGCGCAGACGCGGCAGGGCCTTCGATCGAAGGTGCTCGACTTCGGGGTCGCGAAGATCCTCTCCGATGAGTCGCTCGGCTTCAGTCAGAGCGTCCAGACCGCCGACGGCGTTCACCTCGTCTCGCCGGCGTATGCCGCGCCCGAGCAGTTCTCGCGCTTGGGCGGACGGATCGGACCGTGGACGGACGTCTACTCGCTCACGCTCGTCCTCCTCGAGGTGATGCTCGGCGACAAAGTCCGCGGCGCGCAGGGAAACCCGACGACGTCGCCGAAGGCCTCGAGCCTCGGGCTCGTCGTGTCGTCGCAAGTGGAGGAGCTCCTTCATCGCGCCGTCGCCGCGAACCCGCTCGAGCGTCCCGCGAACGCGGGCGCCTTCTGGTCCGCGCTCCGCGAGCTCGCGAAGCACAGCATTCGACCGAACGACGCGAACGCCAACCCGCTCGCCGCGACCGCCTACGATGGAGACGTGGCCGCCGCGATGCTCAAGGTGCGCGCGGCGACGGCGCCGGCCGGGATGGACACCGCCCCCACCGCGAACGCCGAGGTGAAAGACGCGAGCGGGCTCACACCCGGCGGCGGCGCGGTCGTACGCCAGAACGTCCCGCCGACGATCAACGATCCAAACGCCGCGGCGCCTGTCCCTGCGCCCTCGGCTGCGCAGCGCCCCGTGCCGCAGCCCTTCTCGAGCCCCTCGCCTTTCCAGGGGACGATGGTGATGGTGAACGCGCCCGGGGCAGGGCTTCGCGCGTTTCAGCCGACGATCGCGCAGAAGGAAGAGGCACCTCCGCCTCCGGGTCACGACGCCTCGCCGCAATCACCGCCGATGCCGCCGATCTCGCCGAACGCGGTCACCGCGGGCATCGTCGTTCCGTCTCCGCTCGCCGCGTCGCTCGGCCCGGGGATCGCGTCGCCCGTCGCGCTTCCGCCGTCGTCGCAGCTTCCGCAGATCATCGGCGCGATCTCGTCGCCCGCGCCGCAGAGCCAGCTCGGTCAGGAGAGCGTGAAGGCTCCGCACTCCCCTCCTCTTCAACGGCCGCCGACACCGCAGCCGATTTCGCAACAGCAACAGCCGCAGCAACAACAACACCAGGTGCGCGCGGGCTCGATCCCTCCGCAGCACGGGTTGATGCCAGGGCAGCTCCCGCAAGAGCCGCGATCGCAGCTCGGCGCGCAGCAGCAGCCCGTGGCGCAGCAGCCCGTCCCAACGGTGCCGCCGAACCTGAACCCCCATCACCTCGGCCCAGGCATCGTGCCGACGCAAAAACCACGTGGGAATGGGCTCGTCATCGGCATCCTCGTCTTCGTGCTCGGAGCGATCATCCTCGTTGCCACGTACGTCCTTCTCACTCGTCGCTAAGGGGCGATCGGAGTAAGAGGAGAGCAACTCCGTGAGCTCGTCTTCGTCCTCGCCTCTCTTTCAGCGACCCGCCGAGACCTCCGAAGAGATCGAAGCGAATCGACCGCTCGACATCTCACCCGAGAGCGTCCTCGGGATCGACGAGCCCGAGTGGTACGCGCGCATCTACCGGCGCGACGCGACGCAGCTCACCGTGCGCGCGGTGGTGCTCGGAAGCATCCTCGGCTTCTTCTTGTCGTTCACGAACATCTACATCGGCCTCAAGACGGGCTGGTTTCTCGGCGTCAACCTGACCGCATGCATCCTCTCGTATGCGATCTGGACGGGGCTCGCGAACCTCGCCGCCGAGGCGCCGAAGTGGCCGGCATGGAAGCGCGCGGTCCTCTTTGGGCCATGGTGCCTCGGCATGGTGTGCAAGAAGCTCGGCATCCCGAAGAGCGGCATGTCGATCCTCGAGAACACGACGACGGTGTCCACCGCGTCGTCGGCCGGCTACGCGACCGGCTTCATGTTGATCTCGGCGATCCCGGCGATCTTGCTTTTGACGGTGAGCGAGACGAACCCCGAAGGGACGCAGCTCTCGCCGGTCGTGGTCGCCTCGTGGGTGTTCTTCCTCGCGCTCTTTGGCGTGACGCTCGCGATCCCGATGAAGCGCGGGATGATCAACCGCGAGAAGCTGAAGTTCCCGTCGGGCACGGCCGCCGCGGTCACCCTTCAAGGCCTCTACAGCAAAGGCAACGAGGCGCTCGCGAAGGCGCGCGCGCTCTTCATCACCGGCGTCATCTCGGGCCTCATCCCGTTCTTCAAGGACCTCGAGATCAAGAAGGGGCACGAGACGATCCTTCCGGGGCAGTCGAACGCGCTCGACTGGATCGCGTCGCTCTTTCCGTTCTTGTGGCGACGAAACGCCACCGCCGGGCCCGCCGCGCTGCATCCCAACGGGAAGCTGTTTCTTCCGAGCGACTACTTGATGAAGCTCGATCATGGCGTCGCCCTCGGCTTCGCCGGCATCTTGATCGGCATCCGCATCACGTCGTGGATGATGGTCGGTGGCGTGGTGCTCGTCTTCTTCCTCGCGCCGCCTGCGCTCGATTGGGAATGGCAGAACGCGGCGGGCAAGATGGTCGGCGCGGTCACTCGTCCGACGTCGGCGTGGAAAGAGATCGGCGTCTGGACGGGCGCTCCCCTCCTCGTCTCGAGCGGCCTCGTCTCGTTCGCGGCGCAATGGCGCACGATCGTGCGCGCGATCAGCGGCATGCTCCCGAGCAAGGGCAAGCCCGCCGTGCATCCCTTCCGCGACGGCGAAGGCGGACACGACACGCTGAACCCCGAGGACATCGAGGTGCCGACGAGCTGGTTCGTCGGTGGCCTCGTCGTCTCGGCGACGGGCATCATCGTCCTCGCGCACGCGTACTTCGAGATCCCCTTTCTCTATGGGCTCCTCGCCGTGTCGATGACGTTCCTGCTCGCGCTCGTCGCGTGCCGCGCGACCGGAGAGAGCGACATCACGCCGGGCGGACCGCTCGGCAAGATCATGCAGCTCACCTACGGCGTGCTGATCCCGCAGAGCTCCACCGCGAACTTGCAGACGGCCGGCATCACCGCAGGCTCGTCGCACTCGAGCGCCGACCTCCTGAACGATCTGAAGACCGGCTACCTCCTCGGCGCCAACCCGCGGCGACAGTTCATCGCGCAGGCGCTCGGCATCTTCACTGGCACGATCGCGAGCACGCTCGGCTACTTCCTCCTCGTGCCGAACGCGTTGCCCCTGACAGGCACGGCCACGCATGCGGCGACGTTCCCCGCCGTTGCGGCGCAGCAGTGGAAGGCGGTCGCGGAGGTCTTCAAGTTCGGGCTCGCGAACCTCCATCCGATGTCCCAGAAGGCGATCTTCTGGGGCGCGGGCGTCGGCGCGGTGCTCGCCGTCGTCGAGCTCGTTGTCCCGAAGCGCTACAAGCACTACGTCCCGTCTCCGACCGGCCTCGGACTCGGCCTCGTGATCCCCTTCTTCTTCGTCCTCGCGATGTTCTCCGGAGCGCTCTTCGGCACGATCGTCACGACATGGAGGAAGGCCTGGGCCGACAAGTACCTCGTCGCGATCGCGGCGGGAGGCATCGCGGGCGAGAGCATCGTCGGCGTCATCATCCAGGCGCTCAACAACTTCGTCTTGAACTGATCGAGAAAGAGAGAACAAGCACATGGCGAGCACAACGTGGGTCGTGACGGGCACCAACCGCGGGATCGGCCTCGAGATCTGTCGCCAGCTCCACGCGCGAGGCGACAAGGTCTTCGCCGCCTGCCGCACGCGTTCGAAGGAGCTCGACGCGATCGGCTGCGACGTGATCGAAGGCGTCGACGTCGCGAGCGAGGCGGCAGGCACGGCGATCACGCGCGCGCTCGCTGGGCGATCGATCGACGTCCTGCTCCACAACGCTGGAATGCTCGTCCCCGATTCGCTCGACACGATCGACTTCGAGCAGATGAAGCGACAGTTCGAGGTGAACACGATCGGCCCTCTTCGCCTGACGCGTGCGCTCCTTCCGCTGCTCGGCTCGGGATCGAAGATCGGCCTCGTCTCGAGCCGCGCGGGCTCGATCGGCGACAAACCGGGCGGCGGCCTCTACGGCTACCGCATCTCGAAGACCGCGCTCAACATGGCCGGCGCGAACCTCGCGAGGGATCTCTCGGGTCGAGGGATCTCCGTCGCGATCCTTCATCCCGGCTTCATTCGCACCGAGATGACCGGCGGCAGCGGCAACGAAGATCCGCCGGTCGCTGCACGTGGGCTCATCGCGCGCATGGACGAGCTGACGCCCGCAAGGAGCGGCCACTTCTTCCACGCGAACGGGCAAGAGCTGCCCTGGTAGGCGATCGCCGTCAGCCGCGGAGCACGAGCCAGTAGAGGACGGCCGCGATCATGGCCATCATGACGATCGCGCCCACGATCATCGATCCCACGGGCCGCCGGCGACCTCCGATGCCGATCCCTGGCGGACCACCGTACGCGGGCATCATCATCGGCGCGTCTTGATTCACGTCGCGCATGGGAGGCGCGCCGTAGAGCGTCGCCATGCGGTCCATCTCCTGAGGAGGCAGCGGCGCGCCGAGCCCACCTGCAGGTGGCTCGAATACCGACGACGCGAGGATCTCCTTCGCGTCACGCAGGTGGCCGCAGTGCGGACAGATGGCCTCGTCGACCCTCACGTGTTGGTTGCACTTCGAGCAAGGAGTGAGCGGCGTCGCCATCACCCGTCAGCGTACGGCATTTTCACTGCGCCTGCGCCGAGCCCACGTTCGAGGTCCCGAAGTAGACGCGGGTGCATGCGCGATTTGGCTGCGCCCACGGCCTGGCCGCGCCGAGATCCGCCACGCTGTAGAAGCCGGCGGTCCCCTGCAAATGCCCGAGCTTCTGCGTCTCGGTCACCTCGTCCCAGAAGAAGAGCGTCTGGAAGTCTGCGCCGATCCCGGTCGGGCGGCGTCGCTTGCCTGCCTGGGCGCGGAGCTCGGTGAGGGCGAGCTTCGATCCGGCGCCGAACGTCGAGCCGGACGAGAGCCGCGGCGCAAAGCGTACGGTGTCCGCGCCAGTCGACGTTCCGCCGTACACCGAGAAGAGAAAGACGAGGTCGCCGAACGCGAACACTGGATCTCCGACGCGCTCGTCCGCGGCGAGGCTCGCGTGAATGTCGTCGAAGGCATAGGCGTCACCCTCGGCGAAGGCGTCGGTGCGCGTGAAGCGCTCGAACACGACGAAGTGCTTCTTGTTCTGCGCGACCGCCACGATCATCGTCCCGTCGGGCGACACCGCGATGCCGTCGCGCGCGACCGTCTCGTTGATGGTGACCGGCGCGCCAAAGGCGTCGGAGGGCGACGCGCGATCGGCGAACGCGATCTTCGCGACCCCAACCTCGTTGTCGTTCGTCGGGACCGCCCAGGCGATCGTCCGCTCGTCGTCGGAGATGCTGCCGAAACGAACGGCTGCGGCGGCGACGAAGGTGGGCTCCCCCAACGTCATCTTCGGATTGCAGACCGTCTGCGGGATCACCGTGCCCGCATCCTCGGCCGGCGATCCATCCGCCGCTGGGCTCCCTGCGTCGCTCGGAGACGTCGTCAGGTTGCCTGCAGAGATCGGGCTGCTCGGTGTCGCAGCGACCCCTCCATCGTTCGAGCTCGCGATCGGAACGTCACGCGACAGCGTCGACGCTCCCTCCGATGTGGGGGGATGGCCTTCGGAGCAGCCCATCGGAGTCAACGCTCCGGCGGCGATCGTCAGGCGGCATGCGATACGAACGATCAATGTACTATGCATACTCATGACTCGGCTCACTCATTCCGACGCTCATCGTCGTCGGTCGTCGCGGTGGGTTGGGGTTCGTGTTGGATCGTGAATCGAAGAGGCTTCTGGTCGCTTGTTGGGCGTGATTACTCGCGCGGGACACAGTCGACGCTGACGCGCCAGCTCGTGAGGGTGGGCGCGGCGGTCGCGTCGGCGGTCGGGTTCAGCGTCATCTCGACGTGAAGGACCTGATCGGACTGGCCACCTCCGCCCTTGAGCAACGCTTCGATGTTCGTCGGGAAGGTCGCCCAGCCCGTCGTTGACGGAGGCAGCGCGGTGCCGATGTTGACGAGCGGCGACGCAGCAGCAGCCGCGGTGGCGTTCGGGCCGGTTCGTGCGTTGAAGACGATGGACGTTCCGGCCGGGAGGACGGCCTGGTAATCGAGGAACGCCCAGAGCGGCTTGAAGCCGGTGATGCAGGGGCTCACGAAGTCGCGCGAGTACGTGCCGCCTGCGCCGTAGTAGTTGATCGGAGGCGGGTCCTGGCAGGTGCCCGAGGAGCACACGCGACCGGAGCAGCAATCGGTGCTCTGTGTGCACGCGCCGCCGGCGTTGACGCATGCCATCGCCGGAACGCAGTACCGCTTGGCGGGGTTCGACACGGGCGTCGCGAGCTGACAGGTCGATCCGGAGCAGCAGTCGAGGCTCGACTCACACTCGGTGGCGACCGACGGCGTGGCATTTCCCTGGATACATGCATTCTGCACCCAATAGGCCTTCGAGTTTCCTGAGACCCACTCCTGTCCAGGCAGGTAAAAGGCTGGGTAGCTCGGATCCGTTCCTGCGGTAGGGTTCGCGCGGACCGCCGCCACCCAGAGCTTCTTCGGCGTCACCGTCTGGCTGATGTCTTGGCGGCGAGGATCGCTCCACCATGGGTCGATCGTCGCGATGTTTCCGAACATGCGGCGCGACGTGAAGACGACCCAGTAGTACTCCGCGGCGCCAGCGCTGTCATAGGTCGGCGTCGGGTTCACGGTCGGCTCGTAGTTGAGGACGGGCTCGACGGTAGCGTTGTGACCGGGCACGTACGACATCGTCGGCGCCGCGATGTACGTGCCCGTGGAGCATGCGCCGGTCGATGTGTTGCAGGTCCCGGCGGCGCAGTCCGAATCGCGCGCGCAGCCGCATACCGACGACGTGCACTTGTTCGACTCACAATCCGAAGCGGCAGAGCATCCCGTGCCTGCCGAGCGCTTCAGCGCTGTGCATCGCGAGTTGCTGCACGTCCCCGAGCAACACTGCGCGTTCGACGAGCACGAGAAGCCACCGACGCGACAGTACGTCGACGCGTCGCTCCCCACCGGCAGGTAGCTCGCGCCGCCGGACGTGCGGCCATTCGCGGCGTTGAGGCGCTGCGGGCTCGCGCTCCCCGAGAGGTTGACCCACCAGAGCTCCGCCTTCGTGCCGTCGTTGTTGCAGGTCGCGCTGCTATCGCAGCCCGCGCGTGTTCCGCCGAAGTCGCTGTTCGAGCCCGACCCTCCGACGTTGCCGTTGTTGAAGATCTCGCGCTCGTACACGAGCCCGGTGTCGTTCGGCATGAACGTGGGCCACACGTCGAAGCACGGCTGCGACGGGTGAAACGTGCTGTTGCAGACGGCGTTCGGCTCGGCGTTGATGATCTTGAAGTTCGAGAACTGCTTCGTCGTGCTGTTGAAGTCCATGACGGCGAGCGAGCGCTTGTCGCCGGCCGTCAGCTCGGCGGTAGTGCATTGCGTGGCCGTGCCCGTCGCGCAGACCTTGCCCGCGTGATGCTGCATCGCGACCTTCGCGCCGGTCGCCGAGAACGACGGGACGGCGCCCTGAAGGCCCCAACCGCTGCTCGGAAGGTTGATCGTGATGGGGCTCGTGCCGCTCGTCCGATAGGTGGCCGCGATCGAGCTGCCAAGCGAGCCGGTCGCTGCAGAGTAGAGAACGCTCGTGAGCGACGAGTTGCTGCCATCGAGGCCGCCCGGAGGCGGTCCACTCGTGAAGCTCGCCATCGGTCCCGCGTTGCTGAAGAGAAACCCCGAGGTCGTGCCGCCGGTCGGAAAGAGCGCCGGCCATGCGAAGCGACCATCACCGGGGCTCATGTCGACGTACGCCGGAGAGGCGCTCGTGAGGTTCGTGTAACGCTGCGAGGTGGTGTTGCCGCTTCCGTACTTCTGCGTGATGAGGATCTGTCCGTCGGCCGACGCCGTATGGCACACGCGGCAGTAGGTGCCCGAACCGTCCGCGGCGTTTCCGTTCGTGCTGCCTGCGACGACGGTGGGCGCCGTCGCTCCAGGTGCGATCGCGAGCGTCGCCGCGCCGAAGGCTCCGCTCGGGAAGACCTTCGAGCCTGACGTCGAGTCGATCGCGCCGCCGAGGAAGTTACGCGCGAGCTGCGTCCCGTAGGACTGGTAAAAGACGTGTCCCTTCAGCTGACCGTTCGCGAAGTGGATCGTCGTCGGCACTTCGACCTTGAGCGACCCCGAGACGATGCGTTGAATGACGATCTGCGCGTCGGCGCCGCGTGCGCTCTTCTCGAAGAGCGCCCAGACGCTGGCAGGGATGCTCGGGTAGCGAGGGCCAGCCGTGAGGTTGACACCGGAGACGATGGGGATCGTCGCATTCTCTGCCGTGATGGCCGACCACTTGAACGACGTCGAGCCGCTCGTGTAGCGAAGAGACACCTTCACCGACTGCGCCGCCGCCGCGCCCTTCCACTGCGGAATGGGCGGCGGAAGACCGAGCGGGAACACCGTGCTCGGATATGGATAGAGGATCGACAGGCTGTCGGCCGCGACCGTCGCAGGGTCGAAGCTCGTCGCGTAAGCCGGCTGCGCCGTCGAATCGACGACGTTCACGTTGATCGTGGCGGTCGCGGTCGCGACGAAGGGGCCAAGGTAAGCGCGCACCGTCACGGGTCCAGCGATCGGGCTCACGACGGTGAGGGTCGCGTTCGATCCCGATCCCGCGATGGTCACGCTGTCGGCGCGCGTGTCGTTGATCGTCCAGATCGGGTTCGCCGCGCCGGGGTAACACCCTGCCGGCACGAGCGCGGCCGAAAACGCGATCGTGCTCGGGCTCACCGGGCTGAGCGACGTCACCGTCAACGTCGGCGCTGACGGCGTGATCGAGAGCCCAGTGCAGCTGCTTAGGCTAAACGTCCCCGTTGGGTTCAGCGTGAGCCCAGAGTCGTTCACCGTGAGCGCGCCTGCATCCGACACCGTCAGCCCCGAGGGCGTGTCGTGGTACGCAGAGCAGTTCGGGTCGCATGCGTTCGACGTACAGGACGACGTCGACGTCGCCAGCGTGCTCGTGTGAAGCCCGCCGCCGCCACCACCGCCGCCACCGCCAATGCCAATGCTCTGCGGAAGGCTGATCGTCTTGACCGTCAGCTCACCTGCGCATGCTCCCCACGTCTTCGAAGGCTCACAGGTCCGCGTCCCCATCGTGCATCGAACGAAGTCACCGATCTGCTGCTGGACCTTCCCGCATGCCGTCGTCGCGCCCACAGTCTCGCAAGGACATCCATCGTTGGGCGTCTCGCAGGTCGCGCCGCCCGTCCCGTTCATGCTCGTCCCGACCCCGTCCGTCACCTCCGGGTCACCCGCACCGCATGCGAAGAGGATCGTCGATGCCGCCGTCGCCGCCGCGAGCGCGAGAGGCAGACCGAAGCGACTCCCCAAGAATGGGAAGCGAAGAGACGAGCGCCGGACCTGTGACATGCTCGACACTCGATCAAGGAGCGGACCAACGAAGGCGTGCTACCCACCCGCAAGAACGCAGCCTCTTTCTCGATCTCTTAGCTCCGACGAACGTCACCAGTCCGACGGACGCCCGTCGCGCCCACGTCATCGCCATGACGCTGCCGCTCCCAACGCGACCGTTCGTCGGCGTGGGCACCGCGACGTGACCACGCGACCGTCGGGCTACCCCCCACCAAATCACACGACGAGGTGGCCCAAAGTGGCCTGGGGCCACCTCGGGCCAGGCCCGGCCATATGGTCACAAAAAGCGGCCCCTCGACCCCATGGAGAAATTGTGTGGCTAGCCCTACACCTAGACCTGGTGGGTGAAGGGGTGGCGGGGGTGGTGGCGCTGGCATCCGAAATGCTAGGCGCGGCGGCATGAGTCCTTGGTCGTTTCAACACAAGCACTGTCACCTCGCCATGGTCGCTCTTGGGCGGAAGGTCTTTCGGGACGACGCTGTGGAGGCGCGGTTAGGAAGCCGGCGGATTGGGCGCGCGCTTCAGGTGCTCGTCGATGAGATGACGCCGGCGCGCTTCGATTTCCTCTACGCCATTTCGCTCGAAGGGAAGCAGTGCACGCTGCGGCAGCTGCGGAAGCACTTGGGGCTTCATCCTTCGACGATTTCGAAGATGGCGAGGCGGCTCGCGGAGCTTGGGTTCGTGCGGCGTTTCGGCGACGACTG
>JBGAFW010000131.1:0-20730 GCA_044227045.1 Labilithrix sp.
TACTTCGTCTCGATTCCGAAGCTCTTCGCGATGGTGTTTCACGCCCCGTCGGCGCATCCCGAGGTGTTTGCCTGGATGCTCGGGACGACGATCCTCTTTTATGTGAGCTTCGGCCTCTTCCGCGAGCAGTTCTGCGTCGTGATGTGCCCATACGGCCGCCTCCAGTCGGCGCTCCTCGACGACGACTCGATCGTCATCGGGTACGATGAGCGCCGTGGAGAGCCACGCGGCAAGGCGACGGCGAAGCTCGCCAAGAGCGTGCTCGAGACGCCCGCGAAGACGAAGGGCGATTGCGTCGATTGCAGCCGGTGCGTCGTGGTCTGCCCGACCGGCATCGACATTCGCGATGGCCTGCAGCTCGACTGCATCGGTTGCACCGCGTGCATCGACGCATGCGACGAAGTGATGGTGAAGCTCGACCGGCCACGCGGGCTCATTCGTTATGACTCGCTCAAGGGTCTCCGCGGTGAGAAGCGACGCTTTCTCCGCCCGCGCGTCTACATCTACACCGTGCTCCTCGTCGCGGGCATGGTCGCCGCCAGCATCGCGGTGGGCCGGCGCGAGCCGTTCGAAGCGAACCTCTTGCGGCTCCCTGGCATTCCGTACACGCGTGACGAGGCCGGCAACATCCGCAATGGCTTCGAGCTGCACATCGTCAACAAGACGAACACGACGACGCATTTCCAGATCACGCCGGTGCAAGACCCCGCGAGTCCTGGTTCGTTGAATTACATCCTGCCGATGAGCACCGTGGACATCGAGCCGCTCGGAAGCCGTCGCGTTCCGTTCTTCGTCACGATGGACGAGAAGCAGTTCACCAAAGAGCGTCCCATCATCGTTCGCATCGACGCTTCGCACGCGACGTCATCGACGACCAGCACGCCTGCGGGCTCGGCGAAGACGGTCAACGGTCGCTTCCTCGGGTCGCCCCATCACGAGGCTCACTGAGTCATGAACGGCGGGACGATCACGCTGCTCGGCTCGGCGCTCCTGATGGGCCTCTTCGGAGGCGCGCATTGCGTCGTCATGTGCGGGGCGGCGTCCTCGAGCCTATGCGCCAAGCGAGGTCGCTTCATGGCCGCGTACAACGCTGGGCGCGTCTTCGGCTACACCTCGCTTGGCGTCGTCGCCGGCCTGCTCGGCGGCGCGCCGCTCGGGATTTGGGGAGGCAGCACGTCCGTCATCGACGTGGTTCGCTTCGCGCTTCGCGTCGTCGCTGCGATCTGCTTGCTGACGGTCGGTCTTCACCTCGTCGGCTTGCCGTCGTTCGTGAAGTCGCTCGAGTCGGTCGGCGCGCCGATCTGGCGGCGCGTGCTCCCGATCGCGCAACGTCTCTTTCCACTTCGTTCGTCGTGGCAAGCGCTCGCCGCCGGTGCGCTCTGGGCGCTCATGCCGTGCGGCCTTCTTTATGGAGCGATCGCTCTCGCGGCGTCGTCGGAGTCGGCGCTCATTGGCGGCGCGACGATGTTCGCGTTCGCGCTCGGGACGTTGCCGCTCATGTTTGCGCTCGGCGCGTTCGCCGTACGTGTCGCGCGCGCGATGTCACGCGGTTGGGTGCGCCGCGCGGCAGGCGTCGTGTTCCTCGGCTTTGGGCTCTGGAGCGCGAGCTCCCTCGCGCAGCACGTGGAGCTCGGTGGTGCACCTACCGGAAGCCACTGCGCAGCACACGACTGACGCGTGCGTTCGGGCGAGCGAATTCGAAGACATCTCGACGGGTTATGGAAAAGCGCCAAGGGGCTGCCTGCCGTTCGCGGCGGGCTGGCACTGTGACGTACCAGACGGTTCGGCCGCGCTTCGCCCGGTCGATCACGAATCAACGAGCGGTCGGGACGCGCCGCCGCTCCGTCTTCGTTGGAGAGCCCCATGAGAGATCCTCGACTCTATCTCGCTGCGTTTGGACTCGCGTCGATCGCGATCGGTCTCATGGCGGCGTGTGGTGACGAAGAGCTGAATCCGGCGCGCCCGCGAGACGGCGGCGCGTCGTCGTCGGGTGATGGTGGCTTCGCGGATGACGGCGGAGGCAATGGCGAGGGCATCAACGCGACGGGACAGGGCGCAGGCACCGGCGCGAACACCGGACTGCCGTGCGACGTCCAGCAGCTGCTCGAGAATCGTTGCATCGGTTGCCACCTCGGCACCTCGCCGCCCGCGCTGCTCACGTACGACGATCTGGTGAAGCCGTCGGCGAAGGACCCAGCGAAGTCGATGGCGCAGCGCTCGATCGATCGGATGAAGGATCCCGCCGCGCCGATGCCGCCCGCTCCCGCGGTGGCGCCGACGGCGGAGGAGATCGCGGTGCTGCAAGCGTGGGTGGACGCGAAGACGCCGAAGGGCGCAGCATGCACGGGCGTTGACGGCGGCACCCCACCGCCCACGGGCGGCGTCTACAACACGCCCACGGTGTGCACGAGCAACAAGACGTGGAACGGCGGCAACGAAGGCTCGAGCAGCATGAGGCCAGGTGGTGCGTGCATCACGTGCCATACGATGCGCGGCGGACCGAATTACCAGATCGCCGGGACGGTGTATCCGAGCGCGCACGAGCCCAACGACTGCAACGGAGTTGGTGGCAACGGGCTCACCGTCGTCGTGACCGGCGCCGACGGGGTGGTGACGAACCTCACCGTGAACGCCGCAGGCAACTTCTATTTGAGGCAGGGCAAAGTGACCGCGCCCTTCCACGTGAAGGTCACGAACGGAACGAAGGAGCGCGTGATGGCCGGCTCGCTCACGGCGGGCGACTGCAACAGCTGCCACACCGAAGCGGGCGTCAACGGAGCTCCCGGACGCATCATGGCTCCTTGATCGCTTTTTGATCGGCCACAGCACATGCATACCGCTCGCGAAGCGAGCCCGTGACGACGCGCGGCGGCGCGTAAACCTGGTGTACCGTGCATGCTTTGGGAAAGCGTCGAACGAGCTCGCCGCATCGGACGTGGGAATACTCTTGCGATCGATGTTGGAAGCGCTAGTGGTGTGCCCCGATGTTCCCTGACTCGACACGCTCTCGCTCGGTTCGCACGACGCTGCTCTGCGTGGCGCTGACCGGAGCGGCGATCGCGTCGGGTTGCTACAACGGCTCGACGCCGGAGGATCACGCTCCCGCGCTCACGAACGTCGATGTCACGTTGAAGAACGAGGTCATCTCCGAAGACGTCCCATGTGACGTCGCGGCGGTGCTCAGCCTGCACTGCGTTCGCTGCCACGGCGATCCGCTGTTCGGCGCCCCGAACCGCTTGATGACGTACGACGACTTGATCAAGCCGTCGGCGGTCGATCCGAAGAAGACGGTCGCGGAGCTTTGCGTCGATCGAATGAAGGAACCCATGGAGGGCAGGCCTATGCCGCCTGTCTCGCCGTTCGAGTCCTCCCACGACGAGGTGAGCGCACTTCAGCTCGTAGCCTTCGAGGCGTGGGCGAACAAGAAGGGGAACGCTGAGCCCGGCACGTGCGCGGTGCTCCAGCCCTACACGCCGCACACGATCGATTTCACGACCGGTACGACGTCGTGCTCCGGTTCCTCGAAGTGGACCGAGGGCGAAGAGGGCGCCGATGAGATGAAGCCGGGCGTGCCGTGCATCGCGTGCCACAAAGAGCGCTTCGAGAAAGAGAAACGGCGCGAGGCGCGCATCTATAGCGCCGCCGGCACGCTCTACTCGTCTGCCCACGTCCATGACGATTGCTTCGGCGTGTCGACCACGAAGGTGACGATTCAGATCACGAACCTCGCCGGCAAGCTCATCGTGGAGATGCCGATTCGACGCGGCGGCAATTTCTTCACGAGCACAGCTCTACCGACGCCGTACCGCGCGCGCATTCATTTCAAGGACGGCACGCCCGATATTCCGATGCTTACGCCGCAGACGGACGGCGACTGCAACCGGTGCCATGGCGTCTCAGGAAAAGATGACGCATCCGGCAGAATCGTTCTGCCAGAGTGATCCGATCACGACGGTCGTGTCCACAGAAGCATCGAAGTTGAGCTGTTCCCCGCTCTGACAACTGCTAAAAAGACTACCCACATGACCCCTAATACGAAGGTCGTTGTCTTCTCGCTTCTGCTTGCGACGCTCGGCATCTCGGGGTGCCGTCACGTCCAGCCGTGGGAGCGATCGAAGCTCGCGCACCCGACCATGACGACGGCCAGCTACACGACCGCTGCAGAGGATCACGTCTACGCTGTTCACGAAGGGGCAGTGGGAGGTGGAGCTGCTGCGGAGAGTGGGTGTGGCTGCAACTAGCCACAAGCTCGTCTTCGCAGTCGTAACGTTCGTCGCGCTCATCTTGCGCGCCGCCGTCGTGTACGCCGCGGATGACCCGAGCTCGAGCGGCTCGGCGGACGGTGGCGCTGGAGCAGCCGAGCCACAGACGCCATCGAGCGCTCCGGAGACGTCTCCGGACGCCGACGCCTCCGCCCCCGCAGCTCCAACACCCACGCCCGAGCCCGAGCCTGACGGCACCCCGCCGAAGAAGCCGAGCGACATCGTCGGCCACGCGTCGGTCGAGATCGGCGCCTACCAAGACTCGGTCGCGGTCTCGGTCCTCACGCCGTCCATCGCCGCGCGTATCGAGAACCCCATCGCCGGTTGGGGCGTCAATGGTCGTTACCTCGTCGACGTCGTGTCCGCGGCTTCACCCGACATCGTGTCGACCGCGTCCCCGCACTGGGTCGAGATCCGCAACGCCGGCAACTTGGGTGCAAAATACAAACCGGGGAATTTCGGCGTCAGCGGCGGCGTCTTCACGTCGTACACGCCGGACTATCTCTCGCTTGGCGCGAACGGACAGCTCATCGAAGACCTCGATGACAAGAACCTCACGCTCACGCAGGGCTACGGCTTCAACCACGACGTGATTGGTCGCAAGAACACGCCGTTCGCGATCTTCAATCGCCAGCTCGACGTCCACGCGTTTTCGCTCGGGGCGTCGCGCATCGTCAATCCGTCGCTCGTGGTCGGCCTCTCGGGCGACTTCCTCGTCGAGCGCGGCGATCAATCGAAGCCCTATCGCTACATTCCCATTTTCAGCCCTGCCGACGCCGCGCAGGTCGAGCGTGGCGCGTCGGTCGAGTCGATCGCGCAAAAGCGACTTCAGGCCAAGCCCCTCGAACAGCTGCCGCTCGAGCGAAACCGATTGGCCATTAGCGGTCGTGTGGCGTGGCGCTTGTCGAGCTCGACGATTCGCGTCGAGGAGCGCTTCTATGCAGACACGTGGGGGCTCAAGGCCTCGACCACAGACGGTCGCTGGCTCTTCGACATCACCGATCGCTTGACGCTCTGGCCGCACTTGCGCGTTCACGTTCAAAACGGCGTCGACTTCTGGCAACGCGCTTATGCGTCGAACGGTGTGCACGACATCCCCGCGCTCCGGACATCGGACCGCGAGCTTGGCCCGCTTCAAACGCTAGGGCTCGGGGCAGGGATGCGCTTGGCGCTGGGCAAGCGCGGCGTCAGCTCGACCATCGATGATTGGGCACTAACGACGAGCCTGGATGGAGCCTATACCTCTTTCGCGGACACGATTTACGTCAAGGAAAGACTGAGCGGCCTGTTCGTCACGGGCCTCGAGGTGGCGTTTTGATTCCTCGGTTCTCGAACGGTCTTGGAAGACTCTCTCTCGGCGTCGCCATCGCCGCGCTGGCCTCGACCAGCTCGTGCATGGATCCGGTACAAACCGACGCGGAGGCCGCGCTCGGAGGCGAGGTTAATGGCGAGCGTCCTGGACCCACGCATCGCGCGGGGCAACCATGCACGGTTTGCCACTCGGAGCATGGCTCGCAGAGCCCCGCGTTCGTCGTGGCGGGCACCGTCTACGAGCGGCGTGGCCAGACGGCCGCGGCGCCCAACGTCACGGTCTCCATCACCGATGTCGTCGGCTCCACGTTCGCCACGAGCACGAACCGCGTCGGCAACTTCTTCGTCACCGCGAACGAATGGCAGCCCACGTTCCCGCTCTTCGTGGAGCTCCAAACGACGAACGCGAACGGCGAAGCTGTGACGAAGACGATGAAGACGCGGATCGGCCGGGACGGTGGATGCGCCGTCTGCCATCGCGGCAACGGCGACGCGAGCCACATGCCTGCCGTCTTCTTGAAGGACTTCACCGACCCATGAGCAAGAACACCTGGCTCGTCTCGATGCTCCTTGCGATCGTCGGCCTCGGCGCTGGCGCGGGTCTCAGCGCATGCTCGTCGCCCGACACGGCCGCGCGCGTCGATCCGATCGGTCCCGATCGCGCGCAGTTCGAGCCGGTCGCGAAGGTGCTGAACCAGCGCTGCGGGACGCTCGACTGCCACGGCAACCTCTATCGAAACCTTCGCCTCTACGGATACGGCGGGCTTCGGCTCCCGGCCGACCCCGTCAACTTGCCCGACCGCGACACCACCACGGCCGAATTCGACGCGAGCTACGACGCCGTCATCGGCCTCGAGCCCGAGTCGATGCGCGACGTCGTCCTCGACAAGGGCTTCGCCCCCGAGCGCCTTACGCTCGTGCGCAAGGCCCGCAACAGCGAACGTCACAAGGGCGGCGCGCCGCTCACGCAAGGCGACGACGCCGACGTGTGCATCACCTCGTGGCTTGCCAACGCGACGAACGTCGACGCGTGCAACCGCGTGATCAACGGCAAATAGGCCGGCCTTTATGCGCTTTTGAGGTCCTGAGAGGCATTCCTAACGCAGCCTTGTTTGCCGCCCGTGCAAGCTTGGAGGATGTCGAAGCCGCCGTACCGATCCTTGGCGCTCGATCGCGCTCCGTGGAGCGATCGCGCGCGTGCGGTCGCCGAGGAGGACGCATGTCCGGACGGCGACCTCGTCCCGATCTTCTTCCTCGTCTGGATCGGAAGCGTGGTGCGTGTGTCGCTCGCGCTTCCCGAGGTGAGCGGCCCGCCGTTCACGATCGGGACCGAGACCACGCTCGCGGGGATCGCCGTCATCGGGATGCCGTACCTGGCACGTCGCGCGATCGGATGGTGGGCGAAGCGCCGTTGGCTGCAGCTCACCGCCGCGCTGCTCTTGCGGAGCGCGCGTAAGACCAAGCGGCGCTCTGGCCGCCACGACCGGCGGCAAGCGAAGCTCGACTCGATTTGAGGGCCGCCTTCGTCCGCGGCTCAAAGCTCGATCTGCATCCCGAGCTCGACGACGCGGTTCGGGGGAATGCCGAAGTAGTCGGTCGCGCTGCGCGCGTTGCGTGAGATGACGGCGAAGAGGTGCTTTCGCCAGAGCATCATCCCGTGACGGCTCTTCGACGGAAGGAGCGTCTCCCTGCCGAGATAGTAGGTGGTGCGCGCGAGGTCGAGGTCGAGCCCTTTCGCGCGGCACTCGGCGAGGAGCTGAGGAACGTTCGGCGTCTCCATGAAGCCGAACGCCGCGACGACGCGGCTAAAGCCGTGGCCGAGCATGTCGACGGTAAAGCGCTCGGACGCCTTCACGTACGGGACGGGCCGGCTCGTGATCGTCAGCAGGATGACCTTCTCGTGCAAGACCTGATTGTGCTTGAAGTGGTGGAGCAGCAAGACCGGGACACCGCCGGTGTTCGCGGTCATGAAGACAGCCGCGCCTCGCACACGCGGCGGGCACGTCGCCTCGACGTCGTTCAGAAAGACATCCATCGGAAGCATGACCGCCGCGATGCGAGCGCCGAGGCGCTTTCGTCCCGACATCCACGTCGTGAAGAGGACGAAGACGCCAAGACCAAGGCTGAACGGGACCCAGCCGCCGTCGAAGAACTTCGTGAGATTCGACGCCAAGAAGGTGATGTCGACGACTGCGAACAAGAGGCAAATCGGCAATGCCTTGTAGAGCGGCCACTTCCAAGCGCGTACGAGCACGACGAAATAGGCGAGCGTGGTGATGCTCATCGTGCCGGTGACCGACAATCCGTAAGCGGCCGCCAGGCTGCCCGAGGAGCGAAACGACACGACGAGGCCCACACAAGCAAGAAGGAGCAGCCAATTGACCTCGGGCACGTAAATCTGTCCTGCGTGCCCTTCGTGCGTATGCACCACCGTGATGCGCGGCGAAAAGCCGAGCTGTACGGCTTGCTGGGTCAACGAATACGAGCCAGAGATGAGCGCTTGTGACGCGATGACGGTGGCCGCCGTCGCCAGCACGATCATCGGGATGAGGGCGGTCTTGGGGACAAGCGCATAGAACGTCGAGAGGCCCTCGCTGGTGCCGTGATGAAGAAGAAAGGCGCCTTGGCCGAAGTAATTGAGCAATAGGGTCGGCAAGACGAGCCCATACCAAGCGAGCACGACCGGCCGGCGTCCAAAATGTCCCATATCCGCATAGAGGGCTTCACCGCCTGCAATGCACAAGACGACAGCGCCCAATACGGAGAACGACGCAAGTCCTCCGGTCTGGAAGAAGCGAATGGCGTACATCGGGTGGAGAGCGTGGAGGACCGACGGCTCGAGCACGATTTGCCGCAAGCCAAGGAGCCCGATCGCGAGAAACCAGACCACCATGATCGGCCCAAAAATGAAGCCGATCCCTTGCGTCCCTCGACGTTGGATGACGAAGAGCCCGACGAGGATCGCGACGGTGATGCCCACGATCATCCACGAAGCGAGAGAAGGCACGACGGCCTTGAGCCCCTCCACCGCGCTGAGGACCGAGATCGCCGGCGTCACCACGCCGTCGCCGTAGAGCAGCGCCGCGCCAAAGAGGATCACCAAGACGAGCGCAGAAGACCGTGCCTTTGCCGGGATGAGGCTGAGCAGCGCGAGGATGCCGCCTTCGCCGTCGTTGCTCGCCCTCGTGATGAACGTGAGGTATTTCACGCTGACGACGAGGAGGAGCGCCCAGAAGATGAGCGAGAGCACGCCGAGGACGTGCGGAGCCGTCGGCGCGAGTGGATGCGGTCCCGAGAACGCTTCACCCAGCGCGAAGAGCGGGTTCGTCCCGATGTCACCGTACGCGACGCCAAGGGCGCCGAGCGCGAGCGCGAACGGGATGCGCTCCCGTCGCTTCTCTGGAGCGCCGGCGCGATCGACCACGCGGAGCCTGCCGTGCGCGGCCGTACGAGACGATGTTTCGCTCTTGTCCACGCTTCGAGCGTACGAGCGGCCCGGTCAATGAAAGGTTAAGGATCCGTCTCCCAGCATTGTTTTCGCGTAAGCGCCGAGCGCGACCGAGGGAGCCGAAGAATGGCGAGCAGGGCCGCGGCGAGCAAGAGATCTCCCGCACGCTCGACGTGGAGCGCGAAGAAGATCACCCCAACGACCAAGAATATCGAGATGATCGCCCACGAGAGCGCGTCCGAGCGCTCGAACGAGAAGCGCGGCGGAGGCTTGGACGCGACGTCCTCGCCTTGGCCCGTCGCGCTTGGTCTTGTCGATTGCCGATATGGATTCATCGCCCACCAACGTCGTAGCGCGATAGGCGCAAGAATGACGTCAGAGATGAGCGAATCGGCGTTAGGGGATCGTCAAGACGTCTCGAGCGAGCGTTCCGTCTAATCAATCTTCAGGCGATAGCCGATGCCAAGCTCCGTCCGCAGATAACGCGGTTGCGCGGGCTGCTCTTCGAGCTTCGAACGGAGTTGTGTCATGTAGACACGCAAGTACTCCACGCGCTCCGAGTTGCCTGGTCCCCAAACCTGCTCGAGCAAATGCCGATGAGTAATCACCATGCCGGCCTGCTTCACGAGCGTGACGAGGAGCTTGTATTCAATCGGAGTCAGGTGGATCTCTTCGCCTTTGCGCATGACGAGGCGCTTGGCCAGATCGATCGTGATGTCGGGTCCGATGTTGACCACGCTCGTCGTCATCGCGGCGTCGCGGGCGACGAGCGCCGAGTGGCGAAGCGCGACGCGGATGCGCGCGAGGAGCTCCGGCGCGCCGAAGGGCTTCGTGACGTAGTCATCGGCCCCTTCGTCGAGCACCTTGACCTTGCCCTCTTCGTTGCCGCGCGCGCTGATGACCAGGATCGGTACGGCGCTCCACTCGCGGATGGCCTTGACGACGTCCACGCCGTCCATGTCGGGGAGCCCGAGGTCGAGCACCACGACGTCGGGCGTGTAGAGGGACGCTTGCGTGATGCCTTCTTGTCCGGATGCGGCCTCGATCACGCGGTAGCCGGAGGAAGCCAGCGCGATCCGAACGAGCTTGCGCATCTGGGGCTCGTCGTCGATCACGAGCACACGCGCGGCGACGGACTCGCGCGCCGAGGGAGCTCCGCTCGCGCCGTCCTTCGAGGCGACACCTCCGCCGCTGCTGTTTCCCGAGAGCAGGATCATGCCCTCAACGTAGCGAGCGCGCGGTAAGGGAGATGTTAAGGTCGGTCCCCCGCCGCATTAGGATTGGATAAAGGAAGCCGGATGCGGAAGGTCGCTCCGCTCGCCTCGCGCGCGGGATCCGCGGCGTCCACCTCGATCGTCCCGCCGTGCGCGGAGATGATTCCTCGGCAGATCGTGAGGCCCAAGCCGACGCCGCCGCCCTCTCCCTCGTTCGCCCGGTAGAACTTGTCGAAGATGCGCTCGCGGTCTTTGGCTGCGACACCGGGCCCGCGATCGGACACGGCGATCTCGACCTGGTCGGGCTTTGGGGGCGAACCCGCCATCGGAGCGGCGCGTTGGCGCTTGGCGCGGATCGCGATGGGCGATTTCGGAGGCGAATACTTCGTGGCGTTCTCGAGGAGGTTGATCAGGACCTGCTCGATGAGCGCCGGATCGCAGGGGACGACGAGATCCGAAGGCACATCGAGCTCGACGTCGCGGCCGCGCAGTCGATCGGCCGTTCGCGCGAGCGCGGAGCCGACGATCTCCTCGACCGACTCGGGGACCTTCTTGATCTTCAGCGCCCCTGCCTCGAGGCGCGTCATGTCGAGGAGATTGCGGACGAGGCGCGTGAGGCGCTGCGCTTCGTCGTGGGCGGTCTGGAGCAGCTCGCGTCGCATCGTCTCGTCGGTGACGCCGGCGCGCCCCTCCGAGGCTGGGCCATCCTCGAGCAGCGCGCTCGTGGCGCCGGTGATCACGCCGAGCGGGGTGCGAAGATCGTGCGACACGGAGCTGAGGAGCGCGTTGCGGAGGTGCTCCGTCTCCGCTCGAAGCCGTGCGCGGCGTGCCTCTTCGGCGAGCTGCGTTCGCTCGATCGCGGAGCCGACGAGACCGGTCAGCGTCTCGAGCAGTTGGCGATCGTCGGGATCGCCGAGCCGTAGCGAAGCGTGATCTTCGCCTGGCGCGGCGGCGTTCGAGGAGAACGCTGCAGAGGACGTCGTGGGGTAGATCGCGAGGACACCCACGCGACCCTTCGACCCCTTCAGTGGGACGACGAGCGCACGCGACGACGGGAGCGTGTCCGTGCCGATCCCTGCGGGACGCTGGTTGTTCCACACCCATTCGATGACGCCGCCGTCTTTCTCCTGGCTGACCGTATCGGGGTCGGCGAAGGCGACTTCGGGGATGGCTGCCGCGAGGCTTCCTTCCTCACGGCTCCCGAGAAAGATGGCGATGTTCGCGCCGAGGGCCTCGCGCAGATGACGGGCCGCAGTCTCGAGGAGCTCCTCGCGTGACTTCGCGAGGCCAAGGCCGCGGCTAATCGCATAAAGGCCGGCGGTGCGCCGTTCTCGACGACGCGCGCTGTCGGCCTGCTCCCGAATGCGCCTCGTCAAATGGCTAATCACGACCGCGACGACGAACATGACGGCAAACGTCGCGAGGTGCCTCAAATCGGAGACGGCAAAGCTCAAATAGGGCGGCACGAAGACGAAGTCGACGGCGAGCACGCTCAAGACCGCAGCAAAGATGCTCGGGGCATAGCCGAAGCGCATCGCGACGATGACGACGCCAAGCAGGTGGATCATGACGATGTCCGCCAGCTCCGTTCGACCAAAGGAGACCCACGAGATGGCCGTCGCGGTCGTGACGACCATCGCGCCATACGCGAATGGAGCGAGGCGCCCATGGCGAGGCTCGCCCGCGTCGCCCGCGGCCAAGGGCTCCCGCTCTTCGCTTCCCGCGACGCGACCCAAGGCGCCCGCGGCCTTCGTCGCCCGGTCTTCGCGGAGCCCGGAGATGACGTAGACGTCGATCTCCGGCGAATGGCGGACGATGTCATCGAGAAAGGACGGGCGGATGATGTCGCGCCAGCGCGGATGCGTGGGCTTGCCGACGACGATCTTCGTCACGTTGCGCTTGCGTGCATACTGCACGGTCTCGAGCGCGGCGTTCTCGGCGCGAACGGTGATCGGCTCACCGTCGAGAGACTCGACGAGCCGCATGTGCTGCGCGAGACGTTCGCGGTCGGCGTTCGACATCCGGATCGACGCGGGGGTCTCGACATAGAGGCCGAGGAGCTCGGCGTGGAGGCTCGTCGCCATCCGGCGGGCGGCGCGGATCAAGCGGGCGGAAGAGGGGCTCGGCGAGACGCAGACGAGCACCCGCTCGCCGGTGTGCCACGACTCGTCGATGCCGTGGACGGCCTTGTAGACCCGCATCTTCGCCTCGACGCGCTCGGCGGTGCGTCGAAGGGCAAGCTCACGCAAGGCGATGAGGTTGCCTTCCTTGAAGAAGTTCTGGACGGCGTGGGCCGCCTGCGCAGGGACGTACACCTTTCCTTCGCGTAGCCGCTCGAGCAGCTCGTCCACCGGCAGGTCGACGACGCGCACCTCGTAGGCCTTGTCGAAGACGGAGTCGGGGACGGTCTCACGCACGACCACGCCCGTGATCTGCGCGACGACGTCGTTCAGGCTCTCGAGGTGCTGGACGTTCAGCGTCGTGAAGACGTCGATGCCTGCATTCAAGAGCTCCTCGACGTCTTGCCAGCGCTTCGTGTGCCGTCCGCCGGGCGCGTTCGTGTGCGCGAGCTCGTCGACCAAGATGAGCCCGGGCTTTCTTCGCAACGCGCCGTCGAGGTCGAGCTCCTCGAGCTTGATCGCCCGATGCTCGTAGACGCGGCGCGGGAGCAGCTCGAGCCCGATGATCAGCGAGCCCGTGTCATAGCGGCCGTGGGTCTCGACGACGCCGATGACGACGTCACGATGCCCGTCGGACACCTCGGTGCGCGCCGCCTCGAGCATCGTATAGGTCTTGCCGACGCCCGGAGCGGCACCAAAGAAGATCGTGAGCTTGCCGCGCGCCGCCTCCTCCTCGACCGCCCGGACGCGTTCGAGGAGCTCGTCGGGGTCTGGGCGGCGTGAGGTCATGCAACGCTTCGTTCACTTCAGTGCATCGAGGGCCATGTTGAGCGCGAGCACGTTGACGCGCGGCTCGCCGAAGACCCCGAGATCGGGGCCTTGCGTGTGCGCCTCGACGAGCGCGCGAACACGCTGCTCTTGCATACCGCGAATCTTCGCGACGCGGCTCACTTGATAGAGGGCTCCGGCCGGGCTGATGTCCGGATCGAGGCCGCTGCCCGACGCCGTCACGAGGTCCACCGGGATCGGCGCCGTGTTCGCCGGATCGGCGTCGCGGAGCGCCTTCACCCGAGCCTTCGCGGCGTCGAGGAGCGCGGGGTTCGTCGGGCCGAGGTTCGAGCCCGTCGATGCTCCGGCGTTGTAGGGACTGGGCGTGGTCGCCGAGAGGCGTCCCCAGAAGTAGCGCGGATCGTCGAACGGCTGCCCGATCAACGTCGACCCTTGGGTCGTACCCGCGCTCGTCACGATCATGCTCCCCGCCGCCTGCTTCGAGAAGAACACGCGGGCCACACCCGTCACGGCGAGCGGATAGGCCACGCCCGTGAGGAGTGTCAGGAGGACGAGCGCGACGAGCGCGGCGCGGGCTTGAGCGAACATGATGAGCTCCGTGAATCCGATCAGGTGAGATGGAGAAGAACCAAGAGGACATCGATCAGCTTGATGCCGGCGAAGGGGACAATGACGCCACCGACGCCGTACACGAGCAGATTGCGCCGTAGCAGAAGGCCAGCGCCCACGGCCCGATACTGAATGCCACGTAGCGCAAGCGGAATGAGAAAGCCGATCACGAGCGCGTTGAAGATGACCGCCGACATGATCGCGCTCTCGGGCGTCGCGAGGTGCATGACGTTGAGCCGGTTGAGCGCCGGATACGTGGTGGCGAAGGCCGCGGGGATGATCGCGAAGTACTTGGCGACGTCGTTGGCGATGCTGAACGTCGTCAGCGCGCCGCGCGTGATGAGCAGCTGCTTTCCAATCTCGACGATCTCGATCAGCTTCGTCGGGTTCGAGTCGAGATCGACCATGTTCCCGGCTTCCTTCGCCGCCTGGGTTCCGGTGTTCATCGCGACGGCGACGTCGGCTTGCGCGAGAGCGGGCGCGTCGTTGGTGCCGTCACCCGTCATGGCGACGAGCCGGCCGCCTGCCTGGTGCTCACGAATGAGCTTCAGCTTGGCCTCGGGCGTCGCCTGGGCGAGGTAGTCATCGACGCCGGCCTCCGCCGCGATCGCCGCGGCCGTGAGCGGGTTGTCGCCCGTGATCATGATCGTCGTGATGCCCATGCGCCGGAGCTCGGCGAAGCGCTCTTTGATCCCGCCTTTGACGATGTCCTTGAGCTCGATGACGCCGAGCACGTCGGTCTTCTCGGCCACGACGAGCGGGGTGCCGCCTTTCTTGGCGATGGTGTCGACGATCTCGCGTACGCGTGGAGGAAACGCCCCTCCGCTGTCTTTGACGTAGCGCTCGACCGCGTCGGCGGCGCCCTTGCGAATCTCTCGGCCGTCGCAGTCGACGCCGCTCATGCGCGTCTGGGCGCTGAACGGGACGAAATAGGCGCCGAGCTCCTTCACGTTGCGTTCTCGAATCGCGTACTCTTCCTTGGCGAGGATGACGATGCTGCGTCCTTCCGGCGTCTCGTCGGCGAGCGACGCGAGCTGCGCGGCGTCGGCGAGCTCGTCGTCGGTGCGTCCCGGCGCGGGCCAAAACTTCGTCGCTTGACGGTTGCCGAGCGTGATCGTGCCTGTTTTGTCGAGCAAGAGCACGTCCACGTCGCCCGCCGCCTCCACCGCGCGTCCCGACGTCGCGATGACGTTCGCCTGAATCATGCGATCCATGCCGGCGATGCCGATCGCGGAGAGAAGGCCTCCGATCGTCGTTGGGATCAAGCAGACGAGCAGCGCGACGAGCACCGTCATCGTGACGGGCGTGCCTTGCCCCGCGGCCTTCACGCTGAAGATGGAGTAGGGGAGGAGCGTGACGGTCGCGAGCAGGAAGATGATGGTGAGCGCGGCCAGCAGAATGTCGAGCGCGATCTCGTTGGGCGTCTTCTGCCTCTTGGCGCCTTCCACCATCGCGATCATGCGATCCAGGAACGTCTCGCCAGGGTTCGCGGTGATGCGGACGATGAGCCAGTCGGAGAGGACGCGCGTGCCGCCGGTCACGGCGCTGCGATCGCCGCCGCTCTCGCGGATGACGGGCGCGCTCTCTCCGGTGATGGCGCTCTCGTCGACCGACGCTGCGCCAAGCACGATCTCGCCGTCGCACGGGACGAAGTCGCCCGCCTCGACGATGACGAGGTCGCCTTTGCGGAGCTGCGACGCGACCACGGGGCTCTGCGCCGCGTCTCGCTGTGGCTCCGAGATTTGCTTCGCCTGGATGTCCTTGCGCGCGTTGCGGAGCGTATCGGCCTGGGCCTTGCCACGTCCTTCCGCCATCGCCTCCGCGAAATTGGCGAAGAGCACGGTGAACCAGAGCCACACAGAGACCGCGAGGATGAACCCGGCAGGCGCCGACGTGTCGTGGGTCACGAGGGCGTGAACGAAGAGCCCCGTCGTGAAGAGGCTCCCCACTTCGACGACGAACATGACGGGATTCTTGATCTGGTGCCGCGGATCGAGCTTTCGAAACGCATCGCGAATGGCGCGCTTGACGATCGGCGGATCGAAGAGCGGCTTGGCGCTCGTCTTCGTTTGACGTGCTGTCTTGACGGCGATTTCCACGACGACTCCTTGTGCTCAGGTGAGCCATAAAACCGTGCGCGACTCTTCGTTAGGGGTGCGCGTGCAGATGCTCGACGACCGGGCCGAGCGCCAGCGCCGGAATGAACGTGAGCGAGCCCACGATCACGACGACCCCGACGAGCATCATGACGAACAAAGGTTGATGCGTCGGGAGTGTGCCTGCAGAAGGCGGTACGAGCTTCTTTCGCGCGAGAGATCCGGCGATCGCGAGCACTGGGACCTTGATCCAGAAGCGCGCGAACCACATCGCGACGCCGAGCGCTGTATTGTAAAAGGGGCTATTGGCACTTAGTCCGCCAAAGGCGCTGCCATTGTTGTTGCCGGCCGACGAAAAGGCATAAAGCACTTCGCTAAAGCCATGAGGTCCGGGATTCGCTATTCCCTTTTGTCCCGCGTCGGTCGCGACGGCGATGGCCGTGCCCACGAGCACGACGGCGGCAGGCACGAGGACGGTGAGGGAGGCCATCTTCATCTCGTAGGCCTCGATCTTCTTGCCGAGATATTCGGGCGTACGACCGACCATGAGCCCCGAGACGAACACCGCGATCACGGCGAACATCAAGAGGCCGTAGAGTCCCGAGCCAACGCCGCCGAAGATGATCTCGCCGAGCTGCATCAGCCACATCGGGACGAGGCCCCCAAGCGGCGTAAACGAGTCGTGCATCGAGCTCACGGAGCCGTTCGAGGCCGCCGTGGTCGCGGTGGCGTAGAGCGCGGAGGACGCCGCGCCGAAGCGGACCTCTTTGCCCTCCATGTTGCCGCCCGATTGAAGTGTGTTGGTGGACTGGTCGATCACAGCGCCGAGCTGACTCTGCGCGTCCGCGCTCGCGAAGGCGGGATTGCCTGCCACCTCCTGGGAGACGCAGAGCCAGAGGAGCGGCACGAAGATGATCAGCATGACCGCGAGCAGGGCCCAGCCCTGACGCGTGTCCTTCACCATCTTGCCGAACGTGTAGCAAAGCGAGGCCGGGATCAGGAGGATCGAGACGAGGATGACGAAGTTCGACAGGCCCGTGGGGTTCTCGAACGGGTGGGCAGAGTTCGCGTTGAAGAATCCGCCTCCGTTCGTCCCGAGATCCTTGATCGCGATCTGCGACGCGGCGGGGCCGAGCGCGATCAACGTCTCGCTGATCGTCTTGCCGTCGGCGTCGTGCGTCGCCTGCACGAGTGTGGCAGACGCGTAGGGCGAGAAGGATTGAACGACGCCCTGCGACACGAGGAAGATCGCGAAGACGAAGGAGAGCGGGAGGAGGATGTAGAGCGTTCCGCGGACGAGATCGACCCAGAAGCAGCCAATCGTCTCGACCTGCCGTCGCGAGAGCCCGCGGATGACGGCGATGAGGACGGCCATACCCGAGGCCGCGGAGACGAAGTTCTGGACCGTGAGCCCGAGCATCTGCACGAGGTAGCTCAGCGTCGTCTCGCCGCCGTAGCTCTGCCAATTGGTGTTCGTCGCGAAGCTCGTCGCGGTGTTGAACGCAAGGTCGGCCGAGACGGCAGGCAGCGCTTGCGGATTGAGCGGCAGTGATGCCTGGAGCCGCTGGAGGAGGTAGACCGCGACGAGGCCGAGCGTGTTGAAGACGAGCATCGCCAGGGCGTACGTCTTCCAGCTCGTCTCGGTGTCTTCACGTACGCCGAGCGCACGGTAAAAGAGCCGCTCGATCGGTCCGAGCGCCCGATGCGCGAGCGTGTTCTCGCCGCTGTAGACGCGCGCCATGTAGCTCCCGAGGGGCTTCACGAGCGCGAGCAGCACGACGAAGAAGAGGATGATCTGGAGCGTCTCGCGGGAGCTCATGACAGCTTCTCCGGCGCGAGGAGCGCGACGAAGAGATACACCAGCAGGAGCCCCGCGGTGATCCCACCCACGACATAAAGGGCAACCATGATCGTCTGCCTGTCTCTTTCTCTCGTTCCAAGGTGACGTGGCGAGCGTCAGACGCGCTCACACAGCCGAACCAGTCCCCACGTCAGCGCGAAGAGGCCGGCCACGAGACCGAGGAACACAACGTCCATCCACATGCGAGAAGACCCTAAAGCGTGTGTGGTTAAGACATCGTCAAGACCGCGGACGGCGATCGAAAGACGGCATAAGGATGGGACGCGCGCTGCGAGCGGCTTCGCCGGTTTAACTCTTCGTTTACACAATCGCGCACGTTCTTTCGGCTCTTCTGATGAGGCTCTGCGTACGTTCGCGCCTCGAGCCACGACACANACTCGTCGCGGTGTTGAACGCAAGGTCGGCCGAGACGGCAGGCAGCGCTTGCGGATTGAGCGGCAGTGATGCCTGGAGCCGCTGGAGGAGGTAGACCGCGACGAGGCCGAGCGTGTTGAAGACGAGCATCGCCAGGGCGTAAGTCTTCCAGCTCGTCTCCGCGTCTTCACGTACGCCGAGCGCACGGTAAAAGAGCCGCTCGATCGGTCCGAGCGCCCGATGCGCCAGGGTCTTCTCGCCGCTGTAGACGCGCGCCATGTAGCTCCCGAGGGGCTTCACGAGCGCGAGCAGCACGACGAAGAAGAGCGCGATGTGGAGTGTCTCGCGGGAGCTCATGACAACTTCTCCGGCGCGAGCAGCGCGACGAAGAGATAAATCAGCAGGAGCCCAGCGGTGATCGCTCCCAAAACATAAAGGGCAACCATGATCGTCTGCCTGTCTCTTTCTCTCGTTCCAAGGTGACGTGGCGACGCGAGCGTCAGACGCGCTCACACAGCCGAACCAGTCCCCACGTCAGCGCGAAGAGACCGGCCACGAGACCGAGGAACACAACGTCCATCAACATGCGAGAAGACCCTAAAGCGTGTGTGGTTAAGACATCGTCAAGACCGCGGACTGCGATCGAAAGACGGCATAAGGATGGGACGCGCGCTGCGAGCGGCTTCGCCGGTTTAACTCTTCGTTTACACAATCGCGCACGTTCTTTCGGCTCTTCTGATGAGGCTCTGCGTACGTTCGCGCCTCGAGCCACGACACATGCAGCGATCTGCATGGGCACGGGCTCTGCGTACGTGCCGCAGTCGTCTCTCGATGGCGGAGACACACGCACGGTTCACGCCAGCGCGCGTGGCCTTTCAGAGAGTGGGAAGAAGATGACTCTTCAACATCAACGTCGATCGCGAACGTTCGCAGCGATTTCTCTCGCAGCGACATTTGCATGGGCTGGTGCAGCTTCTGCGCAGGAGCCGGATCCTGCTCGTCTCGTCCTCGTCCTCGTCTTCGTCCTCGGACGAGCCAGCGCCGTCGCAAGCGCCGCCTGCGCAAGTGCCGAGCGGAGCGCCGAGCGCGACGAGCGCGCCGCCAGCGCCAGCGGCGCCCGCGGCGAGCGCGAAGGAAAATCCGTATCAACAGAGCGAGCCCGCGCCGTTCGGGTTCGGTGATTTCTCGTGGGCGCCTGGCAACTACGGACCGAGCGAGCATCCGCTCTCGTACGGTCCGTTCACCGGCGAGATCCGACTCGACACCGTCTACCACTATTCGTTCAATCACCCGCGCGACAACTCGATCTCGGGCTCGAGCGAGGTCTTTCGGCACAACGAAGTGCAGGTCACGCAGATCGGGTTTGGTGGCGATTTTTTCTACAAGAACGTCCAAGCGCGTCTGATGACGCAGTTTGGAATGTACTCGTCGACGACGCCTCGCAACGACGCGAGCCCTGGCAAAGGCCAATGGACGCTCGACAACGCCTATCGCTACATCTCCGAGGCGTATGGCGGATATCACATCAACGCGCTTGGGGGCATCAATGTCCAAGCCGGAATCTTCATGTCGTATGTCGGCTTGTGGAGCTACTACAACTTCGACAACTGGACCTATCAACCGTCGTACGTGTCGTCGAATACGCCGTGGTTCTTCGACGGCATACGCGTGCAGCTCTTCACGAGCGACAAGCTCAAGATCGAGCCCTGGCTCGTGAACGGCTGGCAGTCGTACGGAAAGTTCAATACCGCACCCGGCGTGGGCCTCCAAGTGCGCTGGAACCCGGTGGAGTCCTTCTCGATCCTCGGCAATCAGTACTACGGCACCGACACGCTCGGGAACGAAGACCGGCGGCGCATCCACACCGACGACAGCGTGATGGTTCGCTACTACCAAGACAAGGGCGCGACGTTCAGCAAAGCCGCGGCGTCGCTCACCGTCGACGCAGGCTGCGAATACGGCGGCGGCGTGACGTGTGGCGATCAGTACTTCCTCGGGTTCATGACCTACCAGCGGTTCTGGTTCTTCGCCGATCACGTGGGTCTCACCGTCGGCGGCGGCGCCATCACGAACCCCGGCCGCTACCTCGTCCTGATGCCGCCGGTGAACGGCGCGACCGCGTTCTCGGGTAGCCCGTACTTCACCTACAACCCCGGTGATCGCTATGGCGCTTGGGACATGCAAGTCGTCGCCGACTACATGCCGAGGGAGTTCGTGACGTTTCGTCTCGAATACAACCATCGCGCCGCGAACGTGCCGTATTTCACGGGCCCGGGCGGCGTCACCCCACCCGGCGGCAACCAGGGAGCCCAGGGATCCGAGGTCCAAGGTTGGGTGCCCGATCTCGTGAAGGTCGAGAACCGCCTCACCGCAGCGCTGATGGTTCGCTACTGACCTCCGCGCGCGCGCGAGAAAGAGATCGAAAGGAGATAGCTCCGTCATGGAATGAACATCGATGGTCCAGCTCGGTGAAGCGCAGCAACGGCTGCTCTCGTGACCGCCGTCGCGCGCTCGGCGTCGCGGTCACGAGCGCAAGGCCGCTGCGAGACGGGCGAAGGGGAGGGGCGATCGATGCAACCTTCGCTCGTCCTCCGAGAGTGCAGCAGCGGCTTGCTGTTGGAGGATCGACCTGCGCGCTCGCGTACTGCTGCCCGACAGACGAGAGC
>JBGAFW010000011.1:0-178741 GCA_044227045.1 Labilithrix sp.
GGAGCAAACGCGATCAACGCTGCGGTGAGCAACGAAGCTGCGAGGACGCCTCCCCTGCGCATCGACACTCCACAAAAGCTATCACGCATTACCCACGCCTCCGGAACTGCTTTTGTTAGCCTCGACAAATCTATTCTTGTGCGGGCTTCGAGATTTGGTTTTTGGGAGCAGTCACCATTCGGATCGACGGCGCGCCGAATCCAATAGTCACGTGATTCTCTCCTTCTTTTACTGTTCATCCTGGTGACACGAAGGGCGGCGCTTGCCCTTGCCTTGGGAACAAAATCGGCTCTCACGTTGCCTGGTTCCCAAACCCTCCCGCTTTTCACGTTGGGAACCAGTGCCTGGTTCCCAAACCCTCCCGCTGGTATGCATCGAACGACCCGTGAAGCTCGCACCTTTGCTCCAGCGTTTCGCGCTTTTCCTGGCGGCGTTGAGCTTCGTTTTGTGTGGAGATCTCTTCCTTGGGGAAGAGAACGTCGCGCGAGCCGCGCCTATTCGCATTCGGGTTCGCGGCGCAGCCAAGCTCAGCGCGCGAGCCGTGCGGGATCAAACCCAAGGGGTCAACGAGCTCGTCCTTTCGGGAAACCTTACCGACGACGCGGGGCAACCACTTGCACTCCAATCCGTCACCGTCCGGGTGACGCGTGAGGCCGACGCCCACGATCCGAAGGTCGCCGAAGCGATGCGCGGGGCACGTGGGTGCGATAGGGCCGCCGATGGTGGGGGAGCGGGCGCGCCCCAACCGAAGCGAGGCCCCTCCTCATGGGGTGTTCGCGTCACGGGCCCGACGGACGCGCCCGACGTGATCGTGGTCACGGACGAAGAAGGTCGCTTCTGCTTCCGCGCGCGCATCGATCCCGACCGCTACAAAGCGACGCTCGTCTATGCGCCGCAACCTGGCTCGCCGAGCGCGCTGGTCGACGCGGTCGACCGCGAGATCGCGTTCGATCTCTCGCGTCGAAGCCTCGCGCTGCGCTTCGACCCTACGCCGCACATCGTCCAGCTCGACACGCCGCGCACGACGATCGAGGCGATCGCGATCCTCGACGACGACTCGAATCCGCGCGTCGCGCCGGGACTACCCATCGTCCTCTCGAACGAGAAAGAGGAGCTCGGACGCGCCATCACGGACGGCTCCGGTCGCGCGCGCTTCGTGCTCGCAGGATCGAAGCTCGGTCCGCCGGGCCCCGGTGAGCTTCACGTGGCGTTCAACGCCCCCGGCGGTGAGATCGCGAACGCCTCCCAAAACGAGGAGGTCGAGCGCCACGTGAAGGTCGGCGTGCGTGTGCCGGCGGCAGACAAAGGTGAGCTCTCGCCCGGCGTCCCCGAAGACGGCATCCCGCTCACGTGCGAGGTCTCCTCGAGCGTGGGCCCGCTCGGCGAAGGCTCGGTCGAAGCGCGCGTCGGTGAGGTGGTGGTCGGCGCGGCGCCGGTCGAGCGTGGCATCGCGCGGCTCACGCTCACGTTCGCCGCGCAGGGGAACGAAGCGCTCGTGCGCCTCCGGTATGTCCCTGCCTCGCCGTGGTACGAGCCGCTCGGCGAGCCCACCATCCACGTGCCGATCCGCGGTCCGAGCTTGCTCTCGAAGGCGCCGATCCTGATCGCAGGTCTCGCCGTGCTCGCCTTCTTCCTCGTGGGCCGCGTGTCGGGACAGAAGAACAAGCCCGATCCCCTCCCCGCGAAGATCGAAGCTAGCGAGCGCGAAGGAAAGCCCCGCCTCGAGGTCGTTCGCAAAGCGGATCGCGGGCAGGACGGGTGGACCGGCCGCGTGATCGACGCGCACGAAGGAACGCCGATCGCGCACGCGCGCGTCTGGATCGAGCGAGGCACGTTCGAAGGGCGGGCGGTGGCGAGCGCCGAGACCGACGCGCAAGGGCGATTCGTGCTCCCCCACGTCGGCGGGCCTAGCGGAGACGAGAGCATCAACGCCGAGGCGCGGCTCCATTCGCGCTTCACGCAGGATCTCCCGCCGCCAGGCGAGGTCGCGATCCAATTGGCAGAGCGCCGGCGCGCGCTGCTCGCGCGGCTCGTCAAATGGGCGAAGCGTCGCGGTCCGCCGTTCGACGTGCGCCCCGAGCCGACGCCAGGTCATGTTCGCCGCGCCGCGAGCGGGGACTTTTCGACCGCGCGTTGGGCCGACGCGATCGAGCGCGCGGTCTTCGGTCCGGGCGACGTCGACGCACGCACCGAGCTCGAGGTGGAGCGGCTCGCCCCGGAGGACCGCAAGGTCCCCGCGGCCGACGAGCCGATCCCGCGCGACGAGGTGAAGCGGCCGAAAGCTCCGTGACCCGCGCCAACAAAACGGCAACGATCACAAGCAAAATCGGCTCGTAACGCGAAGAAAACGCACGCGCGTGCCTCTCGATCGCGCTGTCACGCAGGGACGGGCGCCCGATCTTGGCCGAAACACGCACGGATGTGCCGATGAGACGGTCTATCCCTAGAAGCGACGTTGACGACCCGCGGTTCGTCTCCTTATAAGGAGCGACCCTCCATGATGGACAACCTGCCTATCGTCATTGGCGTCGTCGTCGTCGTGGCCGTGGTGCTTGTCTACTTCCTTTTCTTCGCGAAGAAGCCACTTCCGGAAGCCAAGACAGAGGACGATCGCAAGCCCACGCCTGCGCGTCCCGAGCCGACGAAGAAGCCCGAGGTCCTCGAGCCTCGCAACGAGAAGAAGCCAGAGCCCACGAGCGCAAAGAAGCCCGAAGAGGCAGCGCCGGCTTCCTCACGACGCGGCGAGCAGCTCCCGTCCGACAACCTCGTCCCCGCCGAAGAGTCGGTGCCTGCGATCGCAGCGCCCACGGCCGAAGCGCCGCCCGTCGTCTCGAAGAAAGACGTCGCAGGGCTTCGCAAAGGTCTCGCGGCGACCCGCGGCGGGTTCATGGCGCGTCTCAAAGCGCTCTTCGTCGGCAAGAAAGAGATCGACCCGGCCATCCTCGAGCAGATGGAAGAGGTCATGCTCACGAGCGACGTCGGCGTGAAGACGACGCAGTCGATCCTCGACCGCCTTCGCGATCAGCTCGACAAGAAGGAGCTCGCCGACACCGACGCGGTGTGGGCTGCGCTTCGCGCCGAGGCCACGCGCATCCTCTCGATCCCCGTCCCCAAACCACCGCAGAAAAAGCCGCTCGTCGTGCTCATGGTGGGCGTCAACGGCGTCGGTAAGACGACGACGATCGGCAAGCTCGCGACCAAGTGGAACGCCGACGGCAAGAAGGTCATGCTCGCCGCGGGCGATACGTTCCGCGCGGCCGCCGTCCAGCAGCTCGAGGTGTGGGGCAAGCGCGTCGGCGCAGAGGTCGTCAAAGGCAAAGAGGGCGCGGACCCTGGCGCCGTGGCCTTCGAGGCGACGAAGAAAGCCCAGGACGCGCAGGCCGACATCCTCCTCGTCGACACCGCAGGTCGCCTCCACACGAAGGTGAACCTGATGGACGAGATCAAGAAGGTGAAGCGCACCATCACCAAAGCCTTCGAGGGCGCGCCGCACGAGACGTTGCTCGTCATCGACGCGACCACCGGACAGAATGCGCTCACGCAGGCGACCTTGTTCAAAGACGCCCTGGAGCTCACCGGTCTCATCCTCACCAAGCTCGATGGAACCGCCAAAGGCGGCGTCGTGCTCGGTGTCTGCGATGAGCTGAAGGTCCCCGTCCGCTACATCGGGCTCGGGGAACGTGCCGAAGATCTACGCGAGTTCGTTGCCGCAGATTTCGTCGAGGCCTTGTTCGGCAAGGACGAAGACGAAGCCGCCGCAGCCTAGTCGCTCTTGTACCTTATTCTTCTCCTAACGCAGTACCCACGCATCAGGCAGTACCTGCAGTACCAACCAGAAATGTGCAGAGTGCACGAAGCCCGCGTAGACTCGCTCGGCTTCTGGCCTTTGCCCATCAAAACAGGCCTCGAAGCACGGTGAACGGAAGCAACCCAAGGTTGCGGCCGAGCCTCTTGCGTAAAAGAGCCCGTTTTGAGATTGCGACGGCGAAAAGTTCCGTGTTATCGTGCCGCGCAACTCTGCAGTACCCCTGATTTCTCAATTTTTCTCATGAGTTGCAAAGGTCGCAAGTGAAGCGGCAATGGCTATGTGGAAGGGGCACTTGATGAAGCACGCTCGATGCTGGCTCCTCTTGGTGGTGGCCTTTTGGCTGCTGCCGACGGTTGCATTTGCGCAACCGGGGAAGAAGCCACCCACGAAGCCACCGGCACCGCCGACAGCGCCTGCTCCTGGTGGCGATATCGAGATCGACGATCCGAACGCGCCGAAGCAGCCTGAAACCCCTCCGCCGGGTGGCGACACGTCCCCGCCGGGTGGTGACTCGGGCGGCGGTGGTATCTGCGAGATCGATCCCACGGCCTGTCCGAAGACGGGTGACATCAAGAAGCTGGCCGATCGGCCTGTGAAGGCGGACGTCTACGCCGTCCAGCAGATCTACGCGCTCCGTCGCGGCCGCTTCGAGATCAACCCGTACTGGAGCCAGAGCTTCAACGATCAGTTCGTGAGCCACCCGGGCCCCGGCCTCGCGGTGAACTACTACCTCACGAACGTCCTCGCGGTTGGCATCAACGGCACGTTCTACAAGCCGTTCAACGGCGACTCGGACTTCAACTTCGAGAACCGCCGCGCGACGCGCCTCGCCGTCCCGCTCAACGAGTACTTCGGCGGCTACGCCGTGAACTTCACGTACGTCCCGATGTACGGAAAGTTCAGCGGCTTCAGCCAGTTCATCTTCCACTACGACGGCTACCTCGTCGGCGGCGTCGGCGGCCTCTTCACGCGCCCGATCGCCGTCATCGACCCGGACAACCGCAAGTTCGACTTCGAGCACCGTATCGCGTTCAACGTCGGGTTCGGTCTCCGCATCTTCTTGAACCGCTGGTTCTCCGTCATCGGCGAGCTCCGCGACTACATCTACATCGAGCAGCTCGAAGCGATCTCGGTCGCGCCCACGCAGCAAGGGCAGCAAGACAAGAACACGTGGTTCGGCGAGAAGCCCCTCACAAACAACGTTCAGGCGCAGGTCGGCATCAGCATCTTCCTGCCCTTTAGCTGGGAATACAGGTTGCCCAAGTGAGCTCCCTCAAGATCCTCCGCCCCCAGCGCAAGAACATGAAGACCTCCAAATCCTCCCGACGAAAGCTCCTCGGTCTCGCGACCGCAGCAGCCGTTACGGTCGGTGTTGGGCTCACCGCCGCTCCGCAAGAAGCAAAGGCGCAAGAGATTCAGCTCACCGGTCCGCTCGCCGGAGCGCCCGCCGTTCGTAAGCTTCGTCTCTACCGCGAAGGCCGCGCCGAGATCGCCGTCGGCGGTGGCTTCACGCTCCTCGACGAGTACAAGCGCACGATCTTCATCTCGGGTCGTCTGCAGTACAACATCTTCGATTGGCTCGGCATCGGCGTGTTCGGCGGCTTCTCCCCCGACGCGCTCAGCCTGAACACCGACCTCACCGACAAGATCGAGACGAACGCTCCGCGCAACACGCGTACGGCCGTCAACTTGCCGGGAACGCGTGGAGCTCCGAAGTACGAGCAGCAGACCGGCAAGATGAGCTGGATGGCCGTCCCGCAGCTCACCTTCAGCCCGTTCCGCGGCAAGCTCGCCTTCTTCCAAAAGCTCTTCATCGACACCGACCTCTACGTCCACGGCGGCGTGGCGTTCGTCGGCGTCAAAGAGCGTGTCGACTGCGGCGGCAGCGCCGGCGTCGCCTGCACCGATCCCAAGGCGTTCACGACCGCGCAGGCTTCCCGCGTCGCGATCGCGCCGTCCTTCGGCCTCGGCCTGTCGCTCTACCCGTCGAACTTCGTCTCGATCAACATCGAGTACCGCGCCTTCCCGTTCTCGTGGAACCGCGGCGGCTTCGACTCCCGCGGTGCGGGTCCGGATGCATCCTTCCCGGACAACCAGATCAACTCCGAAGATCGGACCTTCCGCTTCAACCAAATGGTCTTCGTGGCAGCAGGCTTCCACTTGCCCACGACGCCCAAGGTCAGCGAATAGCGAGCCGCTCTCACGTGGGCCACCAACGTTGCGATCGCCCCCACGTGGCGATCGCGACAGGTGGCCGGTCGTGACAAGATAGGGAGCGCAGCATGTCTCAGACACTGTCGCAGACCCGTCGTGAGGATCTCTCGGCTCCTGGCGGAGCGACCGCCGGAGAGCCGTCGATTTACGTCATGCTCGAGGGCGAGCGCGCCCTCTCGGGTGGCCTCCGCGCGCCGCTCCTCAACGTCGACGAGCTGAAGATCGGACGCGGCATCACGCGCTCGTTTCGCCTCGAAGACGATCGCAAGGCGGCGCTCGAGATCCCGGACCCTCGCATGTCGAGCAAGCACGCGCGCCTCTTTCGAGAGGACGGCGGCTGGATCATCGAAGACGTGGGCTCGACCAACGGGATGTTCGTCGAGGGCAAGCGCACGACGCAAGCGGCGCTCGAGGAGCCCACGGTCATCACGCTCGGCGCGACGTGCTTCCTGTTCGACCCGAACGAGACCGTGCCCGATGGAGTGAAGACGGCGGTCGTCGACTCGACCACGCTGAAGTCACGGCCGCGCGGAACGGCGACGCTCGTTCCGCTCGTCGAGCACGCGATGCCTCGGCTCGTGCGTGTCGCGATGTCGAAGCTCTCGGTGCTGCTCCTCGGAGAGAGCGGCGCGGGCAAAGAGGTCCTCGCGCGCACGGTGCACACGCTCTCGGGGCGTTCGGGGCCCTTCGTCGCGATCAACTGCGGCGCGCTCGCGCCGACGCTCGTCGAGAGCCAGCTCTTCGGTCACCTGAAGGGCGCCTTCTCCGGGGCGACGCGTGACGAGCCGGGTCTCGTGCGATCGTCGTCGGGCGGAACGCTCTTCCTCGACGAGATCGGCGAGCTTCCGCCGAACGCCCAGGCGACGCTCCTCCGCGTGCTCCAGGAGAAGGAAGTGCTCCCGGTGGGCGGGACGAAGCCCATCCCCGTCGATCTCCGCGTCGTCGCCGCCACGTTGAAGCCGATCGACGAATCGCCCAATTTTCGCGCCGATCTCTACGCGCGCGTGTCGGCGTTCGTGCATCGCCTCGTCCCGCTCCGCGAGCGGCGCGGCGACGTCGGTCTCCTCGTCGCCGATCTCCTCCCGCGGATCTCGCCGGAGCGATCGCAACAGATCCGCTTCGCTCCCGATCTCGCGACCGCGATCTGCGCGCACGGCTTTCCACTCAACGTCCGTGAGCTCGAGCACATCCTGTCGGTCGCTCTCGTGACGTCGCCCGAGGATCTCTTGCGCCTCGAGGCAGTGGGCGAGGCGCTGAAGTCGAAGCAGCCGTCGCCGTCGATCGCCGAGGCGAGCAGCGGCTCCTCTGCGCCGCAACGCGATCCGAAGCGTGAGACCGGGTCCCACGCGCCCTTCAGCGGTGCGGCAAGCAGCGCACGTGCACCCGCGCCGGCGCGCCCGCTCAGCGAAGAAGACATGAAGCTCAAAGACGAGCTCACGCAGGCGCTGACACGTACGCACGGTAACGTGAGCGAAATCGCACGCACGATGGGCAAGACGCGGATGCAGATCCATCGCTGGATGAAGCGCTTCGGGCTCGATCCCGAGACGTTCCGCACGACGCAAGGTTGATCCCCGGCGTCGGCCTGGATGTCGTGCTGAATGTCGTCTCCTGCTTCGCGTACTGCGACCGCTGCACGGCCGCGAGCATCTGAGCGAGACCGATGACCACGGGGCCACTGTCGCCGAAGCTCGCTGCCGATCGCGCTCTTTCGGGCGCGCCGCCGTCGACGACGCAGGCGCCGCTCGCCCCTTCCCTCGTCTTTCTCCTCGCGGCGGGCGCGGGTCTGTCGGCGGCGAGCCTCTATTACAACCAGCCCATCCTCGATCCGATCGCGAAGGACCTTCACGTCTCGGCGAAGGCCATCGGGTACGTCCCGATGCTCACGCAGCTCGGCTACGCGTCGGGCATCCTCCTCTTCGCGCCCCTCGGAGATCGACTCGACCGGCGCCGCGTGATCATCGTGAAGTCCGCCGTGCTGTCGGCGACGCTGCTCGCCTCCGGGCTCTCGCGATCGATCGAGATGCTGTGCGCCGCCAGCCTCGCGATCAAACTCTTCGCGACCGCGGCGCAAGACTTCGTCCCCGCGGCGGCGACGCTCGCGCCAGCGCAGAGCCGTGGTCGCATCGTCGGCACGGTGATGACCGGCCTCCTCCTCGGCATCTTGTTGTCGAGGCTCGTGAGCGGCGCGGCCGGCGCGCAGCTCGGATGGCGTGCGGTCTACTTCGGGGCGTCGGCCGTGAGCGCCGCTGTGGCGGTCGTGGCGGCGGTGCGCTTGCCGAGCATCGCGCCGAGCGTGCACGACTCGTACGGCAAGCTCCTTCGCTCGATCGCGGCGCTCGTGCGTGACGTCCCTGCCCTTCGTCGCGCGGCGCTCGCGCAGTCACTGCTCAGCGTCGCGTTCAGCGGCTTTTGGTCGACGCTGGCGCTCGTCCTCGCGAAGCCTCCGTACGAGCTCGGGAGCACCGTGGCGGGCGCGTTTGGCGTCGCAGGCGCAGCAGGCGCCGCGATCGCCCCGGTCGCAGGCGCGATCGCCGACAAGCGCGGCCCTGAGCTCGTGATCCGTGCAGGGGCGCTCGTCGTCATCGCGTCGTTCCTCGCGATGATGCTCGCGCCTGGATCGTTGATCGTCTTGATCGCCGCGACGATCGCGTTCGACCTTGGCGTCCAGGCCTGCCTGATCTCGCACCAGACGATCATCTATGGGCTCAACCCAGCCGCGCGAAGCCGCCTGAACGCGGTGCTCGTGAGCTCGATGTTCTTCGGCATGTCGGCCGGGGCTGCCCTCGCGAGCCGCGCTCTTGCGCGCTACGGGTTTCCGGGCGTCGCCGCGCTCTGTGCCCTCGCGGCCGCGAGCGCGCTCGTCGTACGCCTCCTCCCCACGCCCAGGTGAGCGCGCAAATAAGCGCGACGGGCCTCAGCGCTTCGTGACCAAGCCGCTGCCGTTGACCGAGAACTGCGGCGGAAGGATCTTGCGGAACGCCTCGCGCTGCTCTTCGGGGATCTCCCAGCCAAGGTTCACGAGACCTTCGGCGACCTTCGTGCGGACGCGGACGCTCTCTTCATCGAGCATCATCTTGATGAGCGCGGGCAGCGACTCGGGCTCTTGCTGCGTGAGGATCGCCGTGGCCGCGTTGAAGCGCGCCGGCTCGTTGACGTCCTCGAGGAATGGCTCGACGGCGGGGCGGATCTTCGGGTTCTTGTGATCCCCAAGCTCCTCGAGCAGCTGGAGCTTCGGGTCGATGAACTTCGCGTACTCGGTGTCCCACTTCGAGAGCCAGACGATCAGCTCGTCGACGAGCTCCTCTTCCTCGAGGATCTCGCGCAGGATGCGCATCGGCCAGTTGAGCCCCTCGGCCTTCGCGGCGAACGCGCGCACCGGCTCGATCGCGTCTTTGCCGGCGCGGAGGATGCCTTGGAAGGCGAGATCTTTCTCTTCTTGGTCGGTGATCGAGGGATCGGTGTTGAACGTGAAGCGCTTCAGGAGCGCTTCGACAGCGTCGGCGGTGCCGAGCGCGGAGAGCTCCTGAATGGCCTCTTGCCGGTCGTAGGCTTGCGCGCGCTTGCTGCCCGCGGCCTCGGCCCACTTCGCGGCTGGGCTTGCCTTCTTCTTCTTCTCGTCGCCCTTGTCGCCCGAGCTCTTGTTGTCGTTTTTGCTACCGCGGAAGAAGTCGAAGAGGCCCATTTGAAGCGCTTAACCTAAGGCTCGTGCTCGTTGTTTCAATCAATCGAACGCCGGAAACGATCGCGCAGTCCTTGCGTCCTGCGAGTTCGTTCGGGGTCATTCTCACGCCAAGGGCACAGCGAGGAGCACGACCTCGCGTCCGTTGACTTGCACCTGGTAGCGGACGGGTTTGCCGGTCTTGGCTTGCGTCTCTTGCTCCATGCCCTGGATGCGGCTGCGAAACGCCTCGGGCGTGATGTGGTCGACTTGCTCGCCGAGGCCACGCTTCGCGCTCATGTATTCGTTGTAGAGACGACCGTAGTACTGGTCGACCGGCTCGGCGGCGAGCCCTTGGTTCGGCGCAGGACCGACCATCGACGGATCGCCGAAGCTCGCCGCCGTCGGCGCCTTCGAGACGCGCCCTTGCTCGTCGGTGTTGTCTTCTTCGACGCCCATCAGCTGGTTGAGGAGCTGATCGATGCGGAAGGCGAGACCGCCGAGCTCCGCGTGGTCGAGATCGAAGCGCTTGTCGCTCTGTCCGTTGAGGATGGCGAGGAGCCCCTCTTCGAGCGTGGCGAGCGGTCGCGAGATGTAGTTGCCGAGGAACCACCCGCCGGCGACGACGAGGATGAGCCCGAGCGCCATCGCGCCGAGGATCGAGTACGGGACGGCGTTCGCTCCTTCGAGGAGCGACGTCGGCGCCGCGGCGACGACGGCCGTCTTCTTCTCGCCAAAGCCGTCGAGCGGCGCAGCGGCGAAGATGACGTCGTCTTTGCCGCCGGCCACGACGGCGCCCTGCATGATCGCGTTCTTGACGTCGCCCGCGCCGTCCTTGACGGCCTTCTTGACGTCTTCGCTCGTCTGCGTGGTCGCGAGCACGTCACCCTTCTCGTTGACGAGGAGGACGCCGCGGCCCGCGCTGATCTCGGTGACCCGGGCGAGCGCGTCGTTCAGCGCGATGCCGATGACGAGCATGGCGTTGCGGTTCTGATCGTCGCGGACCGGGACGTACGACGTGATGTATTGGTCGGCGCGCTTCGCCTCCGTCCACACGTCCGAGCCGGGCGCCGTCTTCGTCAGCGCGTCTTTGAACGCGGGATACGTCGCGGCGACGTCGTCACCACGACCGAGATCCGAGCCGTTGCGCCCGAGGATCTTTCCGGTCGAGTCGACGATGGCGACGAGAGAGGGCTTCGTCCCGAGGGCGGCGGGCGCCGCGTTCGCGATTTGATCGGAGAGCTGGCGGCACGCATCGGCGCGCGCGTCGGCCGTGGCTCCCTTCGACAGCAGCGCCTTCGTCGCGGGCTCGGCGGCTTTGGCCGCGAGCCATCGCTCGGCGCGAAGACCATCGAGCTGCAGCTTTGCGGAGACGCCCATCGCGTCGCGTTGCGCGCTGCGTTTCAGCTGATCGGTGCTGCTCGTGGCGTGCGAGAGCTGCGTCCGCACGATGGCGAACGCGAGCAGACCCACGATGAGGACGATCACGACATTGACTGCGATGATCTTGTTTCGCATTCCGCCTCGGAGAAGAGCGTGCTTCGTCGAGAAGCCGCCTCGGGGTGCGCCAAATGAGGAGGGTTTGTTGGACCTTCCCCCAACCGTAACGATGTGCGGCAACGGACTCGCCGGAAGACTGCCTCGAGCCCGACCTACCTCTGCAAAGCAAGGCGTAGGAGGAATTCGATTTTCCGATGGATCCGTCGCGAGACGCTATCATCCTGCGCTCGACTGCGGCAACCCATGACTGACGCGCTTCTATTGTCGGACCCGCGGTTTTTCCAGCACCGCTCGAGGGCCTACCACCCGGAACGCCCGGAACGGCTCGATGCGGCCCACTCCGCCATCGAGCGGGCGCGAGCCCAATCCGGCCTCTCTTTCACGCCGATCGAGCCCCGCGCCGCCACCGAAGCGGAGCTGACGCTCGTTCACGACCCGGACTTCGTGAAGTGGATGGGGACGCTCCGCGGCGAAGACGGTTACATCGACGCGGACACGTTCATTAGCCCAGAAAGCATCACGATCGCGGAGCTTGCCGCCGGTGGCTCCGTCGCGCTGGTCGACGCGATGATCGACGGCCCGGTCAAACGTGGCGTCGCGCTCGTCCGTCCGCCCGGCCATCACGCGCGCCCGGCGCAAGCGATGGGCTTCTGCCTGTACAACAATGTCGCGATCGCCGCCGCGCACGCGAAAAAGCGCGGTTTGTCGAGGATCGCCGTCATCGACTGGGACGTTCACCACGGAAACGGAACGCAGGAAGCCTTCTACGACGATCCGAGCGTCCTCTACGTCTCGACGCATCAATTTCCGTTCTATCCAGGGACCGGCGCCGTCCTCGAGACCGGCGAAGGCGAGGGCACCGGCTTCACGATCAACGTCCCGCTCACCGCGGGCGGCGGCGACGGCATCTACCGCGGCGCGTTCGAGCGCGTCATCCTCCCCGCGCTCGAGGAATACCACCCCGAGCTCGTGATCATCAGCGCAGGGTTCGACGCCTCTGCGCGCGATCCGCTCGCCGAGATGGCGCTCTCCGCCGACGCCTTCGGTTGGATGGCGCGTTCCCTCCGCACGATCGCCGACAAGTCCGCGCAAGGCCGTGTGCTCCTCGCGCTCGAGGGCGGCTACGACCTCATCGCGCTCGAAGCAGGCCTGCTCTCCGCGACGAAGGGCATCATCGAAGGCACCGCGGTCGAGATCGCGCGCGACGTCGACGCCGAAGACATCGACCGCGCCACACGCGTCGCGAAGCAAGCCTGGAAAAGCGTGGGCTAGCGCTGCGGGCGCGTGACTGCGCGCGCGTGACTACGGGCGCGTGACGGCGGGCGCGTGACTGCGGGCGCGTGACTACGGGCGCGTGACTGTGGGCGCGTGACTGCGGGCGCGTGACTGCGGGCGCGTGACTGTGGGCGCGTGACTGCGCTGACGGCGGGCGCGTGACTGCGGGCGCGTGACTGCGCGCGCGTGACTGCGGGCGCGTGACTGCGGGCGCGTGACTACGGGCGCGTGACTGCGGGCGCGTGACTACGGGCGCGTGACTGTGGGCGCCGCTTGAGTTGCGCAATCGCTCGCGGCACGGCGAGTGCTACGACGTGGGAGGGATGCGGATGGTTCGTTACATTATCCTACTCTTAGGTGCTGTCTGTCTGGCACCTGGGTGCAGCGATGATCCAGAGTCTTTGACCAGCGGCGACCCCTCGACACCTCGTGGTGGCGGAGGGACGGCGTCGGACGACGAAGACCCGCCACCAGGAAAGGTCGAACCCGCGCCATCGACGAACCAGACCTTCGCCGAGAAGACGCTGGCGCGGGCGCGGCTTTGGATTGCCGCGGAGATGCCGTACTGCGGCGGCCCAAACGGCGGCAAGGACGTCATTTGCGGAGGGACGTGCGTCCGTTCGGGGGAATCCAAGAAGCCCGAATGGGACAAGTACCGTAGCGACTGCTCGGGATTCGTCTCATGGTCGTGGGAGCTGCCTGCGCCTGGCCGCACAACGCGGACGCTCGCGCCGTACGACAACGAAGTGAGCGCCGTCATCGAGGTCAAAGACCTCAAGCCCGGCGACGCGCTCAACGGCAGCAGCCACGTCATGCTCTTCGGCGGATGGGTCGACGAAGCCGCCGGCAAAGCGACGATCCTCCAGGAGTCGCGTTGCGGAACCTTGGCGCAAGAGAAAGTCTCCACGTTCACGAAGGTCGACGCGACGACGCTCAAAATCTCCGACGGCCGCAACTTCCGCCCGATCCGCCTCAAAGGCGCCGCGCAGTAATCACAAGCCGCGCGGCGTGCCCTTTTGAAAAGGCGCCCCACGCGCCGCAGGCGCCAGAGCGGATCGCGAACGACGAACACCCTTTTTGAAAGGCGCCCCACGCGCCCGCAGTCGTGCGCCAGACGAACGACGAACACACTTGTTGAGAAGGGTGAGCCCGAGAGTCTCTCGACGTTCAGGACTACCTTGGTCAACCAAGGTGTCTCGCGTCCGCGATCTGCAACTGACGTGGCCGCCCGACCGAGCGGCGTGCCACCCGATCGAATCGACGAACATCCTCGTTGAAAACGGCGCCTGCAGTGGTGGGCCCGCAGTCAGGCGCCAGAGCGGATCGCCAACGACGAACACAGAAGGGTGAGCCCGAGAGTCCTCTCGACGTTCAGGTCTACCTTGGTCAACCAAGGTGTCTCGCGTCCGCGATCTGCAACTGACGTGGCCGCCCGACCGAGCGGCGTGCCACCCGATCGAGCGAACACCTTGTTGAAAAGGGCGCACGCGACGTCGTGCGCCGCAGTCACGCGCCTTCGAAAGGTGTTTGGATTTGGGTTAGTCGCAGTTGCCGCCGCTGCAGGAGTTGGTGCAGTCGGCGCCGGGGGCGCAGTCGAAGTGGCAGCCGCCACCCGAGCAGGCGTTGAGGCAGGTGGAGCCGTCCACGCATTGCATCGTGCAGCCGCCGCCGGAGCAGGCGTTGTTGCACGTCGAGCCTTTTTCGCAGCGGTAGTTGCAGCGGCCGCCAGAGCAGGCGTTGTCGGCGCTGGCGCCGTCACGGACGATGAACGTGCAGTCGCTGGCCGAGCACGTGTTCGCGCACTTGCCGCTCGTGCATTGGCAGGAGACCGAGTGGTTCGTGGCGTTGCACTCGGGGAGCGAGGACGGCTCGACTTGCGAGCTACCGCTCGACGATGTCGTGCCGCTCGACGATGTGGTTCCCGAGCTCGCGCCGGAGCTGCTGGCGCCGCCGCTGCTGCTCGCGCCGCCGCTGCTCGTGCCTCCGCTGCTGGTCGTTCCGCTCGACCCTTCGCTCTTCTCGGTCGTGACCGAGCATCCGACGGCGAAGACCGTCGATGCGATGAACCATCCAACAAGCGCCACACGCAGACCGCGACCATCCATGTTCTTCCGCTCCCGAGTAAGTCGAGGACGTCGTGTCCTCGTGGGAGAGGTCATGTCCACGCTCCGTGCCCTCGAGAAGGCGCAGCGAGAACGCGTACTTGGACGTCATTTCGCGTCGTGGATGACGCGAAGACGCTCTTCTTGGCTCGAACGGCGCGTCGTTGACGACGCGGGCACCGTGAGACTTTTGGGGTGATCGACGGGGTTCGAACCCGCGACAACCGGAACCACAATCCAGCGCTCTACCAGCTGAGCTACGACCACCAAAACGTGACGCGAGACGGGCGAACCATACCGCTCGGGGCGGCGCTTGCAAGGGGATTTCCAGGCATCCACGCCGCAGATGGGATTTCAACACCCCGAATGGGCCTGATCGAGGGCCGATTTCGCGCCCATAACTTTACGGCGAGCGACGGTTTCGACACGATCGGGGTTTGGGGGTGAAGCCCCATCGGATCGACGTAGGCGTTCTCTTCTCGAAGCCGTCGTGGAGGCTCCGCTCGCGGAGCCACCCGGCGCCCTCGCGTGAGTCCGGAGGCCCCTGATGCGCTTCTTCTTATCCTCTCTCTCTCTCTTCGTTCTGCTCGCTGGTGCGGGCTGCGCGGAGAACCTCCCCGAGGTCGTCGACCTCACGCCAAACGCCTCGAACGTCGAGGTCATCAGCGATCAGCCGAACGCCGAGATCTACGTCGCCGTGGGCCAGGTCAGCGCGAAGGTCGCCGGCACCGAAGTGAGCGCCGCCGTCCGCGAGGCGAAGAACGAGCTTCGCAACCAGGCCGCGGCGCGCGGGGCGACGTTCGTCTCGATCGACGAGATCACGTCGCGCGCTTCCTGGGACCTCCGCGGCAAGACGGTCGTGTCGATGTCAGGCACCGCGTACAAGCAAAAGTGAGCGCCCGCGAGCGACGAGCGACGAGCCGTGCGCCGTGCGCCGTGCGCCGCTAGGGAACTTCGCCCTTGGCGAAGTCGCCTTCGATCACTTGTTGTACCTTGGCGCTTTCGCTGGCGGCGTTCGTGAGGACGCCGACTTCGCGGTTCTGATCGAGCGCGGTGGCGGTGAGGTTCTGCGAGCCGACGAACGTACGCGCGCCGTCGGCGACGATCGCTTTGGCGTGGATGTCGGGATTGTGGAGGGCGCGGAGCGGGACGCCCGAGTCCTTGAGCTTCGTAATCGTCTTCGTCTGCGCCGGCGTCTTCGACGTGTCGAGGTCGATGACGACCTTCACGTCCACCTTCGCTTGGTGCGCGGCGATGATCGCGTCGACGAGCGTCTCGTCGCTGAGCGACTGCGCCTCGACGGCGAGCGAGGTCGTCGCGGAGTCGATGAGCGTCTTCAGCTGGGTGCGTGGCTCCATCGCGTTGGCGGCGGCGGGCGAGACGACGAGCTTGCTCTGCACCGTGATCGGCGTCTGCGCGTAGTCGGCGGTGAAGATCGACTCGAGGTCGGCGACGTCTTGCGGGTCGCTGTCTGTCGCGATGTATTCGCGGTTCGTCGTGGGGCTCGAGTAGGTGAGGTTCATCGTCATGATGAGCGCCTTCTCGCCGTCGATGAGGATCGTCTTCGCGTGCGTGAACGTGAAGTTGGACGATGCCCAAACAACCGGGACGCCCTTCGCCTTGAGCTTCGTGTACGTCGGACCGTTGTCACCGCCGTCGGAGGGGAAGGTCTGGTTCAAGATGACCTTCACGTCCTTGCCGGCCTTCTTCTGATCGATGAGCGCGTTGATCATTTCGTCGCTCGTCAGAAGGTACATCGTCATGTGGACGCTCTTCTTGGCGCCCTTGATCGCGTTGAGGATCGCGAAGCCGGAGTCGGTGGGCTCCACTTGAATCGAAACCGCGCTCGTCATCGCGAGCGTGACGCCTGCGGGATCCTTCGGGCGGCCACCGGCGTCGCCGCCCGTGCCTGGATCGGTGGGGTTACCCTCTTCGTCGACCGGCGTGCCGTCGCCGGGGGTCGCGGCCGCAGGGGGCGCCTGCTTCAGATCGGCGGTGCTGCACGCCGCCGCCGCATACGCCGCGATCGCGAGCAAGAAGGCGGGCGCACCAAACCTGAGCCATTTTCCGGCGAGCACGGCGCCTACCATGGACCGGAGATATGGAATGGGCCACCCTTAAGTGGCTTCCCGAAGCCCTTTTTTCGACCGCATCCACCCCTTCGCGCTCTGTCCTCTCCCGCCTCCTTCGTCACGGGCAGAGTGTTGTTTTTCCCCACGTCATGCCGATCGAAGAATTCGACGATTACATCGAAAAATCGCTCTCCCCCCGCGAACGTCACGAGCCCGAGGCCATCGCTCGTCTGCGCGCGGAGGGGCGCCTGCTCTGGCTTCTTTCCAAGGCGATCAAGCCAAGCGTGACGCCGAGGCTCGTGCTTCGAGGACACACCCAAGAGCGTGGCCCTTGGCACCGCGTCGAGCGCATTCGGGCGCCCACGCTGGGGTCGTTCATCGAGCACGGGCGGCTGTCGTCGCGCTGGATCGAATGGGTGACGCAGTCGACCTTCAGCGCGCTCGCCAAGATCCACGAAGCGCACGACGACGAAGGCCCGCTCGACGTCGTGCATGCGGATCTTTCACCCGCGAACATCGCCGTCGACGAGGCGGGCGCGCGAACGGTGATCCTCGACTTCGATCTCGCGTGGTGGCGCAATGCGCCAATCCGAAACGACGGCGCCTTTCGAGGAACGATCGGCTACGTCGCGCCCGAGGTCGCGCGCGGCGAGCGGCCGACGGCGCGGAGCGATCTCTATTCGCTCGCGGCGTGCTTGATCCACGCCGTCACGGGCGAGGCGCCGCGCATCAAACGAGACGCGCCGTTCGCGGCGCTCCTGGCGGAGGCCGGTGACGTCCCACTCATCGACCCGACCAGCGAGGGCTACGCCATCATCTACCGCCGCGGCAGAGGTCACGCGGCCATCCTCGAGTGCCTCGCGCACGAGCCCGAAGACCGCCCGCGATCGGCGCGCGAAGTCGTCGAACGCATGCTAGGAACGCCTTTGCTATGAGCTCCTCATCCTCCTCGTCCTCGCCTGAGTCCTCGTTTCGTCCCGACACGCTGTGCATCCACGCCGGGCAGCATCCGGATCCGATCCACGGCGCGGTGATGACGCCGATCGTCCTCGCGAGCACGTTCGCGCAGGACGGGCCTGCGGTCATGCGCGGCCCTTACGATTATTCACGCGCCGGCAACCCGACGCGCACCGCGCTCGAAGACTGCCTCGCCGCGCTCGAAGGCGCCAAGCACGGCCTCGCGTTCGGAAGTGGATGCGCGGCGACGACCGCGTTGCTCATGACACTGAAGAGCGGCGACCACGTCCTCGTCGGGGACGACGTCTACGGCGGCACGTTCCGCATCTTCGACAAGGTGATGAAGCAGTGGGGCCTCGAGGCTTCGTTCATGGACATGACGAACGTCGCGAAGGTGAAGGAGGCGATCCGCCCGAACACGCGCCTGATCTGGCTCGAGACGCCGTCCAATCCGATGCTCAAGATCTTCGACATCGCGGCGCTCGCCGACGTCGCGAAGAAGGCGAACATCCCGCTCGCCGTCGACAACACGTTCGCGACCCCGATGCTGCAGCGTCCGCTCGACCTCGGCGCGACCGTCGTCATGCACTCGACGACGAAGTACTTGAACGGCCACTCGGACGTCGTCGGAGGCGCCGCGCTCACGAGCGACAGCGAGCTCGCCGACAAGCTCCGGTTCCTCCAGAAGTCGACGGGCGGCGTCCCGAGCCCGTTCGATTGCTACATGGTGCTTCGCGGGCTCAAGACGCTCGGCGTCCGAATGCAACAGCACGTGCGGAGCGCGAAGGTCCTCGCCGAGCACCTCGCCGGCCACAAGAACGTCGCGCGCGTCCTCTACCCCGGCCTCACATCCCATCCGGGCCACTTGATCGCACAGAAGCAGATGAAGGGCCCCGGCGGGATGATCACGTTCGACCTCCGCCACGCGGATGGAAGCCCGGTGTCCGGGCCCCAAGCCGCGACCGCCTTCTTGAAGGCCCTGCGGGTCTTCACCTGCGCAGAGAGCCTCGGCGGAGTGGAGTCCCTCGCCGAGCTGCCGTCGATCATGACGCATGCAAGCCTCACCCCCGAGGCGCGCCGCGATCTCGGGATCGGAGACGGTCTGATTCGGCTCTCCGTCGGCCTCGAGGATGTCGACGATCTGAAAGAGGATCTGAATCGCGGCTTTCGCGCGCTTCAATAAAGGGGTTCCCCCTGGCTGCGTTGTAGGGGGATTCTGCTTTCGATGGTAGGATGAACGCCGATTGTCTGGCCTTACTTCCTGGAGAGCTCCGATGTTTCGACGCAATGCAATCGCGCTTGTCTGCATGGTTCCCGTTCTCGCGGTGCTCACGCAAGGCTGCAGCGATGACGAAAAAGCGACTCCGCAGGTCATCTTCGAGTCGCGCCTCGAGCTCGGCTCCGGCAACAACTGCAAGGATGTCGGCCAGCTCTTCGTCGTCGGTGACTTCGGCAACCAAGCCGTCGAGCCAAAGATCCCGTCGAAGTCCATCAAGGACGGCGAGTCGTACGACCAAGGCACCGTGAGCGTGAGCTGCTCGGTCACCTCGGCCGGCGCAGACGAGTTCGACGTCGCGGGCTCCGTCGCGCTCTCCGGCGCGACCGGCGGTCTCTTCCGCATCGACGGCAAGTTCAAGACGACCGGCGAGCAGGGAAACATCCACGCGATCTTCTCGAGCAAGAAGAGCGCGAACACCTACGAGCAGACGGACCGCACGTGCATCGTCCGTTACACGAGCGCGGTCATGGGCGTCGCCGCTGGCCGCGTCTGGGGCGAGATCACCTGCCCGCACGCCGAGAACGCGGGCGCGCAGACGTCGTGCGAAGCGATCGCGCAGTTCCGCTTCGAGAACTGCGCCCAGTAAGGGCCAGCCACGCCTCACCTCTCGCGTGGCGAGCGGCACGGCGAGCGACGTTCAGTTCTCTTCTTTGATCGGACCCGGGCCTCCATCCATCGTCTGGAGGAGGCCTTCGACTTCGACGCGCGTCTCGAACTCGGGGTCGGACCGCAGGTACGCCTCGAGGTAGCGTCGCGCCGCGACGTTGTCGCCGCGTGAGAGGTACGCGAGCCCCACCGCGTAGAGCGCGTCGCCGTCGGTGGGCGCCTGCTCGAGCGCGATCATGCCTTCTTTCACGGCGTCGCGTGACTCCCCGAGCTTTCGGAGGACGTGGGTGAGCGCGACGCGTGCCCCGAGATGCGACGGCGCGAGCTTCAGCGCGGCGCGGTAGGCGTCGCGTGCGGGCGCCATCTCACCTGCCTCGTAGAGGCCCTGGCCGAGGAAGAAGAACGCGTAGGGGTTTCCCGGATCCTCGCGGAGCACGTCGCGGAGCGCCTCGAGCGCCTCCTTGATGCGCTCTTCGTGAAGGAGCTCGGTCGCCTCCTCGACGGCGGCCCAGTGTGCAGCGTCGCGCGCGGCGTCGCTCGGGTTGGCGTTCCTGTTGTCCGATCCCATCGCCACTGCGAGCTAGCATGTCTTGCCGATCCTCGCTATCGCCTGCCCCCAGCTCGTGCGTACGTCCACTCGTCCGAACCGCCCCTCGAGGCTCGTCGCGCTCGCGCTCGCATGCGCGGCCGCTGCCGCCTTTTGGGTGCCGTCGTTCGCGGCGGGACGTGGCTGGTTCCCCGCGCCGCTCGATGACGTCTACATCCACTTCGACTTCGCCCGGTCGCTCGCGAGCGGCCATCCGTTCGAGTGGATCCCCGGCCAAGGGTACTCGTCCGGCGAGACGTCGCCGCTCTACGCCGTCCTCCTCGCGATCGGATGGCTCGTGGGGTTTCGCGGCAAGCTGCTCGGGGTGTGGGCCGCGCTCGTCGCGATCGCGTCCGTCGCGTCGCTCCTTCGATCGATCCGGACGCTTCTCCCTCACACGACGTCGCGGCCGGCGTGGCTTGGATGGATCCTCGCGGTCGTTCCGCTCTCGATCGGCGTTGTCGATTGGGCGCTGTGGAGCGGGATGGAGGTCGCGGCGTTCGCCGCGGCGCTCGGTCATGCGCTCGTCGCGCTCCACCGCGTCCGCGATGATGACGCGCAGCGAAGGGCGCGAGGCTTCGTGCCGGCGTCGCGTGAGGTGCTCGAGTGGCGGCTTGGAGCGTGGGGCGCCGCGCTCGTCCTTCTTCGTCCCGAGGCGGTCGTCATCGCGTTCGCGTTCGCAGTGATCGCCGCGCGTGGCGCGGGGAGAAGGTCGGGCTTCGCCGTCGCCCTTCGCGGGACGGCGCCTGCCGCGCTCGCGACGCTCGCCGTGCTCGGGATGAACCGGCTCGCGACCGGGGATGCCCGATCCGCCGGCGCGCAGCTGAAGCTCCTCTCGTCGAACCCTTACATGTCCGAGGTCGATCGCGCACGTGTGCTCGTCGAGAACCTGATCACGTTCTGGCTGAAGGTCGTGCGTGGTGAGCTCGCGGTGCATCCCGCGCTCCTCGTCGTGTTGCCGGTCCTCGCGCTCGTCGCGCTCGTGCGTCGTGAGCATCGCGCGGTCGCCGCGGCGTGCTTGCTCGCTGCGCTCGGGTGGATCTTGCTCGTGTCGTGGAACGGCAACGCTCCGCATCACAACTTTCGCTATTACGTCCCTGCGCTCGTCCTCCTCGCCATCGCGGCGTCTTTCGGGCTGTCGGCGATCGCGCAGGCGCTCGGCGGCCGCGCGCTCGGTCGCGCCGTCACGACCGCAGGCGCTCTGCTCGTCCTCGCAAACGCCGCGTCGCGTGTGCCCGGACAGGTCCGCCACTTTCGCACCGCCAGCGCGAACATCCGCGATCAACACATCGAGGTCGGTGAGCGAATCGCTCGCTTGCCGGAAGGGGATCGCGTTCGCGTGCTCCTCGGCGACGCAGGCGCGATCCCGTACGTGTCACGCCGACCGGCGATCGACGCGCTCGGCCTCGGCGGGTACCAAGGCGTGCCCTTCGCGCATGCGGCGGTGCATGGTGAGGCATCGACGATCGAGCTCATCGAACGGCTCGCGCCTTCGGAGCGTCCCACCCACTTCGCGCTCTACCCGAACTGGTTTTCTTCGCTCACGTCGCGATTCGGCGTCGAGATCGATCGCGTGACGATCCAGAACAACATCATCTGCGGGAGCCCGACGAAGGGGATTTACCGCGCCGACTGGTCCGCGCTCGCCGATCCGAAGGACGCCGTCGCGAGCGAGCGCGTGGTCGATGAGCTCGACGTCGCCGACGTCGTCGACGAGGAGGCGCACCGCTACGTCGCGCCGCTCCCTCACGGCGGATGGACGACGCTCGACGTCCTCGACGATCCGCAGACGACCAAGCGTCGCTTCGACGGAGGGCGCACGATCCCCGAAGGCGCGCGGGAGTCGTTCGTGGTGGCGGCCTCCTCGAGCGAGCCTGTCACCCTCCGCGTTCGGGTGAACGCCGAGGCGCGACGCATCGTCCTTCGCACGAGCACGCGCGAGAAGGAGCTCGAGCTCGAGCCCGTGCGCGCGGGATGGTGGCGCTCGGCGGCGACGTCGCTCGATGCGATCGCGAAGGGCGACGTGCTCATCCTCGAGGCGCCGGGCGGCTCGGGCGGCTACCGCGACTACCACGTGTGGATCGAGCGCGTGCGCGCGCCGGCTGCAGCGGCGCGCTGAAGTTGCGTCAGCGCGGCGCCTGCGCGATCGCGCGCGGCATCCCGAACGCGCTTCGGATGCTCTCCGGGATCCGCGTCGGGCGCCCGGTCGCGATCTCGACGTAGCCCCAGGTCGTCATCGCACGGGCGATGACCGTTCCAGTCTCATTGAGAATTTCTGTGGCGCGCTTGCACTTCGCGGCCATCGCGCTGTCGATCCACGTACGCACCTCGAGCACGTCACCGCGTAAGACCGGACGCAGGTAATCGATCTCGTGCCGGCGGACGACGAAGACCCCGCCGAGCTTACGATAGGCCTCGAAATCAAGCAGAACCGCGGTCGAGTGCGCGACCGCGACGTCCTGGATCCAGCGCACGTACGCAATATTGCTGGCGTGGCCGAGCCCGTCGATGTCCGAGTCGAGCACCGTGATCTGAATCGAATGCTTTGAGGCGGAGCTGATCGTTGCGGTCACGGTGCATGGATGCGATGAGATCTGCATCGAGCCGCCCTCTTAGCAGGATTTTGGGCCAGCTCGCACGCTTCATGCTTCGTCTGGAGACGGACCGGTCACGGTCCTGTCACGAATCGGCCACCCCGGCCCGGTCTCTTGCCAACCACACTCCGCACGCACGCACCCCGCATGGCGCCGCCGACGAATCTCAAATACGCCGACGACCTCTCTGCCTTCATCACCACGACGACGGCCGAGACCGGCGCCGCTGCTCTTCGCGCCTCGCTGAAGGCGCAAGTCACCGAGACGATCTCGACGTTGCGTGAGGTGGTGCTCATGCCACGCGACGTGATGCCGATGGTGCCGCGTCACCTCGCGCACGAAGACGACGTCGTCGTGCTCGTGCACGGCTTCTTCGCGAGCGCGGGCGTGTGGCGTCCAATGAAGCGCGCGCTCGTCGAGCGCACGGGCGCGAAGGTCGCGAGCTTCACCCACGCGCCAGGCGTCGGCATCGACCGCATCGCGCGAAGCCTCGCGCGGCTGATCGAGCGCGTCCCCGCCGGCTGCCGCGTGCACCTCGTCGGCCACAGCCTCGGCGGTCTCGTCGCGCGCTGGTACGTGCAAGAGCACGGCGGACATGCGCGCGTCGCGCAGACGATCTCGCTCGGGTCACCCTTCGGCGGCACCGAGCGCGCCCATCCTTTCCCCTTCCTCGTCGGGCGAGAGCTTCATCGCGCGAGCCCGCTGCTCGCGCGTCTCCGCGCACGCGCGTACGAGCATGACGTCCCGCACACGTCGTTCGTCGGCGAAGGAGACATCATGGTCGTCCCTGCCGAGAGCGCTGTGTTTCCACGCGGTGAGGTCATCGCGTTCCCGCGCTGCGGCCACAACACGCTCCTCTTCCACGAAGACTCCATCGCCCGCGTCGTCGAGCGCGTTCGCTCCCTTCAGCTCGAGGCACACCGCGCGCGCGGCGGCACCGTCTCCATCGACGACATCGGAATCTAGGGCGGCTCGGGCAGATCCATCGCCGGCACGTACGCGGCGTCGCGCTTCTGCTGCGACGGATCACCGAGCAGCTTCTCACGCCACGTCACGCCGGGCGGCGAGCCGTCGAGCCAGTGGTAGCTGTGATCTCGCACGTCGACGTGAACGTATTGCGTCTTCGGATGCGTGTAGATGCCGACCCCCGAGCGCGGGAACGTCCGCGCGTACGCGGCGAGCTGAGCGGCCGACACACCGCTCACCTGAAAGTCGATCGCTGAGCCGGAGCCATGCTTGCCATGGGCGCCACGACGGGTCGCGCTGACGATCGTGATCGCCTTGCTCTTGAAATGGTAGGCCGCGCGAAACACGAGCTGCACGACGCGCGGGTCGAGCGGCTCGGCGACCTCCCCGTTTGGGGCGTCTTCGAGATGGGCCACGCTCGCGGCGGCGCGCATGAAGGCTCGAAGCTCGGCGCCGTTGATCGAGCCGTCGTCGCCGTAGAGGCGCACCTTCGCGATCGCGTTCGTGTTTCGATTCTTCACTTCGATCGCGGGGAGCGGCGCGGCCCATGAAGCCGCGGGCATCGCCGCCGGGACCAGCAGCGTGCGCGGCGCCTCTTTCTGAACGAGGTGCGCGTTGCGCACGGGCGAGGCCGTCGGGGCGGCGTCGCCCTTTCCCGCCACCGTGGCGATGGTCGCGATCAGCGCGATGGCTGAATGAAGCGGCCCGAGACGCATCGAACCACGTTAGCACCTTGCGGAAAGTCGCCCAGCGCGATAGGTCGTTTCTCGGTTCCTTAATGATCTCGCATCCTTCAATCTGCAGCGCTGGCCGATTTCGCGTTCTTTCGAGAGGGGCGGCAATCTGCGCGTTCGGCGTTGCGTGTATGTTGCATGCAGACACCGCTGCGGCAGATGTGTCGTCGTGGCTCTCGGCGGGCGGCGGCTACGGCTCGAAGCACAACGAGAATTCGAAGACCTACGAGTCCGGCGGAGGCGCGAGCTTCGCGATTGGCGTCGGCACCGATCCAACGAAGTCGTTCGTCTTCGGCGGGCTCATTCGCTCGACCACGTACTTCGGCATCGGCACGGATCTCGGGCTGAACGCGCGCTTCGCGACGGGTGGCTTCGCGCGCGGCCAATGGGGTCTCGCGCTCGACGCGGGTCCGATGTGGCGCACGTTCGGTCATGGCGAGTTTGGCCGGTGGCCGATCGCGGCGATGCTCACGGGCGGCGCGCCTTGGGGCGTACAGCTCGCGGTCGGCGGTGAGCTGCTCAAGATCGCAGGCGACGACGCAGAAGCGCGCGGCTTCGTCGCGCTGCTCGAGATCGACTTCTTGCGCCTGACCGTGATGCGGCAAGGCTCGACCGATCGTTACTGGGAGAACCCCTCGCCTGCCGGCGGTCGCAGGCCCACCGCCAAGGCTGGGCCGCTTCCTGGCCTGCTCTGGTAGCCGTCCTCGGCGGCGCGCTAGCCTGGTCGTGCGATGCGTCAGCTCGGGTTGTTCGGTGGCGAAGAGGACGCGACGACCGACGGCACCCGCGGACTACGGATCGAGCCGCTGATCAAGGACGAGGATCACGAGCTCGCCGCTCGGATCCCGCGCTTCGTTCGATTCGGGACGAGCAGCTGGTCGTTTCCCGGATGGAGCGGCATCGTCTGGAGAGACACGCCCACCGAGAACGAGCTCGCGAAGGCCGGGCTCGCCGCCTACGCGCAGCAGCCGCTCCTCCGCGCCGTCAGCCTCGATCGCTCCTACTACGCTCCTCTCCGCGCGGACGACATCAAAGGCTACAGCGCGCAGCTCGCCTTCGCCGCGTCGTCACCGCGCGCGTCGTCGCTCCCTCTCTTCAAGATGACGACGAAGGTGTGGGACGAGATCACGACCGCGGTCTTCCCTCGCCATCCGCGCTACGGCGTGCGTGCGGGGACGAGGAATGCGTCCTTCCTCGACCACGCCCGCTTCGAGGCCGAGGTGCTCGCCCCCTACATCGAGGCGGGCGCGCCCGAGTGGCTCGGGCCCTTCGTCTTCGAGCTCACGCCGATGCCTCGAGGCGCGCTCGACGAGCGCACCCTGGTCACGCGCGTGGACGACTTTCTCTCCCGCCTCCCCGCCACCACCCCGAGCGGGCAACCATGGCAGTGGGCGTTCGAGCTTCGAAACGAGGAGCTCTTCGGCAGCCGGTGGCTCGACATGCTGCGCGCGAACCGCGCCGCGCATGTCTTCACGTTCTGGACGGCGATGCCTCCGCTCCAGATGCAGCTTCGCGCGAAGGCGATCACCGCGCCGTTCACCGTCGTGCGCTTGATGCTGCCGCCGTACACACGCTACGCGTCACGCAAGGCCGACTTCGCGCCGTTCAACGTGCTCGCCGAGCCGCAGGAAGAGATGCGCGACGACGTCGTCGACATCCTCCGCGACGCCGCCCAAGCGGGATGCAGCGACGGCTACGTCCTCGTGAACAACAAAGCCGAAGGCTCCGCGCCGCTCACCGTCCGCGCGATCGCGAAGAAGGCCGCGAGCGCGTTCGCGGGACCGTAGGTCTTCGCGCGCTGGCTACTTCGTCGAGATGCCGGCTTTTTGCTGCGACGGCGTGATGCTCGGCTGCGGCGTGTTCTCTTTGACCTCGACGTGAGGTAGCGGCTTGCCGTCTTCGTTCTGCTTGATCGAGTAGCGCACGAGCGCCCGGAGCACCTGGTTGCGCTCCACGTTGCCGACGAGGCTCTTGATGTCCTCGTAGACGGTGGGGTCGACGAGGAGCGCGCCGACCGTGCCGCGCCCGGCCTTGAGGTTGGCGACGATCTCGCGAAGGTCGTCGCTCATCGCGTTCACGTTGCCCATCAAGTGCTGCGTTTGATCGTCGCCGTAGACGATCGAGTGCGCGAGGCCATTGCCGGTGCGCACCGCGGCGAGGCTCTTGTTCAGCTCCACCATCGATCCGGTGACGCCTTGGGCGAGCTGATCGTCGTAGAGGACGGCGTGCGCGAGCCCCGGCCCGGACTTCACCTGCGTGGTGACGTCGCGCGCGTCTGCGCTGACGCGCGCGAGGTTCGCGCTCGTCGCGTCGAGGTTGGCGAGGATGCGATCCATCCTCTTCGCCTCTTCTTGGTCGAAGATCAATCGGTGCGCGACGCCGTCGTGCTTCGAGACGCCCTCGAGGATCTCGCGAAGCGCGGCGACTGTGCCATGGAGGTCCTCTTTGAACTTCTCGTCGGCGATGCCCTCGGTCGCTTTCTGCAGGTTCTCCATCGCGAACTTCGCGCCCGTGGCCGCGCGCGCTGCGTCGCCAACGAGATCGGGGGTGGGCGCCGTCTGCATCCATCCCTCGGGCGGCAGCGGGGCGTTCGGATCTTTGCCTTCCTTGCGCAGCTTGTCGGCGACCTTCGCGTCGTACGTGAGCTGGACCATCTTGTCGCCGAGGAGGCCCTTGCCTTCGATCGTGGCGACCGTGGCCAAGCGGATGCGCCCCTGCTCTTCACGGACGATGTCGAGCGTGACGTAGACCTTCGGGTCTGCGATGTCCTTGCCGTGCTCGACCGCCTCGACCGATCCGATGTCGATGCCGCCCATGCGGATGACGCTGCCTGGACGGAGGCCGACGACGTCGTCGTAGGCGGCGTGGTAGAGCACCTTGCGATCCCAGACGCGCCGGCTGTCACCGATCGTGAAGACGGCGATCGTCGACAAGACGATGCCGAAGAACACGAACATGCCGACCTTCAGGGTTCGATTGGTTTTCGCGCTCATGGCGGGGGGAGATCGCAGAGGCGAGACGAAGCGGCCTCGCGGCTAGGACGTCGAGAGTAGCACGGAGACGTCTTCGACCTCCGGTGCCTTCCCATCGATGAAGTCGCGCACATAGGGGTTCTGCGTGCGGCGAAAATCCTCGGGCGTACCTTGCATGAGGAGTCGTCCTTTTCCGAGCATCACGATGCGATCCGACACCGAAAACGCGGTGCCCATGTCGTGTGTGACGACCACGCTCGTGAGCCCCAGCGCACGTTTGATGCCGCGGATGAGGTTGTTGATGCGCGCGGTGTTGATCGGATCGAGCCCCGTCGTCGGCTCGTCGTAGAGGAGCACCTCTGGCTGCAATGCGAGGGTGCGTGCGAGACCGACGCGCTTTTTCATACCACCGGAGAGATCGCTCGGACGCATCTCCTCGATGCCAGGGAGACCGACGCTCTCGAGCGACTGGCTCACGCGACGGCGTATCTCTTCTTCGCTCATCTTGTTCCAGTTCTGCTCGCGGAGGCCGTACGCGACGTTCTCTCCGACGTCGAGCGAGTCGAAGAGGGCCGCACCCTGAAACAGGTACGCGACGCGACGCCGGACCTCGTAGAGATCGCGCTCGGCCATCTTCGTCACGTCGGCACCGTCGAAGAGGATCTCGCCGCTGTCGACCTCGAGCAGGCCGATCAGCATCTTGAGCATGACGCTCTTGCCGCTACCCGACGGTCCGAGGATCGTCACCGTCTCGCCGCGGTAGATCGCGAACTCGAGCCCGTTGTAGACGACCTTGGTTCCGAACGCCTTCTTGATGTGCCGGAAGTGGATGAGCGGCCGCTCGGACGGATCCCGCATCGGCGGACGCTGATGAGGCTCGGTGTCGGACATCGCTGCCCAACGATATCATCTTGTCAGCGCGTGGACGTGACGCCGCTCAGTGCGCGTCGATGACGAGCCACACGTCGTCGAGGCAGAGCTCGCCCTTCGCGTGCGCCGTCAGCTGCAGGTCGCTCACCTTCGCGGGGTGGCCGTTGTGCGTGACCTTCGTGCGCGCCGGATCGATCTTGCCGGTGACCGCCTTCTGCGTGGTCGCGATCGTGAGCGTGGACGGCTCGATCGCCGTGATGACGCCGTGCACCTTGCGATCGGTGGAGAGCGGCTCGCCCTCGAGAGGAGACGCCGCACCCATGAGCGCAAAGGCAAACACCGCAAGCCCGAGCTTCTTCATGATGCAACCGACCTCCCCCACAGCCGAACCTCAGCTGTAGTGCGCCGCTCATACCATGCTTTTTTCGAAGCGCACGTAAGAAACGGCGGCAGAAAACCGCCGTTCGACGTGTGACCGAGCGGTCCGCCCGCCGTGTGTCTCCGCTGCTCGTGTTGGAGCTCAGGCCGGCTTCGCGGTCAGGCGCTTCTTCACGGCGGTCGCCGAGCCACCCTTCGCGAGGCGCTTGTCGATCCACTCCGTGAGCGGCGCCGCCACGTAGATGCTCGAGTACGTGCCGGCGACGATGCCGACGACCATGCCGAACGCGAAGTCCTTGATGACGCCGGTGCCCCAGATGAAGAACGCGAGGACGGAGAGCATCGTCGCGCCCGACGTGAGGAGCGTTCGCGACAGCGTCTCGGAGACGCTCATGTTGATGATGTCGCCGAACGACTTGCCGCGATGCTTGCCGAGGTTCTCTCGGATGCGGTCGTAGACGACGACGGTGTCGTTCATCGAATAGCCGACGATCGTGAGGACGACGGCGATGGTCGACAGCGTGACCTCGCGATGGGTCAAGACGAACGCTCCGAGGACGACGAGCGCGTCGTGGACGCACGCGAGGACGACGCCCGGCGCGAAGCGCAAGTCGAAGCGGAACGCGAGGTAGATCATGATGAACACGATCGAGATCGCGACGGCGTTACGCGCGCTGTCGCGGAGCTGCTTGCCTGCCTTCGGACCGACCCACTCGACGCGAAGCGCGTGCTCGGGGACGGCGTCGGCGCCGAGCGACGTGCGGAGGACGTCCATGAGCTGGTCGCCCTTGCTCTGGAGCTGAATCTCGACGCGGTTGTCGCGCTTGTTCACGACCTGCGGGTTCTTGTCCGAGATGCGGAGCTTCACGTTCGGGACGCTCTCGACCTGCTTCTTGATCTGCGCGAGGTCGGGCTCGTTGTCGTAGCGGACGCCGAGCTTGTCGCCGCCGGCGCTGAACTTCACCTCGGTGGCGCGTGCGTTCTTCGGGCACTTCGACTCGTCATCGCCTTCGACTCCGAGGCAGAGCGCCTTGCGGAGCGCCTCCTTCGTGGTGTCGTCGACGGTGCTGATCTCTTGCACGCGAATGAGGAACTGCGACTGCGAGGTGGGGCTCTGCACCTGCACGACGTCGGGCTCGGAGAACTGTCCGGACGACGTGACGGCGTGGCGAATCTGTCCGCCGTCGGTGGGCTTCGTGAAGGCCACCTCGATCTCCGTACCGCCGCGGAAGTCCGTACCGTAGTTCGGACCCGGGAAATACAGGGAGATCAGCGACAAGACAGCGAGCGTGATCGAGAGCGCGATCCAGTACTTCCGGACGCGCATGAAGTCGTAGACCTTGTGAGACTTGAAGAACTCCATGGCCTAGAACTCTCCTCCGACGCTCAGGCGCTTCGCCTTCGCTCCACGTACCCAGTAATCGAAGACCAACCGCGTGCAGAACACGCCGGTGAAGAGCGACGCGAGGATGCCGATGATCAGCGTGACCGCGAAGCCCTTGACGGGGCCCGTTCCGTACTGCGCGAGGATGAGACCCGAGATGAAGACGGTGACGTGACCGTCGACGATCGACGAGAACGCCTTGTCGTAGCCCGCCTCGACCGCCGCGCGAACGCTTCGGCCAGCGCGTAGCTCCTCACGTATGCGCTCGTTGATGAGCACGTTCGCGTCGACGGCCATACCGATCGTCAGCGCGAGGCCGGCGATGCCGGGGAGCGTGAGCGTCCCGCTGAAGGACGCGAGCACCGCGAGCTGGATGAGCAAGTTGAAGAGAACGGCCGCGTCCGCGACGATGCCCGCCTTGCGGTAGTAGAGGAGCATGAAGAGGAGCACGAGGCCGGAGCCCACGAGCGCTCCGGTCGCGCCCTTCGCGATCGCGTCCTTGCCGAGGGTGGGCCCGATGATCGACTCGTTCGACAGCGAGATCGGCGCAGGGAGCGCGCCGGAGCGGAGCACCATCTCGAGCTTTCGCGCCGACTTGAGCTGCTGCTCCTGATCGCCGGCGCCCATCGTGATGCTCGCGCGGCCGCCACCGATCTTCGTGCGGATGACCGGCGCCGAGTTGATGACGTCGTCGAGGATGATCGCGAAGCGGCGGTTGACGTTCTGCTCGGTGATCTGCTCGAAGCGATCCGCGCCCGCCGGGCTGAACGTGATCGCGACGTAGACCTCGGGGACGCCGCTGCGCTGGTCGACGGCGACCTGCGCGTCGGTGATGTACTCACCGGTGACGTCGGCGCGACCACGAAGGTAGAACGTGCGCCAACCGTCTTCGGTCGACCTGCCGCTGTCCGGATCGTAGTCCTCGGTCTTCTCGTAGCCGACGACGTGATCGTCCGGCACGTTGAGCGTCTTGACGAAGCCCTTGAGCTTCTCGAGCGCGGCGTTCATCGCCTTGCTGCGCGCGATCTCGTCTTCCTTGACGTTCTTGCCTTCGAACTCGTTCGGGATCTTGATCGCGAAGAAGGTGCGCCGGCCGTTCTGCTTCTGCCCCTTGTCCTCGCCGAGCGGCGCGGTCTCGACGCGAATCTCGATGCCTTCGGGCACCGTCTTCTCGTCGACCTTGCCGAAGAAGTCGGCCTCGTCGTCGTTCATCTTGAACTCGAGGCGGGCAGTCTTGCGGATGATCTCTTTGATCTCGTCGAACTGCGCGCGGTTCGAGCCGGGGACCTCGACGATGATGTCCTCGTCGCGCGTCGTGACGCTCGCTTCGCGGAGACCGAGCTCGTCGACGCGGCGGTTGACGGTGTCCTTCGCCTGCGTGACGGCGCGATCGCGGGTGGCGGTCTCGACCTCGGCGCGGAGCTTGTAGACGACCTCACCCGGGTCGCTCTTCATGCGCGCGAGCTCGCCGCCGAACTTCTTGTCGAAGCGCTCGTCGATGAGCTTCGTGTCGGCGGGATCCTTGAACTTGATGCGAAGGACCGCGCTCTCGGGCGTGAAGATGTGGACCTTCTCTTCGAGCTGCTTCAGCTCGGTCTGCTTGAGGAGACCTTCGCCTTCGTGGATCTTGTACGCGGTCGCGAGCTCCTGGCGCATCTCGTCGCCGAACTTGTCGCGCTTGTCGCGGAGGGCCTCTTCGACCTCGACGGTGTAGACGAGACGAAGGCCGCCTTGGAGGTCGAGGCCTTTGACGACGCCGAACGTGATGCGCTCGCGGATGTACTCGGGGCAGTGAAACTTGCTGTTGCCGTTGTCGTCCTTCGAGAGATCCTCGAACGTCGGCAGGAGCGAGACGATCGCGCCGAAGAAGACGGCGGCGACGAAGCCCACCTTGATGCGCCACGGGCTGTCCATCACCGGGAGCGCACAGATGAGCCCCCAGACGACGATGAGGCCCATCGTGACGAGGCCCCAGAAGTTGTCGGCGCGGTAGAACGCGTACCCCGAGGCGCCGGCGATGCCGACCACGATGAGAGAGTTGCGCTGAGAGCTAGTCATCGATCCATATTTTCGAGCGAGGGTTCTCTTGTCTCTTGTTCGCCACGCGGTTCGCGATCGGAGCCTCGAACATCGGTCGCGCCCGAATCATTCGGACGCAAGTGCTGTGAGACGCACTTTGCTCGCGAACGGCGCCGCAGGCGCTACTTCTTGTCGGCCGTGGCCTTGGCTTCCTTGAGGTCGGCGAGGTCCTTGTCGGTCTTGCTCGCGGCCTTCTCGGTCTGCGCTTCGAACGACGACACCGTGGAGGAGAGCACCTGCACCGTGGTGCCTGGCGCGATCTTCACCTTCGCGATGCGCTCATCCATGTCGACGAGCTCGCCGATGAGCCCAGCCTGGGTGACGACCTTGTCGCCCTTCTTCAACCCCTTGCGTGCCTCTTGCTCCTTCTTCTGGCGACGGAAGCTCATGAAGAGGAACGGAACGAGAATGAGAAACGGAAGCAGCATCGTGAGCATGCCGCCGCCGCCGGGACCGGACGACGACGACGCAGGGGCTGCGCCTCCGGCTGCCGGCGCGACCTCGGTCGCTGCTCCGGTTTTGGGTTGGACGTTCTGCAAGAACGACATTCCAGCGCTGCTGCTCAGCGCCGAGAGAGAAGATGAGTACGACATGGATTGAGCTCGCTCCGCGGGTTCGCGCCGAAAACACGCCGAGGGTGGGCTTGATGCCCAACAATTCGCGGCAGATTCCGGGCGAAGAGAGTCGGGGGATTAGTCGAAGCGTGAAGGGGGGTCAAATGGCACCTGCCACCCTCCGCTTACGCCCGTATTTACGGCTGAGTAAGGTGCCTCGTGAGCCTGGTCTAGGCAGTCGGGCGCCAGCAGGACGTTCAGTCGTCCTTCGCGCAGCGAAATCCAACGTTTGGGCCCATTTCGCGGGCCGAGCCCCAGTTCCGGGTCGTGGTTTTCGCCAGGGAGGGCGGGCTGAGCCAGCCGCCGCCTCGGAGGACATGGGCGGAGCCGGCCCTCGGGGAGAGGTCCGAGGGGGTCTCACCGTACCAATCGGCGACCCACTCTTCGACGTTGCCGCTCATGTCGTGGATGCCGAAGGGGCTCGCGCCACCGGGATGGCTCGCGACCTTCGCGGGCTTTTTGTTTCCGCAGCTTCGTTGCGTGGCGTCGCTTGCGAGTGTGACGGCTGCACCACAGCCGGTCGCGCTTCCACCGCCCCACGGGTATTTGATCGGCGACGATCCGCGAGCGGCCATCTCCCACTCCACCTCGCGCGGGAGCCGTTTGTTGACCGCGATGCAGTATGCCTGCGCGCTCGTCCACGGCACGCAGTTCACCGGCAACGTCGGATCGCCCATGTCGTACGTGCACGCGGTGCTCGTCTTCGGCGGACGTTGGCACGCGCCGCGATCGACGCACGCCTTGTACGCGGCGACGGTGACCTCGGTCTTGTCGATCCAGAACGGCGGGACGACGACGACGCGCGCAGGTCGCTCGTTCGCCGGCGCCTTCTTGTCGTCGGAGCCCATCGTGAACTTTCCGCCGGGGACGCGGGCCATGCCGTCTTTCACGACGACGGTCTGGCGAACGACCGGCGCGGCCTTCGGCTGCGCGGGCGTCGCGGGATGATCGCCTTCTTCGCCTTCGCCTTCGATGTGCGGGGCGGCCGATCCGGCGGCGGCCGGAGCGGGTTTGTCGGCAGGCGCGTCGCCGTTCGCCGCGGGAGCGCGCGCGCCTTTGTCGGGCTTCTCCGATCCGCCGCCCGCGTCTTGTGCGAACGCGAAGGGCAGCGGGACCAGCGCCAGGGCGAGCGTGGTGGAGAGAAGGAGACGGTATCGAGTCACGTGCGCTCTCTTCGTCAGCTTAGCGCAGCGTGACCGCTAGGCGACCCCGATCGGACGAGCGTCGTGATGGTCGCGTGCGATCGACGCGAGCAGATCGCGCGTCGCTTCGAAGGCATGCTGGGCGCGCTTCGCCGATGCCGACGAGGACGACGCCGTCGACTCGTCGCTCGACGCAGCTTCGCCGACATAGCGTCCTGCGCTGGCGCCTTCCATCGGCGTCTTCATCGTGCGCGCCGCGGCCGCGAGCGCGGCGCCTGCGGCGACAGCGGCCACCGCCGCCACGCCGTCTCCGTCGACGGAGAGCGGAAGCACACGTGCACGGCGCTCGCGAACGACCGTGCGCGCGACCTCGGGGAGGTTCCCGGAAGGATCGGCGCCGATGACGCCAAGCACGGCGCCTTCGTGGAGCGCGACGACCGCGCCTGCGCTGCTCACGCCTCGCGTGGTGGTGATGACGAGCCGGGGTGGCCGGCGCGCCATGCCGCCGCGCGCATGATCGCGCGACGCGATGACGTCGACGACGACGGACGAGTCGGTGGACGACGTCGTGATGATCCCGTGCGCGCGCAGGCCGACGCCTTGCGCCATCGTGTTGCCGACGAGCGCGAGGACGGCCTCGGCCGTCGTGACATCGTCGAGCACGAAGCGAAGCGAGATCTCGCGCTCGGTCTCGCGGCGTGACGCGGCCTGATCCTGTGCATGCTCGGCGTGCCGCCCATGATGGGGAGCGTGCGCATGTGCGCGCGGAAGACCGTGATCGACGTCGAGGAACGAGAAGACGCGCCGGCCGCGCTCGTCGGCGAGCATGTTGTCGCAAATCGACGCGAGGTCGGCGATGTCGAACGCCGAACCGGACGCGCCGACGAAGAGCTTCGGGATGCGCCCGATGCCTGGAAATCCCGGGACCCAGGTGAGCGCGTCGGTGAACGCGGACTTCACGTCGCGCGCGAGGAGCGCGCCATGCGTGAGCGGCTCGTCGGCGGGCTCGAGCACGGTCACGGCGAGCGCGCGGGCGAGCGCCTTGACGAGACGCGGCCCAGGAAAAGGTCGCAGAGACGTGATCTGAATCGCGCCGACGTCGTAGCCACGCGCGCGGAGCTCCGAGGTCGCGCAGAAGAGCGCGTCACCCACCGGCCCCATCCCGACGAGGACGAGCGGTGACTCGCCGAGAGGGATCTTGTCGAAGACGTCGTGGCGGCGGCCGCTCACCGTGCCGTATTCGCGAAGCGCTGCGCCGAGCGCGAACGGGACGCGCTCGGCGAAGGCGCGATCGCCCGCGGGGACGCGTGAGGGCCCGTCGCTCTTCGTACGTGCCGAGGGCGGCGCGCCGACGAACGCTTGGATCGCCTTCTCTTGCGGGACGCCGACCATCGCGATCGCTCGGCCTGCGGGATGCGTCGCGCGACCGAGGCCGTGAACGACCAAGAACGGAACGCCGCAGTCCTCCGACGCACGTCGCGCGACGAGCGTGAGATCGAACGAGTCTTCTGGACCCGAGGCCGCGAGCACACCCCAGCCGAGATCGGCGAGCGCGGGGAGATCCTCGGCGCCGTGCCCGGCGATCGCGTGCGCGACGAGCGAGAGTCGTGCGCTCGCGATCTTGCGCATCACGTCGCGCATCGACGCGAGGCGCTCGGCCGGCGCGACGATCGCGGCGCGGTCGCCACGCTCCGCGATCGGCGTCGCGTCGCCGAAGGCGGCCGCGAGATCGCCCGAGACGTCGCCGAAGACGCGACTCTGCGCGGCGCGCTCCGCGAGCAAGATCGCGGCGCCGACGTCGAGCATCTCGAGACGTGCGGGGGTGGAACGTGCAGACGAGATGGCTGGTGATTCGCCCGTGCGCTCGAGCTCGTCATGGTGCATGGCGATGCAACGATGCTTGATGCGCCGCGTAAGAGCAAGGCGCAAACGTCATCTTTGCGGGATGGAGGAGTGGATGCGAGAGCGCTACCGGCCGCCGCCTTGATCCGGACCGGCCGAAGGGAGTGGCTCGATCTTCGGCGCAGGGGCAGGCCGCGAAGGCGGCGGCGTCGGGCTCGATCGATCCTGCGGAAGAAGCGGGGTGTTGTTCGCCGCCCCCGCGGGCGCAGGCGCGAGCCACTTCACGCACACGCCAGCGGCATGCGCGCGCGAGTAGCCCTGGTCGACGTAGGTGTGGAGCACAGCGTCGCAGCCAAGATGCCTCGCCTTCTCCGTGAGCGCCTTGGCGACGTTCTCTGGATGCGCTTCGTCGCCGTAGCCGATCGCCTGCACGAGCGCGATCTCGTAGAACGGACGCACCGGCAGCGGCTGGTCCGCCATGTAGAGCTCGACGGGCCTGTCGGTCTGCGGCTCGGGCGCACGGAGGAGCGCTTGATGCGTCTCGGTGTGACCGCAGCCGATCGCCGCCGCTGCCAAGAGCGCGGCCAGCGCGAGCGTGCTCGCGAAGCGACTCATGGCTGCACCGTCCCGTCGGAGTCGGGCGCAGGCACCGGGACGACCGGCGTGGGCGGTGAGACCGGAGGCGGCTGTGGCGAGTCCGGCGTGAGCGGACCTGGCGGAAGAAGCGGCGCGCCTGCGCTTCCTGGCAGCTGCGTCGTCATGGCGTGCCCGACCATCGACACGATCATGATCTCGTCATTTGTAGAATACACGCGAGTGCCTGCGCACGTGGCTCCTGCGCCGCACGTGTAATAGAAGGTCTCGACGTGGGTGCGTCCCGCGATGTCGAAGCGAGCGCGAATGCCTTCGATGACGGCGACGTTGCCGCCGATCTGAGCGACCTTGCGGACGAATTGCGGTAGCAGCGTCTCGACCGTCGCCTCTTGCTGCGCGGCGTGCACCTCGACGACGCCGAGGTCGATCGCTCCGGGCGGCGGCTGACCTAGCGCGTAGATCGCGACAGGGCCGGAGTACGCAGGGAGCTGCACGGCGCCGGTGCGAATGGCGCTGCCGCCCACGGATGAGCAGCCCGCCCCGCCAAGCGACGCGAAGAGGAGCATGAGCGGAAGCGCCGCCCTCGAGAAGACGGACAGACTACGCCGAAGCGTGAAGTCTAGGACCACAGCGAGATGATGGAGCCCGCGTGGGTTTCCGTCAACGCTAGGTCGAAAGACCGAGCAACGGAACCGCACGCGCGAGCGCGTCGCGGATCCAGGAGAGCGGCGGCGCGTGCTCGAGGACGTCACCTACGGGGTAGAGGCGACACGTGAGGCCAACAGGCCGCTCTTCTGCGCTTTCGTCGACGTCGATCCCCTCGACCTTGACCGTCGGCGATCCCTTGAAGCCCATCGCTTGGGCCTGCTCCTCGCTATCGACGATGAGAAAGCGGAGGTTCGTCTCGAGCCCGAGCGCGTCGGCGGCCTCACGGATGCGCGCGACGGTGAGCTCGGTGCTCGGGCAACCCGAGACGACCAAGACCTCGACCGTGCACCGCTCCGGGTCCGGCCATGACGGGCGGGCGCGTCGCGCCGATGTGGTCTGCATTTTTTACTTCCTCCCCCTTTTCCCCGAAGCGCGGTTATCACGGGCTCGAGGGCTCTCGCAAGTCCTGACTTCGGGTGACGAGCCAATCCTCCGTATCCCGACCGTGAACGAGCGGGTGAATCACATCGCGAGTGATATCGTGAGAGCTGAGCTGATGGGAGCCGACGCACCCGCCCAACCCGGACAGGTCCTCGCGGGGAAATATCGCATCGAGCGCACGCTCGGCGAGGGTGGTCATGGCGTGGTGCTGGCGGCGTGGCACGTCGCGTTGAACGAGCGCGTCGCGATCAAGCTCCTCAAGCCCGAGGTCGCCGAAGATCGCGAGACCGTGGCGCGCTTCCTCCGCGAGGCGCGCGCGTCGGTCCGGATCAAAGGCGAGCACGTCACGCGTGTGCTCGACGTTGGCTCGACCGCGACCGGCACGCCGTACATGGTGATGGAGCACCTCGTCGGGAGCGATCTCTCGAGCCTGGTCGAAGCCAAGGGTTGGCTGCCGCTCTCGGTCGCCGTCGATTACGTGCTCCAGACCTGCGAGGCGCTCGCGGAGGCGCATGCGCTCGGGATCGTCCATCGCGACATCAAGCCATCGAATCTCTTTTTGACGACACGCACGGACGGCTCTCCGTGCGTGAAGGTCCTCGACTTCGGGATCTCGAAGGCGATGGAGACGCGCGGTGGAAGCTCCCCCGATCTCAACCTCACGCAGACGCAGACCGTGCTCGGCTCGCCGCAATACATGGCGCCCGAGCAGATGCGCTCGTCGCGACGCGTGGACGGCCGCACCGACATCTGGGCGATCGGCGCGACGCTCCACGAGCTGTTGACGGGCAGGCCGCCGTTCGACGCGAAGACGATGCCCGAGCTGTTCGCGATGATCTTGCAAGATCCCGCGCCTCGTCTCTCCGAGCGCCGGCCCGAGATGCCCGAGATGCTCGAGCAGATCGTCGCCAAGTGCCTCGAGAAGGATCCCGAGCGGCGCTTCGCCGACGTTCACCAGCTCGCGCGTGCGCTCGCGCCGTTTGGCTCGTCGATGGGCGCGAGCATCGTCGAGCGCATCGGGCGGGTCGGTTTCAACGCCGCGCGCACGAGCGAGCACATGCTTCCGATCGACGCCGGGTCGGCGCCAGGCGTTGACCTCTCGCGCACCGACCGCGCGACGACGAAGATGACGGCTGCACCGAAGACGCGTTCGTTCGTGATCGCGCTCGGCGCGGTGTTTGGCTTGGTGCTCCTCGGCGCGGCGGCGTTCGTCGGTGTGCAGCAGCTCCGCGCACGGTCGCTGGCAAAGACCACCGCCGCGAGCGCGTCGCCGCTCCCGCCGTCGGCCGTCAGCGACTTGTCCCCTTCCCCGCCGGCATCCACCGCTCTCGCGCCAAGCGCCGAGCCGCCGGCCGAAGAGCCGACCTCGACGACCACGACGACGATCGCGACCGCGACGGCATCGGCGACCCCCGCGAAGAAGATCAGTGGTGACAAAAGCAAGCCTCGCCACAACGGCGGCGTCGCGAGCGCCCCGACGCCTTCCGCCGCGCCACCTCCAACGCCTCCGACGCCGGCGCCGACACCTCATCCCCCTGGCGTCGCGTCCTCACGTTATGATTGAGGCGCGTGCCTTCGTCCTTCCGCTTTCGCGTCCGCTTCGCTGCGCTTGCCCTCGCGTCGCTGCCGTTCGTGACCACGTCACCCGCGCGTGCGGCTGACGACGCCGACGCGCTCTTCAAAGAGGGAAACGCGCTCGTCCTGGCGGGTCGCTACGCCGACGCGTGCCCGAAGCTCGCCGAGAGCCAACGCATCGAGCCCGCCGTAGGGACGCAGTTCAACCTCGCCGATTGCTACGAGCACCTCGGTCGAACGGCCACCGCGCATGCGCTCTTCACCGACGTCGCGCGAATCGCGCGCGCCGCGGGAAAGTTCGAGCGTGAACGTCTCGCGAAGGAGCGCGCCGCCGCGCTCGAACCGAAGCTCGCGCATCTGCGTGTGACGGTGAAGGCGCCTGCGCCGGGGATCGAGATCAAGATCGACGACGCGATCATGCCACGCGAGCAGTGGAGCGGCGGCCTCGCCGCCATCGATCCCGGCCGTCATCGCGTCGTGGCCTCCGCGCCGTCGCGCACCTCGTGGCGCGGCGAGATCGACCTCCACGACGGCAAGACCTCCGAGCTCACCATCCCCGAGCTCGTCGATCCGAATCCGAAGCCGCGCGCCGCGGAGTCACCGCGCCCCGCGTCGACGCAGCGCACGATCGCGATCGCGGTGGCGGGGGCCGGCGTCGCCGGCCTCATCGTCGGCGGCGTGGGGGGCGCGCTCTCGCTCTCGGCGAGGGGTCGCGCGAAGGACTCGTGTCCCGAAGCGACCTATCATTTTCGATGTCCCACGCAGGAGGGCACCGACGACTGGAACGCCGCCACGACCGCCGGCAACGTGTCGACGATCGGCTTCGTGGTCGGTGGCGTCGCGCTCGCGGGCGCCGCCGTCTTGTGGCTCACCGCGCCGTCGTCGTCGACGAAGGCACGCGCCGGCATCTCCCCGAGCGGGCTTCACCTCGAAGGGAGCTTCTGATGCGCGACCGCACCCGACGGGAGCGCGCTGCCTTCGTCATCGGCGCCGTGCTGTGTGCGTCGTGGCTCGGATGCAACGCGATCCTCGGCAACGAGTCGGCGGTGTTCGACCCCGGCGCGTCGTCGAGCGGAAGCCCTGGCCCGGGCGGTGAAGGCGGCAGCAGCGGCAACCCCGAGGCGTCCTCGAGCGGGTTCGCCGACGGCCCGACCGCCGACGCGCCCGATCCCGATGCGGGTCCATGCGTCGACTTGCCGACGAACCCGAAGCACTGCGGCGCGTGCAACCACGACTGCCTCGGCGGCGGATGCCAAGAAGGCCGCTGTCTCCCGATTCCGCTCGCGACCACCGCCGACGGAAAGCCCACCGCGATCACGCTCGACGACACGCACGTGTATTGGACCGACATCGTGAGCGGCAACTTGATGCGTGTGCCGAAGAACGGCGGCGCGTCGGAGGTGATCTTCGACGGCGCCGACAACGAAGATCTCGGCAAGGAGATCGGCGTCACGAACGGACACGTGTATTTTGCACATAGCATCGGCGACGCCGGACTCGTCCGCTGCCCCGTCACCGGATGTCCGTCGAACGCAGCCGAGCCGGTCCTCGAGAACGGCGCGGTCGTCGACTCCGTGAAGATCGAAGACAACGCGATCCTCTTCGTGGAGTTCGGCGTGACCGGGCGTGTGCTCCGATGCCAGCTTCCGTGCACGTCCGGCCTCTTCGAGATCGTCGCGCAGAACGAGTCGTTTCCGCTTCGCGCGGCCTCGAACGGCGCGTTTCAAGTGTGGAGCGTCCTCGGGAGCGGCGGCGCCGTCCGCGCGCGGAATGGCGCCAGCGCAGCGTTCAACGTGATCGGTAGCCCGGTCTACGCCGTCGAGATCGTCGGCGACGAGATCTTCTTCATGGACCCGTCGAAGGGTCCGCGCGCGGTGCTTCGCGACGGCGGCAGCCCGCGCAACCTCACGACCACGAGTGGCCTCTTCGCGACGGAGATGGCGCTCGACGGCAACGACGTCTACTTCACGAACACGAGCGAGACAGGCGACATCATCCGCTGCCCGAAGAGCGGCTGCGGAGACGCCGGCATCCCGATCGCGCGCAACCAATCACGCCCCATCGGCATCGCCGTCGACGCCAAGAGCGTCTACTGGGCAAACCAAGGCGGCGTGATCCAGCGCGTCGCGAAGTAAGTTCGCGTCGACTTCGGTAGAGTAGAAACTCCGCCCTCTGCCGAAGTCCGCGTCGACTTCGGCAGCAGAAACGCCGGCCGTCCGCGACGACTTCGGCAGCTACAGGAGGTTCGCGGCGAGCTCGGCCAGCTCGCTTCGCTCGCCGCGCGTGAGCACGATGTGCGCGGCGACCTTCTCGCCGCGAAAGCGGTCGGCGGCGACCGAGAGGCCGTTCGACGCGCTGTCGACGTAGGGATTGTCGATCTGGCCGGGGTCGCCGGTGAGCACGATCTTCGTCCCGTCGCCCGAGCGCGTGATGATCGTCTTCACCTCGTGCGGCGTGAGGTTCTGCGCCTCGTCGACGATGATGTACTGCTGCGGGAGCGAGCGGCCACGGATGTACGTGAGCGGCTCGACCTGGAGCTGACCGCTGTCGAGCAGCTCGGCGTAGGCGCGCGGCCCCTTGCGCGTGCCGCTCGAGAAGAGGAACTCGAGGTTGTCGAAGATCGGCTGCATCCACGGGTTGAGCTTCTCGTCGACGTCGCCGGGCAAGAACCCGATGTCGCGACCGAGCGGCATGACCGGACGTGAGACGAGCATGCGCGTGTACATGCCGTCTTCGACCGTGCGCTTGAGGCCTGCGGCGAGCGCGAGGAGCGTCTTGCCCGTGCCGGCCTTGCCGACGAGCGTGACGAGCCGGATGTTCTCGTCGAGCAAGAGGTCGAGCGCGTGGCTCTGCTCCTTGTTGCGCGGGCGAACGCCGACGACGCCTTCGCGCGGCGTGCGGAGCGCGACGATCTCCTTCTTCGCGGCGTCGTAACGACCGAGCGCCGTGTGCGAGGTGTTCGCGCGATCGCGAAGGAGCACGCACAGGTTCGCGCTGAGGTAGACGGTGGCGGTGTCCTTGTTGCGGCTCGTCTGGTTCGCCTCACCGCGCTCCGGCGGGATGAGATGCGGCGGCGCGGGGAGCTTGCCGTCTTGGAAGAAGGCGTCGATCTCGTCGGCCGACACCTCGACGTCGGTGACGCCGGTCTCGACACGCTGCGGCTCGACGCGCTGGTTCTCGTACGTCTCGGCGACCATGCCGAGGGCGTCGGCGCGGATGCGGAGGTTCGTGTCCATCGTGACGAACACGGTGGGCCGGCCGCCATCGGCCTCGCGGACGTCGAACGCGGTCTGAAGGATCGCGTTGTCCATCGCCGCCTTGTCGATCGCGCTCGGCAGCTCCGGGCGCTTGCTCGGGACCGCGACGGTGAGGATGCCGCCCGATTTGATCGAGACACCCTTCGACAGCGAACCGCCTTGCTCGCGGAGGTCGTCGAGGAGGCGGACGACGTGACGTGCGTTGCGTCCTCGCTCCGAGCCCTCGCGCTTGAACTGGTCGACCTCTTCGATGACGTAAATCGGGATGATGACGTTGTTGTCGTCGAACCGAAAAATGGCGTACGGGTCGTGCAACAGGATGTTCGTGTCGAGGACGTAGTTCTTCTTCATCCCTATTTCCAAGGCGGAGCCCAATAAAATGCCGCTTTCACGTAGCCCGAGCCTGCCCTGACTTGCAAGGGTTCTCTTCTTGGGATTCTTGTGGCCGATCGTCTACTCTCCACCGTGGACCCAAACATGAGCCAGCGTCCTGCCATCCGGAAGCGTGCGGAGATCCCCGATCTGCCGCCTTGGCTGATCCGGGCAGAGCGCCTTCTGACGGAGGCGGTCCGCACGGTGCGCCTGCTCGGCTCGGTCGTCCCGCGCAACGCGGCGCAGGAGCGCGTTCGTCTGATCGAAGCGTTCGAGTCGGGCAAGGACGCGAGCCCGCGCTGGTCGTACGCGCGCTCCGATCACGCCGCGCTTCGCAAAGCGCTCGCGCGGGCTGCGCAACGACTCGAAGCCGAGGCGCATCCCGTCAGCCACCTCTATGCCGAGCGTGCGCGTGAGCTCGAGATCGAAGCGGCGCTCGCGAGCGAGGCAGGCACCGGCGTCCTCGGCGCGCTCGCCCGCGCACGGTTCCGATCGGCGAACCCCGCGAAGGCCGGCGAGGCGACGATCCTCGCGCGCAAGTGGATCAACGAAGGGCGCGACGAGGCCGCGGCCGCGGCCGCGAGCGAAGAGCTCCTTCAGAGCGACGCGCCGGTGCCGGGCTCTCTCCTCACGCGCATGCGTGAAGAGGTCGGGCGCCTCATGCTCCCCTTCGCTGTCGTCGTCCAGCCGTCGCTCGCCGCGCTCGCCGCGACGGGCGAGCGGCACATCCTCGTCGCGTCGGGGCGCATGTGCACGCGTGAGGATGTCGAGCGCACGGTGATGCACGAGATCGAAGCGCACGCGATCCCGCGCACGCGCGCCGCGCAAGCTCGCCTCGCGATCTTCCAGATCGGCACCGCGCGCGGCATCGACGATCAAGAAGGCCTCGCGCTCGTGCTCGAGGAGCGCAGCGGGTTCCTCAAGCCGAAGCGAAAGCGCGAGCTCGCGGCGCGCCATCTCGCGGTCGAAGCAATGGACGGCGGCGCGCGCTTCTACGAGAACGTCAACGCCCTCGTCAAAGAGCACGGCCTCTCCATCCGCGACGCGGTGCTCATCGCCGAGCGCACGTACCGCGGCGGCGACGGCATGACGCCCGGCCTCGGACGCGAGCGGATCTACCTCGAGGCGTATCTCCGCGTGAGCGAGCACCTCGCGAAGCGCGCGACCGACGAAGGCGTGCTCACGAGCGGTCAGATCAGCATCGACGCGATCCCCACCCTCGCGCCGTTCGTTCGCAAGGCAAAGGCCACCGAGCCTCCGCCCGCCAGCCTCACGCGCTGACGATCACTTCACGTCGGGCGAGCACACGGGCTTCGAGTCACCCGAGCCGAGGCCAGCGACGCGCTTGCACGTGTAGCCTTTGCGGCACGCTGGGGCGGCGAGGTTGCAGACGGGGAAGCAGTAGCCACCGTCGGGGAACTTCGCGCAGAACGTCTCCGGCTTGCTCGGATCCGACGGACACTGACCCGTGCACGCGACGGTGCAGAGGCCGTCGGGGTAGTTCGTCGCGCAGATCGCGTCCTTCACGCCGCCGCAGACCTCCGCGACCGCGCATGGCTCGCCGATCCATCGGCCGGCGACGCTGCCGACAGGGCCGGAGTATTCGAGCTTCGGCGTGTAGAGGTTCCAGATGTTCCAGAAGATCCACGTCCCGCCGGCTTGGCCTTCGTTCACCCGAGGCGTGCGGTCGTAGAGCGCGGCGGTCACCTCGTTCGTGGGCGTCACCTTCACGCCGTCGAGCGTCGTGCTCGTGTGATCGGGGCCCCATCCGCTCGCGGTGGTCTCGGAGATCTTCATGTCGTCGATCGCCGTGCGGAGCGCATGACCGAGGCAGTCGACCTGGCGATCGAACCCGGCGAGGTTGGGCAAGCAGTTGTCGGCCTGCAAGCAGCCGCAGCCGAACACGTACTCGACGCGCTCGGGCGGGAACGGATAGTTGCGCTCGCCGACGAGCCCCTGCGTGGCCTCCGCGAAGACGAGGAACACGATCGGGTTGATGCCGTACTGGCGCGCCGACTTGAGGATCGCGTCCGACGCACGCACGCCGTTCGACTGGTACGTCTCGAGGAAGCTCGGTCGCGAGTAGGGCGTCTTGCTGAGGAAGCGCTGGATCGCGGAGACGTCGATCGTCTCGACGTCGAGGAACGACGCAGAGTCGACGATCGTGTTGCGATCGAACGGAGCGATCTCGCCTTCGGGCTTCGAGGTGTCCGCCGCCTGAAGCACCCCAGTCTGAGGATCGCTCGAGCAAGCCGCGACGCCGATCACGCCCGCCGTAAGCGTGGCCACCACGAGCGTGCGGAGACCGGAGGCTCGCCGCTCGAAAGGGAGACCAGAGGCTCGTGAAGGCACAGAAGACCCGAACATCGCCAAAAAGCGGCCGGCCTCGCTAGCCCGCCGAAAATCAGCATGCCGCGGTCGGGTCGCGAGCGCCAGTGCAGGCGCGATCGGCCGAAAATATCGGCACGAAGAGCCATGCTCGGTGCGCCAAGCGTTGGTTGGCCGCTCAGCCGGAGGTCAGGGTACGCTTGGGTCTCTGCCCGATGTCTGCCGTGGCGACACCGCGAATGCCTGAGCCGGGAGACGTCCTCCTTGGACGCTTTCGCGTGGAAGAGGTCATTGGCAAAGGCGGCATGGGGCATGTCTTCCGCGCCACGTCGCTCGCCAACAGCAGCGCGGTCGCGATCAAGGTCCTCTCTCCCGAGGCGACCACGCATCCCGAGGCGATCCCGCGCTTCATCAACGAAGCGCGCGCGACGACGCAGCTGAAGAGCGTGCACGTCGTGAAGGTCTTCGACGCCGGCGCGCTCGACAGCGGCCTTCCCTTCATCGCGATGGAGCTGCTCGAGGGCACCGATCTCGGCGCGCTCGTCGAGAAGAAGAAGAGCATCCCGGTCAAGGAGGCGATCGACTACGTCATCCAGGCGTGCGACGCGCTCGCCGAAGCGCATGCGCTCGGGATCGTGCATCGCGACCTCAAGCCGTCGAACCTCTTTCTGACCTCCGGTCGCACGACGCAGGGCGTGCCGATCGTGAAGGTACTCGACTTCGGTGTGTCGAAGGTGACGAGCGTCGGCCCCGCCGCGAACGTCGGGCTCACCGCGACGGGCACCTTCCTCGGATCGCCGCACTACATGCCGCCCGAGCAGCTCAAGAGCGCGAAAGACGTCGACGCGCGCGCCGACATCTGGTCGCTCGGCGTCATCCTCTACGAGCTCATCGGAGGGCATCCGCCGTTCGATGGCGGCGCGTTTGGTGAGCTGTTTCTGAAGATCCTGAGCTCGGAGTACGAGCCGCTCCGGGTGAAGAAGCCCGCCGTCCCCGAAGGCGTCGACTACATCATCAGCCGCTGCCTGCAGAGGAAGCGCGAAGACCGCTATCCGACGCTCGGTGATTTCGTCCACGCGCTCGCGCCGTTCGGGACACCCGAAGGGACCGCACGCGCGCAGCGCATGGCACGTGCGCTCGGCGTCGCGCCGCCTTCGTCCTCGAACCCGATCCCAAATCCCGCGCCGTCGTCGGGGAGCTCGCTCGGATCGAGCCCTCGGTTCCCTGCTGTCGCCGACGCGCTGAAGAGCACGCGCGTCATGCAGAAGGCGCCGCCTCCTCCGCAAGCGCCCCCACAGCAACAGCCCGGCACGCTGCAAGGGATGCCGCCGTCACCGCCGCCGCCGCTCGCGAGGCCTTCGAGCCCCGAGCCCATCGCCCCGCCCGCAGCTCCCATCTCGCAGCCGCAGCTCCCGATCGGGACGAACGCTGCGCAGCAGCACACGATCGCCGCGTCGAGCGTCGCGCAAGCGCAGACCTTCGCTGCGCCGAGCGGCGCGCTTCCGCGCATGCCGCCGAGCAGCCCCGCGCTTCCTCTGAGCTATCCGCAAATCGCGCCAGGTCAGGCGCAGCCTTCGGAGACGTGGTCAGCCGAGAGGAAGCGAAGCCCAGGCGCGTCGCCGATGGTGGTGGGCATCGGCGTCGGCCTCCTCGTCTTTGCGCTCGCCGGGATCGTGCTCATCGTCCTCGCGCTTCGCGCTCGCAGCGCCGCCGCCCACCACGACGAGTCGAACGCCCCGGCGAGCAGCGCCTCCCACAAAAGCCATCGTGACGACACGCCGTCCGGAGGCACCGCCGACACGCCGCCGACGCCCGCTTCCTCGGGGACCGCGCCGGTGGGGGCGGCCGCTCACTCCGGCCAACCACAGGCACAGGGGCAGCAAGGGACGTCAACTCCGTCTATCCTGAACAAACGGAAATGAGCGTGGCCGCCAAACCCAACCTCTCCCGCTGGGTGCCGCCGTTGGCGCTCTTCGCCTGCGTGCTCGGGGCGTCGTCGATCGCGAGCGCACAGCAGGCGTCGAAGGAAGACGTCGCGAAGGCCGACAAGCTTTTCAGCGAGGCGCAGGTCCTCGTGCAGAAGGGTCAGTACGCCGAGGGCTGCAAGAAGTTCGCGGAGAGCCAGAAGCTCGATCCGGCGAACGGCACGCTGATCAACCTCGCTCTCTGTCACGAGAAGGAAGGCAAGGTCGCGACCGCCTACCGTGAGCTGCAGGAGCTGCTCGCGCTCATGTCGAACAGCAGGAACCCCGACGACAAAGAGCGCGGGCGCGTCGCCAACGAGCGCCTGAAGGTCCTCGACAAGAAGCTGCCGCGCGTCTCGTTCGACGTGTCTGCGCTCCCGAAGGACGTCACGATCACGCTCGATGGCGAGAAGGTGAACGACCCGTCGATCCCGACGATGGTCGACCCTGGCTCGCACACCGTCGACGCGACGGCCTCGGGGAAGAAGCCAGGCACCGCCACGTTCGAGGTGCGCGACGCAGGCACGATCAACGTGAAGATCGAAGGCCTCATCGACGACACGCCGCCTCCGCCGCCTCCGCCGCCTCCGCCGCCGAAGCCTGCGCCTCCGCCGGAGACGTCGTTCTGGTCAGGCCAGCGCGTCCTCGGCGCGGGCGTCGCGACGGTGGGGCTCGTCGGGATCGGCGTGGGCGCCGTCTTCGGGCTGAAGACGTTCGACACGCGTGATCAACGCGACGCGCACTGCAAAGGCACCGTCTGCGACGCAGAAGGCATTCGCCTCCACGACGACGCACGTCAGAGCGCGCTCATCTCGTCGATCGGGTTCATCGGCGGCGGCGTCGCCCTCGCGGTCGGCGGCTTCCTGTTCTTCACCGCGTCTTCGACGACAAAAACGCCCGCTGCCAAGGTCGACGTGGGTGTCGGCCCCGGCAGCGTTCTCCTTCGCGGCGCCTTCTAGCGACGCGTGGCCGCGAAGATCAGGGACGCGGCTTGGCGTCGGCGATGTTCGCGGTCGCCTTGTTCGTCTCGGTGGCGTTCGTGGCGAGCTTGTTGTTCGACGTGAACGAGCCCGTGACCGTGAGCGGGCCGTTCGTGCCCTGCATGTCGAGGCCGGTCGGGTTGTTCTGAACGTTCGAGGCGGTGATCGAGTGCGGTCCCGCGCCCGAGCCGTAGAGCATCGCGCCGTACGTGTTGGCGACGAGCGACACGTGATCGATCGTGAACTGATCGACCGCGTTGAAGTGGAGCGCGCAGTGCGTCTGGCTGATCTCCGAGTATTCGATCTTGATCGTCTTCGCGCCGCTCGAGACGACGAAGTCGCTGTCGGTGTTGCTCGCGCCCTTCAGCGTCGAGTCCGAGATCGTCACGACCGCGGCCGGGTCGCTGATCGAGATGCCGCCGCCCGACTTGTTGTACGTGATGTGCGACGCGGTGAAGGTGCCGGCGATCGCGCTGCCGCCCGTCGACGTGATGTTCGTCTTCGAGACGGAGAGCTTGCTGCCCGCTTCCATCTTGAAGGGCGTCTCGCCCTTGATGACGCCGTTCGTGAGCGTCGCGTCGAGGTTGCCCTTCTGCGTCCAGATCGCGCTGCCGGCGTTCTCGAAGTCGAGGCCATCGGCCGTGAGCGTGCCACCCTCGGCGATCACGACGCCGCCCCAGGTCTGGCCGGTCAGCTTCGCGTGCGTGGCGGTGGAGGCGACTTTGAGCGTGCCCTTCACCGTGATCGAGACGTTGTTGCCGACGTTGATCTTCGCGCCGGGCGCGATCTCGACGGTGGACCCGGCGGAGATGGTCACGTTCTCGGCGATCGTCTTGCCGTCCGCCCACGTCTCGTTGCCGACGGGCGTTCCCTCTTCGGGGACCTCTTGCGGTCCTGCCGGAGCATTCGTGCCGTGCTCTCCTGCGGTGTTGTCCTTGCCGGGAGCTTGGGTCGTGTTGCCCTTGCGTACCTTCGTCGGAGGGGCGGTCTCTGCGGTGCAGCCCGCGAGGAAGGCAAAGAGAGCGATCGTGGTGATGGGGCGGAGCATCGCGAGAGTGCGCATGAACGCCATGAAAGCAGGCGACGTGCCCATTCGACACACCTTTCGGTCGCCTGCTGCGAGGGGGGAATGCCCCCTCGCGTGAAATCGCGATCCACTCCGAAGTCCGCCGGGATCAGATTCCTGTGTTCGCGCATTTTCGAAGAAGACGCGATCCACACTCGCGACAGCACGCGACCTACCCCGCAAACATCGCGGCCTCTCGGCATCGATGAGGGCTCGATCCTCCATCTGCTCGCATGTAGGTTTGCGCAATGGATCGGCCGTGAACGATGGGGGCAACCGTCATCTCGACGGGGTGTCCCAACCTCAGCTCAATGCCAAGCCCCACCCGGCGTTTCGTCGCAGCTCAGCGCACGAACGTGGACTTCGGCGAGCACACGACCGAGGGCCGGCGGATCAAGTAGACGCTCTGCCAGGCGGCATCGAGCTTCGACATCGAGATCGTGTAGTAGCGGCCCCACGACATGACGACGACGCGCTCGCTCGCGCCGGTGCCTTGGAGGCCGACCGCGGTCACCCAGTGGGACGAGAGGAAGCTGCCGCCGGTGTTGAACCAGACCATCACCGGATGGCCGCTCCTGATCTGGGATCGAAGGAACGCTGGCCCATCTTCGGGATGCTCGAGCGAGCAGTGGAGGTTCGGGAATTTCGCGTCGAAATACCCCTCCACGTTGATCCCGCGCGAGCCGACGATCCAATGCACGCCGTCGCGATCGGCCTCGTCGGGGCTGACGTTGATCCCATAGAGCTTCAGCACGTTCGCGACCGCGGTCGGGCCGCACTTGCCGCGCTCGTCGAACCATCCGGTCGAGTCCGGTTGATCCCATGGCTTCGGCATTCCGGCCGGCGTCGGGATCGCTTTCATCTCGCCGTCGGGCAAAGGCGAGCTCTGGAGCTCGTCGGCGGTCGCTTCGGCCGGAGCCTCGTCGTTGACCTCGGTGGCGCACGCCGTGAGGAGGGCCGCGACGAAGCCGAGGGCGAGGACCAAGCGTTGGGCGCGCACATTAAAGGAGAGAGCAAGTCTTGCGCCTATTGTCACCTATTATCTTACCTCTAGATTTTCGAGGTTTTTGGGTGGTTACATGGTGTGTAGATGTACCACCTGAGCGGATCGGCCTTGCGCGCGAAAGGTTCTATCGCGCGCAGCTCACTTCACGTGAACAGGGAGGACGACGAACGCCGCGCCGGCGCGGTTGTCGTGGACGACCGCCCAGAGCGTGCCGTCGCTCGGCTCGTACGGCGCGCGGTACTCGACGTCGCTCTCGCTGACCCGTCCCGACTTCGAGTCGAAGAGGAGGCGCGCGTCGTCTTTGAGCTCGCCGATGTCCGAGTAGTACGCCGCCCAGATCTGCTCGTGCTGATCGGCCGCAGCGCCGGGCTCGGGGTTGGGCTCCCAGCTCGAGTCGCTGACGCGGACGTCGATCTTCCACGCCTTGCAGTCTGCACGTTTCGAGGCGACGCAGCGATCGACGGTGATGCCCTTCGACGGATCGACGTCGACGCCGTCGAGCGTGAGCTTCTCGATGACGGGGTTCGTGTTCGTGCGGTCGCCGTACGAGTAGACGCGGTTGATCCCGATCACGTAGTCGTTCGGCGAGAGCTGCACGCCTTCTTCGTCGGTGCAGAGGATCGGCACCTGCTGCGGGTTGTTCCCCGTGCGCTCCGCGAAGCGCACCTGGCCGGCGCACGCGATGTTGAACACGATCGCGAGGCCGTACGGCGGCGAGCCGAGGCGCGGCTGGATCGCGTCGTCGGGCATGCGGAAGCTGAACGTCGGTCCTTGCGGGAGGAAGGGTCCGAGATCGATCCCCTGCGGGATGCTCGTGAGGAGATTTCCGCCGCCCCCGCCAAGGCCGCCATCCGAAGCGCCGCCGTCGAGCGGGAACGGAGGAATGAGCCGCGAGCCCCCGTCGATCGGCGTGCCGTTCGGCCCCTGCGAAGGGATGAAGCACGCGTAGTAGAGATCCTCGCGCGGGTTCATGCAGACGACGGGGACCCAGAAGATCTTGAGCGGCCGTGCCTTGTCCTTGCGCCCGTCGGTGGCCAGCACCTCGAGCGTCACGGTGTCGCCCGGGTTCGCGTAAGGCTTGTCCGCGCGAACGCCGAAGATGCGGACGCTGTTCACGACGCTCTGCGCGTCGAAGTCACCAGCGCCGCACGCGATCGCCGCCACGCCGGCCGCGGCCAGCGCCGCGGTGGCGAAGAGGACGAGCGTGCGCCGCGTCCTGATCGTGCTGGTTGTGCGCTCTGTCGTGCTCATGGCCATCACATCTCGAGCCGTAGACCGAGGCTTGGCAGGATGGGGACGCCCGTCGCGAACGTCGAGAGCGTCTGGTTGTAGTTGTAGCTCACGCCCTCGACGTTGCCTTGGTTGTAGGCGTTGTACACGTCGAGGTACGTGCTCAGCCGTACGCCTTCCGCCAACACCCAGAGCTTGTCGATGCGGATGTCGAGCTGGTGGAACATCGGGTTGCGCTCCGAGAACGGCGGGAACGCCTGCGCGGGGATGTACGCGCCGACGGTCGAGTCGTAGAAGCCGTACGTCTGCGGCGTGCGGAGGTTGCCCGAGACGAGGCGGAAGCGAACGCCGAGCTCCCAACCGCGACCGAGCCGATAGCTGCCGATCGCGGTGAGGATGTGCGTCTGATCGAAGTTGAAGAGGTGCTCGGGCTCGTCGGGCGCCTCGCGACGGACGCTGCGCGAGAGCGTGTACGCGATGAACCCGAAGAAGCGCGCGTCGGGCTTGTAGCGGACGAGGGTCTCGAGGCCGAACGAGCGTCCCTCGCCCGTGTTGCCCTGCCCTTGCACGATGACGCCGTCGTACTGGCGGTAGAACGCCTCGGACGAGACCTCGATCTGCTTCGTGATCTCTTGCTCGCCGCCGAAGCCGTAGTGGTTGGCGATGATCGAGCGCGTGCCGGGCACGCCGAAGATCGGGTTCGTCTCTTGCGGCTGCGGCGGGTTCGCGAAGCGCCCCACGCCGCCCTTCAGCGTCGTGCGCGGGAACTCCTTCGTGAGATCTTGCCGCGCGACGACGCGAGGTTGGAGATCCCACGAGCGATTCTCCTTCGTGTAGTCCATGCGCACGCCAGGGACGATGCGCGTGCCCTTGAACGGCGTGAGCTCCACCTCGTCGTAGAACGCAGGGCGATAGAGCGAGCCCGTGTCGGTGAAGGAGAGCGGCGGACGGCTGCCAAACGGACCGGCGGGAGGCTCGCCTGGACGGGGAATCGGCGGCAACCGCAGGTCGACGGTGAACGGCTGCACGAGCATGTCGAGGCCGAAGTTGTTGCGCGCGCCGGGCGCGATCTTCTGCGAGAGCTCAGCGCGCCCCGAGAGCGGGTAGCTGTCGAGGATGAAGAAGTTGTCGCCGAGGTTCAGCTGGATCGCGTCTTTGCCGACGGCGCCGACGAGGCGAAGCTCGACGTCGTCCGAGAGCTTTCCGACGTAGCGTGCCTGCGCGCGGTAGAAGGCGGTGCCGAGGCCGACGCTCCCGGTGAGGCCGGGGTTCGAGCCGTTGACCTGACGAACGAGCAGCTCGAGGCGATCGTCGGACCCGAAGAAGAAGAGGCGGAGGTTGTGCTTCTTCTGATCCCAGTCCTTCTGGAGCATCAGCTGGTAATCGTAATAAACGGGCGCTGTCGTGACGCTCGACCCGAGCTGCTCGAGCGTGGGCTTGAGCCAGACGTCCACGTACGAGCGACGGCCCGCGACGGCGAACTTCCACCCGGTCTCGCCGATCGGTCCTTGCACGAGCGCGCGCGCGTCGATGAGATCCGCTTGCACGAGGCCATGCACGCCGGCCTTGGCCGACACGAGATGGCTCTTCGGATCCTTCTTGACCTCGGGGTCCTTCGCGCCGACGTCGATGACGCCGCCGGTGTGCCGTCCGAAGTACGTGCTGAAGTTGCCCGGGTAGAAATCGATCCGATCGAGCATCTCCGTGGGGATGACGCTCGAGAGGCCGCCGAAGTGATAGATGAGCGGGACGAACGTCCCGTCGACGTACGTGCCGGTCTCTTGCGGGGCGGCGCCGCGGACGATCAAGAGGCCCGCGAAGCCGGGCGGACGCGCGACGCCGGGGAGGTTCTGGATCGCGCGGAGCGCGTCGCCGTTCGTGCCGGGGATGCGCGCGAGCTCACGCTGCTCGAGCGTGCGCTTCGTCACCTCGCGCGGCGGGCGCGTCCCGCGAACGGTGACCTCTTCGATCGGCCCGACGTCGATGACGCCGCCGTCTGGCGTGGTGGGCGGAGGCAACGCGATCGCCTCTCGCGCGAGTCGGAGATCGACCTGCGACTCGGTGCCAGGATCGACCGTCTCGTCGTAGCTCTGCGGCGCATACCCGGCCGCGGCGACCGTGATCTTGTACGCGCCGGCCGCGAGCCCTTCGACCTTCCACGTGCCGTCGGCGCCCGCCTTCGCCGTCTGCGTGGAGCCGTCGGGCCCCGTGACGGTGATCGTCGCGCCTTCGATTGGCGTGTCGCGAAGCTGCGTGGTGACCTTGCCGACGATCCGCGACGCTGGCGGCGCGAACGCGTACTTGTGACGAATCTTCGCGGCGATCGGCTGCCCGTTGCGACGCGCAGGCTCGAACTCGAGGTGCTTGGCCGCCTCGAGGGCCGCCTCGTCGAAGCCGTGACCTTGCGGCGTCTCGACCGTCGCGTTCTTCACCGCGCCCGACGGGTCGACCTCGAGGACGAGCACGACCTCGACGGGTGAGGTGACCTTGTCCTTGATCGCCTGGTCCGGGTACTTCGCGCCTTCGTCCTTCTTGAGGCTCGGCGGCGTGATGGTGGGCGGGGGAGGAGGCGGAGGCGCAGGCTGCGCGGCCGGCTGGCGGACGTTGCCGCCCGGTTGCGCGTTGCCTTCTGCCGCAAAGAAGACGATCCACGCGAAGGCCGCGAGCGCTGCGCTCGCCCTTTTCGCGCGACGAAGCCAACGCGACCGGAGGAGCGCCGCGCGCGCTTTTGGCAGTGGAGCCATGCCCGATGTTGAGGAGAGTCCCATCGAGGGGTCTTGGGGCGTTCGTTGGACCCTCAGCGATCGAGGGCGGTGGCACGCTAACACAGTCGTTCGAGGAGCGGCGTGATAGAAAAGCGCCCGGCTTTTCGTGGTTCGGGTCCCGCTTCTCTCCACATGGTCTCAGCTCCTTCGCCGAGACCGGCTGCTCTACATCGTGTGGGCTGCCGCGTGGACGCTTGCCTCGGCCCGATCGTTCTACGGCTACATGCTGAAGCAAACGGGCGACGAGTGGAGCGCCCCGCTCGACGACGTCTTCATCCACTTCGACTACGCGCGGGCGACCGCCCTCGGCCATCCCTTCGAGTGGACGATCGGCAACGGCTACTCGAGCGGGAACACGAGCCTCACCTACCCGTTCGTCCTGGCGTTGGGATACCTCGTCGGGTTCACCGGGCGCAGCCTCATGAAGTGGGCCGCGATCGTCGCGGCGGTCAGCGTCTTTGGCACGCTGCTCGCGGCGCGCCGCCTCTTCATCGAGAACGCGCGCGACGCGTGGGGCCGGCTCTCCTCCTATTTGCTGCCGCCCGTCTTCCTCGGCGTCGGCGCGCTCGTCTGGTCGCTCTGGAGCGGGATGGAGGTCGCGTTCTTCCTCGCGACCTGGGCGATCGCGCTCGTCCTCTGGCTGAAGCTCGAAGAGCGCGCGCGGGTGGGTCAGCGCGTGACGGGCGCCGCGTGGTGGCTCGGCCTCGCCGGCGGTCTCCTCGTCACGACGCGTCCCGAGGCGGCGCTCACGATCGCGATCTTCGGCTTCGCCGCGGCGCACCTCGCGTCGAGGCGCCAAGGTCGCTGGCATGCGCTCGGCCTCCTCGTCCGCATCGGGCTACCTGCGATCACGCTGCTCGCTTTGCAGGCGGTCGCCAATCGGGTCTTCACCGGCGAGACGAGCGCGAACGGCGCGATCGTGAAGCTCGCGCTGAACAACCCGTACATGACGAACGAGGACAAGCTCGCCGACTGGTCCTTCAACATGAAGTACGCGGCGCTTCGCAACCTCGACTACCACTTCGCGCACATCGAGGGCGATCGCATGGCCGACTGGGTCGATCGCTGGCCCGGGGCGCCTGGCATCCTCGTCTACTTGTCGAAGACGGCGTGGTGGGCGGGCGTCGTGCCGCTCATCCTCGCGGTGCTCCCGCTCTGCTTTCGTCGCACGCGGCGGATCGCGGTCGTGCTCTGGGCGCAGATCGTCGGCTGGATCGTGCTCGTCGCCTTCAACGGCCAAGTGCGCTGGCAGAACGAGCGCTACGTCATGCCGGCGGTCGCGTGGATGTTGATCCTCACCGCGCTCGGCGTGTCGGTGGCGCTACGCAAGCACGAGGCGCTCACCGGTCCGCTGCGCGCGCGGCCGCTTCGTCCACGCATCCTCACGTCGATCGTGCTCGGCGCGCTCCTCGTGCAGACGATCGGCATCCTCACGCGCCCCGTCGGCCAGATGCCCACGTTCCGGCTGTCGTGGCTGCTCGCGCTCGCGGGCGCCGCCGTCTTCTCGCTGCTCTTGCGGCCTCACCTCGTGCGGTCCGCGGTCGTCATCGTGCTCCTCCTCTTCGCGGCGGATCACCAGAGCCCGAAGATGCGCGACCAGAAATGGTTCTTCGGACGCGCGTCGCGGAACATCCGCGATCAACATCTCACGCTCGGGAAGTACCTCGCCGAGCTGAAGCCGCGGCGTGTCCTCGTCGGTGACGCTGGCGCGATCCTCTACGAGTCCGATCGGCCTGGCCTCGACATCATCGGGCTCGGCGGCTACCACGGCCTGCCGTTCGCGCGCGCGGGCGTCCACGGACTGCCCGCCACGCTCGAGCTGATCGAGCGCATCCCGCCGAACGATCGCCCCGACGTCCTCGCGATCTTCCCGACGTGGTGGGGCGTGCTCCCGACGTGGTTCACCGAAGATCTCCTGCGACGCTTCCCGGTCGAAGGAAACGTGATCTGCGGCGGCTACGAGCAGAACGTGTACAAGGCCGACTGGCACTTGCTGAACACCGGCGATCAGATGCGATGGCAACCGCCGACGGGCTGGGAAGGCCGAACGAACGAGCGCGTGCGCGTGGAGGTGGACGTCGCCGATCTCGTGAGCGAGAAGGCGAACGGCTACCAGTTCGATCGCCCGTCGAACGGGTGGACCGACATGCGTATCCTCCCCGACCCTGCCGATCCGCATCGCGACATGTTCGACGCAGGTCGACGCATCGCCGTGTCCAAGCGCGAGTCGTTCGACGCGCGCGGGCTCATCTTGGGCAAGCGCGTTCACCTCGTCGTTCGCACGGCGCAGGAGGCGCGGACGGTCGTGCACGTTCGCGTCGACGGCCTCGACGCGGGAGACATCGCCCTCGAGCGTACGAACGGGTGGGAAGAGACAGGATTCTTGATCGACGAAGGGCTCGTCCGCAGCGGCAGCATTCGCATCGAGCTCACGAACATGGGCCCCGGCGATTTCTTGGACTACCACGCGTGGGTCACGCAATGACCTTGCTCGCGCAAGCGACCGCAGCGACCACGAGCCCGGCAGATACGAAGGCCAAGCTCGCGCTCCTCCTCGGCACGTGGTCACGTCCGCCCGATCTGCCCGCGAAGATCGCGCTCGGCTTCGCGGCGTTCTTCCTCCTCATCGCGATCCTGGGCCGTGGTCGCTCGCTGCTCGGGATGCTCTACGAAGGCGACGACGCGCACGCGGACGGCGGCAAGACGGATCGCAGGCGCTTCCTCGCGATCGTCTCGCTCGCCGCCGGGCTCGTGTCGATCGCGTACATCGCCACGTACCTGCGTGGTGGCCCGCGCATCATCGACGCGACGACCTATTTCCTCCAGGGCCGCGCCCTCTCGCGCGGACACTTCGCGTGGGAGCCCCTCGAGCCAACCGCGAGCTTTCGCGGACGCTTCCTCGACTACGCGGCGGCGAGCGGAGGCGAAGGTCCCACGCTCGGCGGCATCTTTCCGCCCGGGTATCCGCTGCTCCTCTCGTTCGGCTTCATGCTCGGCTCACCGATGCTCATCGGCCCGCTGCTCGCCGCCGCGCTCGTCTTCGCGACGTACAAGCTAGGGCGCACCGTCGCCGAGCACAGCCCGAGGACGTCGCCGTTTGCCGAGCCGATCGGCCGCGCCGCCGCGCTGCTCTCGCTCGTGTGCGGCGCGCTCCGTTACCACACGTCCGACACGATGAGCCACGGAGCCTCCGCCCTCGGCGTCACGATCGCGCTCACGTGCGCGCTTCGTTCTGTCCGCGCGCCGCCGATCCAGAAGCCCGCCGAGGAGAGCCCGCTCGCGGGTGGTCGCGCCGATGCGCTGCTCGCAGGCGTCGCGGTGGGCGCGGTGTTCGCGACGCGACCTGCGTCGGCGCTGCCGCTCGCGCTCGTCGTCGGGTGGCTCCTTCGGAGGCGCCTCGCGCTCCCGCTCCTCGGGCTCGTCCCGGGCGTCCTCCTCTTGCTCGTCTCGCAGAAGGCCGTCACCGGCTCGTGGCTCATGTCCACGCAACGCATGTATTATGCATCTAGTGACGGTCCGCCCGGCTGCTTTCGCTGGGGCTTCGGGAAAGACACCGGCTGCATCTTCGAGCACGGCGAGTTCGTGCACGCGCGTCTCGAGCATGGGTATGGACCGATCGAGGCGCTCGGGACGACCGCGAGGCGTCTTCGCAAGCACCTGATGGACGTCGCGAACCTCGAGCCGCTGGCGTTGCTCGTCCTCGGGCCGCTCGCGCTGCGAAGGCGTCTCGGTGGAGCGACCCAAGCCGCGACCGCGCTCCTCGCGATCGTCCTTCTGCAGGTCCTCTCGTATGCGCCGTTCTACTTCGACGGCGACTACCCGGGCGGCGGAGCACGCTTCTTCGCCGACGTGCTGCCGGTGGAGCACGTGCTGGTCGCGACGACGGTGGCGCTCGTCGCCCGCTCGGAGATCGGGTTCGCGCGCGGCGCGTACGGGGTGATCTCGCTCGCGCTGATCGGGTTTGGCGTCCACGCCGCGTACGAGCACGGCCTCCTTCGCGATCGGGAAGGTGGTCGTCCGTACTTCGAGCCCGACGTCCTCGCGCGCGCGAGCGTGACGAGCGGCCTCGTGTTCGTCGACAGCGATCACGGCTTCGCGCTCGGACACGATCCGTCGGTGCGATCGGTGAAGGATCGCGTGCTCGTCGCGCGGCTTCGAAGCGACGACCGCGATCGCATGCTCTACGAGGCGCTCGATCGTCCACCCACGTGGCTCTACAAAATCGAGCCGCCGGTGCCGCCGAGCACGGAGACGACGCCCACGCTCACGCCGTGGGCGCCTCCGGACTTCGGCACGTGGACGCGGCTCGAGGGGGAGTCCGAGTGGCCTGCCCTATCTCAAGAGGGAGGCTTCGCCGCGCCGGGCTTCACCGATTCGTGCGCCTCGAACCGGCGCGCCCTCATCCTGACGCCCACCCCGAGCACAGCGACCGCGAAGGCGACGATCGAGATCCCGGTCCTGAAAAGTGGACGTTACCTCGTCGAGCTTCACCTCGTCTTCGGGCGCATCCCCCACGCGCCGACCCCCACAGTCGACCTATCGGCAGGCCTCGCTGGGAGGACGCAGGACGACGCCCGCGCCACGCTCGGGGATGTCGTTTGGACCTGGAAAACAGGGCTGACGTGCGTCGCGCTGCCCGCCCGAGAGGCCGACCTGACCGCGCCGAGCACCCGGCTCACGGTCGAAGCGCTCGGCAATCCGGTCGGCCTCGACTTCATCAACCTTCGCCCAAAGTAGGTTTCGCTCGCTAGGCTCGGGTCTCGCAAAGCCAAGATCTGGTTGACGATTTGCCAGAACGCCGCTTTGATTGGCCTGCGTACGTAGGCAGCACGCGTGTGCTGGATCCGAAAGAGAAGAAGCCATGACCAAAAGTGAGCTCATCGATGCGATGGCCGCGCGCAGTCAGCTGACGAAGGCGCGCGCAGAGCTGGTCGTCAACTGCGTCTTCGAGGCGATGACGGAAGCTTTGCAAAAGGGAGAAGGCATCGAGATCCGTGGCTTCGGTAGCTTCACGGTTCGTCCGTACAAGGCCTACTCCGGTCGCAACCCGCGCACGGGCGCGCCGGTCCCGGTACCGCCGAAGCGCCTCCCATTCTTCAAGGTGGGCAAAGAGCTGAAAGAGCTCGTCAACAACAGCCGCCTCACGTCCCAGATCACCGGCGGCGACGACAAAGACGATTGAGCTCGGGTGAAGCGAGGTCCTCTCGCCACGCGTCCCTCCGGAAAGAGAACAGTCCATGGTCTCCGTTGATGAGCAGCTCGCGATCATCACGCGCGGCGCTGTCGATGTGCACGTTCGCGCCGAGCTCGAAGAGCGACTGAAGAAGGCCGCCGCGAGCGGCAAGCCGCTCCGTGTGAAGGCGGGCTTCGATCCGACGCGGCCGGATCTGCACATCGGGCATGCGGTCTTGATGGCGAAGATGCGCCAGTTCCAGGACCTCGGCCATCAGGTCATCTTGCTCGTCGGTGAGTTCACCGCGATGGTGGGCGATCCCACCGGCAAGAACGATCTGCGTCCTCGCCTCTCGCGCGAGGAGGTTCGCTCGGCCGCGAAGACGTACACCGATCAAGCGTTCAAGATCCTCGACAAGGACAAGACCGAGATTCGGTCGAACTCGGAGTGGCTCGACAAGATGAGCCCCACCGACATCGTCGAGCTGATGGCGAAGATGACGGTGTCGCGCATGCTCGAGCGCAAAGACTTCGGCCAGCGCTACGCCGAGAACAAGCCGATCTACCAGCACGAGTTCCTCTACCCGCTGCTTCAGGGCTACGACTCGGTCGCGCTCGAGTGCGACATCGAGCTTGGCGGCTCTGATCAGCTGTTCAACCTGCTCGTGGGTCGAGACATCATGCCTCGCTACGGTCAGGTCGCGCAGATGGTCCTCACGATGCCGCTGCTCGAAGGCATCGACGCGAAGATGGAGAACGGCGTCGTCGTCGGCAAGAAGATGTCGAAGAGCGCCGACAACTACATCGCGCTGAACGAGCCGCCGATCGCGATGTTCCGCAAGGTGATGCAGATCGATGACGACGTCATCTTCCGCTACTACGAGCTGCTCTCGGCCCTCCCGAACGACGCGATCGCGACGCTGAAGAAGGAGCGCGCCGACGGCCGCGACCCGCGCGAGATCAAGGCGCTCTTCGCCAAGGAGCTCATCACACGCTTCCACGACGCCAGCGCCGCGGCCGCCGCGGAGGCCGAGTTCAAGAAGGTCTACAGCTCCGAAGGCGTGCCCGACAACGTCGAGGAGATCACGCTCACGACGGACGGTCCGACGCTGTGGATCGCCAAGGCGCTCTCCGGCGCGGGCCTCGTGAAGTCCACCGGTGAGGGCAAGCGCCTCGTCGAGCAAGGCGGCGTCGAGCTCGATCAGCAGCGCGTCACCGACGCGAACCTACAGCTCGAGCGCGGGAAGAAGTACCTCGTGAAGGTGGGCTCGAAGAATCGCCGCTTCAAGTACATCGTCGTCGCCCCGTGAGCGGCGCGTCGTGGCGCCTCTCGTGGGGCATCTGCTCGGCGGCGCTCCTCGTCGCGTGCGGTCCGAAGGCGCCACCTCCGCCTCCGCCTCCGCCGCCGGTGCCGCTTCATCTCGAGCCTGCATGTGATCTGGCGCCTGCCGCGGGCCTGTCGTGGATCGTCGACGCGAAGCCTCGCGCGATCGCCGAGATCCCCGATCTGATCCCCGCGATCGCGCTCGTGCTGCCCGAGGAGAGGCTGCGGCTCTTCACGGCGGCACACGGAGGCGTCGACTTGCGGCAGACGAAAGAGGTCTGCGTCGCGAAGTACAAAGACTCGCTCCTCGAGGTCGCGCGCGTCCCTCTCGACGCCGAGAAGATCGCAAGCGCGTTCGAGCAGCGATCGACCAAGCCGATCACGCGGACGCTCGTCGTCCCGAACCCACGCGTGCTTCGCATCACGGGCGCCGAGGTCGCAGCCGAGCCAGAGCAGCTCCTCCTCTTCGGCCAAGAAGAGGTCGTCCTCGAGCAGGGCAAGGCGGGGCCGTTTCGCGCAGCCGAGGCGTTCGCGTTTGGAAAGCTGAAACGCGCGCAGCCGGCGATCCGAAGCGCCGCGCTGAAGCGCGCGTCCGAGCTGCTCGGCGAAGGCGCGCTCGTGCGCGTGTTCGCGCCAGGTCCCTTCGAAGGCGAGGCGGCGAACGGCCTCGGCGGTCTGCTCCGCGCGACGACGGCGGTCGGTGCGTCGGCGAAGTGGACGGGGACGAAGGCGAACATCGCCGTGCGTGTGGTGCTCGCCGGTGCGTGGGGTGACGACGCGAAGGCGGCGAGCTCACGCTTCGGCGCCGCCGCGCACGTGCTCAGCGAGAGCGAGGTCGGACACCTCTTCGGCCTGCACGCGCCTGTGCAGGCGCCGTTCGTGCACGAGGAGCCCGACGCGCTCGTTCTCGATGCCGTCTACGACGGAAATGCGCTCGCTCGCGGAATCCACGACGCCGTGGACGCCGAGGTGGCCGACATCATGCGGCGGTAATTGCGTGCGCGCAGCGACATCCGAATGTGCTCCGGCGTCGCAGGGTGTCGTTCCGGGGATGGATGGAAAGAGGGGGGTCGTTTCCTCCTCCTCGGTCCGTGGTGCATACTGTCTGTACGTCCCGCGGCGCGAAGGCGCTGCGCGAATGGTTCTCTCCCAATGAAGCTCGACGGCCTCGCATCGTGTGCAGAGCTGACGACGGAGCATGCGGATCAAGCCGCGCGCTCCGCGTCGTCGCTGCGCGCGCTGCTCACGTGGGCCTCGACCGTCGCGAAGCCGGGTGGCGGCGCCCCCAAGGTCCTCCTCGCGCTTGCACGTCTCGCGCGCGCCGATTGGCTCGAAGGGACGCCGTTCATCGAGATCACAGGCACCGATCGGGAGACGGTGATCAACATCTTCGCCGACCACGGCATGGGCATTCGCGAGCGCGTGGTTCCGCTCGCCCGCCTCCGTGTGCCCATCGACGAGCTCACCCGGGCTGTCCGGCTGGCGCCGCAGCTCATCGCGCCGTTCGAGGTCGGCTCTCCGAAGCAAGGGGTGGCGCTCAGCCTCGTGCTGAAGGGTGTGGAGACCGACGTCGAAGAGACCATTAAAATCGACGATCGAAGCCTCCACGAGCAGGAGCGGAAAACAGCGCCGCCGCCCGTCGGCCACGAAGACATGAGAAAAAGCGGGGTTCCAGGGGTCTCGATCCCGAATGGCCCGACGAACGATCAGAGCGGCGTCCACACGCATCCCACGGTGCGCCGGATGGTCGCGGTTAGGCCCGAAGCGTTGCGAAGCGGCAACGACGACGACTGACGGCGACTAACAGGGCAGCCTCGCGCACTTAGCTCGGAGCCTCTCCCAAAGCGCTCGAACGGGATTCTGGCGCCCGCGATCTTGCGCGAAAACACAACCAAAAACGGGATCACGCTATCGGTTGACGCCGAACCGTTAGCAGTGCTACGCGCGCGGGCAGATGGCTCAAACAGCACGCTCCACCCGTTCCTCTTCTCGTCACGCCACACAGGCGCGGCCTTCGGCTGTCGTCAAAGCGAAGCCCGCCGCAACCAAGGCGAAGACGAAAGGCACTGCCGCCTCGTCTTCACAGCTTCGCGCCGTGAAGTCCGCCAAGGCTCCGGTCAAGGAGGTCAAGGAGGTCAAGGAGGTCAAGGAGGTCGTCAAGGACGAGCTTCTCATGCCGCGTCGTACGCCTGCTCCTCCTCCGGCCATGCCAAAGACGGAGACGAACACGTCGGCTCCGATCAAGGCCACGCCGAGCACGCCGCCGCCGGCGCCGCGCCACTCGGGCATCGTACCGAAGGGCTACGTCCCGCTCGTCAACATCCCGCCGCTTCCCCCGCCGCCGAAGAACCTCAAGCTCGGTGTCGGTGACAAGGCCGTTCACCCGGCCCACGGGCTCGGCGAGATCATCGCGATCGAGCACCGTGAGATTGGTGGCGCGAAGGGTGAGTTCTTCATCATCCGCATCCTCGACAACGGGATGCGCGTCATGGTCCCGCGCACGTCCGCGCAAGCCGCCGGCCTTCGCCCCGTCATGAGCCCGAAGGAGGCCGACAAGGTCCTCGAGACGATGAAGGCCCGTGAGGTCGCCGTCGATCTCCAGCCGTGGAGCCGCCGCTTCCGCGCGTACACCGAGATGATCAAGAGCGGCTCTCCGCACGAGGTCGCCAAGGTCCTCCGCGACATGTACCGCCTCAAGTTCGACAAGGAGCTCTCGTTCGGCGAGCGCCGCCTCCTCGATCAAGCGAAGAGCCTCCTCATGAAGGAGCTCGCGGCGGCGAAGGGCCTGACGGAGCAAGCGCTCCAGGCTCGCGTCGACGAGATGTTCCGAACCTGATACGCCGAGGGAATGGCGCGGGCGCGTTGTCGCGCATTCCCTTCATCGGCAGTTCCACTCGTGATCGTCGCGGCGCTCTCCGCGACGACGCGGGTGACGTACGCCGATGAGCCGACGATCCCGCTGACGCCGAACCAGCCTTCTCCGAAGATGGACGCGGCCGATGCGCCCACGCCGCTCGAGCGCGAGGCGTCGTCGCTTCCCCCGACCGATCGCGATGAAGGCGCGACGCCGCAGGCATGGCGCGCGAAGTACGCCGAGGCACGCGCACGCCTCCTCGACGGAGATTTCGCGGACGCCGCGGTGATGTTCGCGGCGCTCGAAGCGTCCGCAGAGAACGCGAGCGATCGCGCGCTCGCGCACGAGCAGCGCACGCTCGCCGACGCGTGGACCGCGAGGAACGTCTCGCTCGTGCGTCGATCGGATCTCGCGGCGGTGAAGCCGGCGCCGCTCCTCGACAAGCGATCCACCGACGAGGTCGTCACCCTCTACTTGAACAGCATCCTCTATGGGATCGGCACGGGGATCTGGGTCGGCACGCTCACGGAGCCGCGAACACCCGCGACGGGGATCCTTCCCGCGATCGCGCTCACCGCCGGATCGATCGGCACGGTCATCGCGCTCGATTCGGGATCGGGATTTCGGTACGGCGTCCCGCAGTCGATCACGACGGGCCTGTGGATCGGCCTCGAAGAAGGCATCCTCTGGGCCGCGTGGCACGACTCGCGGAGCGGAGTGAAAGACCTCAAGACGAAAGAAGCATCGACGCTGATCTGGTCGACGTCGACCGCAGGCGCTGTGCTCGGCGGCGTGCTCGGCGAGCTCATCCCGACGACGCCAGGCCGCTCGTCATGGACCGGCTCGGTCGCGACGTGGTCGAGCGCCGTCACGGGCTTCGCGGCCGGTGGGCTCACCGGAAAAGCGCCCGAGTCGCTCGCGGTCGCTGGGCTCTCGCTCACGATCGGCACCGGGATCGGGATGGCGACCGCTGGCTCGGTCTCGCCGACGGTCGGACGCGTCCGCTTGATCGATCTCGCCGCGGCGCTCTCGGGCGCGACCGCGGCGGGTGTCTACGTCGCCGCGGCGAACAACCGCGGCAACGGTCGCGCTGCGTCCGGCGTCACGTCGATCGGCATCGCCGCCGGGCTCGCGATCGGCTGGCTCGCCACGAGCAGCATGCCGGACGATCCGCTGCGCCGAAGCCCATCCGCGACGACCAACACAAGCGGTGGTGGCGCAGTTAATGATGGACATGCCGATGGCCCACCGCAGAAGGATCTCCATGGCAACGTGCTCATAGGACGCTCGGCGACCGATCTCAGCCTGAAGAAGCGCAGTGTGCTCGAGGGTGTGCGCCCCATGCTGGTGCCCCTCGCGGGAGGGTTTGGGGATCAGGCGCCCAACATGAACGACTCAGGCGCTATGATGTCCCTCGTTGGCTCGCTCGACTGACGCTGATTTTCGCGTGCAAACCTCTGCAGGTGTTCGCACGGGCACGCGCTCGGCGGCGTTCGCGTTCGCCGTCGTCTCGGCGATCCTCGTGAGCGCGTGCAGCGACCTCCCGAACAAGACGCAGGCGCTCGAGACGGTGCAGCACGACATCAAGGAGGAAGCGACATGCACGCTTCCGATCTCGATGCTCGCCAAGTTCAAGATGCAGCATCTCAGCAAGGCGATCTGCGTGACGCGTGAGAGCGGCGTGCAAGGCGACGCCGCGATGAAATGCCTCGACGCGCTCGTCTCCGCCGGCGTGACGAAGCGCAAAGAGCCCGGCTACATGGCCGAGTGGCCCGACGAGCTCGGCGGCACGGCGCTGAGCGACGTCTCGCCCTACGAACGCCGCGCACGCGATCTCATCTTCAAGGGATGCTTCGAGCTGACCGGCGATCTTCGCGAGGGGAGCTTCCGCTGTGGCCAGGCCCACGCCGACAAGATCATCCGCATCTCGAAGAAGGAAGAAGGACGCGCGCTCGTCCGCTACTCGCGCGTCATCACCTTCGACCCGAAGCTCGACATCGTCGAGAAGGCGTGCGGCCAGGTCTCGCGCCCCGGTCCCGAAGCGACCGCGACGTTCGAAAAGGTCGACAAGTCGTGGCGCCTCGCCCCCGACGACGGCGCGCCGGCGACCTCGCCCTCGCTTTGATCCGACCTCGAGAATCGTTCGACCCGAGACGAATCCATTCGTGCTGGGCGAGCAACCTTGGAGATCGGACGGCGCGGTAGCCAGCACGAGGTAAACCGCCTGGCTGACGACGTCGATGAAAGCGCCAACGAGCGGAGTCTTTTCACGGGTCTCGGCTTCAGGATTTCTCGGGCCCGCCGTTGATCGTGAAATGCAGCTCTCGCGGAACGCGTGTGCGCTCATGGTCATGACCTTGGCGACGACCTCCTGCTCGCGCCTTCGGGATCAGCTCGACCCGCCGAGCGCACGGTCGACGCCTCCGGAAGTCGGACCCCCGATGGTCCCGACAGGGATGACGACAGCATCAGCGCCGCGGGCGCTCGGCCTCGTCGCTTTTCCGGGCGCCGAAGGCTTCGGTGCGGGCGCCAAAGGCGGGCGTGGTGGAGCCGTCTGCCACGTCACGACGGTCGCGCACGCGGGGCCGGGCTCGATGCAATCGTGCCTGGACGCGCCAGGGCCGCGAACGATCGTCTTCGACGTCTCGGGTACCATCGAAGGGCCCGTCGAGATCAAGCACGGCCAGGTCACGATCGCCGGACAGACCTCGCCCGGCGTCGTCGTCGTGAAGGGCGGAATGGTCTGCGACAACGTGTACGATCCGAACGACTGCAACGACGTCATCGTCCGCCACATGCGGTTTCGCGGCGGTGAGCCGGACTCGCTCCGTATCGGCGGAGCGCACGACGTGATCATCGACCACTGCTCGATGGCGAGCGCGGAGGACGAAAACGTCGAGATCACGCGCTCGCGCAACGTCACCATCCAGCACTCGATCGTCGCCGAGCCGCGCGGCGAGCACTATCAGTGGGGTGGCGTCCTCATCAACTACTCGAAGGACGTCCTTCCGCTCGACGCGATCACCATCCACCACACCGTCTGGAACGGCGTCGCGGGCCGCCTCCCCGAGATGAGCTGTGAGGAGAACGACGACGGGCCGGGCAAGAGCAACTGCAACGGGCACGTCCTCTCCATCGAGCTCTCGAACAACGTCCTCTGGGACGCGTCCGACCCGATCTGGTTCAACCACTGCACGGGAAACAACGCAGGGAACGACTGCGCACCGGCCGCGCCGAGCTTCTCACTTCGCCTCAATCTCGTCGGTAACGTCATGGTGCGACGCGGGACGGCGGATCAGGACAGTCCGCTCGTCGAGCGTGTCGTTTACACGCATCGCGGCGGCTCGATCTTCGCGGCAGACAATCTGCTCGGCCGTGGCGCGACGCCACCTGCTGCGGCTCCCCCACTCGGCCCTGTCGTAGCGGCGCGCCACGCGTTTCCGCCGGTCACCTACACGAAGGCGAGCGCGCTCGTCGCGCTTTTGGCGCGAACGGCTGGCGCGTGGCCGCGCGACCGCATGGATGAGCGTCTCTCGTCGTACCTCGCGCGATCGATCGATGCACGACCGCCTTCGTGGACAGCGGGCCAGGGAGTGAACGTCGGCGACGGGTTCGTCACGGCGAGCGGCGCGCCAGCCCCTGTCGATTCCGACGGTGACGGGATGCCCGACGCGTGGGAGAAGGCGAACGGTCTCGATCCGGCGCGCGCGGACGGCGCGACGGTCGCTCAGGTGAACGGATGCCCGCGCGGGTACACCGCTCTCGAGTGCTACCTGAACGCGCGGGCCGACGCCCGCGTACCCCGCTGAACACGCCCGCGCGACGCACGCAGCAGCGGCGCGCCGGCGACCTTCAGCGATCGAGGACGTCGCGCAGGCATCGCTCGGTCTGCGCGACGTAGCCCGCGCCGAAGATCGCGACGTGCACGAGGAGGAAGTAGAGCTGGTAGAGCGCGACTCGCTCCGCGTGACCCGGCAAGAGCGGGAACGACTCCTCGTAGGCGTCGAACGTGCGCCGCGGGAAGCCGCCGAACAGGCGCATCATCGCGAGGTCCAGCTCGCGCGAGCCACCCGAGACCGCCGGGTCGAACACGCACGGGCGGCCGCTCTCGTCGGCGCACGCGTTGCCCGACCACAGATCGCCGTGGAGGCGAGAGGGCGGCTCATCGTCGCCGACGAGCGCCTCCATGCGGTCGGCGACCTCGTCGACGAGCGCACGCGTGCCTCGGTCGAGGTTGCAGCGCGCGGTGACCGCGAGGATCCGCTCGTCGCGGTAGAAGTCTGCCCAGCGCGCGTGGGGAGTGTTGCGCTGCTCGGTGAGGCCGATGAAGTTGTCGCGGTCGAGACCGAACGAGGGCGCTCCGCTTCGATGAAGCTCCGCGAGCGCGTGACCGAAGCGTTCGGACGCGGCCCCGTCGAGCGGGTGGAGATCGATGGCGGTGAGGACGAGGAAGTCGCTCCCACGCGCGAGCACGTCCGGTACGCGGAGCGCGCTGCGCCCGCGCAGGAACGCGAGGCCGTGCTCCTCGGCGTCGACCATCGCAGCCGCGCGGTCTCGGGGTGCTTTCACGAACACGCGGCGTCCATCGCGGAGCTCCACGATCCCCGCGCTCGGCACTCTCGAGGGCTCGTCGCGCGGGCGGGCACCGAGCGTGCGTTCGAGCGTCTCGGAGAGCGCTGTCGTGGAGGTCATAGCGCGTGCCTCTTGCGAAGCTCGGCGAGGAGCGCCGAGCACGCCTCGACGCAGATGGTCACGACCTCATCGAACCCCTCGAGCTCTCCGTAGTACGGATCGGGCACGTCCGCGCCGCGAGGTCCGCTCGGGACGTGGTCGCGAGCGAGGGAGACCTTCGCCTTCGTCGCGTCGGTGGTCGCGAGCCGGACGAGCGCGCGCACGTGGGTGCTGTCCATCGCGACCACGTGATCGAACCGGTCGAAGTCGCGCGCCTTCCAGTGCTGCGCGCGGCTCTCGAGGCTGTAGCCGCGCGCCTCCGCGGCGCGGAGGGTTCGCGGGTCCGGCCGCTCGCCCACGTGCCAGTCGCCGATGCCGGCGCTCTCGACGTGGAAGGCATGGTCGAGGCCCGCGTCCGCCACGAGCTTCTTGAAGACGCCCTCCGCCGTGGGGGAGCGACAGATGTTGCCGGAGCACACGAAGCAGATTCGGATCTTCCCGCGAGTCACGGGTCGACACCGTAGCACCCACGCCGAACGGACGCTTCGTTCCGTGGGCCTTTGCGTGGGCTTGGCGCGCTCGCTTGTCGGGTTTGACGCGTCGGCGCTCGCAAACGAGGTACCCTGGCCGGCATGGCTTCTTCGGCCGATGCGGCAGCGCGCGTCCCGGCGACCTCCGCGCGTCTCCTCGGGATCGACATCGGGACCACCGGCGTTCGCGCCGCCATCTTCGACGGGACCGGCACGCTCATCGCGGACGCGAACATGTCGTGTCTCTACGATTCGCCGGAGCCGGGATGGGCCGAGATCCGCGCCGATCGCTTCTGGCTCGCGGTGGGGCATGTCCTCGCCGACCTCGCCGGTAAGGTGAAGTCTCTCGAAGACATCACCGCGATCGCCGTCGTCGGCCAGGCGCCGACTGTGATCCTCGTCGACGCCGAGGGCAACGCGATCGGACCTTCGATCCTCTGGCTCGATACGCGCGCCGCCCAAGAGGCGCGTGAGATCAACGTCCACGCCTACTACGCTGGCCCCAAGCTCCTCTGGATCAAGCGTGGCGGCACGTCCACGCCGCCATCGTCGGCGGCGCCCGACAGCGCGCGTGGTCGGGCCGACGCGGCGTGGGGCTTTCAAGACGCCGCCGCGCCGTTCCCGCCTGACGCGCTCGCGCGGGCACGCTGGATCCTCCAATCGCACGCGTTCGTCGCGTACCGGCTCACCGGCGAGGTCGCGACCGATCCTTCGACCGCCGCGCTCTGCCTTCCGCTCTTCGACTTGAAGGAGCGCGCATGGATCCCGTCTGCGTGCGCCGCCGTCGGCGTTCGCCCCGAACAGCTCCCGCCCATCCGTGCGGCGCACGAGGTGATCGGCGGAGTCACCGAGGCCGCCGCGAAGACGATCGGGCATGGACTTCGCGCGGGCACGCCGGTCGTCGCAGGTGGCGGTGACTTCGCCGCGGCCACCCTCGGCGCGGGCGTGGTCGACGAAGGCGACGCCTGTCTCATGCTCGGGACGGCCGGAAATCTCCTCGTCCCGCGGAAGACGCCCGGCGCCGACGCGCGCCTGATCAACGCGCATCACGTCGGCGCGGACAAGATGTGGCTCTCGCTCGGAGGCACGCTCTCGGGCGGCGCGCAAGAGTGGCTTCGCTACGCGTTCACGCGCGCCTCGATGACAGAAGACACCGCTGTCCGCAACGCGCTGCCTCCCCACGATCTCCTCGACGCCGAGGCGGAGCCGATCTCCGCCGGCGCCGACGGCCTCCTCTTCCTCCCCTACCTCCAAGGCGAGCGCACGCCGATCTGGAACACGAATGCGCGCGGGGCGTTCCTCGGGCTCGGCCTCCACCATGGCCGCGGCCACATGTGGCGGGCGCTGCTCGAAGGGATCGCGCTCGGCTTCGTCGATTGCCAGGAGGTCCTCGAGCAGGACGGCGTCCGCCTGAAGAGCGTCGTCGCCGCCAACGGCGGAGGCAAGAGCTCGCTCTTCCGCCAGATCTTGTGCGACGCCCTCGGCGTGCCTCTCTCGTACACACCCGCCGCCGGCGGCACCGTCTCCGGCGCCGCGATGCTCGCTGGCTTGGGCGCCAACGTGCTACACGGCTTGAGCGACCTGCGTTCGTGGCGAGGCTCGGCGGTGAGGCACGAGCCCAACCCCGAGGCGCATGCTCGCTACCGGGCGCTCTTGGCCTTGCGGCGTAACGCGTATAACGGCCTTGTCCCCATTTATGACGGGTTAGCGCAGTATCGCGATAGGGTGTAATCGCCGCGAGGTTCTTGATGTGTTATCGGCGTCGATCAACACATTAGGCTCGCATCAACGTCGCGCGTCGCTCCTCGCTCTTTGCCGTGACGTACTCTTTGAAGTAGCCCACCGTGCGATCGGCGAGGTCCTTGGCGTCCTTCATGGCCTCTCGCGCGTCATCCGCCGAGCGCTTGTGACGGCTCGCGATTTGCTCCTGCTTCGTCACCTCCACGCCGTCCTCGTCGGCCTCGTGCTGTTTGAAGGTCGACGCGATCTTGCCTGCGCCCTCGATTACCTTTCCAGCGGCGTCGCAGCGCTGCTTCATCACGGCATCCATCGGGGCCCCTGCCCCCGTGGCCGCGCCGGACGCGACGGTCGCCGCGCCGCCGATGAGCCCGCCGACGTACGCGTCGAAGGCCTTCTCGCGCATCGCCGCGAGCTGCGCGTCGTCGGCGCTCTCTTGCGCGCGCTCCTCGCATTCGCGGATCGATTTCGAGATCTTCTTCTCTGCACGAGCATTCTTGATGACGAGCATCATCACCGCGATCCCGGGATCGTCTCCCTGAATCCCAGACTCGACCGGATCCGTGATCAGAGACGCTCCCGCCTCGCTGCCTTCAGGGGCGCTTCGCTCCGACGCTCCTGCGGTCTCAGCACCGTGAGCACCGTACGTTTGGTTGGCCCTTTGCGCGTTCGCGCTCTCCACTCCACTCATGCCGACATCCCGTCCTTTCGTTCTTCCATCTAGGTGTGCGTGTTCACTCAAGCCTTCATGCCCGCCGACGCGATCGCTCGCGTCTCGCACTGCGTCTCGACGATCCCGTTGACGATCTCGGAGACGCGGCGCTTGCTCTTCGACAGGTCGCGAACGTCCTCGATGATGTCGAGGACGATGTTCTTCATCCGCTCGCTCTTGAGAAAATACCCATGAGCCTCGGTGTTGAAATCGTCGACCTCCTTCTGCACCGCAGCGGCCTCCATGCCATCGAGCCCCTGCTTCACCTGCACGACGGCGCTCACCACGCCTCCGCCGACCGTCAGAGCGCGGCCGAGATGCTGCATCGCCGCGGAGGACAGCTGCGCCGTGCTCGCGGTCGCGGTCGCGCCAAAGGAGACCACCGCGCCCGCGAGCATCATGCCTCCGCCGATCGCGAGCGAGGCGTTCTTTCCGAGAAGCGGGTCGAGCGCCTGCGTCTCCACCACGACAAATCCAGCGACCGAGAGCGCGACCCCGACGCCGACGACGATCGCGGTCGCCGTCCCGCCCGACGCGACGACCGCCCCTGCGCCGGCGACGGCCATCGCTCCGATCGCGACCCACTTCGTGTAGTCGCGCGTGTCCTTCTCCGTCTCGCGGATCTCATCCGCCACCTTGTTGTCCTTGTCGGCGACGACGACCATCGCGGCGGCGCGTGAGCTCGTGCTTCCGGTGAGGATCATCCCGGTGCCGGCATAGTCACGGACCTCGTCGCTTCCGGTCTGCTCGAGGATCATCCCGGCGATCGCGAGCGCGGCCTTCATCGTCTGCGGGTCGTTCACGACGCCGTTCACGATGGTATCGGCGTTGCCGACTCCGCAATAGAGCTTGGTCGCGAGCTCGATCGTGTCCTTGTTGTCGTCTTCGAAGTCTTTGAGCGTCTTGGGCGTCAGCCTCGCCATGTGCATGCTCATGTCTGCGATGACGAGCATGGGGTTGGCGGTGGCGATGCCGGCGAGGCTGCCGATGCCCATCGAATCGAAGAACCCCGTCTGCTGCTGCTCCGCGGCGCGAGCCTCCGCAAGCGCCTTCGCTTGTTCGTCGAGGAGACGTCGCCGCTCCTGCGACTTCAGGTTCACGTTCTCCTTGGCGGCCTTCGAGTCTTGCTCGTTCGATTTGCTGATCGCGAGGTAGAGCTGGCCGATCGCGTCGGCGTCGTAGCCGGAGCTCGAGCTCGGCGAGGGGAGGAGCGACGCGCCCGGGCCGACCGGGCCGGCCACGCCTGCCTGGCTCGCGTTCGCGGCGGCCGCCGTCGTGGCGGCGATGGGTTGTCGCAGAGCGGTAGCGCCGTTCATGAGATCGCGTCCTTTTCGTTCGTGGCGAGATGAGCAAGCCCTGCTTCGTCGTGCGCGACCGCGAGCTCGCACGCCTCGTCGAAGGCGCCGCACGCGTCCTCATCCTGCCCGAGGGCGTGGAGGACACGCCCTCGAGCAATGATGCAGCGGATGGCGGGCGCCGCCTCGACGCTCGCCAGTCGATAGAGCTCCAGCGCGAGCTTCTTCTGCCCGATCGCCTCGTGACAGGCGCCGAGCGCGAGCCATGCGCGTTCGTCCGAGGGAGCGGTCATCGCCATGGCGCGCAGGACTTCTGCGGCCTCCTTGTAGCGATGATGCGTGAGAAGCCAGTGCCCCGTCGCGTAGAGGGCTTCGATCGGGACTTGGGGAGAGGCGTTCGAGCTCATCGTCCTGACCTCAGCGACTACTTCGCCCAGTTTCGAACGACTTCCGTCGCCGACTCGTTGAACTTCGACATCAACGTCGTCGTCTGCTGGATCGCGAGCTGACGCGTGGAGATGATCTGCTGGAGCGTGATCATGTCGAGCTCGGCGTTCTTGCCGACGTCGCTCGAGACGCCGTCGAGCGCTTTCGACATGTTGTCCACCTCGGCTGCCGTCATCGTATTCGCGTTGTTCACCCAATCCGTCTCTTGGTTCATCTTCGAGTTGTCTCTGGCGCCATAGAAATCGGAACCTGCGGGCATGTTGTCACCGAGCTCCCTCGCCAAGGTCGGTGGACCGTCAACCGTATTGTTGCCGTGGAGGTAGGCGTCGCAGTCGGCATCGTTGGACAGCGTGAGCGGCTTTGGATCTCCATTGCTGTAGCAGGTCGTTCGCCGAAACAGATTGAACTGGGCAACGAGCCGCTCTCGCTCCGCACCAGGCGGCATCTGCCGGATCGCCTCGACGTACTTCGTCAGCACATCCCGCACGGCAGCCGTGTCTCCCGCGCCAATGCCCACGCTCATGTATCGCCCCAGCGCTTCACGCACGTCGTTGATCGCGCCCTTCTGCTTTTGCGAGGCCTGCTGCGACGCCATCTTCTCCTTGATTTCCTTGTTGTACATATTGAGCTTCGCCGCGCAGTACGCGAGCAGCGTATCTGCGTCGAGCCCAGCGCCCGACTCCAGGCTGTAACCTTGAGCCGACGACGCAGCTCCGAGACCACCAATGCTATTTGCCATGACCGATGTTCCTTCTTCGTTTCGTGTGATTGTTCAGTGTCGTGTCGCGTGAAGCTCGTTCGTGAGTGAGTGAGTGAATCCGTACGTGCGTGGTCAGCCGCGAATGCCGAACACCACGTGGGTGGGCGCGCAGGCGGCCGGCTCGCCGACCTCCTCGAGCTCTTCGAAGAACGACGCGGGCACCACGGCGCGCGCATCACCGAGCTCGTCGAGCGACGACATGAGCTGCGTGATCTCCTGATCTTGGCGCGCGATCTCGTCTTCGAGCTCTTCGAGCGTGGGCTTCTTCGTGTCCTCGGCCTTCGTCTTTGTCGCCATCTCTCACCTCATGCCGCTCATCGGCTCCCGGGCGGAGGTGTTGCGCTCTTTTTCGCGCGGGCGTGCGATTCGCAGCAAATGCCTGGTTTTCCAGCACCCCGAGCGCGCCTACATCGTCCGACGTAAAGATCCCGAACGCACGAGCGCCGGAGTATCCTGCGCGGCGTGAAGCTCTACACGAAGACGGGGGACGACGGGACGACAGGCCTCTTCGGAGGCGCGCGCGTGAAGAAGGCCTCGTTGCGCGTCGACGCCTACGGCACCGTCGACGAGCTCAACGCGACCATCGGCGTCGCGCGTGCGACGAAGCTCGAGACGCGGACCGAAGCGGTCCTCGCAGAGGTGCAGGTCGACCTCTTCACGCTCGGCGCGGAGCTCGCGTGCGTCCCCGGCAAGGAGGGCAACATGAAGATGAAGCTCCTCGACGCGGGTGACGCCGAGCGCCTCGAGAAGGCGATCGACGAGGCCGAAGAAGGGTTGCCGCCGCTCAAGAGCTTCGTGCTTCCAGGGGGCAGCGTGCAGGCCGCGGCGCTTCATCACGCGCGCACGGTGTGCCGTCGCGCGGAGCGCAGCGTCCTCTCCCTCGACGACTTCCCCGCGCGCGGCGAGATCGTCATCTACCTCAATCGCCTGAGCGATCTCTTGTTCGTGCTCGCCCGAAAAGCGAACCACACGCTCGGCGTCGACGATGTCCCGTGGGCTCCCCGCGGGGCGTGACCTTGGCTCAGGCAGCTTCGAGGAGCTGGGACGCGAGCATCTTGCGACCGCGGTGGAGGCGGCTCATCACGGTGCCGACGGGGACACCGAGCTCGCACGCGGCTTCGCGGTAGGTGAGCTCGTCGAGATCGACGAGCTTGAGGACGGTGCGGAACGTCTCGGGGAGGCCATCGAGCTTGCCTTGCGTCGTGGGGGTGAGCGAGGCCGCGGCGTCGGGCGCGGTGAAGCGCTCGGGCATCGTCCACGCGCACGGGTCGCCGGCGAGGTTACGAAGCGCGTTCTTCTCACGGCGTGAGCGGCGGTAGCGCGTGATGAAGACGCTGAAGAGGATCTGGTACACCCACGCGCGGAGGTTCGTCCCACGCTCGTACTGCTTCGCGAACTTGAGGGCGCGTTCGACGGTGTCCTGCACGATGTCGTCGGCCGTCGTCGGGTCGCCGCAGAGGCGGCATGCACGACCACGCAGCTCCGGGAGGAGCTCGACGAGCCCAAGCTCCAAGCTCTTCAGATCGTAGGCGACGAGCGTGGCCCGCGTGTCTCCCGTCTTCCGTCCGGCCTGGGACGCCGTGGTCGAAACGGGCGTGCTCGTGCGGGTCTTCTTGGTGGTCGACGAAACGGGAGATGCGTGTGACATGTGGCCGGGTTCCTCGGGAACACGACCATCGCAACCGCGGTGCCACGGCTCTGCTCCTGAAAAACACACGGATTTTCAGGGTCCGACACGGGGCTGTGTGTCCGGTCGGCCAAAAGCGCGTGGCCCGAGCCACGCAGCCGGAATAGCCCAAACCCACACGAGCGTTTGTGTGACCGCGAAAGCGATGTTTTTCACGCGAGCCTTCGAAACGAGGGAAGGTTCGCGGATGGGCTCGTTTGTCCGTTAGAGCTGCCGCAAGTAGTCGAGGAGCGCGGCGCGGTCGGCGTCGCCAAGCTCGAGGCCGTAGACGTGTCCCTTCGCTTCGCGACCAGGCGACGGTGTGACCAGGTCGACGATGTCTTCGACCTCGCCGCTCGCGAAGAGCCGCCGGCGATCTCCGACGGCGCGGAGCGACGGCACGCGGTACATGCCGGTGCCGCGATCGGGGCTCTCGGCCGTCATGGGATCGGTGCCGACGACGGAGAACGGAACGGCGGGGCCGGTCCTCCCCTCACCACGATGGCAGCTCGCGCACGTGCGTTCGAACACGGCGGCGCCGGGTGACTCCGGCGACGGAAGCGCGCTCTTTGGCGCGAGGTCGAGGAGGAAGAGCGCGAGCGCGGCGATGATCTTCCGCGGCGGCCGGACCGCCTCGTGGTGGCTCGTGATGATGAGCGTCTCGATGCGGACGGCGAGCGCGATCGGATCGTTTCGCAGCGTCGCGGCGTGGTGCAGGTTCTCTTGGAATCGAAGCGGCCTCAGATCGGTGATCGTGACCGGGTTGTCGATCCCATCGGCGGTGACGTCGACACGTCCGAGCCCCCACGCAGGGCCATGCAGGCCATCACCGTTGATCCGACCGACGTCGAGGTCGGCGTTGTTCCGTCCCGTGATGAGCGCGCCGTGGTCGACGGAGGCATGGCACGTCGAGCACGTGAAGGCCGAGGTGATCGACCCAGACGAAAACCGCACCCAAACGGCGCCGGTGCGCCCGTCGTGATCCCACATGCCCGCGCGGTTTGGGCTCGAGAGCGCGTTCGGCAAGGTGGGGACGAGCTGGACTGGATAATTGTAGAATGCACGTTCACCGAGCGCCTTCAGCTCGCGGGCGGTGAAGCCTTCGTCGCTCTTCGTGTCGTTCGCGAACGATGTCCACGTCGCGTCGCTGGACGGCGCGCCGGACGCGACGTCATCGACGCGGATGGGGGTCGTCTCCGGGTCGAGCTCCTCGAGCAACCCCCACGCGCGATCGTCTCCGTAGCGATCGAGGCGCAGGCGCGCATAGGCGTTGTCGCGATTGACGAGGCTCGTCTCGAGCGCATCGCGGCGCACCTTCGCGTCCGTCACGTACGTGCGGAGGGACTGAGCGAGGCTCTCCGGATCGCGCACGCCGGCGCCAGGACCAAGCGAGGCTTCGCCGTCGTCACAGCCGGCCGCCGCCGCGAGACAGGCAACGACGGCGATCGCGCCGGCGATCGATCGGGAGATCGGGGTGACGCCCCGATCGGATCGAAGAGATCGCCGGCGAGGCATCGCTAGCCCGCGCACTCCGAGGTGGAGCACTTCCAGTGACCGACGGTTTGCTCGAACGCGCAGTAGCCGCCAAAACCATTCGGGTCGCTGCCGCAGTCTTTGTCGTCGACGCATTCGTCGGCTGCGGTGTGGCAGAAATAAGCCTCAGTGCCGCTGTAGTGGCCACACGTCCCGAGCGTCGGTGAGCACGCAAAGCCGCCGGCGCAGTCGGAGTCCACCTTGCAGCCCGAGCTCTTCAAGCACCGATTCGCGCCGTTCGTGTCACTCGGACATTCGCATACGGCGTTGCCGCCGCCGCACTCGGAGTCGCTCAGGCACTCGTCGTAGGTGCATTGCGTGCCGGCGCGCCCGTTCAGACATTGGCCGTTTCGTCCCGCTGTGCAGTCTCCGTGGCTCGTGCACGCGAACGTGGGCGGCCCGCCGCCGTCCGGCACGTTTGGGTTTGGGTTGTTGCGAACGTTGTCGCACGCGGCCGCGGTGGCGCGGTGCTTGACGGGGATGCGGCTTGGAGGCGTGGTGGTCCCGGTTCCGGTCGTGGTGGTCGTCCCCGTCGGCGTGGTGGTGGTGGAGGTTGGGGTCGTGCCGTCGTCAATCGCGCCGCCGCCGCCGGTGCAGGCCGCGCTCGCGATCAAGATCGCGGAGGTGACGCCCATGAGGAGCGCACCTCCCATCGCCATACGAAGGCGCGTGGTTCGAGAGCCAGCTGACGATCCCGTGATTGAACGATTCATCGATCCTCCTCCATGGCCAACCCGCCGAGCTCATCGCGCAACGGATTGGCTTATCCCGCACACTCTTGCGTCGAGCATTTCCAGTGACCGACCGTCTCTTCGTAACGGCAATAAGGCTTGGCGCCGAATTGCCCTTGGCCGGTGCAGTCTTCATCGTCGATGCACTCGTCTTGCGGCGTGTGGCAATAGTACCCCGCCGTCTTGCTGTAGTGGCCGCACGAGCCGAGCGTCGGTGAGCAGTACCCATTGCCACCGCAGTCTTTGTCGACGTGGCAGTTCGACGGGACGCACGTGTTGTAATCGGAGCGAAAGCCGCCTTCGCATTCGCAGATCGTCCCCCCGGACTTGCCCCCGCATTCGTCGTCCGACTGACATGCGTCGTAGGTGCAGTACCAACCGTCGTGACCGTTGCCGATGCAGCGCCCGTTCTTGCCCGCGGTGCATTCGGCGTTGTGGTAGCAGGAGACGTAGCCGTTTGGAGTCGCCGGCCCCGCGTCCGGGATCCCCACCGGCTCGTTGTTCGGGCGAACGCCATCGCACGCCTTGGCGACCGCGCGATGCAGCTTCGGGACGCGCCCCGAAGTCGTGGTCGAGGTCGTGGTCGGGATCGTCGTGCTCGTGCCGGTCGGAGAGGTCGTCCCGCTCGTTCCGCTCGAGCCGCCGCTCGACGACGAGGACGAGCCGCCGCTCGACGATGTCCCGTCGATCGTCGCGACGCCGCCACCGCACGCGACGGCGGTGAGGAGCAGCAGCCCGACGATGACGCGCCTCGAGCGCGAAGGGTGCGAGGACGAACGCGAAGAGGAAGAGGAAGAGGAAGAGGAAAGCATGCTGGTGACAGGCACTGTGCAACGGCAGTGCCGCCACAGAAGCCCTATTTTACTGGAAAATCATCGATGCGTGCCACTTCCCGGCCCTCGGAGTGGCACACATTGCGACGTCGACACCGCAGGCGCCCGATCGGCTATTCGCCGGCGAGCAGCGCCGCGAGGACATCGGGGAGCTGCGAGGCGATCTCACCGGCGAAGAGCCCGCGGTCGCCGTGCTCCTTTTGCCAGGTCGCGCCCGCCACGCCGTGAAGGAACGCGCCGCAATAGGCCGCCTCGAAAGGTGGCAGCGTGCAGGAGAGCGCGCCGATCAACCCGGCGAGCACGTCTCCGGATCCGGCCGTCGCGAGCGCAGGTCCGCCCGATCCCGTCACGACGACGCGCGTATCGGGACCCGCGATCACGGTGTAGGCGCCTTTGAGGAGGACCACCGACTGCGTGACCGCCGCGGCGTCGCGCGTCGCGTTGAAGCGATCGGAGTCGATCTCTTCGGCGGTACGTCCGAGCAGACGCGCGAGCTCGCCCGAATGCGGCGTGAGCACGGCGCGCCCGGCCGCGGCGGAGAACACCTCGGGTGATCCGGCGTGATGGGTGAACGCATCCGCGTCGGCGACGATCGCTCCGCGGAACGTCGAGAGCACATGGCGAGAGACGACGCGCGCCGCTTCTCCCGTCCCGAAGCCAGGCCCGATGACGACGGCGCGCTTGCTCACGAGCGCTGCGTCGACCGCGCGGCACACCGCGTCGATGTCTTTGCCTTGAGGGAGCGCCGACACCATCACCTCGGGGATCTTTGCCTCGAGCACCGCGGCCGCTTCGGCCCACGTGATCACCGAGGCCGCGCCCGCGCCGCCGCGAAGCGCGCCTTGCGCCGCGAGGAGCGCTGCGCCGGATTTTCCCGGCGACCCACACATGAGCGCGACGTGCCCCGCGCGGTATTTGTGCGTGTCGATGAGGCGTTTTCCGATCAGCGCACGCACGTCGCTCGCGGTGACGAGCTGCGCGGAGTGCTCGCTGGTGAGCGTGGGCGGCACGCCGATGTCGACGACGTGCACGGGACCGGACTTGCGCGCGCCGTGCCCCGTCATGTGCCCGAGCTTCAGGTGCGCGAACGTCACCGTGAGATCGGCGGAGACGGTGATGCCCATCGAGACGCCGGTGTCGGCGTGGAGGCCGCTCGGCACATCGAGCGCGGCGACGAGGGTGTGCTTGTCCGGACCGCGTGTGTCGTTCAGGAGGCGCACGACGGTCGACAGCGGCTCGACGATGACGCGATCGAGCCCGGTCCCGAAGAGCCCGTCGACCGCCACGTCGGCCGCCGCGAGCGAGGCTTGAAACGCGTCGAGCGACTGACCAAACGGGATGACCTCGACCTGTCCGCCGAGCCCCACGAACGCGTCGTGGTTCGCGCGGCAGTCGGCCGTCATCTTCGACGCGTCGCCCGCGAGCCAGGCCTCCACGATCGCGCCGCGCGCGAGCATGTGGCGCGCGACGACGAACGCGCTCGGCCACCACAGAGCTCGCGCTCGATGATGTCCGTCGCGCCGCGCCCCGCGTTCTCCATCAGGAGGAGGCTCGGCACATGACAGCTCTCGATCGCGTGCTTGTCGAACGCACGCATCTGCTTGCACGAGAGGACCGGGATCATGGAGTGCTCGCCTCTTCGCGCTTCGGTGGCTTGCCTGTCTTCTCGAGCACGACGACGGCGACGGCGACGCCTGCGTCATGCGTGATGCTCACGTGCCACGCATCCGCCTCGACTCTGTCGACGGCGGCGACCGCATTGCCGGTGAGCTCGAGGGTGGGCCGTCCGCTCGGCAAGCGGCGGACCTTGACCTCGTGCCAGCCCACGCCGCGCGCGCCGTCGAGCGCCTTCGCGAACGCCTCCTTCACCGCGAACCGACCTGCGAGCGCCGTCGCGATGTCGCGGCCGCTGAGGTCCGCGCGCTCTTCGGGGCTGCAGATCCGGGAGAAGAAGCGATCGCCATGACGTTCGAGCGCGCGACGCATTCGCTCGATCGAGCACACATCGATGCCAAGCCCGACGATCACGACCGCTTGCGTCCCTTCTCGGTGCCTGCGATCGCCGTCAAGAACCCTCGCACGGCGCCGCCGAGCCCGTGAAATACCGCGTCCGCGATCACCGCATGCCCGATGTTGAGCTCGATGATCTCTTCGATCAGCATGAGCGCGCCCACGTTCCGCGTCGTCAAGCCGTGGCCCGCCGCGATCTCGAGACCGAGCGACCTTCCATGCTGGGCGGCAGTCGCGAGGCGAGCATGCTCGCGCTGCGCCGCGTCGGGCATCGGGCGCATGAGATCGGACGAAGACGGGCGGCCGTACCCGAACGCGTGCGCGTACTCGCCGGTGTGAAGCTCGATCTGCTCGACGCCGAGCGCGTGCGAGGCCTCGACCTGCGCGAGGTCGGGCGCGATGAACAGGCTCACCTTGATGTCGGCGTTCTTGAGCGCCATGACGTGCTTGGCGAGCGCAGGCGACGCGTTCGCGACCTCGAGGCCACCCTCGGTCGTCCGCTCCTCGCGACGCTCGGGTACGAGCGTGACGACGTCGGGCTTCGTCTCGATCGCGAGCGCGATCATCTCGTCGGTCGCGGCCATCTCGAGGTTGAAGGTGGATCGCAGCGTGGCACGAAGGCGCTCGACGTCGGCGTCGAGGATGTGACGCCGGTCTTCGCGCAGGTGCGCGGTGATGCCATGGGCTCCCGCATCGAGACAGAGACGGGCCGCTTCGACCGGATCCGGGTACGGCGTTCCGCGTGCGTTGCGGAGCGTCGCCACGTGATCAACGTTGATATGAAGACGCATGTGAACGCCGGCACGGTAGCACGACGCGTTCGGCACTTCTCGCTGTCACCGGCGCGCGACACAGGGCCCCGCAGGGGATCCGGCGACCGTGTGGGTATCCCATGATTTGCCGCGATTTGACGTGGATCGGGGAATTTTCCAGCTTGGCCCAAAGGCTGCTGAAGGGTCCTCGACGACGCGACGGAATGGCAGACAGGGCGGACTCGGTTCCTCGCTCTCTCGCTCTTCCCTGATCGCGCGCCGGAGGAAAAAATATCCATGGCTCCGATCCGTAAGCCCCTCGGCCTCGCGGCGGCGGCGTTCTGCGCCGTCTCCTTCGTGTTTGCCTGCACCGCCCCGCTCAACAGCATCGAGGGCAGCGATGGCCCCGGCGGCTCGCGCGGAAGCAGCGGCGCTGCGGGCGACGAAGATGGCGATGGCGGCGTCCGCAAGGGTGACGGCGTCAAGACGAAGACCGGGCTGCCGTGCGACGTCAGCAAGGTGCTCAGCGAGTCGTGCCAGACTTGCCACGGCACCGAGCCGAAGTCGGGCGCGTCGACGTCGCTCGTCTCGTGGAACGATCTGCAGCAGGACTACGGTGGCAAGAAGCTCTACGAGGTCGTGAAGGCGAAGATTCACGCCGAGGCCGGCCGCATGCCGCCCGCCGCTCGCCTCACCGACGCACAGATCAAGGCGGTCGACGATTGGATCGCGAATGGCGCGCCGCAAGCCGCAGACACGTGCGACGTCGGTGAGGGTCCCCCGCCCGCGACGCGTCCCTTCACCTGCAACGGACCGAACACGAAGACGACCGTGCTGAAAGCATCGAAGCCCTTCACGTGGACGGACAACTCCAAGTCCGATCAGTACATGTGCTTTGGCGTGGACGAGGTCATCGGGTCGAAGCGCCACGTGATCGCGATGGGTCCGAAGGTCGAGAACCTCAACATCGTGCACCACATCCTCCTCTTCCAAGCGCAGGAGGCGATGTCGAGCGACCCGCAGCCGTGCGGCGCGACCGTCTCGGGCAGCTGGAAGATGGTGACGGGATGGGCGCCGGGCGGCGGCAACATGGAGCTTCCGCCGGAGGCCGGCTATCCGACCGAAGGAACGACCCACTGGGTCATGCAGGTGCACTACAACAACGCGAGCGGCAAGTTCAACGGTCAGACGGACAACAGCGGATATCAGCTTTGCTCGACCGATCAGCTTCGTCCAAACGACGCAGGCACGCTCGCCTTCGGGTCGAAGGACTTCACGATCCCGCCGCGCGTCGCGAAATGGACGCTCCGCTGCGACTACAAGCTTGGTGACAAATACAAGGGCGTGCACTTCTTCGGCGCGACGCCGCACATGCACACGCGCGGCGTCGCGATCTCGACCGAGCGCATTCCGGGAGGCAACGGCGCGCCCGATCTCGTCTTCGGACAAGAGCCGTTCAACTTCGAGAATCAAGAAGGCTTCAAGATCAGCAAAGACGTCTCGCCTGGCGACATCATGCGGACGCGCTGCACGTGGAAGAACCCGGGAGACACCCCGATCACGTGGGGCGAGAACACGACCGACGAGATGTGCTTCAACTTCCTGACGTATTATCCCGCTATCCCGGACCAGACGATTGGACCGCTGCCGGTGCAAACGTGGATTAGCCCCTCGCTCGGGCTCCCCGTCGTGGGCGTCAAGTGCGAGCAAGAGCCCTAATCGACAATCGGCGCGCTAACCGTCAATCGACAATCAATTAGCGACAACACACCGCGCGCCCTGACGATAGGACTGGATTCGTCGCGACAGGGTTGGCGACGCTGCAAGCGTTGTTCTGCGACGTGAGGTTTGCGCGATAGGCCTTGATCGCGCCGGTGGCAGGCGCCGGGTGGCACACGCCGTCGACCGGGATCGTCCCGAGGAGCTGGTCGCACCCCGCGTTCTTGAATGCGTCCAGCGTGCCCGTGCAGGTGAACGACACAGTGCAAGCGCCACACACCCCACACGTGAACGAGGCCCCGGTGCCGAGCACGCGCTTTTCGGGGAACCCCGCGGGGCAGGTGACGTCGTTCGCGGCCTTGATCGCGCCGTCGGCGCTCGCGACGCACGCTCGAAAGGGCGCGCCGAGACCCGCGATGTTGCAGGTGCTCCCGCTGCACCGAGCCGGCTCGATCGCGCAAAGCTCGGTGCTCGCCGCCCATTGCACGCGATCCTCGTGCATGACTGTTTGGGTAGGCGAGCAATTGCCGTCGGACGCTGGTTGTGCGGTCAGCTTGGAGAACGCGACGACGTTTCCGGCGAAGGACTTGCAGCTCCCTCCCGCGATGTCGAGCGCATTGCCTTGGTCGGTGCACGTCGCGTTTCCGTACACGTTGGCGATCTGCCCGTTCGAGCACGTCCCGTTCTTCGTGATCGCGCAGTCGCAGGTGCACGAGTCGGCCTTCGGGGCAGGCGTGACGCCGGCGATGCTCGGCTTGGCGAAGCCGGCGGGGCATGCCGGCGCTCCGGCGTCCGCTCCGCCATCACCGACATCCGCCGCCGCGACGAGCTCGAAGCCCGCCGGGACGACGATGCACGCGCTCGGATCCTCATCGCAGCCCGCGGCGTCGTTCGCGCTCGCTCCCACATCACGCCCGCCGTCGGCCGACGGGCTGTCCGCCGCCGCGCCATCCGGCGCGCTGCACGCCCCGGGGTCGTCGCATGGAAAGACGTCGTATCCATCCAGCCCCGTGATCGCCGCGCAGCCCGCGACAACGCCGGCGCAAGCGACGACCATGGCTCTCTTTGGTGAGACGAATCCCATCGACGTGGAGAGGGCCTCCCCTTCGTTCCTCAGTATACGCGCGTCTCCTCGCCCGCGCGTCTCCCCTCGGAAAAGCGTGCAATTACCGGCAGCAAATCGTCCGCGACGTGGCGATCGCGGCGCTCGTCGCCGACGCCGTCCCGGCGGCGCACGTCGTAGTCGTCGCCGCTGTCACCGTGTAGCCCTTGAAGTCGTTCGTCCCCGGGTTGAAGGGATGGCATGTCCCGTCGAGGACAGCAGGGGTCAGGTTCGCCGAGCAGCCCTGGTTTCGGGAGAACACGACGTTGCCCGTGCACGTGGTGTAGCTCACGCTGCATGCCGAGCACGCGCCGCACACGAACTGCGCCGTGACGCCGAGCACACGCTTCGTCGGGAACGCCGGAGGACATGCGGCCTCCTCCGCGCTCTCGCCGGACGCGACGCACACCTCGAACGGTGCCGGCACGTTCGTCCCGTCGCAGATCCCACTTCCGCATCGGCTCGTGCTCTCGCAGAGTCGTGCGTTGTTTCCCCAAGCGACGCGATCCGGATGGGGCACCGGCGCCGACTGCGTGCATGCGCCGCCGCCGGCGCTGATCGAGAACTTTTGAAAGTCGTTCAAGACGTTCGGGACATCTTGGTTGCAGGCGTTCTGGTTCTTGAAATAGTTCGGGGCCGTGAGGTTCGCGCAGTTGATGTCATTGCCGAACGAGCTCGTGAGAGGGCCCGTGCAGGTGCCTTGCGCGCTCACCGAGCAGCTGCACGTGCACGCGTCGGGCTTCCCTCCGGGAGACGTACCGAGGTCTTGGCTCTTGCCGAACCCCGGCGGACAGGCGGCGGTGCTCGGCGCCGCGGTCTGTGCCGTCACGACGACGAGCTGAAATCCTGCCGGCAGCTCGATGCAGGCGTTGTCCTTGTTCGGGTCGCAAGGCGCCGGCGCGTCGAGCTGCGGGTCGACATCGCTCACGACGTCTTGGGCGGTGGACGAGTCCGAGGTGGTCGTGGTCTCCGCCAAGCCGCCATCGGTCGCCGGAATGCCGCTCTTCTCGTCGACGTCATACTCCGACAGACCGGTGATGGCGGCGCAACCCGACATCACGAGCGCAACAAGCGCAAGACGCGCGGTGGTGACCGGGCGGTGCATCCACGATCATTCTAGCCCAGCCACGAAAAAAGACTCGCGAGCCGAAAGCTCGCAAGTCTTTCCGCGCTTCGTTCGACTGGCTCAGTCGTCCGCGCCGCCCGCGCCGCCGGCCTCGGAGTCTTCCTCCGTCTTGGGCGTCTGCAGGATCTCGCCGTTCGGACCGTCGCGGCGGACGATGAGCGTCTTGCGGCCCACCGTGTCGACATTCTCGCGCGCGACGAACGTGACGATGTTCACGCCCGGACGAAGCGGCACGGTCGCGTCGATCGTCATGCGCTTCGGGTCCTGCCCGTTGCGGTTCGAGCGATAGAACACCTTGCGGTTGCCCACGAACACGTAGCCGTCGAGGATCTTGTCCGCGTCGGTGGCCGTGCCCTTGATCTGGATCTTGTCGTCCTTCACCGACATCGCGACCGGCGTGATCTCGACCGACGGCGGGAAGCGCCGCATCGTCTCCTCGAACGGCACGGTGCCCTGCGCAGCGCCGCCAGCTTCGAGCTCCGACGTCTTGACGAAGCCGAAGCGCGAATCGCCAAGGCTCACCTTGGTGAGGTCACCCGAGGTCGCGAGCACGTTCACGCCCGTGCCGGCGCCGAGGCGACCGAACACGCGCGCGCCGGGCTCCGGCGACTCGATGAGCGTGGCGCCGCCTGCGCGGGCCTTCATCGTTCCGCTTGCTGGCGTGAGCTGCGCGGGGACGGCGATCGGCATGCGGACCTTCTCGACGACGGTCTCGCGAAGATCACGATCGGCGATCGACAGCTCGACCTTCGCCTCCGGATCGGCGAGCGGCGACTCGACGTCGAACGCGAACGTGAGCTTCTTCACCTCACCGGGCTGCATGTTCGAGATGTCGAAGCGGCCTTCGTGAAGGAGGAGACCGTCGCCGGAGAGGTTGCGAAGGTTCGCTTGCGTCTCGAAGCTCTTGCCCTTGCCGACGTTCTTCACCGACACGTACATCGTGAGGTGCTCGCCCTTTTGAACTTTGCCGTCGCCATTGCCCTTGCGGGAGTCGGCGATCTGGTAGCTGAAGGCGAAGATGGGGCGCTCGAGCGCCTTCACGCCCACGCGGAGCGTCTGCGGCGCGGGGTTACGGCCGCGCGCCTCTTCGAACCGCACCGAGATGCCATCTTGGCGCGAGAGGGTGTCGCGAGGGATGCGGCATACGCGCGGCGCGTCCTTCGGAAGCGGCGCGGTGGAGCCTGCCTTGTGGCCTTCGACATCGCACCAGCCGAGCGGGATCGACGCGGTCTTGCTCTTCCCTGGCTCGATCTTGCCGAGCACGAGCTCCTTGTTGTCGTAGAGACCGTTGTCGCTCTTCGTCGTCGCCGCGAGGCGGTGCAGCGCCGTGGTGCCCTTGTTCGTCACCGTGAGCTTGAGGTTCATCGAGTCGCCGGCGTTGACTTCGTTGCCCGGCTTGTCCGTCTCGAGCTTCACCTCGACGTTCGGGGGCGTCGCGTTTGGCACGGCCTGCGGCACGTCGGTGGGCGCGTCGCTCCAATCGATGCCGAGCGACTGGAGATCGGCCGAGACCTTCTGCAGCTCGCTCGTGCGCGCGTCGGCGATGATTTGCTTGGCTGCGCGCACCTGCTCGAGGCGCTTTCCGTGCGGGACCTTCGCGACGATGTCACGGCCAAACTTGACCGGGAAATCCTTCGCGGGAAAATCGGGGCCGAGCACCTCGTCCGGGTCGCCGCCGCGATCGCGAAGCTCGCGACGAAGAGACTCGGGCAGGTTGTAACGAACGATCTCGGACGGCTTCTGGCCTTCCTTGATGCGCGCGTTCGACAAGCTGCGCGAGAGATCGCGCTCCTTGATCATGCCGGTGTCGACCGTGAGATCCATCTCTTGGTTGTCGGCCGTCATCGGGTCGAGCTCGATGTCCGGCGTGACGCCCGTGCCTTGGATCGAGATGTCGCCAGGCTCGGTGAGGTACTGCGCGATCGTGAGCTTGAGCGCGGCGCGATCCGGGAGCTCGGTGAACACGAGCTGCACGGAGCCCTTTCCGAACGTGGTCTCTCCGATCACGATCGCGCGATCGTGATTCTTGAGCGCGCCGGCGACGATCTCGCTCGCGCTGGCGGACGATCCGTTGACGAGGAGGGCGATCGGGTAGTTGGGCTCGGTGCCGTCCGGATGCGCGACCTTCTCTTCGCGATCCTCGCCCGAGCCTGGATTTCCTACCGTCGCGACGATCGGACCCGAGACGAGGAACTTGTCGGCGACGCGCGCCGCTTGCTCGAGGAGACCGCCGGGGTTGCCGCGGAGGTCGAGCACGAGGCCTTTGAGCTCACCGTTGCGCTTGAGCCCGAGGAGCGCCTCGTCGAGATCCTTCGCGGTGTTTGCCTGGAACTGCTTGATGCGCACGTAGCCGATGCCGTCGCCGAGCGACTTGCTCTCGACCGACTGCACCTTGATGATCTCGCGGGTGAGCTCGAACGGCTTCGGCGTCTGCCAGCCGTCGGGCCCATCGCGGCGAATCCAGACGGTGACCTTCGTGTTCGGCGCGCCGCGGAGGTGCTGCACCGCTTCGTTGAGGCCCATGTTGAGCGTCGACTCGCCGCCGATCTTCGTGATGCGGTCGTACTTCTTCACGCCGGCGCGGAAGGCGGGCGTGCCCGGCATCGGGTTGATGACGGTGAGCTGCTGATCGCGGATGGAAATGACGATGCCCAAGCCACCGAACTGGCCGCTCGTGGAGAGGTTCATCTCCTTGTATGCCTCGGGCGAGAGCAGCACGCTGTGGGGATCGAGCGTGTGGAGCATGCCGTTGCACGCCGCGTACTCCACCTCGCGAAGATCGACCTCCGTGCCCTTGAGGTTCTCCTGCATGAAGTCGAAGATCTCGCGAAGGCGCGCGCTGACGTCCCAGAGGCCGAGCACGTTGTCGACGCGGAACTCGCGCTCTTGCGTGTCGACGCGCACCTTCACCGTGGGTGACGTCTCTTCGTGGAGGACGATGACCTGCGCCACGTCACGCTGCACGTAGTTGAGCGAGGACAGGAGCATGTCCTTCGGCTTCACGCGCTTCGGGTCGACGTACTTGTCGCGAACGTTCTTGAGGACCTCGTTGACGACCTTGAGCTGCCGGAGGTCGTAGTTCGACGGGCCGTGCTTCGGATCCGAGGTGCCAGCGACGGCGGGCGCGAGGCCCTCCCAAAGACCACCTCCGTGGAGGTGCATCGCCAGCCAGCTTGCGATCCCGAAGGCGACGAAGAGCGCGAGAAATTTGAGCGCGCGCGGAAGGTATCGACGCATTGGTTTGAGTATAGACGCCCCAAAGGGCGCATGGGCCTATGGAAAGGGCTAAAAAGTGGGTGTGCTGACGAACAACGCGGGAGCCTGCGGTGTTCTTCTACGGGGCCGTGGATTTTGTGACCGGCGAGACAGCAGAGTCCGAGGATTCCCCCGACCAACGGGATGGATTCCCGCGCCACGTGATGATTTCTACTCAGCCTTACGGATCACGGCGACGTAGAAACCACCGAAGCTCGCGGCGGGCGTGTCGCACAAGAGCCGCTCAGCCTTTCGCAAGACACCGGCGAGGACGGGGACACGCATCGCGACCGCGGCGGGCGTGACGATCCGAATCCCGCGCGCGGCCTCGACCTTCGTGCCGGGAGGAAGGATCCGCGGCAAGACGCTCGGCGCGTCGAAGCGCGTGTAGACCGCGCTCTCACGTGTTCGATCGCTGATCTTCCCTGCGGGGCCGAGCCTCTTCGCGAGGCCGCGGAAGCTGTACGGGTTGTAAAACTCGGCGAGGACGACACCACCCGGCTTCGTCACGCGCGCCATCTCACGAAGCGCGCGACCGATGTCGGGGACATGCGCCAGCACCTTGAACGAGCACGTGACGTCGAACGTCGCGTCTTCGAACGGAAGCGCCGTGACGCTGCCTTCTTGGACTTCGAGCCCGCGCGCACGAGCTAGCTCGAGCATACCGGGGGAGAGATCGATCCCGACCGCGCGCCGCGCATGCTCCTTCAGGCGCTCGAGGATGAGGCCGGTGCCACATCCGCACTCGAGGACGTCTTTGCCTGTCCCGTAGCGAGCGCAGAGGTCGACCTCGAGGTCATCGACGAGCGCGTGGTACCCATCGGCCGAGTTCGGGCGGCGATGCCGCTCGTAGCTCTTGCTGAACTCGTCGTAGTAGGCGCGCGTCTCGTCGAGACGATCCTGATGCTCGCTCATCATTTTCTTACTCAAGCCGCTCCACGACTCGCTGTCAGGTCTCGTTGGTGATGCTTGCACGCGTGTTCGGGAGGGGCTTCTTACCAGATGCGAGCATGTTGACGATACGGGTCACGCGACCGCGAAGCTCGGGGCCTTTGGGGATGAAGTCTTGGGCGCCGAGCTCCAACATGAGCCCGATGTCGGTGGGCGATCCTCCCGCGCTCATCGCGACCACCGTGGACGCGTCGACGAGATGGACGCCCCGCAGATAGGTGAAGAGCTCGAATCCGCTCATCTTGGGCATGTTGAGATCGAGGAAGACGAGCCGCGGAGGCTTCTTTCGAAAGTGCTCGAGCGCTTGCTGTGCGTCCGCCGCCGTCGCGATCTCCGCATTGGGCGCCGCCTGCTTCACGTACATCGCGACGAGGCGTGCGATGTCGACGTCGTCATCGACGATGAGCACGGTGAGCCCAGGCTCGGCCGCCTCCCGCGAGGCCTCTTCCTTCAACGCGCGTAGCTGCCAAACGACCGCGTCCATCGACACCGGGCGATCGTTTGGGTCCTTCATCATCAGCGACGTCACGAGCTCCGAGAGCCGGCGCGGCACCGCCATCACCTCGGTGAGCCGCGGCACCGGCGCGTCGGCATGGGCCAAGAGGACGTCGATAGGGTCTTTGCCGTGGTACGGCAGCGTCCCGGCGATCACGCGATACGCGAGCACGCCAAACGCATAAACGTCGGCGAGATGGCGCTCGGTACCGAGCTGTCGGCCCGAGAAGATCTCCGGCGCCATGTAGTCGGGGGTGCCTGCGACGATGCCGCTCGCAGGCTCGTACGCCGCGCGCACGAGACCGAGGTCCATGAGGACGACGCGCCCGCTCGCCGCGAGCAAGATGTTCTCGGGCTTCACGTCGCCGTGCGAGATGCCTGCGCGGTGGACGGCGGCCATGCTGTCGGCGACGGCGATGAGGAGATCGAGGCGCTCGGCGAGCGGCACCGTCTCGCCAAGGCGATCGAGATGCTGCGCGAGGGTGACGCCGGAGACATGCTCCATGACCATGTAGTCGACGTTGTTGTGGCAGCCGAGCGCATACACGCCGACGACGCCCGGGTGGCGGATCGCCGCGAGCGCGCGCGCCTCGTTTCGAATGGAGAACTGAGCCTCGATGTCTGCGAAGTTCGCCTTGATCGCCACGCGCCTCGACAGGCCAACGTCGTGCGCGTCGAAGACTTGCCCCATCCCGCCATGCCCGAGGACGGCGCGGATCTCGTAGGCATCCGAGAGCACCTCACCGATGTTGAAGATTGTCTTCTTCTCAGCCGTCACGGTAGTCGGCGACGAGGGCGCGCCTGTCATCAGCTTATCAAGACCGGGCCGCTCCCGAACGCCTCTTCTCGAATCGCCTCGCGCGACCCGCAAAAACGCCTCATTTTCGCGCAACGTCGAAGGCCCGCAGACGCGAGGGCGTCTCGACGATCGGAAATCGCGGCAAATGCGTCGTCGCGCAGTCGGTAGCGCTCGCGAACGTCACGCTTCCAACACACGAGCCCGGTCGCGCTCGTCGCGTGCTCGTGGCGGACCGATGCTTGCCTTGTCTCGGTCGCTTCCGAGGTTGGCTCGGTGCTCCTGCCCAAGGAGCGCAGCGATCGCGCGGCTCCTTCTCCGTGAACGGCGCGCTCGCGTCTTCTCTCGCGAAGGATTTCGCCGATGTCCTCCGACATGATTCCGCGTGATCAGCGGCTATCACGCGCTCGTGTGTCCGCTGCACCCGCGCTCGATGAAGCGCCCCGCCCACGCACCCGCCGCTCGGCGCCGCCGAAGATCGATCTGTCGCTCGGTCTCCTCGTCGCGATGCACGCCTCGGTGCTGTTCGTCTTCCTCGTGCCCTTCTCGTGGCCCCTCCTCCTCCTCGCGCTGGGCAGCTACGTGCTTCGCATGTTCGCGATCACGGCGGGCTACCATCGCTACTTCTCACACCGATCCTTCGCGACGTCACGCGCCTTCCAGTTCCTCCTCGCGCTCTTCGGGACCGCGTCCATGCAGAACGGGCCGCTCTGGTGGGCCAGCTGGCATCGCAAACATCACAAACACTCCGACACGGAGCTCGATCCTCACTCGCCGGAGCATATGAGCTTTTGGCATTCGCATCTCGGCTGGGTCCTCGCCAAAGAGAGCGAAAGCCCGGACTTCGACAACATCAAAGACCTCCTCGCATATCCCGAGCTCCGCCTCCTCGAGAAGCACAAGTGGCTGCCGATTGTCCTTTATGGCGCAGGGTGTTTCCTCATCGCGGGATGGGGAGGTCTCGTTTGGGGCTTTGTCGTAAGCACCATCCTGCTCTTTCACGCGACGTGCTTCATCAACTCGCTCGCACACGTCTGGGGCACGCAGCCCTACGAGACGGGCGATTCTTCGAGGAACAACGCCCTCCTCGCGATCCTCACGTTGGGTGAGGGCTGGCACAACAACCACCACCGCTACATGTCGAGCGCCCGGCAAGGCTTCCACTGGTGGCAAATCGATTTTACGTTCTACGTCCTCAAGGTCCTCAGCTGGCTCGGGATCGTCTGGAACATCCGTGAGCGACCTCGAACGGCCTGAGCTCAGCTCGTGGTGGCGGCCTCGACGATGGGTTTGTCGTAGAGGGCTTGGAGCACGCCGCCAAAGCGTGCGATCGCCTCCCGGCGTTTGAGCTTCAAGCTCGGCGTCAGGAGGCCGCTCTCGATCGTGAAGTCGTCCGTAATGAGCACGAAACCTCGCGGTCGCTCGTAGCCTCGAAACGACGTCGATACGCGCTCGAGCTCGCCCTCGATCAGCTTCTTGACGGCCGCGTCGACTGTGATGTTGCGCTCGTCGATCGATACGTCGTTGTTCTGGGCCCAAATGCGTATCGCCCCAACATCAATCACCACGAGCGCGACGTTGTAAGGGCGGTTATCGCCATAAAGCATGACGTTGAGGATGAACGGAGAGAGCTTCAGCGTCTCCTCGAGCGGTGAGGGCATGACGTACTTTCCATTCTCGAGCTTGTATTGCTCTTTGATGCGGCCCGAGATGAACAAGAAGCCATCTTCGTCGATGTACCCAATATCGCCTGTGCGCAGCCCTCCGTCGCTCGTAAACACCTTTTGGTTCTCGTCCGGGCGCGCGTAATAGCCCTGCATGACGTTTGGGCCATAGACCACGATCTCGCCCTGTCCCTTCGGAAACCCACCCACCGACTCGTCGATGACGACGCGCACTCCCGGGATCGCCCGCCCGACGCTCCCGAGCTTTCGCTTCTCACCATGCGATCCGCCAGGGAGGTTTCCCGTGACGATCGGCGCAGTCTCGGTGAGGCCATATCCTTCGTAGACGGAGATGCCCATCGCGTCGATCGCCTCGGCGACGTCGAATGACAACGTCGCGCTCGCGCTAATGGCATATTTCAGCCGCCCGCCAAACCGCGCCCGCACCTTCGAGAAGATGAGGCGATCGGCGACCTTCAAGAGCACGTCGTCCACCGTGCTCACGCGCTGGCCAACCCTATGCTTCGAGGCGGTCCGGATCGCGCGCCGGAACAACGTTTGAACGAACTTGGGACGCGATGACACCTCCTTGACCACCGCCGAGTGGAGCTTGTTGAAGATCTTCGGCACCGCGATCAGGATCGTGGGCTTCGCGTCGGCGAGCTCGTCAACGAGCTTGCCGACGTCCGTGACGAGCGCCGTCGAGGCTCCGGCGGCGATCACGATGTGGAGCTCCACTTGGCCGTAAGCGTGTGCCCACGGCAGAAACGAGAGCATCCGGTCGTCGGGAGAGAATGGAAAGATCGCCAGCGCGGTCGCGACATTCGAAGCGATGTTCCCGTGCGAGAGCATCACGCCCTTCGGCATGCCGGTCGTGCCGGACGTGTAGATGAACCCCGCGATCGCGTCGGGCGCTGGCGACACCGACGGAACGGGCGCCTTACGGCCGCGCTCCAGGAGATCATCGAACGTCGGGATCGTGCGCGACGACGCCCCATCGATCGCGACGATCGTCTCGAGCTTCGGCAACCGCGCGCGCATCTCGTCGAGCGCCGCGACGACGCGCTCGCTCGATCCGATCACGACCTTCGCGCCGCAGTCGCCGAGGATGTGCTCCCACTCCTTCGATCGCTGCTGCTCGTACATCGGGACGAACGTCGCGCCGAGGCCATACGTCGCGTACGCCGCGACCGCCCACTCGACGCGATTGCCGGCGATGATCGCCACACGATCGTTCGGTCCGACGCCCACGCTGGCGAGCCCCGCGCGAAACGCGTCGACGGCTTCGGCGACGTCGGCGTAGGTCGTCCATGTTCGACGGATGCCGCCGTCTTCGCTTCCTGGCGTCATGCTGCCGAAGAGCGGCCGGTCGGCGTAGCGCTCGAAGCTTGCTTCCGCGAGCTCGACGAGGTTCCTGGGTGCTGTCGCGCTCATGATCGTTCCGCTCCCTCTCGCGTCATCAACAAACACGATCCACGAGCGCTGCAGCGTGCGTGCCACGCGCACACGTGCGTGAGGACGACAGCGACATGGGTGATGTCTGCGGCGGCGTGTTCTTCCCACGAGGCGAGCGCACGCGAAGCTACGCAGCTTCTGCGCTCACCGCGTGGTCGATGCGCGACTCAGCGCGTCAGCATTCTCATTCTGCACAGACCTTGACGTTGTATTGCTTGACGTCTTTGCCGGACTGGCAGGTGAGACCAGAGTAGTTCGCGCAGCTCGACGCGCTGTTCACGCAGCCTGGATAACAACGGCCTCCGCCTGCAAAGGGCCAGCACACGAGGTACTCGCCAAACGAGGTGTGGGAGCCGTTGTCTTTGGCGCCTTCGCACGCGATGTCGAAGCTCATCGAGCAGCTCGTCGTGCAGAACCCTTTTGCGCCGCCAGGGCGATAACAAATCCCGGAGCGACATTGCGTTTCGCTGGTGCAGACCTCACCGATCGCCAGCTTGCCGGCGTTTGCGTCCTGCCCCGCGTCGACAGCGCCGCTCGACCCCGACGTTCCGCTCGAGCCGCTCGAGCCGCTCGAACCGCTCGAACCGCTCGTCCCGCTCGTCCCGCTCGTCCCGCTCGACCCCGAGGCTCCGCTCGAGCCGACGGTGGTGCACTTGAGATCGGCGCGCTCGCCTTTGCATTCTTTCCGCGACGAGCTGCAGTCGGGCTTGTTGTCCTTTGGCTCGATCGGACAGTCGGTGTCTGCATTGCAGGGGATCGTGCAGTAGCCGTCTGTCTTGCTGCAGAGCCCACTCGCGCACTCCGCGTCGGAGGTGCAGCAGTCGCTGAACGCCTTCGCCGCGCCGCCGCCCGTGCTGCCACCACCCCCGGAACAAGCAACGACGAGCGCGACGGCGCTCGCGACAATCCCCGACGCAAGCTTTGAATGGCGTCTCATGTGTCTTCCTCTCCGTCTCGGTCAACCCCTGACTCGAGCCTCGGAAGCGTCGCCGATTCGAGCGTGGCCGACAATGCTCGCGCCGTCGGGCGAACAAATACCTATGGCGGACAAATCCGGCGCTCGAGCCACGTGATCGTCGAGTCGCCGTAGAGGATCCACACGCCTCCCGACGTGTCCTCGACCAACGCGATGTCGGTGACGTTCCTCGCGACGGCCATCTCGCCAAATGTCGTGAAGAGGCCTGCGGCGTCGACTCTGCCGATCTCGAGGATGCGCGGAGAGCCGACGGCCTTCTCGCGCGGGCGTTTGCGGACGATCCACGCCGACTTCCCGTCGCGCGCCGGAGCGGCGGCGATCGGGGCAGGATCGATCCCGTTGGGATACTTCGACCAGATCGCCGGGACGTCCTCTTTCGGCGGCTCTTCGATCGGGATCGCCGCCATGCCGAAGTCCATCGTGTCACGCGGCATCGGGACGAACGCAAACGCCTTCGTCGCCGTGACGGCCGCGGCGGCGAAGTCGATCCCGCGCTCGGGCGCGCCGCCCACGTGAACGACGACGTCGTTGCCGAGCGCGAGGTCCGCGCCGCGAAGGGACAAGGGACGTGCATGGATGGGCACCATCGCGGTGCGGGTGTCGAGGTAGAGCGCGATCGCTCTGTCGCCGCGCTCGAGGAGCCGCATCGTGGTGGCGCCGGCGCCGTCGTCCGAGAGGCGCACGGGATCCTTCTCGTCGAGGGCGACGAACGCTTGAATCATGTCGCCTTCGGTCGTGTGGCGCACGTCGAGGAACGCCACCACCGAATGGTCGACGCCAAACGGAGCGGCGGCGAGACGCGTCCCCGCTCGGCTCTTCGAGATGATCGTCTTCGTGGTCTCGCTGAGCGGTCCGCGATCACCGAGATGCGTGCGCGTGATCCCGCCGCCGGGTCCTTGGCAATAGACGAAGCGACCGGCGAGCTCGCACGGTGGCCACCGCATCCCGACGAACGACGCGGGGCGCGGCGGCACCACGGGCGGCGCGCCCTTCGGCGACGGGCTGATCGCGACCGGATACACGCGTGGCTTGCCGGAGTCGTTCGTGATGAGGCGGAGCTCTTGTCCGGAGACGAGCAGCGCGGCAGGACCACGAAAGGGTTGCTCGGCAGGACCGTACGCGAGGCGACAGGTCGACGCGCCGGCGTCGCCGAACGGCTCGTCGATGAGCGCCGCGGCGTCGCTGCGTGAGACCTCCGTCGCCGCCGCGCCCGCGTCGCGTGGCTCGTCGGGTGGCTTTGGCGCGCTGTCGGCTTGGCTCGACGCCGGCGAAGGCGCGCCCGCGTCGACGGACTTGGTCTCCTCGTCGCAGCTCTTGCAGGACGCCATGGACGTCACGAGCATCGCGATCGCAGTCAGCGCAGCCGTTCGAGGGAGGCGATGCCCTTGCACTCGTCCTTTCTAACATCGAACGGACGCGGCGTGGCTCGACACTGACCGTCAGCGATTCGGGCAGCCCTTCGAAGGCGTGATGCCGTCGTACGCGAGCCAGCCATAGCGAACAGACCCGAGATCGGATTTCACGTAGCCGTAGACGAACTTCATCCCGCCGCTCGGCTGCGTGTACTTCGTGCTGCCCTTCGGCTTCGCATAGAGCGTCGCGTCGATCGAAGGTCGATCGGGGTTCTCCCACGTCGGGACATCGACGCGCTGGAACTTCGTGCCGGCCGGAAAGATGTCGACCGCCGGCGCGCCGAGGCCGTCGCCGGGGACGCTGAACGCGAGGTTCACGTAGACCTTCCCGTTCGCGCGGACGCCGGGGAGATAATCGTTCGGCTCCATCGAGTCTTTGTCGGTCGTGTTTTTCACGACTTTGTAGTTGTCGAGTCGCGCCGGATACGTCGCCTTCACCTCGTAGCACTCCATCTTCGCGAGGTTGTCTCCGCGAGCGTTCACCTCTCCGACGTGCGCCCGCAGCGAGTCGCGAGCGCCGAACGCATCGAGCGGCACCCAGCCACCCGACTTGAGCCCTGCCGAGAGCGCGTAGACCCACGTGAGGTCTTTCATCCGGCGCGTCTGACCGAAGTTGAGGACGAACGTGAGCTTTCGCACGCGTCCCATCTCGTCGCCGTTGCCGTCGACGACCGGCACCACCGCGAGCTTGGTCACCGGATCGACGTACCCGCGCGCGGCGAGCCATCCTTCATCGATCGCCCAATTCTGCCCGCCCGCGGCGTTCGTCACGCGCTGGCCTGCGCCGCCGGGACGAAGCGAGCAGTTGTACGGAGAGCGCTTGCAGCCGTTGCTGTTCACGCCGTCACGTAGAGAAGAGGAGCTCAGCTCGTCGGCGGAGCTCTCGGTCTCTTCCTCTGCGAGGTCCTCGGTCATGCAGCCCGCGGTGGACGCGGCGCATGCGAGCGTGGTGATCGAGAGGGCGAGCCTGAGAGCGAGCGAGATCTTCATGATGACGATCGACGATTGCAGCCCGCGGGCCAGCGCTCCGCACATCGTCTCGAGGACGAAACGAGGTGGGGAAGCCGCAGAATCAGGCCGACATGCGCAAGGCCACGCGCAGCCGCGGGCGGGCCCATGGCGGCGGGTGGATCGCAGAACGAAACGCGTGCACACCTCACGTATCCGTCCGAGCCTGGTCTCTCGCGCGAGATGCGCAACCGTGACGTGCTCGGCGCGCCCGGGACGACGACGCGTAAAAACCAGGCGATTTTCGACCGCGCCGTCGGTCGAAGGAGCCGCGATCCATGGCGCACGGCGCCTCGATGAGCAGGCCGTTGCTCAAGCGCCGGAGAGCCCGCCGGTGGCGCTCTTCCTGCACTTCATGTCGACCATGGCAACGATCGCATTCTGGGGCGGGAAGCTCGATGCGGGCATGCAGGCGAAGGGCGACCTCTTCGCGACGAGCCGCTACCGCCTGTCGTTCGCCGAGCAAGACATCGAGGACATCGATAGCTCGGACCTCTTCGCCTTCTCGCGGACGAGCCCATCGTTCCGTCGCACCCTCCCGGACGCCGCGCCTCCGAGCGAGGTCCCGATCCCGATCGCCACGCCTTCGCTCACGCCGCCGGAGCAGAGCCTGCCGCCAGGCGCGCCCCGCGCGTTCCGTCGCGGCGCCGACACGCGGCCCGAGTCGAGGAGCACGCTCGCGATCCTCGGAGGCGTCGCGTTCGTCATCGGGCTCGTCGCGTTCGTCATGATGGCGCTCACGAAGCCGGAGCCGCCGCGCGGGCGCAGCGTGATCGCGGAGGTCCCCGACGTCAGCGCGGCGATGCCTTCGCCCGCGGCGGAGGAGATCCCCGCCGCGCCGGCGCAGCTCGTCTTGTCCGAGGCGGCGCCGATGGTCGAACCAAAGCCCCAGAAAGCGCTCGCCGCGAGGCCCCGCGGCAAGTCGACGCGACCTGCGCCCATCGGCCTCTTGCCGCGCAATCCCTACGACAAGCGCTGAGCTTCAGCGGCGATCTCGATACTTGGTCTCGCGGGTCGCATAGCGGCCGCTGCCAGAATAGGATCGAGAGATGACGACACGGGCCATCGTCGTAGGGTCGGGCATTGGCGGAAGCGCAGCGACGCTCCTTCTCGCCCATGCGGGCGTCCAGGTGACGCTGATCGAGAAGAACCGGCGCATCGGCGGCTCGTGCTCCGGCTACGAGAAGCAGGGCTTCCACATCGACATCGGCACGCACATGTTCTGCCGTGGCAACCGCGGCCCGCTCGGAGACGTGCTCCGGCGCGCGAACGCCGACGGCGCGATCCGCTTCGTGCGGACGCGCGACATCGCCGAGCTTCGCTTCTTCGAGCCGAGCCAGCCCGATCGCGTCCAGAGCGTCGCGGTGCCGGCCGATCTCCGCCGGATGCCCCGCTTCGCGGTGGAGCTCGCGATGGCGCTCGACCTCTCGGTGACCGAGGCCATCCGCGCCGCCAAGCTCTTCACGCATATCTTGTCGATGAGCGACGAGGAGGTCGAGAGCTGGGACCACCGCACGATTGAAGAGTTCGTCGAGCCCTTTACCGCTCATGCGCCTACGATTGGCGTCTTTGGTTTCTTGCTAGGCCTCTATTTCATATTGCCTTATTGGGAGGTCTCTGCCGGCGAAGCTCTTTATTGCTTTCGCAAAATGGCTCGCGATAACGCATTGAGCTATCCGCGAGGTGGCTCGATCGCGATCCCCGAGACCTATGTGAAGCTCGCCAAAGAGCGCGGCGCCGAGGTTCGTGTCGGCGCGGGCGTCAAACGCATCGTCATCGAGAACGGAAGAGCGGTGGGCGTCGAGCTCTCGGACGGCACGGTGCTTCGAGCCGATATCGTCGTATCGACGTCGAGCCTCCGGACGACCGTCAATCGCCTCGTCGGCCCCGAGCACTTCCCTACCCACTACGCCGACCGCGCCAATGCCATTCGCGGCTCGTACATCGCGGTGCAAGCCAAGATTGGCCTGAAGAAGAAGCTCGTCGACGCGGGCTGCATCGTCGGCGGCGTCGGTGACGGGGTCGATCTCGCGAGCGTCGGCACGAACGACATGAAGGAGATGTTCCAGCACCTCACGCGCGGCGAGGTCCCACCGATCGTCCCGTTTTACTGCCCTGTCCCGACGAACTTCGACCCCTCCCTCGCCCCTCCCGGCCATCAGCTCCTCACGGTCTGCGCCGTCGCGCCGACGAGCGACGTCGCGCTCAAATCACCACCCGCGCATTGGGAAGAGGCGATGCTGACGGCCATTCGCCGCGTCGTCCCCGGCCTCGATGATCACGCCGTCTTCATCGACACCTTCGACGTCGACTTCATCGAGAGCTGGATCGGCAAGGAGTTCGGGCCCGCCGTCTCGACCGGACAGACCCCCGAGCAGGTGGGCCGCCGCCGGCCTCCCGTCCACACCCCAATCCCCGGCCTCTACCTCGCCGGCTGCAACGCGGGCGCGCGCGGCGTGGGCACCGAGCTCGCCGCTGCGAGCGCGATGGAGTGCGTCGACCGCATCTTCCGTGATCTCGGGCGCCCTTCGCACGCGAGCCAAACGCACCGGAGCCGGCGGCACGTCGCGCACCATGCCGCCCGCGCGCTCGCTCGCTCGGCCGCGCGTCCGCTCGCCTGGGCGACGCGGCCTGGCCAGCGCACTTAACGCGTGACGACGAAGACGTCGAGGAGCGTGGCCGCGAGAAAGCCCATGCTCACGTAGGCATTGCAGTCGAAGAACGCCTTCGGGATCTTCGTGAGGTCGGCGGGGCAGTCGCCTTTGCCGCGGACGAGGCGATGCTCGACGACGAGGATCGCCGCGACGAGCGCGACGCCTGCGAGAAACGCGACGCCGCGATGGAGCAGGAGCGCGGTCCCAATAAGGCATCCGATCGTCACCACGTGCGCGAGTGCGGTGAGCTGCATCGCGCGTCGCGTCCCGAAGCGCGACGGCACGGAGTGGAGCTTCGCCTCGCGGTCGAACGACTCGTCTTGGAGCGCGTAGAGGACGTCAAAGCCGAAGAGCCACGTGATCACCGCGACCATGAGCAGCACGATCCCGAGGTTGGGCGACGCGCCCGCCGCGATCCATGCGCCGCCTGGCGCGAGCGCCAGCGCGAGGCCGAGCCACGCATGCGCCGCCCACGTGAAGCGCTTGGCGAGGGAGTAACCGAGGAGCACGAGCAAGACGGGCGGCGCGAGCACCATCGGCCAGAAGCCGAGCGTGGCCGCGAGGAGACAGAACGCGACGCCGGAGAGCAGCGCGAGCGCGAGCGCCTCGGTCGCCGAGGTTCGACCGGACGGCACCGGCCGGCCCTTCGTGCGCGGATTCTTCGCGTCGATGTCGCGATCGGCCCAGCGATTGAACGCCATCGCGCTCGTGCGCGCGGTGACCATGCAGCCGAGCATCGCGAGCAGGCGAAGCGGCGTGAGCGGCACGTGCGGCTCTTTCAGCGCCAAGACGAGCGCGCTCGCCGCGAAGGGAAGCGCGAAGATCGTATGGGAGAAGGTGACGAGCTCACCCCAACGACGAAGACGTTCGATCATCCGAGAGGCTCCTTGAAGCGACGGGGCACGAGACATCGCCGCGGCGCACGAACATGGGCGAGGAGGAACGCAGCGCCGTCGGCGCCCTCTGCGCCCGCGGCTTCGACCGCATAGATGCCTGGGCGCGATCCGGGCTGCAGGCGTCCGACGTCGGGTCGACCGAGCGCGCGCGCGCCATTCCACGTCGCCATCTTCACGAGCTCCCATGCAGGGACGCGCGGGAAGCGATCGAGCAGCGCCTTCGCCTCGGCGAGGACGTCGAGCGACGTATTCGATGCGAGCGAGTCGGTCCCGAGGGCCGCCTCGATGCCCGCTTCGCGCACCGCGAGCAGCGGCGGGAGCTGCGCTTCGATGTAGAGGTTCGATCGCGGACAGAGGACCGCCGACGCGCCGCTCTTCGCGATGCGCGCGAGCTCGTCGGGGCGTGCGTCGGTGAGGTGCACGAGGAGGACGCCTTCTCGGAGCGCGCCGACGTCCGCCGCGAGATCGAAGAGCGGGCGCTCTGGCCACTTCGGCGTCTGCTTGACGACGCGTTCGTACCACTCGCGGACGGGTCCGTCGCCGTGCTCGACCGCGCGCCGCTCGGCCGGGTGCTCGGCCAGGTGGAGGCTCACGCGAAGCTTACGGCGCTCGGCCGAGTCGAGGAGGATCTTCGCCGCGTCTTGATGAAGCGTGAACAGCGTGTGAGGCGATGGCGCGTAGGCGAGATCGCGCGTCGGCCATGTGGGCACGCGCTCCTCGAGCTCCGCGCGCAGCCCTTCGATGCGCTTCATGATGATGTCGCGATCGAGCCCGAGCACCTCGTGGAAGATGCACCCGCCGATGCCCTTGCGCGCGAGCGGCAGCACCGAGAGCAGCGTGTTCGTGATGTCGCCGACAAGGACGGTCGCGTGCTTCTCGAGCTCGTCGACACCTTGGCTCACGCCTTCGGCCTCTTCCTCTGCGTTCGTCTCGCTCCGCGTCGCGATCAGCCGATCGACCCACGGGACGAAGCCGCGACCGCCGGGCACCTTGCCTCGCATCCACGACAGCTCGATGTGCGTGTGCGCGTTCACGAGGCCAGGAAAGACGACGCCTCGAATGCGCTCCACTGCGACGCTTGCATACTGCACCTTTTCGAGGATCGCGGCCGCGTCGCCCACCTCGACCACGCCACCATCCTCGTCCACGACGACCGCGCCGTTCGGGATCGGAGGAGCGTCACCAGGGAGGACGTGATCGGCGTGGAGGATGCGGACCATGCGAGCAATCTACCTGCCTGCGCGGCTTCGTCTACGCTGGCTCGGTGAGCCAGTCGTAGCGGACGTTACGACGCGTCGCGCGAAAGCCTGCGTCATGGATTCGTTTCTCGATCGCCTCGGCGCCGATCCGGAAGGTGGTGCCGGCGCTCGAGACGACGTTCTCCTCGAACATCACGCTGCCAAAGTCGTCGGCGCCGAAGCGGAGCGCGACCTGACCGACGGCCGGACCTTGCGTGACCCACGACGCGCCGACGTGATCGATGTTGTCGAGCATGAGCCGCGCGACCGCCTGCGTGCGCAAGTAGAGGTGCGTTCCGTTGTCGCCGGGCGTGAGGTGCGTGCCGCTCTCGTGCTGGTAGTCCCAGCAGAAGAACGCGGTGAAGCCGCCGGTCTCGTCCTGGAGATCGCGCACCTTCACGAGGTGCTGAATGCGCTCTTCGGGCGTGTCGACCGTGCCGTACATCATCGTGGCGCTCGAGCGGAGCCCCATCTGGTGGGCGACGCGCATCACGCCGAGCCACTCGCTGCTCGTGCACTTGGCCTTGGCGATCTTTCGGCGGACGCGATCGACGAGGATCTCGGCGCCGCCGCCGGGTACGGAGTCGAGCCCCGCCGCATGAAGGCGCTCGAGCACCTCGCGGATGCTGAGGCTCTCGAGCTGGGCGATGTGGATGATCTCTTCGGGCGAGAGCGCATGAAGCCCGAGCCCGTACTCCTTCTTCATCCAGCGGAAGAGGTCTTCGTACCACTCGATCCGGAGATCGGGGTTGAGGCCTCCCTGAAGGAGGATCTGCACGCCGCCGGCGTCCTTCACCTCTTGAAGCTTCTTGCCGAGCACCTCGCGCGAGAGCACGTAGCCCTCGGGGTGTCCGACGGGGCGATAGAACGCGCAGAAGCGGCAGCTCGTCGTGCACACGTTCGTGTAGTTCACGTTGCGATCGACGATGTACGTGACGACGTCGTGCGGGTGCTTGCGCCTCCGAACGGCGTCCGCGGCGAGCCCCACCTCGAAGAGGCTGCCTTCGCGAAGAAGGCGCACGCCTTCCGCCAGCGAGAGGCGCTCTCCATCCGCAGCGCGTGAGAGGATTGTGTCGAGCGACGCCCTCGATGCGGCCGCAGCCGAGACCGGAGGCTCCTCGAAGGACGGCGTCGTCTTCGGCAAGAGACCGGCGCGCGCCGCCTCCGACCAGAAGCGCTCGAGCCCTGCGATCTCGGTGTCGCCGAGGTCATAGCGGATCGACTCGGTGAGGTACGAGCGAAGCGAATCCACCGCGAGGCCGGATCGCTTGGCGTGCTCCTCGGCGATCGCGTTGGTGCGGGCGAGCCCCTTCTGCTTTGCGATGCGAAAGAGATCCTCTTGATCGCGCGTCACCGCGTTGGGGCGCGCGAACCATGCGGCGAAGACGAACGGAAGGCCGGTCCACTCGAACCAGTCCTCGGCGAGATCGAGGCGATGCTCGTAGCGGTGCTCGAGGAGCAGCGCCGGGTCGCCGATGATCAACGCGCCCGTCTTTCCTTCGGGCGAGGACGAGATCGCTTCGATCGCCTCGTCATGCTGCGCGCCGAAGAGACGCGGCGTGAGCTTGCGTCGCGCGAGGAGGAGGCGCGCGAGGACGACGGAGGTACGCGAAGAGAGGTCGAGCGCGATCGCGTCGAGCTCGTGAATGGGCCGATTCGCGACGATCGCGACGCTACGCACCTTGCCGCGTGCGCCGATCGCCATGTTTCGAAGCAGCCGCAGCTCTCCGATCGTCGCCGCCGCCGCGACCGGCAAGAGACCGACGTCAGCCTCTTGCTCGGCGAGCGCACGCGCGAGCTCGCTCGGCGGCGCGAGCGCGAGCTTCACGCGCGGATCTTCGCGAAGCGACTCCCAGAGCGGGCGCGCGTTCAAATATTCGACGCCATGAACGCGAAGCACGCTCGACTGCACGTCGGTGGGCGGGACCGCGGGGATCTTCTGCGAGGCGCCCGTCACGACACCACCTCGAGCGCGCGCTTTCGATCACGCACCTTCATCGATGCCTCGGGCGCTCGCGCCTTCGCGTGCTCGCGCACGACGTTGTAGAGCGTGTCGCGCTCGACCGGCGTCCGGCCCGCCTCGCGGATGAGACGAATGAGCTCGGCTTCGCTGAGCGCGCCTGGAGACCGCGTGCCGGCGGCCTTGTAGATCGTCTCGTGCACGATCGTCCCGTCGATGTCGTCGGCGCCGAAGCGAAGCGCGATCTGCGCGACGTCCGGTGTGAGGCTGACCCAGTACGCCTTGATGTGCTCGACGTTGTCGAGGAGCAGGCGGCTCACCGCGATCGTCCGCAGATCGTCGACCGCGGTCGGCGCCGGCAGGTTCTTCATGCCGTTGCCGTCGGGGTGGAACGCGAGCGGGATGAAGGCCTGGAGCCCCTTCGTCTCGTCCTGCAGGTCACGAAGGCGAAGGATGTGATCGACGCGGTGGGCGAACGTCTCGATGTGCCCGTAGAGCATCGTCGCGTTCGTGCGCATGCCCATCTTGTGCGCGATGCGATGGACCTCGAGGTATTCCTCGGCGTTCGCCTTGTCGTGCGAGATGCGCGTACGCACCTCGGGGTGGAAGATCTCCGCGCCGCCGCCAGGCAGGCTGTCGAGGCCCGCGGCTCGAAGGCGCTCGAGCACCTCGCGATACGTCATGTCGTAATGGCGCGCGAAGAAATGGATCTCGACCGCGGTGAAGCACTTGAGGTGCACCTTCGGATCGATCCGCTTGAAGCCGCGGAGCAGGTCCTCGTAGTACGAGAACGGCAAGCCGGGGTGGAGGCCGTTGACCACGTGGATCTCGGTGGGCGGATCGTCTTTGCGATCCTCGAGCTCCTTCCACGCCTCTTCGAGCTTCATCGTGTGCGCGCCCGGCATGTGCTCTTCGAGCTTCGCGAACGAGCAGAACAGGCACGAGGCGACGCACACGTTCGTCACTTCGATCCGCATGTTGCGGTTGAAGTAGGTGCGGTCGCCGTGGCGCGCTTCACGCACCACGTTGGCGAGCTGGCCTACCGCGAGCAGATCGGGCTCGTGAAAGAGCGCGAGGCCGTCATCGAACGTGAGTCGCTCGTTCTTCTCTAGCTTCTTTCGGATCTCATCAAGCATGGGCGGCCTCTTCGCTCGCACGTGGCGTTGTTCCGGCGTTGGCGCGGGCGTCGGCGTCTCCGTCGGCTTCGTCGGTGAATTCACATTGGCGACCGGCGTTCTGCACGAGCGCGGCGATCTCTCGACGCTTGAGGGCGCTCGTGGCGACCATGCCGAGCCCTTTGACCTTCTTCTTGTCGTCTTCGTGGATGACGAGGCCCGCCTTCGTCGTGATCGGGCCGATCAGATCGGTCGCGCCAAAGCCGAGCGCCACCTGGGCGAGCTCGAGGCCGTGCCGTCCCCAGTCCACGCCGACACGGCAGCCGCGCGGCCCCGTCACGCGCGCGATCGCGACCTTCCGAAGGAGATCGAGCTCGCTGGTGCACTCGCGGATCCACGTCACCGCCTCTTGCGCCTCGCGCGGCGCGTCGTCTTGCGCGCCGTGCGGATGGATGCGGACGACATCGCCGTTCTCCTCGGCGCGCACCGCGTCGGCGACGGCGCCGAGGGTGAGGAGATCGAGCGCGTCTTCGCCGAGCCGCTCGAGCACGGACCGCACCGCGTCGAGGTCGCCACGACGACGCGACTCTCGGATCGAGCCGAGCCCTGCACGCTCGATCGCCTCTTCGAGGAAGCGCCCAATGACGCGACCGCCACTGCTGTTCATGACTCTTTCACCTTCTCTTTGGACGAGCCCCAACGCTTGATGAGATCGTGCTCGAGACCGAGATGGTCGAGCACGCGACCGACGACGGTGTCGAGCAGCTGGTCGACGCCTTGCGGTTGCCCGTAAAACGAGGGCATCGCGGGCATGATCGTCGCGCCGACACGCGCGAGCGCCGTCAGGTTCTCGAGGTGAATCACCGAGAGCGGCGTCTCGCGCGGGACGATCACGAGGGAGCGTCGCTCCTTGATCATGACGTCGGCGGCGCGCGTGAGGAGGGTGTCGGAGATGCCGTGCGCGATGCGTGCGCAGGTGCCCATCGAGCAGGGCACGATCGCCATCGCGTCCCACCCGGCGCTGCCGCTCGCGAACGGCGCCTTGTAGTCGCGCATGCCGTACACCGGCAGCTCGATGTGCTCGCGAAGATCGCCGCCGCACTCGAGCGCCCAGACCTCGGGGGCCGTCGCCGAGAGGCACACGCCGACCTCGACGTCGCCGACCTCGCGGACGCGGCGCGTGAGGTACGCGAGCAAGCGCTTCGCATAAGGCGCGCCGCTCGCGCCGGTGATCCCGACGACGATCTTGCGGCGCTTCGTGCCCCTCGTCGCGACGACGTTCGTGCTCATTCGGCGACTCCGTTCGCGCTGGCAGAAGCGCCGTTCTTCGTGGGCCTTGGGGTCTCGCGCGCCTCACGCGTCTCCGAGACGACGATCGACGCCATGCCGAGCGTCAGATCCTCGCCGCTCACGGCGGTGAAGCCTTCTTCGACGAGGAGGTGCTCGTAGGCTTCACGCGTGATGAAGCCCTCCATGCTCTCGGCGAGGTAGTCGTAGGCCTCCCGGTCCTTGGCGATCGCGGCGCCGAGCGCCGGCAGCGCGAAGCGAAGGCCCGCTTTGTGCGCGAGGCGCGACGCTGCGCCGCGAGGCCGGAACAGCTCGAGGGTGACGAACGTGCCGCGAGGCCGAAGCACGCGCCTCACCTCGCGAAGCCCCCGCCGGAGATCAGCGAGGTTTCGTACGCCAAACCCGCAGATGACCGCGTCGAACGACGCGTCCTCGAACGGCAGGGCGAGGGCGTCGCCGACCACGCTGCGCACGCGCGAGCCGACCTTCGATCGACCGAGCGCGAGCATGTTCTCGGAGGCGTCGCAGGCGACGATGTTCTTCGCGCTGCTCCGCGTCTCCTCGATCATCGCCGAGAGGTCGAGCGTGCCGGCGCAGAGGTCGAGCACGTCGACGGCGTCTTTCGGCAGGAGCGCGATCGCGCGCGTGCGCCATCGCTTGTCGATGCCGAGAGACATGAGGCGATTCATCTTGTCGTACGTCGGCGCGATGCGATCGAACATGGCGCGGTTGCCGCTCGCGTGCTCCGCCGGAGCCTCGCCGCGTCGCGCGAGCTCGGGCTCGGGCTTCTTCGTCGTCGCTGGCGTGCTCTCCGTCGCGCGCGTTCTCGTTTGCGCGCCGCTCCGCTCGCCGAGGCCGAGCGACGACCACATCGCGTCGACGCGCGCCTTGATCTCCGCGCTCTGCGTGCAGACCTCCGGCCATTCGCGCTTGTAGCCCTCTTCGGGCCACTTCTTCGTCCCGTCGATGCACATCTTGCCGCCCCAGAAGGCTTGGCTCGCGCCGTGATCGAGCTGGTCGACCGGACCGTCGACCATCGAGACGTCGCGCTTCGGATCGAGGTTCGCGAGCAGGCGCCACGCGACCTCGCCGGTGTTCTGCACGTTCACGTCTTCGTCGACGACCGCGATGACCTTGGTGAAGGACATCTGCCCCGCGCCCCAGAGCCCATGCGCGATGCGCGACGCGTGAAACGGGTATTGCTTCTTGATCGAGATGATCGCGAGGTTGTGAAATGCGCCTTCGATCGGAAGGTTCATGTCGACGACCTCGGGGAACATCATCCGGAGAAGCGGCAAGAAGAGGCGCTCGGTGGCCTTGCCGAGCCAGGCGTCTTCCATCGGCGGCGGCCCGACGAGCGTCGACGGATAGATCGCGTCCTTGCGATGCGTGAGGGCGGTGACGTGAAAGCGCGGGAAGGCGTCGACGGGCGTGTAGTAGCCCGTGTGATCGCCGAAGGGGCCTTCGGCGAACATGGGCTCGCTCGGATCGACGTACCCTTCGAGGACGAAGTCCGCGCAGGCAGGCACCTCGAGATCGACCGTCTTGCAGCGCACGTGCTCGACCGATCGACCGCGGAGGAAGCCCGCGAACATCCACTCGTCGATCCCGTCCGGAAGCGGCGCGGTCGCGGCGTAGGTGAGCGCCGGATCACCGCCGAAGGCGACCGCCACCTCGAGCCTCTTGCCGAGCTCCTTCGCGCGCCGAAAGTGCCGCGCGCCCGTCTTGTGGATCTGCCAGTGCATCGCGGTCGTCCGTCGATCGATCCGCTGCATCCGGTACATGCCGATGTTGCGCGCGCCGGTGTCGGGATCTTTCGTGATGACGTTCGGCAACGTGAAGAACGGTCCGCCGTCCTTCGGCCACGTCGTCATCACCGGCAGCGCGTCGAGGTTGACCGCGTCGCCTTCGAGCACGACCTCTTGGCAGGCCGCACGCGACACCTTCGTCGGCACGGCGCTCGCGAGCGCCGGGAGCTTTCGCGCCATGTCGGCGAGCGCACGTGCGTTCGCGGGAGCCTTCGTGTGGACGAGCTCACCGATCGTCTTGGCGTGCTCCTCGAGGTCGGAGACCCCGAGCGCGAGCGACATCCGCCGCCGCGAGCCATAGGCATTGATGAGGAGAGGAAAGGCCGAGCCCTTCGGGTGCTCGAAGAGGAGCGCGGGACCGCCCGCCTTCATCACCCGGTCGGCGATCTCGGCGATCTCGAGATGGGGGTCGACCTCACGCGTGATCCGAACGAGCTCGCCCTTGGTTTCCAGGGTTTCTACGAATCGGCCGAGCCCGTCGAACATGCTGACCACCACCAAGCGCTCGCTCGTCGCGTGGGAAACCGGACTCGGTTACCAACGAGAAAGAGAGGCTCCTCTCTGAGGTTTCAAAATCTTTTGAAAGTTCTTATAGGTTTATTCGACCGGGCGTCAAGCCTCGCCAGGCGGTCGCAACGCGTTTATTTCGCAGCGAATTCGGGCGCCTGCGGCGATCGTGAGCGGAAACGCGCCGGCTTGCGGCCCATCCGCCGGCCTTACATTGTGAGAGGAGAGAAACCTCATGAAGCCTGGCGACCATCCGGAGTTCTTCCGTTTCCCCGCCCCCGAGGGCCGCTCGCGTGAGAGCACCCTCCGCATCGATGGCGAGGGACGTTTCTTCCACGACGACGTCGCGGTCGAGCACCCGAAGCTCGCCGCCGCGCTCCATACGTGGATCTCACGCCATCCCGACGACGGGCGCTTCATCCTCACGAACGGCTACGACTGGACCTACTTCAAGGTCGACGACGTTCCCTTCTTCGTCCGCGCGATCAAGAAGACGGGCGACAACGATCTCATCCTCGTCCTCAGCGACGCGACCGAAGAGCCGCTCGATCCCGCCACGCTTCGCCTCGGCGATCGAGGCGAGCTCTACCTGCGCGTGAAGCCTGGCGCGAAGGGCGGCCCCTTCGACGCGAAGATGACACGTCACGCGCAGACGCAGCTCGAGCCGTTCCTCTCCCAAGACGGCGACGTCGCGGTGCTCACGACGAAGCGCGGCACCGCGCGCCTGCCTGCGACCGCGTAACGCTCGCTCAGCGATCGAGCGGGACGACGACGAGCGGCTTCACGACCTCTTTCGCGCGACGCGGATCGTTCGGCGCGAGCGGGACGATCGCGGTGCCGACGGCGGTGAACTCGACGACCGGCGCCATCGAGCCGGCGATGATCGCGTTGCGGTTCGGGCCCGCCATCATCTGCGGGCGATGGGCGGCTTCGCTCACCGTCATTCCGACAATGCCCGTCGGCGCATCGGGATGCCCGACCGGAAACCACGAGAAGAGATCATACTGAAGACGCTGCATCGCGGTCTCGCGCGCGTCGAAGAACGCACGCGTGTATTCGGAGATCTCGGCGTTGTAACCGCGATAGCGGGTCATCTCTTGAAGATTGAGCTGATAGACGCAGGTGCCGCTCGCGACCGTCACGGGACGAAAGCCTGCTTGCAGCAGCGCGACGAAGTCTTGGCCGGACAGATCGCTCGTGAACGGCCAGCCATTGGCGAGGCGAAGGCTCGGCGCATGACGGATCTCGGCCGGACCATGCTCTTGATCGAAGCCGATCGCGGTGCCCACCGCGATGAACTTCGCGACCTGATGGTTGCCGCGCCAGAGGTGATGTTCGACCTCGAGGCGAACCCCGACGACTCCGTCGGCCATCACCTGCGCGGCCTGCATGCGCATCCGCTCGATCGCGAGCGCGCGCGCGGCGCGGACGGCCTCGCTGAGCGCGACGACCTCCTGCGTTTGGACGTTCTGCTGGAGCGGCTGGCCACCGAAGAGCGCGCCCCACAGATCGACCTGTCCCGCGGCGCTTCGCGTGTCGGCCTCGTACACGCTCGCGCCGACGACGATCCCGTGCGGGAGAAAGCCCATGCGCGAGAGCGTGAGGAACTCGGTGACCGAGAGATCCGAGAGGGCGGGCACCGGGCGAACGACGGGTCGCGGCTGCTGAGGCGGAGGCTGAACATTCATCTTGGCTACTCCTCACGTCCGCCGAGAATGAGCTCGGCGCGCCGATCGTTGACGATGTGAACGAGCTTCGTCTGGAGGTTCTTGTCGGCCTCCGGCATCGGGACGACCGCGGTGCCGATGACGAAGAGCTCGATCATTTCACCCGTCTGGAGCGCGGCGTTCCCGATGTTCACGTATTGCCGCACCCACGCGTGGCTCTGCTCGCTCACGGTCACGTCGACGATGCCGGTCGCGCCGAGCGCCTCCGCCTCCCATTGCAAGCGCTCGATCGCGAGCTCGCGCGCGTCGTAGAGCGCATGCGTATAAGCGGCGAGCTCGCAGCTTTGCCGCGCTGGCGCCTGAAGGAGCCACGGCGGGACGTAATAAACGCAATTGCCCATGACGAACCCGACAGGGCGATAGCCAGAGCGGATGAGCGTCCAAAACTCTTGGCCCGACAAATCGGATTGAAAGGGCTTTCCCTTCTTGTTCTTGAAGTTCTCGGTTCCCCGGTGCTTTACCGCGGTACCGATCGCCATGAACTCGATCACGTTTTGGCCGAGCGCATACGTGGCTTCCTTGGGCGGCAATCCCCACGGCGGCGGCTGCGGAGGCCAGCCCATTCGCTGGCACCAATAACTCCATTGTGTCCAAGCCACTTGTTGCCATGTCGCAAACCAGTTGTAGCCAAGGTTCGTGACGCGGCGCGGATAACCCTGTTCGTGGGCCCAATCTTGCCACTGCCGGTATTGCTTCCAGGCAATGCGCTGGGGGTCACCGTCGAGATTGACGATCAGGCGTACGCCGATGATGCCGTCCCCTCCGAGCTCCTCGGCCTCTTGCTCCATGCGCGTCATCGCCAATTCGCGCGCGTGGTAGAGGGCCTTCGTCATCTCGTACAGCTCACAGCCGGGCTGTCCCTTTTGGAGCTGCGGGGTGTAAGGCACGACTTGATAGATCGACGTGCCCATCACGAGGCCGAGCGGATCGAAGCCCGCCTCACGAACGAGGAGAAACTCGTTGATCGAGAGGTCGCACGTGAAGAGCTTGTGCGCCTTCATGTCGGCGAGACGCTCGTGCGCGTGCGTGGGCAGCACGGGCGTGTCGTCGACGTACTGGTCTTGTTGTGGGAGCCCTTGCGGCGGGCCTGGCCGGTCTCGATGGTTGGCCACGGTCAGCGTCCCTCGTCCTGCTCGAGCGCCGCTTCCTCGGCGTCCTCGGCGGCGCGCTCGATCTCCTCGGCGTCGTCGCCCGCCTCGATGATGTCGCCTTTGCGCCGGCCGAGCGGCGTGAGCGTGAGCGTGAGCGGCGGAACGTCGACGCTCGTCCGGCGGCGCGCGCCCGGGATGCGACGGATGCCGGTGCAGAACCAGCTCAGGTCGACGTCGAGGTCATTGCGCTCACACTCGCCATAGCCGCACGGGACCTCGCGCACCTTGAGCTGGATGTCGCTGCCGACGACGAACTCGGCCTGAAACGACGCCGCTTGGCGCTGGATCTTCTGGCCGGCGATCCGCCGCGCGGTCTCGATCGCTTGCGTGGCCTCGATGATCTCGCCGTGGAATTGCTGATCGGGCGTGACGTGCCACACGTGGTAACGGCAGAACTCGAAGAGGAAGCAGCACGGCTCGTAGCCGTCCTGCGCGAGGGCCCAGAGCTCCTGACCCGACAGATCGGTGATGACCGGCTGTCCGGGCGGATGCGTGATCCACGGCGCGCGCACCGCGGTGCCGACGACGGTGAACTCGATCACCTCGCCGCCGTCGTCGCCGCCTTTGCCTCGCGCGCCCATCGTGATCATGCGCTCGCGGAGATGGGCGCCGACCACGGCGTCGGCCCGCACGAACGCGGCTTCCTGATAGAGACGCGAGATGGCGCGACGGCGAGCCTCACGATGCGCGTCGCTGATGACGGTGATCTCGCCGGTCTCTCCCTTGTAATCGGCGATCTGACCAACGTGGTAGATGCTCGAGCCCATGACCTGGGCGATGGGATCGACCTTGACGTCGCGCGTGAGCACGAACTCGGAGACGGAGAGGTCGCTCGTGAAGAGCCGGCGATTCGGTCCTGCTTCTTCGAGCAAGCGCTCCTGCGCGCGGAGAGGAATACCGCCTTGCGCGACGTGCTGCATGCTCGAGACGAGGTCGAGCTGTGGTCGTCGATTGTAGTTCATGACGTGATCACCGAGGGCGATTGGCGATTAGCCATTGACCGATAGGACCAGCTGCGGCTTTGCGATCTCGTGGTCCTCGCGAATGGGGATAACCGCGGTGCCGATCGCGCTGAACTCGAGGACGTTGACGCCCCAGGTATGGTTGCTCTCGTCGACGGTGACGCCGACGATGCCCTCGGCGCCGAGGTCTTCCGCCTCCGCCTGCATGCGCTCCATCGCGAGCTCGCGCGCGTCATAGAAGGCTTGCGTCGGACCGGTGAGCTCCATGTTTTGCTGATACGCGTTTTGCTGACCCCAGCCTTGCTGGCCCCAGCCGCCGCCCGCCATCTGCGGGGCGACGTAATAAACGCAGTTGCCCATCACCATACCGACAGGGCGATAGCCGGCGTGGAGCAACGTCCAGAAGTCTTGTCCGGAGAGGTCGGACTGAAACGGCTTGCCGTTCGAGGCGCGCCACGTGCCCTGACCGGAGATGTTCTTCACCGCCGTGCCGATCGCGAGGAACTCGATCACGTTCGAGCCCCACGTGTGGATCGTCAGCGTGAGGCGCACCGCGACGATGCCGTCGGCGCCGAGCGCGTCGGCCTCTTCCTCCATGCGCATCATCGCGAGCTCGCGCGCTTGGTAGAGCGCCTGCGTCAGCGTGGTCAGCTCCTCGCTCACCCCCGCGCGGATGGGATGCCACCCCACGTGGAAGATGCTGCTGCCCATCACGAGACCGAGCGGCTGAAAGCCAACCTCCTTGACGAGGAGAAACTCGTTGACCGAGAGGTCGCTCGTGAAAAAGTGGTGCTGCCTCATGCTCGCGAGACGCTCACGAGCGTGCTGCGGGAGCTCGTGGTTGTACTGCGCGTGCTGGATGTTCGCCCGAGGGTTCGGGTGGGTCGGTTGGGGCGGCGGTTGATTTCCAGGCGGCTGCTGCATGGCGTAGCCGACGACGCTATCGTGTTTCCGTCGCGCCTGACTACGGTCAGGTAGAGGCCCCTATTTTCGGACGTTCGTGTGCTCGTTGCCGGTGAGACGAGCGAGCACCCACGCGGCGCGCGTGTTCGAGCTGGCCTGGCGCGCGAGGGCCTTCGTGAGCTGCTCGACCCACTGATCGAGCGGCAAGACCTTCGACTTGAGCGACACGCCGCGCACCATCTTCTTGTGTTGCGCGACAACCCCCGCCCCTTCGCGCCGGATCGAGAAGCCGTCGGGATCGACGGTCACGTCGATCGCCTGCACCCACGCCCCGTTCGCCTGGATGCGCGTGCACTCCGCGTATCCCGCGTGGAGGGTGTTCGCGAGCTGGCCAAGGAACGCGTCGATGTTGGTCAGATCGAGGCGCATTCCCGCCGCGATTTGATGGCCTTCGATCGCGACGAGCACCTTCGTGTTGCAGAACGCGCAGATGTACGTCCGCGCGTCGCCCTGCGGATTCATAGGCGCGCCGCAATTCGTGCAGGGCACGGCCGCGGGTTGAGACGACATGTCTTGACCGTAGCCTCCGGTGATCCTTGCGCGCAAGCCCCAAGCCGGGGACCATCGGCGCATGGCGTCCAAGAAGAAGCCCGCGGCGAAAACCAAGGCGAAGGCGAAGGCGAAGGCGAAAGCGAGCGCGAAGGCGAAGCCGGGAGCGAAGCGGGCCGTGAAGACGAACGTGACCGGCAGAGCCTCGAAGGCGGCCACATCCGCGTCGAACGGCGAGCACCGCGAGCGCTTCGATCGCGAGCCGTACGAGATCCCGCTCATGGATCTCGCCGAGGCGGTCGCCCTCGCCGATGCGCTGCTCGAGTCGACGCCGATCCTGAAGGGCGCGCCGCCCGCGATCACGGAGGACGCCCTTCATCTCACGAAGGCACGGGACCGCGCGAAGGAGGTGCTCGCGCGTTCCCCGTCGACGTCGCAGGAGCTGTCGGCCGACGCACGGCCGTTCGACGTCGCGATGGACCGCGCCTGGGCGACGTTCGTTCGACGCATTCAGGATTGGTCCGAGCTGCCGATCGACCGCTTCCCCGACGCCGCGCTCGCCTCGAAGGTTCACGCGATCGTGCACGACCTGTCGATCTTGAAGCTGAACTACCTCGCCGAGTTCGCCCAGATCGGCGCGCGCATCGACTCGCTCAAACGCGAAGACTTGCTCGACGCGGCGCGGACCTTCGCCGGCCAGGCGTTCCTCGACGAGGTCCTCCATCACCACTCCGAATACGGCAAGGCGATCGGCGTCATGGACTCCGTTCAAGTCGACAACGACGAGAACGACCAAGGCGCCGCGCGCATCGCGCTCACCGACGCCATTGCAGAATACACGTACCAGCTGCTCTGCCTCGCTCGCGCCGGCCAGCCCGACACGTGGAAGGCCGTGCGTGACGCGCTCGAGCCCATCGCGGCCGTGCGCTCCCGTCAGATGCGCGAGCTTCGCGCCACCCTCCCGGTGAAGCGGCCAGCTCCGCATCCACCGATCACGAACGGGTCGGCGAGGGCGGATTCTTGACGTTCAGAGATCGACGTTCAAAGGGGTGGCCCTCAGAACACGGCGCCCGCGACGCCATAAAGCCCTGCCGTCGGCGCAGCGACCCACGTGGGGAGAAAGAACGCCTCCGCGTCGAGGCCCATCTCGAATCGCGAGAAGAGACGTAGGGTGATCTCGAGATGGGGCCCGACGATGGGAAGCCTGTGCTCGTCACGCATCGTCGACGCCCCAAGCTTGGTTCGTCCGTCGAGGAAGCTCAGCCCCGCGCGCACGCCGGGACGAATCCGGAGCGGGCCCATGCGGCCGGTGTAGGCCGCTCCCAAGGTCGATTGAATCGACGAATAAGAAGACTGATACACGAAGCCGCCGTTTCCTTGATTGGAGGCGCGAATCGACTCGCCCTGACTACCAAGTACCGTCGCGTCGGCGACCCATGATGGCGTGATCGCATACGCGATCGAGAGCCCCGCTCCCGCGCCCAAATACGACAGTCCCGTCGTAAACACGGTTCCATATCCCGCTCGAAGCGAGGCACGAAAGCGCCCCTCCTGAGCGCTCGTCGACGTGGATGGTGAGGCATTTGGGGCCTCGCCGGCCGACGCCACGCTCGCCGCGAGGAGAACGCATGCAACGGCGCTACCTCGTAAAGCCATCAATGGTGGCATCGTGCCTGTCCTTCATCGTGAAATCCGTCGCCCTCCATCGGGATGAACGCCCACGTGTAGTCATGCTCACGGAGGTCGAGGCGCAAGACACCGTGGGAGGTGTTGTCTCGTACCTCGCTTCGAATTCGAGCGTCACTGTCGAACGAGGAGAGCGGCGATCCACCGGTCCCCACCACGAAGGCACGTACGCCGCGCTCGTCGTCTCGCGCGCCGATCTCGTCGAGCGGCGGGAAACGCTGGTAGTCGTGCGCGTGTCCGTGGAGCGCTATGTCGACGCCGTAGTGGACGAGCAACCGCCAGAGCGGATCGACGATCGGGCTCGCTCCTTCGGAGCTCGAGCTCCAGCGCGGGTGGTGCCACATCGCGATCGTGCATCGCCCCTGGTGCGCCTCGAGATCGGCGCGGAGCCACGTCATCTGCCGAGAGCCCTCGCCACAACCACCAAAGTCGGTCGCGACGTCGGAGGTCACGTCGAGATCCTGACCGCATACGCTATTGAGGGCGACGACGTGCCACGCTCCGAGATCGAAGCTGTACCAACCGTCGAAGGACGCGCCGGCCACTCCGCAGAAATAGGCGTAATACGCGCCCGCATGGGGCGTGTGGTACTCGTGATTCCCGACGACCGGACGCGTGATGTCGCGAAAGCGGCCGAAGCTCGGCGCGTAACAGTCCAAGTAGTCGTCCATCGAGCCATTGGGATACGCGAGATCGCCAAGCGCGAAGACCGCGTTCGGCGCGATCCGTGCGATGCTCGCGGCGACGTCCATTTGCCGTCCGCCCGCGCAGTCGGCGACGTCTCCCACCGCGACCACCGTCGCACCGGCGGTCGAGACCGTGAGTGGCGTATCTGGCTCACACGGCGGCAGCGCACGCGTCGTCGTCGACGAGCACGTGCTGAGCGCGAACGCCAGCGCACAAGGCACGAGGAGCTTCACGCGCGTCATCGGATGACATCGTCTTTGACCTCGACCTTCGAGGTGGTCCGCGAACGCTGCGCGCTCGCGAACGGCGAGGCCAGATCACTCCACGCGAGCGGTGTCCACACCGGGCGATGGCCTCGCGCCGCGCGGCGCGACTCTTCGCCGACTGCAGCTTTGGCAAGATAGGCTGCGGAGACCGCGAGGATGCAGCCGGCGATGACATCTACCAAGTAGTGCCAGCGCAAGAACATCGTCGCGATCATGATTTGCGTCGCAAAGAGCCCGACGATCGGCCACGTGTACCGGAACGGCGCGAAGGCTCGATGGCGGAACGAGAAGACGGTGAGAAAGACAGGCCCGCCCGTATGGAGACTCGGAAAGATATCCGTTCGACTCGTCTCGTGCACGGACGCCGCTCCCGCTTGCACGAGCGGCCACCAGCGATCGCCGTCGAGAGGATGCTCGAAGACCAATGCCTCATAAGGGCCAAAGCCTGGCACGAGCACATAGGTGAGCTGCCCAATGCAGTAAACGAGCGTCAGCCCAAGCGCGAATTCGCCGACGAGGCGCACCCTCTTCTCGATCAGCACGAAAGGCAGGACGTGAACCGCAAGGAGCACGAAATAACTGAAGTAGAAGAACGAGAACCACTCCGTCGTCACCGGCGAGACCCAGCGGTCGAACGCGAGCGCCGGCTCGACGCCGAAGAGCCGAAGGTCGAGGGCGAAGAGCGCGTCATCCACCGTCCCGAGTCGCGCGGCGGGCAGGATCACGTCGAGCTGAAAGAAGCTGCCGAGGATCCCAAAGACGACGACGAGCCGGCTGATCATCGCGACGACGAAGCGATTCTCGATGAGACCGCTGCGCACGGCGGCGATCGCGGAGGTGAGCAGGGCGAGATCGATCGCGAGCGTCACCTCCGCGCGAGCGGCCCCCTCGCCCTGCGCGTGATGGACCGCGCCGAGCAAACCGGTGAGGTAGAGGAGGAGCACCCATTCGTGGATCGCAGGCCGGTGAAACACCTGCTGGGCGAAGGCCACGGCGATGCGCGTCTCGCGTGGCGTCGACGCCGATGGATGCGCGGGCACATCCGCCCAACGTGAGCGGCGATGAAAGCCGACGAGCGTCGAGGCGAGCGCGAGGAGGATCGCGCCGCCTTGGACGATGACGCGCCGACTCCGTCCGCTTTGCACATCCATCGCGACGTTGACCTGTGCATTCGGACCGCGTTTCCCGGTCATCGACAGCGAAAAAAAGAAATGCACGCGCAAGCGATGCACCGCGACCGCGTCTCTCGCGCCAGCGCGCGACGCGCGAAGCGTCGTCGACGCCGCTCAGCGCAAGACGAGACGCGCGAACGACCGTTCGGGCCATCGCGCGCAGACGCGTCGTGGAGACGGCTGCCGCACGGCGTCGCATCGCTCGATCGCGATCCGAGCGGTGCGTGGCGCGTCGCCGCGCGTCGCGAGCGGGATCGCCAGCGCGACCACCCACTCCTCATCCTGATCCGACGGGTCGTTCGGCGTGCCGTCGCGATCGATCGCAGCGGTCGGGTCGAGAGGCTCGATCGCGCCACTCGCTCGTGGGGACTCGTCCCGTACGACGCCGGCGGCCGACACCGTGATCACGTGCATGACGTCGTGCTCGTCGAGGAGGGTGACGCGAAAGGCGTCTTCTTCTGCGCCGGGCGTCGCGACGCCAAAGCGAATGTCCTCGTCGGCGGCATACAGCATGAGGAGGAGCTTGCCGTCTCGATGCAGGAGGCGCGCGTCCGAGTAAGGGCGAGCCATCGCGCCCAGCGTCGTGAAGGGACCGCTCCGCGCCGCCGCGATCCACTGCGGATCGTCGAACGTGTCGTCCGCTGTCTTCGCCAACACGCCGTCGCCGCGCGGGACGTCGAGCGACGTCACCGTCGCCTCGTGGCCTTTTCCGGCGAGGCCCGAGCGATGAACAGCCGACGCGCGTGCACCGGTGAGGAGCCCGCAGAGCACGCCGGTCGCGACGGCCGCGACGATCCGGCGATCAGGGCGCATCGCTGCCGTCGGGATGGAGCGCGAACCGGAATCCCATATCAAATTGACCGGTGGCGTAGTCGATCATGTCGACCTGAATGTCACCATCGCTCCGCTGCTGAACGATGCCGTAACCGTAATTGGTCCCCGAGACGAGCGGCGCGCCGCCATTGCCCATCGTCACTTGACGCTTCCCCGTTCGCCCATACGTGTGCGTGTGCCCGACGATCGCGAGGGTGTAAGGATGACGAGCCATGATCGGCTCGGAGGCCGCGCATCCGGGAGCCTGATAAGCGTTCTTTGGCTCGTGGCGAACGATGAACGTGTACGTCGTCGGCTTCGAGAGAGCGGCTTCGAGCCACGACTCGTCCCCTGCGCTCCAAGCATTCCCTGCGATGAAGACGAGCTTGCTCGTCCACGAGCCGTCCGAGGCGTTCACCTCAATCACGTAATTGGGGCTCGTCTTGCCGATCGGCGCGAGCAGTCTCTGCAGGAACGCCGTGTAATTCTGCGTCTGCCCATCGGCATTGCCTGCCCCGCAATTCGACGTCACCGCTCCCGTACATTCGTGGTTGCCCAGCGCCGGGAATACGACCCCGGCAAAACGATTGCGGGCCGCGAGGTACAAATCGAATTGGGCGGCCGCATTCGATCCATTCGGACTGGCAAATACATAATCGCCCGTCGAGACGACAAATGAGGGCTTCGGCGTACTTTGATCGATATCGGTGTAAATCGTATCGATGATTCGAGTCGGATATCCCGGTGTGTCGTTGATGGCGGGTGGCCGCGTATCGCCGACGACCGCGAAATAGAGGCGCGACACGCTCCCGCCGTTCGCCGTGATCGTTCCCACCGGGGCGCTCGCGTCGACGTGCAGCGCGCCACCGTCGCCGCTGGCGCATTGGCTGCCGCTCGGTGGCGACTGGCAGCGGCTGTTCGCCGTATTGCACCACCATCCGCCGTAGCAGCCGTTGGCTTGGCACGGGCGTGAGCCACACGAACGGCATGACGCGGTGACGTCGGGCCCCACGAGCGTCCCGCACGTGCTCGTCGGGGGCGGCGCGCTCGTGGGTGGCGTCGTCACGCCCGCGCCGCACGCGCTGGACGACGAAGGTGCGGGCACGCAGACGGTGGCCTGCGTCCCATCGACGGTGGTGACCGCGCTGCAGGTGTCGTCCGCTCGCGGGCACGCCGCGCCTTCACCACCATCAACACCGCAAGGCGCGACGCAGTAGGAGTCACCGCCGAGCTGCGCGCAGACGCCGCCGTCGCAGTCCGTGTCGATCACGCAGAGCTGGCATGTGGCGTTGCTCGCCGCGTCTCCGCTCACTCCTCCGCCCTCGCCCGGATGCGAAGCCGAGCACGCGGCTCCGCCCATCGCAAACGAGCACGCAAAAGCGCCTGCGAACGCAAGACCGCAAAGCACGCCTTGGTGTCGACGGGAGCTCATCACGAAGCACGACCGGAACCCTTGGTGTGGATCGACCCGCGGCATTTGGATCACGCGCGTGAGCACAAACACGAGCCGCGACGCATTCCGTCGGAAGCAGCGCCTTGGGTGTCAGCGTTGGCGAGGGGAAGCCGCGATCCCCCGTCGTGATCGCCGTGGTCGCGCCGCCGCCAGATCACCCCACTCGAGGTGAGTCCAGACCGGAGGCAAGCCGCGCGAAGCACGCCGCGCCTCCTCCCCGACTGCGCTCTTCGCGAGGTAGGCCGCGGTGACGGCGAGGACGGCTCCGGCGACCACGTCGATCAGGTAGTGCCAGCGAAGGAACATCGTCGCGATCACGATCTGCGTCGCAAACAGCCCGACGATGGGCCAGCTGTAACGAAAGGGCACCGAGGATCGGTGCCGGAACGAAAACACCGTGAGAAACACGGGCCCCGCCGTGTGGAGGCTCGGGAAGATGTCCGTTCGACTCGTCTCGTTCACCGATGCAGCGCCCGCCAGAACGAGCGGCCACCAGCGGGTGCCGGTGAGCTCGTGCTCGAAGGCCAGCACCCGATACGGACCAAAGCCAGGCACGAGCACGTACGTGAGCTGCCCGATGCAGTACACCAGCGTGAGCCCGAGCGCGAATTCACCGACCAGCCGGAGCCGGCGCTCAAGCAGCACGAACGGCAAGACGTGCGCAGCGAGGAGAACGAAGTAGCTGAAGTAGAAGAACGAGAACCACTCCGTCGTCGCCGGCGACACCCATCGGTCGAACAGCAACGCGGGCTCCACCCCAACGAGGCGAAGGTCGAGCGCGAAGAGCGCGTCGTCCACCGTCCCGAGGCGCGCCGCCGGCAGGATGACGTCGAGCTGAAAGAAGCTGCCAAGGATCCCGAACACGACGACGACCCGACTGACGATCGCGACGATGAACCGATTCTCGACGAGCCCGCCGCGCACGACGCCGATCGCAGCGGCGAGCAGCGCGAGATCCATGGCAAGCATGATCTCCGCACGAAGAGCGCCTTCGCCCTGCACGTGATGGACGGCCACGAGAAGACCACCGACGTAAAGGAGCAAGAGCCATTCGTGGAGGGCGGGACGGAGAAGGACCTGCCGAACGAACGCCACGACGATTCGCGTCTCGCGTGGTGTCACCGCCGACGGAAGTTCGAGTCCGTCCGATCGCCGCACGCCCGCGCGGCGATGAAAGCCTACGAGCGTCGCCACCACCGCCAGGACGATCGCGCCGCCCTCTACGACTCGACGCCATCCACTTCGTCTCGTTTGACCCTTCATTGACGATGATACCCCCTTTGCATTCGCTAGCCGGGGAACCGCTCATCGTCCTTGGTCAATTCTTCGGAGTGTCGCTGCTGCTCGTCCGTCGCTCCTCTATCTACTTTTCCGTCTCGATGTGCATTCCGAAGAATTGACTATCCTCGGTGCCGCACACGGTTCGATATCCTTCTCGCATGCCGTCACCTCTGGGTCGCTTCGCCGAAGCATGTATTGCTGATGCACCCACGATCGACGGGTGGCTCGAGGGGGTCGCGGCAGCTGCCGAGCCACTCTTCCTACGCGCAGGTGGACACGGCGTGGCTCTTTGCACGTTCGACACCACGACGCACTACGACACTGGCTATGCTAATCGAGGCGCTGCCGTCGGCGCGATGAAGCCTTTTCTGGCGGCGACGGATTGGCACGCGGCGCCGGATGAAGAGCCTGGACCGTTCTTGCCGTTTGCGGTCGCACGGGCAAGCCACACGATCGGGAGATCTTCGTTGCGTGGCATCGCGAGGTGGGACCGCGCCTCGCGGCACGTAGGCGAGACTCGATGGGCAGACGCTCTCGGCGTGGCGTTCCACGGCTCGTACGGATTCGGCATTCTCTGCAGCTTGCTCACGGATGCAGGCTACGACACGAGGCAGTCACGTTTGCTCCTGAAGATGCGCCGTCACCTCACGACGACGGTACATGCACGCCTCTCCGAGATCTGCAGCGACAACGCCGACGCGATCATCACCCCAGACGGCAGGCTCCTTCACGCCGAGACCGCGTTCGCGAAGAAGAGCCGACAGGTTTTGGCCGCAGCCGTGCGGGAGCTCGAGGCCTCGCGTCGCGACGTCGACCAGGGCCCTGAGGGCGAGGCCCTGTGGCGTGAGCTCATCGCAGGAGAGTGGTCGGTGATCGAACGAATCGAACGCGACGGGAAACGTTACCTGCTCCTCGCCAGAGCGGAGGCCCATCCTCGACTCGCGCTGATGGACAAGGACGCTCGCATCCTCGAGCTCGTAGACGAAGGTCGATCCAACAAACACATCGCGATCGAGTTGGGGCTCGCCGAGTCCACGGTAAGCGAGCGCCTGGCAGAGGTGTTTCGAAAGCTTCAGTTCCGCAACCGCACCGATTACCTGAGCTACATCAAGCCGAGTCGACGAGGTTGAGCTGATGCGTGGAGCTCGTCTAAGCGGGCGGCTCGCAATCGTCGCCCTCGAGCCACTTCAAGCGCTCGACTCGCTAGCGCTGAGCTCCGAGGAGAGACGGGTCCTCGTCTTGATGTTGACAGGGCTCTCGTCGGCGGAGATCGCGCGGCGTCGAGGGCGGTCCACGCGCACGATCGCGAATCAACTCGCGTCAAGCTACCGCAAGCTGGGCGTCAGCTCCCGAGGCGAGCTCGTGGCGAAGCTCTGCGCCGAACAAGCTGCGCGGAGCGCCGGGACGACCTCGGACGAACAAGAGGGCAAACGAAAAGCGCCGCTTCCCGTCGAGGAAGCGGCGCCGTGGGATGTCAGGACGGAGAAAACGAATCAGTCGTCGTGATCGTCGTCGTCGTCGTGGTCGCAGCCGCAGCCACCGTCGACCTGGTAGAAGGACGCCGAGCCACTGATCTCGTTCGAGATGACGAGGATGGGCTTACGTGTGGGGCTGTCCTTGGCCGCGATGACCATCAAGCCCTCCGGTCCGCGATCGCCGCCGGTCGCCGCCGTGGTGCCAGCGAAGTTGCGGTTGTTGACGTATTGGAGAAAGCGCGGCGCCGCTGGGTTGGTCAGGTCGTACATGAGCGCGCCACCGATGCGCTCGAGGCCAATGAAGCCGTAGTTCGTGCCGCAGATCTTCGCGACCGCGATGCCTTCCGGCTCAGGCCCCTTGTTGTCGCTTCGTGAGTCAGGAGCGGGCGGAACCGTCTGATCGGAGTTCTGAAAGCCCGGGTTGTAGACGGACATCAGCTGCTCGATCTGATCGCCGCTGTCGTAGACGAGACCCGCGTTGGCATCACGGATCGTGAACGAGCGCCCGCCGAACACCCAGACGTCTTGGATGACGCCGTTCGCGTCGGTCGGGACGCCGCGCGTGGTGGCGTTCAAGCGGCCGAGGTCCGCGTTGCCGAAGAGGTTCTGCGTGATGACGGGATGGTCAGGACGGAGCTTGCCTGGCGTCGCGACATAGTTGCCGTTCGCGTCCTTCGGCGGGATGAGCGAGGCGATGCGCGCCTCTTCGACGAAGCTCCCCCACTCACGAGCATCACCTTCGTTCGCCATGATGAGGTAGTCGCGACCGCGTGACTTGAAGTGACCGATCGAGTCCGGCATGTACATGCCCTTGATCGGGTAGGTCTTGATGTTGCCGAGGATGTTGTCGCGATCGCTCGCGTCGAGGCCGTTGCCCGGAAGCGAGTGGTCCTTCAGGCCAAGGCCGACCACCTTCGTGAACTTCTTCTTCTTCACGTCGAGGACGGCGATCGCGTTGTTCTCTTGAAGCGTGACCCACGCGGTCTTGCCGTCATCCGAGACGGTGATGTACTCGGGCTCGAAGTCCTGCGCGCGCGTCGAAGGCGGGCCAAACGAGCCGCCGCCACCGAAGACGCGGATGCTCTCCGGGTTGACGAGCGGCGTGCTGTCGGTGAAGCGGACGGTCGTGCCGCTGAACGAGTAGTGGTGATGGTGCTCGTCGACGTCGATGATCGTGACCGAGCCCTCGGGATCGACGACGTAGTTCTCCGCCGGCTCCGCTTCGTTGGCGACGAGCACCTTGTCGCCCTTTTTCGTGAACGTGACCATGTCGGGCACAGCGCCGACCTCGACCGAACCGAGCTCTGCGAGCGTCGATGCGTCGTAGAAGACGACGCGGCCGTTCTGTTGACGATTCGTCGCCTCCCACGCCGTCGCGACGAGCCCCTTGTGAACGGTCACGCTGTTGGGGACACCGAGCGTCGGTTGCAAGAGCCCTCCCACCGAGACGGGCGCCGCCGGGTTCGCAATGTCGACGACCTCGATCTTCGGAGGCGACGAGGTCGAGTTCACGCTGAAGAGGCGCTTCGTGCCCTTGTCGTAGGCTTCTGGTACGTGCCCAAAAGGTTCAGCGTCGGATCACCACCGAGAGCGGATGCCGTTTGACCGGTGGCCTCGTCTGCAGACGTTGCACTGCTACATGCCGCCAGGATGGGCAAGCTCCCTACGAGAACTGCAACCAACGACACATTTCCCGGTTTGCGCATACGGCTCTCCTTCTTCCTTCGTGCGGCGTGATCAGAACGCTCGCTAGGTGGCGCTCTCCAAGCGCGAGCCGTGCCAGATTCCTCTTTCGCGTGGAAAACGTGAAAAACACGAGCTGAACCCATAGTGTGCGCATCGGGATGGCGTTACGGTTTTCATACACGTCATCGTTTTGACGCTTTATTTCCAGTGTTTCTCGTCGATCTGGCCGAGCTCGGAAAGGTAACTCGCCAACATCACGAGCAAAACCTCGAGAACGCTCACCCGCGCCGTATGGAAATCCATCCAGCGATCCCAAGTCGCGTCGCATGCATCCGTATTCCTGCATCCACGTGCATACGTCGCAAAATGCAATTGCGAAACACAACATCTCTCCGCGGTGTTGCGCATCACAACGTTCCTATTTTGTAGGCAGATCCGAGTTGACTCCCTCACACGCTGGATGAAAATCCGAGCGTGGTCTTCTCGTGTGGTGGTCAATGACGACGGCTCGACAGTGCGTCGCTGTCTGTGGATTTGCGGACGACGGGAGCTCCGATCTCGACGCGCTCACGCAGGCCGTCCGCGCCTTGGGACATTGGGACGTCGTGACGCTTCGGTGGCCCGACGTCGAGGCACTCCGGCGCGTCCGCGCGCAGGCGGTCGGATACGTGATGCTCGCGCGGACGGGCGAGAACGCGCTGACGCTTCAGACCGCGCTCGCGCTCCGCGACGATGGCGTACCGCTCATCGTCGTCGGCTCCGATCCTTGCTCGCTCGCGCGCCCCGATTGCTGGGTTCGCGATCTCTCCTCACCAAACCTCCTTCGTACGCTCCTCGCCGAGCTCCCGCGAGAGAACAAGGACAACGACGAGGACGAGCCGGCGCCGCTCTCATGGCGACGAAAGACCGACGTGATCGTCGGAAACAGCCGGCAGATGCTCCAGCTGCGCCAATCGCTCGAGCGTATCGCGTCGTCGTCGGCCTCGGTCCTCGTGACCGGAGAGAGCGGGAGCGGCAAAGAGCTCGTCGCGCGCGCTGTCCATTTCGGTGGACCTCGTGCGCACGCTCCGTTCATCGCGATCAACTGCGCGGCGATCCCGCCGACGTTGTTCGAGGCGGAGCTGTTTGGCTACCAACGCGGGGCCTTCACCGGCGCGGTCTCGTCACGCGCAGGTGCCTTCGAGAGCGCCACCGAAGGCACGCTTTTCCTCGATGAAATCGGCGAGCTTCCCCTGGCGCTTCAGCCGAAGCTGCTGCGCGTCCTCGAGACGGGTGAGGTCACGCGACTCGGCGCAAACGAACCTCGCAAGATCAACACGCGCGTGGTCTGCGCGACGAATCGCGACCTCGACGACGAGGTGAGCAAAGGGCTCTTTCGCGAAGACCTGCTCTATCGCCTGCGGGTGTTCAGCGTGAGGCTTCCACCGCTCCGCGAGCGCCCCGAAGACATCCCCGCGCTCGTTCAACATCATCTCGCGCTCATCGCCACGCGCGAGCGACGCCCCGTCCCCAAGCTCACGCCCGACGCGCTCGAGAAGCTCGTTCGCCATTCGTGGCAAGGCAACGTGCGTGAGCTGATCAACACGCTCGAGCGCGCGTTCGTCGTCGGCAATCCGATCGACGCCGACCACATCGCGCTGTCCTCGCCGACACGGAACGGCGACGGCGGAACGACGAACGTCCGCGTCTCGACGATATCGTCGTATCGCAACGCGAAGACGGCCTTCGAGACGCAGTATTACGATCAACTGATGCGCGTCTCGAACGGCAATGTGACCTTCGCCTCGAAGCTCGCCAAGAAGAGCCGCAAAGAGATTTACGACGCGCTCAAACGACTCAACCTCATTGCCGAGAGCTATCGCGATCCCTCCTCCCTCATGAGCGAAGAGCCCCCAACGCGGGCGCGGGCCTAACGGTGTATTGAATCCGTTACACTTACGTATTGGTTTTACTTCAGTCGCTACGACACGCGATGACCTCTTTGGGTTTAACGTGGTAGTCGCCATAAACGCGATCGACGGGCTCAATTCAACGTAGTCTCGACCTTCGGTCATCCGCAAAGCGAGAGACGAAGAGAATGAGCACGACCCAACTCGAGAAGCGAACGCGTCGCCTAAGGAACGCGTTCACCCTCCTCCTTGCTGTCATCGGACTGTTCGCCGCGTCTTGCACGTTCCTTCTCACGAAGGAGCCCCTCAGCTGCGCGACGAACGCAGACTGCGCCAAGTATCCAGGGACGGTCTGTGAGGAGTCCGAGTGCCGCATCGGCAACGCGCAAGTCGACTCGGGAACGGACTCGAACGTCACGAACCAAGACAGCGGATCGGACGTCGACACCGGTCCGCCGTCGGGCGATCCGTGCCTCTCGACCAACAAGCCCGTCGTCGAGCTCAAGGGTGACATCGAAGAGAACCTCACGCTGAAGTGCGACAAGGACTACCTCCTCGTCGGTCGCGTCGCGATCAAGCAACCGTTCACGCTCACGGTCACCGCAGGCACGACCGTCTATGGCTCGGTCGACGTCGAGCCCGTCACGAACGTGCAAGGCACGCTCATCATCACGCCGGGCGCGCGCATCGTCGCCGTCGGTACGGCCGACAAACCGGTCATCTTCACGAGCAGCAAGAAGCGAGGCCCGCAGCCCTCCGATCCCGACGCCGGCGCAAAGGCAGGCGACTGGGGCGGCATCTTCGTCCTCGGTGAAGCGCCCGTGAACATCGCGGGCGGCAAGGGCAACAAGCCGGGCCTCGGACCGTGGGGCGACTTTGGCGGCTCGAAGCCGAACAACGACAGCGGCCGGCTCGAGTACGTGCGCATCGAGTATGGCGGCGCGAAGTTCCCCGCCGGACAAGACGGCGTGTCACTCGATCTCGCAGGTGTCGGCGATCAGACCGTGATCGATCACGTGATGTTCCGCTTCCCCGGCGACGACTGCGTCGAGATCATCGGCGGCACCGTCAACATCAAGCACATGCTCTGCCAGTACCCGTTCGATGATGGCATCGCCTGGGAGAACGGGTGGGTCGGCAAAGTGCAGTTCATCGTCGTCCAGGGACGGCCGCTGATCGACAACAACAGCAACGGCCTCCAAGGTCGAAGCGGCAACACGGCGCCGATCAGCAATCCGTTCATCTACAACGGGACGTTCTGCGGACAGAACTCACTCCCGACGACGGTGCGCGACAACCAGCAGTACGGCATTCGCGGCGACTCGTTCACCCACTTCCACGTCATCAACAGCATCTTCATGGGCTGGGAAGCGACGGTGGACCTTCGCGGCACGACCATCGCGGCGGACGTCGCGCTCGGCTCGAGCGACGCGGGGACCGGCATCGAGTTTCGTAACTCGCTCGCCTACCAGAACGTCGCCGCGAACGTGGCCTACAACGAGACGGCGCCGCCACCCGCGACGACGAAGGATCCGTTCTTCGACGACGACAACGCCTTCGACGAGAACGCGTGGTGGAAGTCGGCCGCGAACAACAACTCGGAAGCGAATCCCGCGATCCCGAAATGCTTCGATCCGAAGTCTCCTCGGTTCGCGGCCTCCGGTCCGATCGGCGCGACGTCGACCGGCGCTGGCTCGCCGCTCGCCGCGACGCCGCCGAACGACGGCTTCTTCGATCCGAACGCGAAGTACCTCGGCGCGTTCAAAGATCAGAACGACAACTGGGCGACCGGCAACTGGGTGCTCTGGAACGATTTCTGATCATTCAACGCAAGGAAGCTAACCCGCTCGACCTCCCTCTTCGCTTGGCGAGGCTACCCATCCGGGGAGCGAGATGCGGAGGCAGGCTCCTCGGCTTGCGTGGGCTCCTCGGCTCGCGTCCTGGCGTCCGACGAACCGTGCCTCGCCGTCGTGTGCCGCTGCGATTTGAGCGATGAGCGCCAGCCCAATTCCGTGCCCTGGTGTGTTGCGCGCGCGCGAGTCGGAGGTGCGATAAAACGGCTCGAAGACACGTTCGCCCTCGGCCTCCGCGATCCCCGGCCCGTCGTCGAGAATCTCGAGCTCGACGCGTGATCGCGCAGCGGACGAGACCTCTCGGACGAGAACCTCGACCATGCTCGCCTCTCCTGAGAACTTGAGAGCGTTGTCGATCGCGTTCTCGAGTAGTGCCGCGAGCAGAGACTCGTCTCCACGCACGATCCCAGGTGACTCCGCATGAATTCGAACACGCGCTCGGAGCGGGTCTGGGAGCTTCCCGACGACATCGCGAACAGCTTCTTCGAGCGAGACCACGACGTGGTGCTGGCTCGCTCGCTCGGAGGTCGTCGAGAGCACCAGGAGACGTTCAACGAGCTTCGTCAGCGCGAGCACACGCGACCGGAGCCTCTCGAGCGAAGCGCGCGTTGCTTCGTCGAGGTCGGAGCTCGACTCCGCCAGGAGATCGAGCTCGCCCCGGATGACCGTAAGTGGTGTGCGCAGCTCGTGCGCCGCGTCAGCCGAGAATTGGCGTGCCGCATCGAGCGATGCGCCGAGCCGAGCAAGGAGAGCCCCTAGAGCGTTGCGCAGCGCTTCGACCTCGCTGCACGATGACGTGGTCTCGTCCACGGCCGCGCTCGCGCGTTCTGCGATCTTCGGCTCCATTCGTAGGTTCGGCTGACCGCCACCTCCCTTCGTGTCGGGGATGAGCGCGTTGACGTGCTCGAGCGAGTCACTGAGCCGTATGAGCGGATCGAGCGCCCATCGAGCTGTGCGCCTCGCCACGAACGCGGCGCTCAACGCCGCCGCGATCACCGCGACGACCGTCGAGACGGCGAGCAGGATCACGTCGTGAGGGGGGCGTGCGGTCGACACGACGACATAGAGGTGCGTCGCCTCCGAGTATCGAGCACATGCGCGATCGCGACTCGTCGACGCACACGTGTCCGGCTCAATCAGGACCGGCGTCATCGCTTCACCTCCGAGGAGCGGACCGGAAAGACCGTCATGAACGGAGAGGCGAATGGACTCGGGCGCGAGCTCGGCTTCTTCCTCCGCGATCGCGCTCTTCAACGCCGCGCTGCCAGCCGACGGAAGCTCGCGGAGCACGACCTCCGCCGCGCTCTGCAGTCGGCGATCTTGGGCGTTTTGAACGAGTCGGTCGGCGACGAACAGCGAGATCGTCGCGGCGACGAGCGCCGCGACGCTCGCCGCCAGCGCGGTGCCGATCGCGACCCGCGAGACGAGCGAGCTACGCCGACGAATCGAGCGGCGTTGCTGCGGCATAACCTTCGCCCCGAATCGTACGGATGACCCCCGCTCCGAGCTTCTTTCGAATACGTCCGACGATCACCTCGAGGCTGTCTTCGATCGCGGGCGACGACTCACCCCAGATCGACTCCATGATCTCGGAGCGTGCGACGAGCCTGCCGTTCCGTGAGACAAGGAGCTCGACGATGCTCCACTCCCGTCCGGTGAGAGGCACCTCGCGCGCGTCAACCATCGCGCGCCGCGCGGAGAAGTCGAGGCGTGCGGCGTCGACCTGCAAGGTGGTCGGCCGTCGCTGCATCATCGCGGAACCGCGGCGGCCAAGGGCACGCAGACGGGCACGAAGCTCTGCGACGGCGAATGGCTTCGCGAGAAAGTCATCGGCGCCTGCATCGAGACCCTCGACGCGCTTGGCGACAGCCGACTGCGCCGTCAAGACGAGGATCGGAAACATCGCGCCCTCGCCTCGCACGCGCCTGCACCACTCGAGGCCGTCGCCGTCGGGGAGGCCAAGATCGAGGATCGCGATGTCGTGCTCATCGTCTGCGATGTGTTCGTTCGCCTCTCGAACGCTCTTTGCGATCGCGACACGATGGCCGTCTTTCGCGAGGGCACGCGAGACGAGGTCCGCCACCTCGACATGGTCTTCGATGAGGAGCACTCGCATCCGTGCGAAACGCTAGCACGGCTGGGATCGCCGTCGATTGTCGCGCTCGGGGCGTCCTCGTTTGTCGCGATCGCGTTTGGCAACCGTTTGGCTCGAGGGTGCATCCTGCGTGGCGCCGCGTCCTATCCGCTATGCAGCTCTCCCGAGAGAATCCACGAGAAAAGACGTGGCTCGAGTCCATCGCGCCTCTCCTCGTGATTTTGTCCGTGCTCGCGCCATTGGCTGCCTGCGCGGCGAGCTCACCCCACGACCGCTCGTGGGTGACATCCGAAATCGAGCGCGGAGTCGGTCATCGCGTCGGCGACGTCGGCCAGCAGACGACACGACCCTCGAGCGGCACGCCGAGGTTCACCCCATCCCTTCCACCCGACGTCTCGAGCGAACGTCTTCGCACCATCACGGAAGACGAGGCCGTCAGCGTCGCCCTCTGGAACAGCGTTCCGTTCCAAGCCGACCTCGCGCAGCTGGGCATTTCCCGTGCGGACCTCGCCGACGCCGGTGCGCTTCCCAATCCAACGCTCTCGTTCTTGTTCCCGGTGAGCACACGTCAGCTCGAGCTGTCGGCAGCCTATCCGGTGTCCGCGCTCCTGCAGCGTCCGTGGCGCGTCGCCGTGGCCAAGCTGGACGTCGAACGCGTCGCACGTTCTCTCGTTCAAAGTGGCCTCGACTTCGTTCGCGACGTGCGCATTGCATGGAGCGAGCTTCACGCCGCCCGCCTTCGTCGTGCTCTTCGCTCGCGTGTCGACGAAATCGTACGAGCGACAGCTGTGCTGGCGTCGTCACGATTGCGGACGGGTGATGTCAGCGCGCTCGAAGCAGATCTCGTCAAGGCAGAGTCTCTCGCAGCGACGGAGCTTGCGGGTCGTGGTGTGCACGAAGAGTCCATCGCGCGAACACGGCTCCGCATGCTCGTGGGCCTCGCAGAGAGTCCACTTGGCGCCGACCTCGCTGCGGCGCGTGACCCGCAGGACAACGCAGGCGCCTCGGAGTCGGAAGGCGAGGACGCTCTCTCGAAGATGGCAACCACGCTCCCCCCCGAAGAGACTCTCGAGAGAATCGCGCTCGGCGCTCGTCCAGATCTTCGGGCGTCCGAGATCGCCGTGGAGCTGACGGGGGAGCGGCTCGGACTCGAGAAATCACGGATCGTTCAGCTCTTCGCGCGCCTCGACGCCAAACCCGTAGGGTCGCGCGGAGGCGGACCTTTGCTCTGGATCCCGGGATTCACGGCGGACATTCCGATCTTCAATCAAAACCCTGGAGGCCGCGCGCGGGCGAACGCCGAGATCGAGCGGGTCGCGCTCCTCTATCTGGCGACTCGCCAGCAAGTGTTGACGGACGTTCGACTCGCTCACGAGGAGCTCATGATGGCGGTCTCATCGCTCGGGCCTTGGCGCAACGACATCGTTCCGCTTCAAGAGAAGAATCTCCGCGCAGCGATGAAGGCCTACGAGGCAGGCGCAGACTCCTATTTGCTCGTCCTCGAGGCGACTCGGCGACTGCTCGATGCGCGACTCCGCGAGCTCGATTTGGGTCTCGACGCACGACGAGCACGTGCGCGTCTCGATCGCGCCGTCGGATGGAGCGTTCGCGCAAATGGTCAGGCGAGCACGAACGGAAGGCCCTATGCGTCGCAGTGAAGAGACAGCGCGGAGTTTGGGGCGGAGCGAAGGTGCGGGCTTCGTCGGGGATCCCCTCGTGAAGAGTGTGCTCTTTCGATGGATCGCCGTCGTCGTTCTCGCAGCTCTGGCCGCCTGCAGGCAGGGAGCGACGGAGCAGAAGAAGTCGACCGCATCGAGCATGATCGCGAACGGGCGCGTCGTGCTGGACGCACGCACGGCAGAACGAATCGGGCTCGAGGTCGCGCGCGCGGAGCTTCACTCGACGCCGCGGACACGGACCGTAGGAGGCGATGTGCTTCCGTCGTCCGGGAGATCGATCCTGGTTGTCGCGCCGATCGCGGGACGGGTCGTCGGGGATCTTCGCGCGGGTCAAATGGTGCATCGTGGTGATGCCGTCCTTCGGCTCACGCCTGTAGCGAGCGTGGATCGCGATCTGAGGGCGCAAGCAGACCGTTCCGAGAGCGTCGCAGAGTCACGGCTCACGGCTGCAGAGGCACGGCTGAGCCGCGCGGAGAAGCTCCTCGCCGATGGAGCGGCAAGCGCGAGGCAGGTCGAAGAAGCACGCGCGGATCGCGACGTCGCGAAGGCGGAGCTGGATGCGTCGAAGAGCCGACTGGGGATGCTTGCTCGAGCGCCGCTCGAAGCCGACGTCGCAGCTCTACTGCGGGCTCCCGAAGATGGAGTCGTGCAGAAGGTGAGCGCGGGCTCGCAGTCACTCGTTCCGGCGGGCGCGCCGCTCTTCGAGCTCGTAGGCACCGGCGCGCTTTGGGTGAAGGTGAGCGTCTTCGTTGGTGACCTCCGTTCGATCCAGGCGGAGGCCTCCGCGCGCATTCGTCCGCTCACCGCGTCACCGGTCGCGGCTGAGATCGAGGCGCTGCCCGTCAATGGTCCGCCGACAGCGGACCCCGCGACCGCGACCGCCGACATCTACTTCGCGCTGCCCAAGGAGGGGATCGACTTCAGACCAGGCGAGCGCGTGTCCGTGACGTTGACGTATCGTGGTGAAGAGAAAGGCATCATCGTCCCGCTCCCATCGATCGTGCGCGACGCGAACGGTGCTGCGTGGATCTACGAGGTCGTGGGAGAGCACACCTTCGAGCGTCGCCGTGTCGACGTCGAGCACGTGTTCGAGTGGCGTTCGGGGACATCGACGAGCCGCGCTGCGCGACTCGCCAGCCACTCCACGTGGGTCAAGGAAGGTACGCGCATCGTCGCGGCGGGTTCGGTGGAGCTGCTCGGTCTCGAGCTCGGTGCGGGCAAGTAGTCGGCGACCATGCGCGCTCTCATCGACTTCTGCCTGCGCCTGCGGTTCCTCGTCTTGATCGGCGCGGTCGGTTTGCTCGTCCTTGGCGCACGCGCAGGAATGGCAGCGCGTGTGGATGTCTTTCCGGAGTTTGCGCCTCCGCGCGTCGAGATACAGACGGAAGCGCCGGGCCTCTCGTCGCTCGAAGTCGAGAGGCTCGTCACGACTCCGATCGAACGAGCGCTCGCGGGCGTCGCGTTCGTGTCCGCGATGAGATCGAAGTCCGTCCTTGGCCTGTCGTCGGTCGTGCTCGTCTTCGAGCCAGGAACCGACACGATGCAGGCGCGCCAGCTCGTACAAGAGCGGATCGCCTCGGTCGCGACGCAGCTCCCGCAGATGGCGAGACAGCCCGTCATGCTCTCACCGCTCTCCTCGATGAGCCGGGTGCTCAAGATCGGCATCTCGTCAGCCTCGCTCTCTCAGATGGAGATGAGCGATCTCGCCAGGTTCACCATCCGCCCTCGATTGATGTCGGTGCCAGGCGTCGCGAACGTGGCCATCTGGGGTCAGCGAGACCGTCAGGTCCACGTCGAAATCAATCCGGACGCGCTCGTCGCCCGAGGCGTGAGGATCGACGAGGTGGTCAAAGCGGCGCGTGATGCGACGACGCCGGCTGCAGCGGGCTTCGTCGACACACCGACCCAGCGCTTTGCGGTCACGCACGTACCGTTCGTTCGTCGCGGGGAGAAGGACTCGCTCGGCGGCGCGCTTGTCGCGCTCAAGAACGGCGCCGCTGTGCGTTTGTCGGACGTAGCGACGATCGAGGACGGCTTCCCCGCCCCGATTGGTGACGCCATCATCGATGATGGCCCTGGTTTGCTGCTCATCGTCGAGAAGCAGCCGTGGGGCAACACCCTGGACGTCACTCGTAACGTCGAGGCGGCGCTGGCAACCCTGAAGCCTGCGCTGCCGAAGGACATGAAGGTCGACTCGACGATCTTCCGGCCTGCGACGTTCATCGAGCGGGCGCTCGGGAATCTCGGTCGAGCGACCTTGATCGGATGCGCGCTCGTCATCGGCATCCTCTTCCTCTTCTTGTTCGATTGGCGAGCCGCTGTCGTCAGCGTGGTCGCCGTCCCATTGTCGCTTACCGCAGCCGCCGGCATCCTCGCTTCGCTCGGCGTCACGATCGATACGATGACGATCGCCGGGCTGGTGATCGCGCTGGGTGAGGTCGTCGACGATGCCATCATCGACATCGAGAACATCGCTCGGCGGCTCTCCCTGAACGATGGCCAGGCGCCGCCATCGCGCAAGTCCGCGTTTGCTGTGGTGCTCGACGCGTCGCTGGAGGTGCGAAGCTCTGTCGTGTACGCGACGCTCATCGTCGTCCTCGTGTTCGTGCCGGTCTATTTCATGGAGGGATTGGCGGGCTCGTTCTTCCGCCCGCTCGCGATTGCGTATGCGCTCGCGGTCTTCGCTTCACTCGCGATCGCACTTACCGTCACACCCGCGCTCTCGCTGATTCTATTTGGGAAGCGTCACCTCGCTGGTAAGCAGGCTCCGCTCGCCAGGATCGTTCAACGCCACTACGCGCGCATTCTGGACGGGTTGCTCGACCGACCACGCACGCTTGCCGGAGCCGTCGTGCTGGCGCTCGGCGTGGCATGCAGCGTCGTACCGCTCCTTGGCGAGGCTTTCCTCCCGGATTTCCACGAGACGGACTTCCTCATGCACTGGGTGGGTCGTCCTGGAACCTCGCTCGAAGAGATGGATCGCATCACGGTTCGAGCGAGCAAGGAGATACGCGCGATTCCTGGCGTTCGAAATTTCGGCTCGCACATCGGTCGTGCAGAAGTCGCCGATGAGGTCGTCGGTCCAAACTTCGCCGAGCTCTGGATCAGCCTCGATGACCGCGCGGACTACGCTGCCTCGGTTGCGCGGATCAAGACGACCGTGGATGGTTATCCGGGCCTCTACCGAGACGTTCAGACGTATCTGCAGGAACGCATGAGGGACGTGCTCACGGGGACGAGCGGCTCGATCGTCGTACGCATTTTTGGTCCCGACCTCGACACGCTACGGCAGAAGGCAAACGAAGTCGCTCACGCGCTCGAAACGATCCCCGGCGTGACGAACTTGAAGGTCGAGCCGCAAACGCTCGTTCCGCAGGTGGAGATCCGACTCGATCCCTCCGTGCTCGAACGGGTTGGCCTCACAGCGGGCGACGTGCGACGAGCGACGTCCACACTCCTTCAGGGGACGCGCGTTGGGGAGCTCTACGAAGGCGATCGGATCGTCGACGTCGTCGTTTGGGGTGAGGCGAGCTTGCGACTCGATCCAACGACCATCCGTGAGCTTCGGATTCCACTCCCCCCGGATCCAAATCCAGGTCTGAGTGGAGGCAACGGGCAAGCTCCGCGCGACACGGCCACGGTTCGTCTCGCCGAGCTCGCCGCGGTCGACATCGTCCCAACTCCAAACATGATTGGGCACGAGGGCGGAGCGCGCCGGATCGACGTGACGTGCGATGGAGCTGGTCGTGATCTTGGCCTGTTGACACGCGACGTCGAGCGCGCTGTGGCCAACGTCACGTTTCCGGTTGGCCACCATCCGGAGATCCTGGGTGAGCACGCGGCACGATCACGAGCACGGGGACGCCTCATCGGTCTCGCGCTGCTCTCGCTCGTAGGAATTGGTTGCGTGCTCTATGCGGACTTTCGATCGTTTCGACTCGTAGCGTTCACGATGACGACGTTGCCTTTCGCGCTCATCGGCGGCGTCGCCGGCGTCCTCGTCACGGGAGGAGTTGTCTCGCTCGGCGGGCTCGTCGGCTTCGTCACCGTTCTCGGAATCGCGGCACGCAACGGCATCATGCTCCTCAGTCATTTCCGCCACCTCGAGGAGGAAGGCATGTCGTTCGGCCGCGCTCTCGTCCTGCGTGGCTCCACCGAGCGTGTGGTACCCATCGTCATGACTGCGCTCGCGACGGGGCTCGCGCTGGTGCCGCTGCTCGTCATCGGCAACCAGCCGGGCAACGAGATCGAGCACCCGATGGCGGTCGTGATCTTCGGTGGGCTCGTGACGTCGACCCTCCTCAACCTTCTGGTCGTTCCGCCGCTCTACCTTCGTTGGAGCAAACGTTCGCTTAAGAAGAGGAGCGATGCGGCCGTTTGACGCTCTGGGGAATCGCGACGATTGTATTGGATCCAATACATTGCCCGAATTTGCTCGCAGAACGTTGAAATCGCGAAATAAGTGCTGACCATCGTATCCCGACCCGCCCAGGGGCGTGTGTTGGAATCAGTACACACGTTTGTGCCGCGCTGGATCAGAATCGTAGTATTTTCGAGTCACTAACGATTCGTTTCTCGATGGACCGGGGCGTGCTGAGCCTCCGAGGACCACGAGGAGCACCATGCCGAAGCTACGAACCGCACTGCCGTTGCTGATCCTCTCCACTGTGTTGGGCGCAGGTTGTTCTTCTGCGGCTCCTACCGAGGAACGCAGCGAGCAAACCACAGAAGCATTGAGTCACGGACACGGGCACGCGCACGCTGTGACGGGCCACGTCCTTCTTCTCAGCATCGACGGCTTCCATCAGTTCGATCTGACGAAGTACCTCGCCAATCGACCGAGCTCGAACCTCGCCGCGCTCGTCGCGCGAGGCAGGCAGTACACGAACACGACGTCATCGCGTCCCTCGGACTCGTTCCCAGGAACGCTCGCGATGACGACGGGCGGCTCACCACGCTCGACGGGCATCTACTACGACGTCTCGTGGGACGACAATCTCTCGCCTCCCGGATCGAACTGCGCGACGCGCGGCGCTCAAGCGCTCTTCGACGGGCAAGCGAACGTGGACGACACCGTCGTCGACGCCGTGCTGAACCCCGCGAGCTTCCCGCTCGACCCGGATCACGGCTGCACGCCGGTGTACCCGCACAACTACCTCAAGGTGAACACCATCTTCGAGGTCATTCGCGCCCACGGCGGCCGCACCGCGGTCACCGACAAACACCCGTCGTACGAGATCCTGAACGGACCTTCCGGCACGGGCATCGACGACTTCTGGGGTCCGGAGAACGACGCCAACGGCGTGAAGAAGAACATCGCGAAGATGGAGGCCTACGACGAGACGAAGGTCCAGGCCGTCATCAACCAGATCGATGGGTACGACCACACGCGCACGAACCACGTCGGCGTGCCCGCGATCATCATGATGAACTTCCAGTCCGCGAACATCGGCGAGAAGGTGGGCGGCTACGCCGACGCGGCGGGCAATCCGACCGCCGATCTCCAAGGCGCCTTCGACTACGTGGACGGCGCCCTCGGTCGCATCTTCGCCGAGCTCTCGGCGCAAGGCCTCACGAACAGCACCACCATCATCGTCACCGCGAAGCACGGCGACTCGCCGGTGGACTTGTCCACACGACGCGCGATTGATCCGGCGTCCGTCGACGCGATCGTCAACGGCGTTCAGCCGGGTCTGCTCGCGATGAACACCCCCGACACGATCGAGATCCTTTGGCTTAAGGATCACTCCAAGGCCGGCGACGTGGCGGCGGCGCTCCAAGCGAACGCCGCAGCGATCGGCGCCGAGACGATCTACTCCGGCGCGGAGATCGAGACGATCTTCGGCGGGACCCTCGATTTCCCGCGCAATCGCCGGCCCGACGTCATCATCCAGCCCGTCCCGGGCGTCATCTACACCACGTCGGGTGTCTCGGCGAAGAAGGTCGAGCACGGTGGCTTCTCCGAGGAGAACGTCCACGTTCCTCTCGTCGTCGCCGGTCCGCGGGTTCATGCGGGAACCGTCACCGATCCGGTCGACCTCCGTCAGGTCGCCCCGACCATCTTGAACGCGCTGCACATCGACGCGCAGCACCTCCAGGCCGTTCGCGCGGAGCACGTTCGCGCGTTGCCCAAACACGATCACGACGACGACGATGACGACGACAACGACTGTCACCGCTAACCCATCGCTCGTCTTCTTCACGCCGAGCTAAGCGAGGAAACGTCTCGTCCCATCGGGGGCGGGACGTTTCCTTTTGTCGTTTCTGAATTCACGTTTTTCATGCATGTATCGTTAATGACTCATTTGACGTATCGTCAAATCACGGGGGATAGAGCGTGCTCGCTCGAGAAGCCTCGCGTGGTTTGCGACGCTCTGACTGCTTGGGAGATCTTCCATGTCGAATTCGAGACGAGTCGCAGTACGACGGATCGCTGTACTCGCTGTGCTCTCCGCCATCGCGCTTTGCGTCGGCGCATGCACGCTGCTCCTTACGAAAGAGCCGCTCTCCTGCTCGACGAACGCAGACTGCGCGAAGTTCGGTAGCGCGATCTGCGATCCGCAATCGCTCGAGTGCGTCGGTGGAACAGCGTCACAAATCGACTCGGGCGGCGCCGACACCGCGGCGAGCGACACGGGCGCGACCGACTCGGGCCCGGGCTTCGACGCGCAGGACCCATGCTCGAATCCGAACAAGCCGCTCGTCGAGATCAAGGGCGACATCACGACGAACCTGACGCTGAAGTGCGATCAGGACTACATGATCATCGGACGGGTCGCGATCACGCCGCCGTTCACGATGACGATCGGGCCGGGCACGACGATCTACGGCGATCCGCGCGTCGACGTCGCCACGAACAGCGTCGGTACGCTCGTCGTTCCGCCGGGATCGAGGCTCGTCGCCGTGGGCACCGCAGACTCTCCCGTCATCTTCACGAGCGGAAAGAAGAAGGGCGGCGTCTACGTGGCCGATGGCGGAGTCACCGCGGGTGACTGGGGCGGCATCTACATGTTCGGCGAAGCTCCGATCAACACGCCGACCGGACTGGCGGAGAAGACCTCGCTCGCTCCGTGGGGCAAGTATGGTGGATCGAAGCCAGCCAACGACAGCGGACGCCTCGAGTATGTCCGCATCGAATACGCAGGCGCCAAGCTGCCCGACGGTCAGGACGGGACCTCGCTCGACCTCGGCGGCGTCGGTGATCAGACGACGATCGATCACGTGATGGTCCGCTTCTCCGCGAACGATTGTTACGAGGTGCTCGGCGGACGCGTGAACCTCAAACACATCCTCTGCCAATATCCCGCCGATGACGGCATCGCGTGGGACAACGGCTGGACCGGCAAGGTGCAGTTCCTCGTCGTGCAAGGGCGCCCCGGCATCGACGACAGCGCCAATGGCTTGCAGGGTCGCAGCGGCGCGCCGCCCGCGACGCCGGTGAGCGATCCGATCATCTACAACGCGACGTTCGCGGGTCAGAACATCTCGCCCGGGGCGACGCAGCAGTTCGGAGTGCGCGTCGAGAGCTACTCGCGCCTGCACCTCTACAACGCCATCATCAGCGGCTGGCTGGCGACGCTCGACTTCCGCGGGACCTCCGTGCCGGTGGACGTCGGTGACGGAGGGCCTGGCGGCATCGAGTTCCGGAACTCGGTCGCCAACTCGAACCTCCAAGCGAACGTCGCGTACGACGAGGTGCAGACCACGGGCGGCACGTCGAACCCGCTGTTCGACGACGACAACGGGTTCGACGAGAAGGCCTGGTGGCTCCTCCCTTCGAACCAGAACTCGGAGGCGAACCCCGCTCTGCCGAAGCTCTTCGATCCCATCTCCCCCGTCTTCGCGAACTCGACGTCGCTCGGCGCGGTCTGGTCGGGCAACAACGGCGATCCGCACGCAGTGGCGCCGCCCAACGACGGCTTCTTCGACCACACCGCCCAGTACATCGGTGCGTTCAAGGACTCGGCGGACACGTGGGCCAAGGGCAAATGGGTCGTTTGGAACAAGGAGTAGTCGAGGCGTAGGCCAAGAAGCCGCCCTGGCGTGATGTGCACGCCAGGAGGCGGCTTTTTCCGAGGGTTCGTACACGCGGGCGAGCCGAGGCCGGATGGGCTTCCGGCTCCAGAAAACCTTCGCGGTTTCCAGCAATTGACGTGCAGGATTCGCGTTTTGGGCTAGGATGCGCGCCGCCATGCGTGTCCTCATCGCTGACAAGCTCCATCCGCGCGCCGTCGAAGAGCTGCGCACCCTCCCCGTCGACGTCCTCTACGAGCCCGAAGTCACGAAGGAGACGCTCGAATCGAAGATTCCGGGCGTCGGCATCCTCGTCGTTCGCTCGAAAGAGGTGACGCGGAAGGCGATCGAGAGCGCGCGCCAGCTCAACTTGATCGTCCGCGCCGGCGCCGAGACGTCCACGATCGACGTCAAGGCGGCGAGCGAGCGCGGCATCTACGTCGCCAACTGCCCCGGCAAGAACTCGTCGGCCGTCGCCGAGCTCGTGTTCGGCCTCATGGTCGCCCTCGACCGCCGCATCCCCGACGCGGTCGCGTCGCTGCGCAGCGGCAAGTGGGAACGCATCGAGTACGGCAAGGCCGAGGGCCTCGTCGGAAAGACGATCGGCATCGCCGGCCTCGGCGCGATCGGTCGTGACGTCGCCTCGCGCGCACGCGCCTTCGGGCTTCACCCGATCGCGTGGAGCCGCAGCCTCACGCTCGGCAAGGCCGCCGAGCTCGGCGTCGAGCGCGTCACCTCCCTCGACGAGCTCGCCTCGCGCTCCGACATCCTCACGGTGCACCTGTCGCTCAACGACCGCACGCGCCAGTGCTTCAACCGCAAGATCTTCGACTTGATGCCGAAGCGCGCGATGTTCATCAACTGCGCGCGCCCCGATCTCGTCGACTACGAGGCGATGCGCGAGGCGATCACGAGCAAAGGCCTCCGCGTCGGGATCGACGTCATCCCGAACGAGCCCCGTGGAAAGAAGGAGGTCGCCCCTGACCTCTTCAACATCACCGCGCCGAGCTCCACCGGCGGCTTCCTCTACGCCACACCCCACATCGCGGCCTCCACCGATCAGGCGCAGCTCGCGATCGCGACCGAGACCGTCCGCGTCATCCGTTCCTTCTTGCTCGAAGGCCAAGTGCCCAACGTGCAGAACGTGATGAACCTCTCGAATGCACGCTTCCAAATGGTCATCCGAATGCTCGACAAGGTCGGCACGTTCGCGAACGTCCTTGCCGTCATCAAGCGTCACGGCATCAACGTCGAGGAGGTCACCAACACGGTGTTCGAAGGCGGCGGAGCGTCATGTGCGAAGCTCCGCGTCGTCTCGCGCCCGAGCGAGGCGTGCTTCCACGAGATCCGCGCATTCGAAGAAGTCCTCCACGTCGACATCGTCCCGCTTCCGAACTTGGCCTGACCGTCGATGTCTTTGGGGGAAGTTGACCCGTATGCGGCCTCGTCGAGAGCCGCGAAGGCGATCCGATGGGCCCATGCCCCGGTCGCCCTCCTGGCGATCGTCTTCACGTTGGCCATCCCGAGCCTTGGCTGCTCCGAGAAGAGCAGTGCGGCGACGGTCGACGCGTCGGCGCTCCTCAAGAACACGCTCGACGCGGGCGATGGTGGCGGCCCGAACGCGGACGCAGGTCTCGATGACACGGCGATGCCGCAATCGAACGGCGACGATCTGCAGGCGCGCATGCGACACCTCCTCGAGGCGATCGTGCAGAACAACGCCGATCTCGCAGGCGACGCGATGTTCCCGCGCGATGGATACATCGCGACCAAAGACGTCGCTGACCCACAAAAAGCCTGGGAAAAGCGGGTCTCGAACGCGTTTCGGCGATCGGTCGAGCGCACGCACAAGCGGATGAAGGGCATCGAGCACGCGAAGTTCGTCTCGTTCGAGCTCGGTCACTCGATCGTGCAGATCACTCCGAAGAAGAAAGACTTCAAGAAGCCGCTCTGGCGCGTGAAGCACTCGAAGCTCACGTTCACGATCGACGGCAAGCTACGCCACCTCGACATCGCCGAGATGACCGCCTGGCGCGGCGCTTGGTACGTCACGCGACTGCGCTGAACGACCTCGCGGCGCGTTCATCCCGGGCATGCCGCAGGCGGAGGAGCCGCGCTGCACGTGGCGCGCACGCCTTGCTCCTTGCACGACTTGCACGAGCAGCCACCTTGAATCTGCTTGCCCGCGCAGTAGGCCATCCACGTCGCGCCGCTGCCGTCGTCGAGGCACCACCAGCCATCGGGCTTGTCCGAGCAATCGCCTTTGGTGAGCTTCGGGCCGCTCGGGCCGCACTCGAGGGCCGCGGCGGCGGGAGCGCTCTTGCACTCGTTGCCGGGCTCACATCGTGAGAGCGCTCGAATGAGCCCGCCTTCGCATTTCACGCCGGAAGCGCGATCGGCGTTACTGCAATAAACGCCATCCGCTCTACCGGCACACGAGTCCACCGCCATCACGTCTTCGGCGCGCGCTGGCCCATTGTCGGGCGCGTTACCTGGTTTGCTCGTGCAGGTGTCTGTCCCGTAGCCGATTGGATAATAGAGCGGGAATTGACGCGTAAAATCGACGATGGGTCGTCCGCCCGAGTCTTTGCATTTGGAGCCTTGAAAGCCACACCAATAAAAGCCCGGCGCGACGCGTCCCGTCTCATCGAGATCGGGGACGTATTCGTAGGGCGTGACGTCGATGCACGAGATGCCTCCGCTTGCGTCCTTCGAGCACGAGTGTCCGGGCAAATGCATTTGGGGTGTCGTTACCCATGTCGTGCCGGGCGATCCGTCATTTGCGTAACCTTCTTCCTCGGCGCTCTCGAACGGGTCGGCGCCCGATGAGATGCAGGATGCATACGACGTGGCGAGGTTCGAGGGAGGTGACGACCATGTGCCGCCGGTCACCGGATCCGGCAAGCGCACCGTCTCGATCCGCGCAGCGGGGATCGTGCCGCTTCGCGCCTGTTCGGGCGTGTACTCGCGCACGTACACATCCATGCAGAGGTCGTGTTTGACGAGGAGCACCTCCGGCGTGGCCTCGCCGCACGCTGTCTTGCCTGCGTTTGGGTTGTTCGGCGCCGTGCACATCGTGATGACGGCGTTCGGGTCATCGGGGACGCATGCGATCGGTCCTTCGTCGTAGTGCGTGCCGGCGGCGCACGGAACACACGCGATGCGGCCCTGCGCGTCGACCACGCGCATCGGCTTCGCGCCCTTCGAGGCGACGCCGCAGGTGCAGGAGCGCGCGGTGTCGAAGACGTCTTTCACCGCGTCGTAGGTCTCGCCAAAGGGGATATCGAGGTCCTTCGACACGTCGACCTTCATCTTGTCGAGCGCATAGACGATGAGCGACTGCTCTTGCCCCAAGCCAAGATCTCCTCCAAGCGCGGGGAGTGACGGCAGCGCCGCGTCGCGGCTCGAGCACAAGAAATTCTTGAGCGCGTCGAGGAGCGGCGTCTTCACGAGGTTCTCGACGAGCGCGATCGCCGTGTCTTTGAGGCATTCGAGCGCGAGCTCTGCGGTCTTGCCGCCGAGGAACATCTCGAGGGGGCCGTCGATGACGATGAAGGCGTCGGCGATCGTCGCGGCGGCGCCGACGCCAAACTCGACGCACGACGGCGTCGTCAGCACGCCCTTCAATGTGTCGGCGATCGCTTGGCGAAACGAGTCGAGCAGCGCCGGATTCGTCACGCTACACACCTCGTGAAAGCAGCCGTCTGGCTCCGTCTTGGGCATCTCACAGGCCGCGCCGTCTTCTTGTCCGAGCGTGCGAGGAGAGACCGATGACGACGTCTTCTTCTGGGGCTTCGTCGAGGGGGAGCTCGCCGCGCCGTCCGCCACGTCGATGCCGAGCTCGCTCGGCGCCTTACCTCCCCCAACGAACGACTCGAGGACGGACGCCACGATCACGCCGCGTTCGTGCTTCGTGAGCTGGGCGCCCGAGGACGCCGCCTTCTTGCTCGTGAGCCGAACGACCTCGGCGTTGTCGAGCGCGAAGACGAGATCGGTCTTCTGTTGCGCGCGGTTCGCGCTCTTGGGCTTCACGCGCGCGAGCCCATTCAGATCGAGGCCGATGAAACCTTCCGCGATGGGCGTCCCCTTCTTGTCATGCGCGACGAAGTCGAGCGCGAGGCCGCTCTTCCCTGGCTCGATCGTCGCGACGCCTTTGCGATCGGTCGACGTGCCGAGCGGACGGAGGCGTGCTTCGAGCCACTCGATCCCGAGCTTGGTACGCGCCTCGTCACCGACGGCGACCGCCACGCGCGTGCCTTCGCCTCGGAGCGTGAGCTGCTTCTTCGGGGCTGGCGGTTCCCGTTCGTCGTCCCACGATGTTGCTTGTTCAGCAACACGTGCGCCACGCGTGGACGAATCCGATCCCCGCTGGAAAAAGGGCCAAGCGTGGATGCGCGGAAGGCCCCAACCGGTCTCCGATTGGGGCCTCGTCGAGCCACGGATCGCCAGCGAGCCGTGTCTTCTTCCTGCTTCGCCTCGATGCGATGGGGCTTCAGCCCCACCGATCACATGTCGTCGGCGATGGGCTGCGGTCCAGGAACGATGTGGGCGATATCCGGATCCACGCCAGCTTCACCAGGACCACGATCCGGCTTGTCGTTCTTGCGCTCGATCCTCTTGGCGGCCTTCTCGCGTTGCTTCTCTTGGCGCTGACGCTCCTTGAGTCGCTTGTTGATGCTCGGGTTCGACATGGCGCGGTCTCCTTCGTGAGGTGGGGTTTGAATCCCTCAGTGCGATCGCAAATTCTCGGTTTGCGATCCCGGATGTTGAATGATGGTTGGGTGCTGTTCGCTGGTCGTTAGTAAACGCGGGCTCCTCGATAACGGCGTGCCGTCCGGCGTCTCCTTTGAGATGTACCAGGGGCATGTGAGGTTGCTTCGGTTCTCGTTGTCGTTGTCGCGGTCGTGGTTATTGGCGCCGCGAGGCTAGCAGAGGAGCTTGCTCCTCCCGCGGGAGTGAACGTTCCGGCGACGGGGATGGGCTTCTTGACGAAGCGCTCGATGTCACGAAGGAGCGTCTTCTCTTCGTGATCGCAGAAGGCGACGGCCCTGCCGCGGGCACCGGCTCGGCCTGTTCGACCGATGCGATGAACGTAGCTCTCGGGCACGTTGGGGAGGTCGTAGTTGAACACATGCGAGATCCCGTCGACGTCGATGCCGCGAGCGGCGAGATCCGTCGCGACGAGCACGGGGATCGTGCCGATGCGAAAGCCCTCGAGCGCGCGTTCGCGAGCGCCTTGGGATTTGTTGCCATGAATGGCTAGCGCGGGGATGCCCGATCGATCGAGCTGATCCGCCAAACGATTTGCGCCGTGCTTCGTTCGCGTGAAGACAATCGCGCGCTTGGCGCCTTCGTCACGAATGATTTTTTCGAGGAGCGCACGTTTGTCGTTCTTGGCGACGAACCAGACCGACTGCGTGACGCCTTCGGCGGTGGTGATCTCGGGCGCGACGTCGACACGAACCGGGTCGTGAAGGATGCTCGCGACGAGCTTTCCGATCTCGGAGGGGATCGTCGCCGAGAAGAGCAAGGTCTGCCGCTGCTTCGGGACCGCGGCCACGATGCGTCGAACGTCGTGGATGAAGCCCATGTCGAGCATGCGATCGGCCTCGTCGAGGACGAGCACTTCGACGGCGTCGAGGCGCAAGACACGCTGCTCCATGAGATCGAGCAGGCGGCCTGGCGTCGCGACGAGGATGTCGGGTCGCTTCGCAAGCGCATCTTCTTGTCGGCCCTGACCGACGCCGCCGTAAATCACGGTGTGGCGAATGCCGAGATGGCGACCGTAAGCCGAGACGCGTTCATCGATTTGAGCTGCGAGCTCACGCGTCGGCGCGACGACGAGCGCGCGGACTTTGCCGTGCGTGGGTCGTGGCATCTTCGCGAGACGCTGCAGCATCGGGAGCACGAACGCGGCGGTCTTACCCGTGCCGGTCTGTGCGCAGCCGAGGAGATCGCGACCGTCGAGGACCGGTGCGATGGCTCCCTTCTGAATCGGTGTTGGTACGGAGTAACCTTCTTGTGCGACCGCGCGGACGAGCGCTGGGTCGAGCCCGAGCTCTGCGAATTGGTTTCGCGGCGGGCTGATGGAGGGGCTCGAAGGGGTGTCCCCTCGAACGATTTGCTGAGTCACTTTTTCTCTGGTGGGAATTCTCGCGGTTCGAGACACGACGCGCATTGGGGGTATGGGGGGTAAACCCCATCGCAGCGACGTCGATCGCTCTTCTGCTCTTCCGTAACCGCGTGTTTCTTCGGGAAGACCTAGGCGCGCCTTTTCTCTAGCGGCCACGCTTTCCCGACAACGCGTTTCTTTCGTTCGCGAGAGAAGCTCTGAGCGAGGTGAGATCTAACCCACGTGCGTCGCTGGCGCAAGGAGAGCGCACCCGCGCACGAAGAAAGGCTCGCTATTCCGGCTCTTTCGACTCGCGTGCTTGATCGTCGCGACGGACCTCATCGAGCAGCTGATCGATGCGGTTTCGTGCGTCTTGGCCTTCGTCGTAGAGAAAGCGCAGCTCGGGTGCGACGCGCAGACCAAGCCGTGCCGTGACGGCCTTGCGCAGACGACCGCTGGCGCGCTCGAGCGCGACGTCCGCCTCTTTGCGCCGCGCTTCGAGCGCGTCGCCCTGGGCCGTCGTCGCGATGCGAAAGTACACCTTCGCGAGGCGCAGGTCCGCGCTGAGCCACGTGTTCGAGATCACCACACCCTCGAGCCGTGGGTCGCTAAGGTCGCGGTTGATGAGCTGCGCGATCTCTTGCCGGAGCTGAACCGCGACACGAACGGAGCGCTCGCTCTCGCCCTTCTTGGCTCCGCCGCTCGTGCCACTTCGCTTCGGCACCACACCACGTAGCGGCGTCGAGGCGCGCGGAGCCGCCCCCGTCTTCTTCGTGCCCTTCGAGGTGCTCTCCTGTCGCCGCGGCTTCATAAGAAGCTTCGGTTTACTCTATGCGCACGCCGAGCGCGAGCAGCACGTCGATGCCGGCGAGGCTCCAGTCTCCGACGGCGCCTTTGTCGTAGACGCGGCTCCTGTCGCCGGACTCGAGCCGGTAGTCGTAGCTCCCGCCGGCGTAGCGAAGGTGCCCCTCACCGCCGACGAAGAACGGGCCGTTCGTGGGGAAATAGCTCGCGCCGAATCCCATGTTGATGCCGACGGCGGTGTCGGTCCCGACGTACTTCGCCGCGCCGTTGTCGACGTTGATAGAGATCGAGGTTCTTCGCGCGTGGGAGGCCAAAGTGATAGCTCGCGCGCGCCTCGGGCCAGATGTGCCGCTGCGAGAAGTCCATCGGCGTCGCGGCGCTGAACGTCCAGCAGGTGCTCCCGCAGAAGTCGTATTCGAACCCTGCTCCCACCGCGAGCGTGCCCGGGCCGATCGGCGTGACGCCGATGTCTCCATGCATCCCGAGCCCGATGTACGCGAGGAGCGCGTCGGCGTTGAGCGTCGCGCGCGCGTCGATCTGCCGGAGCCGCATGCCGCGCGTATCCGAGGGTGCGGCGCCGTCGGTCGGGCTCGGCGCAGCGGCCGGCGTGTCGCGAGCAGGCGGGCGCGCCTCGATCTCCGCGTTCGTCGTGGTGGTCGTCGACGCGGGCCCTTGCGGCGCTTGCTGCTGCTGCTGCTGCTGCGGAAGCGGCTCGAGCAGCACGGGCAGCTCTTGCGTCTCTGAAGGCTCCTCGGCGTGTGCGGCAGTTATCGAAGCAGTCTGCGTGAGCGCAACGACCAGCGCCGGCGTGAACGCGAAGCGGACGAGAGTGGATCGCATGGCCCGATGGATGCCGCGATCGGGCCTCGTTGGCCAAGATTCCTGGGAAATGCACGCGGTGCTTCGATGAAAACGAGGGCTCCTCGCCTGCCGAAAGACGCCCGCCGAAAGATAGGGGCAAAGCGCCTAGGGGATGCTGTCGCAGACGACGTCGTCGAACAGGTGCACCCAGCTCTGAGGGGCGCCCGCATAGACCGAGGAGCCGATCGTGAACGAGGCTTGGGTCGGCACGAAGTTGACGGACCCGAGCGGCGAAGAAAACACGACGTCGCCGTTCATGAACGCCGCGATCTCGGCGTTCGAACCGACCTTCAAGAGAATGTCGATCTGCGTCCAGGCGGTGAGCGGAACGGGAGCGGGTGAAGGGCTCAGCGTGCTGCCTCCCACCACTCCGCCGTGGCTCACGAGCGCGCCCCCGCCGCTCGCCGTCATCACCGATGCTCGATAGTTTTCGGTGCTATTGAAGAGGAGGATCTCGAACGCGATGCTGTCCGCCGATCCCACTTGGACGACCTTCATCCGCGCCTTGCAGTGAAGTCCGGAGATCGCGGCCGACCTCGTGACCGAGAACCACGCGCGCGTGCTCGAGTCGGTGGCCACCTTCAGCACGTTGGGCAGGGACGGCGCCGTGAGGTCGGTGGTGATGGTGGTAGCTCCGCCGACCAGCGTCTCGGTCCACGTATCGCCGGACGTCATCGTCAGCTTGGAGTCCATCTGATCGAAGTTGTCACACAGCCAATGCGCACCCACGCAAACCGGAGTCGAGGCTTCGACCGGAGACGCTTCGGAGCCGCCGTCGTTGAGCGCGCTATCGGGCGACACATCGCCGCTGCTTTGGCTCGAGTCGACGAGCGCATCGGCGTCACCGCCGCCATTGCTAGCGTCTCCGCTCTGCGCCGGCACGTCCTCGGCTTCGAAGGCGGAGCACGCGACGATGAGCCCTAGCGGCGCGAGGAACCAGGCGAGCACGGAAACGCTGCGACGGGCCCACCTGTTTGGATCGCGCCCGTGCGACCTTTCACTTCTCGCGCCGCCCCACATGCGATCCATTCTACGCGTGTTGAACGCCTCGGCCAGAGATTGCGAACGGGCCCTCTTCGAACGAAAGCGAATCGCCAGCCACCTCTTCGCGAGATGACTGGCGATACGAGAGCCTACGCCCAGTTGGATCAGAGCTTCTGCTTGATCTCTTCGATCTCGTAGGACTCGACGATGTCCATTTCCTTGATGTCGTTGAAGCCGTCGAGGCTGATGCCGCACTCGAAGCCTTCGGCGACTTCCTTCGCGTCATCCTTGAAGCGCTTGAGCGCGTCGATCTTGCCTTCCCAGACCATCGTGCCATCGCGCACGAGGCGGGCGAGGTTGGAGCGGCCGATCTTGCCTTGGATGACATACGAGCCCGCGACGGCGACGCCGCGGATCTTGAAGACCTTGCGAACCTCGGCCTTGCCGGCGAGCTTCTCGACCTTCGTCGTCGGGAGGAGACCGCTGCGAGCGCGCGAAGACGGGCCCGAGCCCGAGGAAGGGATAGAGATCGAGGTTCTTCGCGCGTGGGAGGCCAAAGTGATAGCTCGCGCGCGCCTCGGGCCAGATGTGCCGCTGCGAGAAGTCCATCGGCGTCGCGGCGCTGAACGTCCAGCAGGTGCTCCCGCAGAAGTCGTATTCGAACCCTGCTCCACCGCGAGCGTGCCCGGGCCGATCGGCGTGACGCCGATGTCTCCATGCATCCCGAGCCCGATGTACGCGAGGAGCGCGTCGGCGTTGAGCGTCGCGCGCGCGTCGATCTGCCGGAGCCGCATGCCGCGCGTATCCGAGGGTGCGGCGCCGTCGGTCGGGCTCGGCGCAGCGGCCGGCGTGTCGCGAGCAGGCGGGCGCGCCTCGATCTCCGCGTTCGTCGTGGTGGTCGTCGACGCGGGCCCTTGCGGCGCTTGCTGCTGCTGCTGCTGCTGCGGAAGCGGCTCGAGCAGCACGGGCAGCTCTTGCGTCTCTGAAGGCTCCTCGGCGTGTGCGGCAGTTATCGAAGCAGTCTGCGTGAGCGCAACGACCAGCGCCGGCGTGAACGCGAAGCGGACGAGTGGATCGCATGGCCCGATGGATGCCGCGATCGGGCCTCGTTGGCCAAGATTCCTGGGAAATGCACGCGGTGCTTCGATGAAAACGAGGGCTCCTCGCCTGCCGAAAGACGCCCGCCGAAAGATAAGGGCAAAGCGCCTAGGGGATGCTGTCGCAGACGACGTCGTCGAACAGGTGCACCCAGCTCTGAGGGGCGCCCGCATAGACCGAGGAGCCGATCGTGAACGAGGCTTGGGTCGGCACGAAGTTGACGGACCCGAGCGGCGAAGAAAACACGACGTCGCCGTTCATGAACGCCGCGATCTCGGCGTTCGAACCGACCTTCAAGAGAATGTCGATCTGCGTCCAGGCGGTGAGCGGAACGGGAGCGGGTGAAGGGCTCAGCGTGCTGCCTCCCACCACTCCGCCGTGGCTCACGAGCGCGCCCCCGCCGCTCGCCGTCATCACCGATGCTCGATAGTTTTCGGTGCTATTGAAGAGGAGGATCTCGAACGCGATGCTGTCCGCCGATCCCACTTGGACGACCTTCATCCGCGCCTTGCAGTGAAGTCCGGAGATCGCGGCCGACCTCGTGACCGAGAACCACGCGCGCGTGCTCGAGTCGGTGGCCACCTTCAGCACGTTGGGCAGGGACGGCGCCGTGAGGTCGGTGGTGATGGTGGTAGCTCCGCCGACCAGCGTCTCGGTCCACGTATCGCCGGACGTCATCGTCAGCTTGGAGTCCATCTGATCGAAGTTGTCACACAACCAATGCGCACCCACGCAAACCGGAGTCGAGGCTTCGACCGGAGACGCTTCGGAGCCGCCGTCGTTGAGCGCGCTATCGGGCGACACATCGCCGCTGCTTTGGCTCGAGTCGACGAGCGCATCGGCGTCACCGCCGCCATTGCTAGCGTCTCCGCTCTGCGCCGGCACGTCCTCGGCTTCGAAGGCGGAGCACGCGACGATGAGCCCTAGCGGCGCGAGGAACCAGGCGAGCACGGAAACGCTGCGACGGGCCCACCTGTTTGGATCGCGCCCGTGCGACCTTTCACTTCTCGCGCCGCCCCACATGCGATCCATTCTACGCGTGTTGAACGCCTCGGCCAGAGATTGCGAACGGGCCCTCTTCGAACGAAAGCGAATCGCCAGCCACCTCTTCGCGAGATGACTGGCGATACGAGAGCCTACGCCCAGTTGGATCAGAGCTTCTGCTTGATCTCTTCGATCTCGTAGGACTCGACGATGTCCATTTCCTTGATGTCGTTGAAGCCGTCGAGGCTGATGCCGCACTCGAAGCCTTCGGCGACTTCCTTCGCGTCATCCTTGAAGCGCTTGAGCGCGTCGATCTTGCCTTCCCAGACCATCGTGCCATCGCGCACGAGGCGGGCGAGGTTGGAGCGGCCGATCTTGCCTTGGATGACATACGAGCCCGCGACGGCGACGCCGCGGATCTTGAAGACCTTGCGAACCTCGGCCTTGCCGGCGAGCTTCTCGACCTTCGTCGTCGGGAGGAGACCTTCCATCGCGCTCCGGACGTCGTCTACCGCGTCGTAGATGATCGAGTAGAGGCGAATCTCCACCTTGTTCTCTTCGGCGTGCGAGGCGGCCTTTCCGGCCGGACGCACGTTGAAGCCGATGAGGATCGCCTTGGCGGCGATCGCGAGGTTGACGTCGCCTTCGGTGATGGCGCCGACGCCTGCGTGGACGATGTGGAGCTTCACGCGATCGGTCGAGAGCTTGCCGAAGGCGGAGTTGAGCGCTTCGACCGAGCCGTGAACGTCGGCCTTCACGATGACGCGCAGCTCTTGCTGGTCGCCCGCAGAGACACGACGCGCGATGTCGTCGAAGGAGATGCGAACGTCCGTGCCGAGGCGCGTGCGCTCTTGCTTGTTCTTGCGGCTCTCGGCGATCTCGAGGGCCTTCTTGGGATCCTTGACGGCGTGAAGCGGGTCGCCCGCGGCGGGGACGTCGGAGAGGCCGAGGATCTCGACCGGTGTCGCCGGACCTGCTTCGTGAACCTGCTTGCCGTGCTCGTTCGTCATCGCGCGGACCTTGCCGAAGCCAGGACCTGCGAGGACGAAGTCGCCCACCTTGAGCGTTCCCTCTTGCACGAGGATGCGCGCGACCGGACCGCGACCGCGATCGAGGAGCGCTTCGAGGACCACGCCGCTCGCGGCCTTCTTCGGGTTGGCCTTGAGATCGAGGACCTCGGCCTGGAGGGCGAGCATCTCGAGGAGCTGCGGAATGCCTGCGCCGGTCATCGCCGACACCTGCGTGTAGATCGTGTCGCCGCCCCACTCTTCGGGCTGGAGACCTTGCTCGACGAGCTCGCGCTTCACGCGCTCCGGATCGGCACCGGGCTTGTCGATCTTGTTGATGGCGACGATGATCGGGACCTTCGCCGCCTTGGCGTGGTTGATCGCTTCTTTCGTCTGCGGCATGACGCCGTCGTCGGCAGCGACGACGAGGACGACGATGTCCGTCGCGCCGGCGCCGCGCGCGCGCATCGCCGTGAACGCTTCGTGGCCAGGCGTATCGAGGAACACGATCGTGCCGTTCGGTGTGTTCACCTTGTAGGCGCCGATGTGCTGCGTGATGCCGCCGGCTTCACCCGCGGCGACGTTCGCCTTGCGGATCTTGTCGAGGAGGCTGGTCTTGCCGTGGTCGACGTGACCCATGACGGTGACGACCGGTGGACGAAGCTCGAGATCGGGATCGACCTCGCCGTTCGTCTCTTCGCCACGTGCTTCGGCGATGTCTTCTTCTTCCGTCGTCGCGACGTTCTCGACTTCCCATCCGAACTCGCTCGCGAGGATCGTGGCGTCGTCTGCGTCGAGCGTGGTGTTGATGTGGATGCCGGTCTTGCCCATCGAAAGCAGCTTCATCAGAAGCTCGGTCGCCTTGAGGCTCATCTGCGCGGCCATGGCGGCGAGCGTGATGTTCTCCTCGATGCGAATGACCTTCTTGTGAGCGCTCATCTCCTTCGTGGAGACGTTCACCGGGCCCTTGCGGACGTTCATCATGCCGGGGCGGCCGCGACCGCCCGGGCCGCTACGTCCACCCATCATGCCCGGACGCTGCTGGCCAGGGCGCATACCGCCGCGCTGCTGGCCTGCGCCTGCGCGTGGGTCGAACTGAACACGACGCGGCATGGCGCCGGTCGCGCCACCGCCGATGCCGGTGCGCTGCGCGCCGATCGGGGTGGGCATCGGGACGCCAGGGCGACCCGCCCAGTACTCAACGCCGGTCTTCGGCGCGGTCGACGAGCGACCACCTGCAGCAGGCGGCGCGTCGGAGGAAGCCGCGCGCTCGTCACCTTGCGAAGGCGGAGGCGTGCGCGTGGAGGGCGTGGGCTGCGACGCGGGCGCGACCGACGCAGGCGCGACCGACGCGGGCGCGACCGACGCGGGAGCCGGCTCGACCATCGCAGCGGGGGCCGCGAAGGCTTCTTCTTGCGGAGCGGCGACCGGCGGCGGCGTGACCGCGCGCATCGACGCAGGCGCGGGCGGCGCAGCAGCGGCCGCGGGCTCGCGGTGACTGCTCGGCGGAGGCGGCGGGACGTTGACGTTCGTCGTGCTCGGGGGAGCCGGCGGGGCGACGACGCGCTCCGAAGCAGGCGGGGGCGGCGCGGCTTGCTGGACGTCACGTGTGCTCGGGCGAGCCGACGGCGGCGCGGCCGGGACCGCGACGGTCGACGGACGCTCTTCGGGCACCTCGCGGTAGGCCAAGATGCGCGAGCTCTCGTCCTTCGCGAGCACGTCCGTTTGCGGAACGCTGTCACGCTCGCGAATCGACGGCGTGCTGAGCGTGCTTGTGGGCGGCGCGTCGAGCGCGGCTCCTCGCGCGGCGATCTGGGAGATGTCGCGGCGTGAGGCGACGTCGTCCAGCACTGGCGACGACGGCTGCGAGGCCGCGACGCTGTGCGGTGCCTGCACGGAGACAGGCGCCGACTCGGCGGCTCCCACCTTCGCGACGGCGCGGCGCTTCAGCACCGTTCCGGCACCACGACGGATGCGCTCCTCGACGACGTCATGCGTCTTCTGCTTCTCGAGGTTGCGCTTCAGGCGTTCCACCGCCTCGGCCTCCACGGAGCTCATGTGGTTCCGAACATCCGTCACGCCGATCGACTGAAACAGCGTCACGACCTGCTTTGGGTCGAGATTGAGCTGTTTCGCGACTTCGTAGACCCGAACCTTGCTCATCGAACCTCCGACGACGACCATGCTTCTTCACTCCCGCGCCCACTTCCGGAGACGCTGCTGGCAGCAGACGTTCGGAATGGTCCGGACAACCGGTACGTTTGGGCGACTGCAGATGCGACACCTTGATGAAGGACCGCGATCACGGCGACCTCTTCTTTCGAAAAAAGCGAACCAAGGTGCGCTTTCTCCCCAAACGCGATCGCCTTGCCTGTGGCGATCGCACGTTCAACTTCCGGTAGCCTCGTCGCTGCAGCTGCATCGCGTGCAACCACAACGAGGTCGGCCTTCCCTTCTTTTAGTGATTCCGAAACGACGTCCGATCCAACCGCGAGCTGACGAGCGCGGTATGCACCAGACAAGAGACCATCGATCCGACGGTCGGCAGCGTTGACGATCTCCTGGCCGATCGCTGACGCCTCTCCCACCACCTTCGTCTTGAAGACACGCGAGAATCCGCTCTTGAGCGCCTTTTGAAGGCAATCGGGGGAGGCGTGCACGTGCGCGCCTCGTCCGAACTCCGAGCTCGCCATGTCGACGGCGAGCTCACCCGAGGAAGGGTCGAGCACGAGGCGGACGAGCTCCTCCGGCGCAGCATGCTTTCCGCATCCCGCACAGCTGCGCTGGTTCTTCCGCTTGGAAGGTGCGCTGGAGTCGCTCTCGGCCGTCATCATTCTCTCTTCTTGTTCCTCTCTGCGGTCGATCCGGGATACCCCGATCAGGCCGTGGCCTCATCGGACTTGGTGGTCGCCGCCGCCTTGCGGGCCGCGTCGATCACCTTCCACTCGCTCTGCTGGAAGTGCTCGGCGCCCTGCTTGAGCGCGCGCGCCTTCTTGATGCCAAGCCCCGTCTTGATCGCGAGCTTGTCCTCGTCCTCGCGCATGATGTCCTCGACGCTGCGGTAGCCCGCGTCCTCGAGGAGCTGAACGGTGCGCTCGCCGACGCCGCGGACGAAGAGGAGCTTCTCCTTGTCCGTGAGCGCCTCGGTCTTGCTCGAGGCGGCGTTGATGCGCTCCTGACGAAGGGTCTCCATCGTCTTCTCGGCGGCTTCGCGGATCTTCGCGGCGTTCTCCGCGCCGACGCCCTGAATACCACCGAGCTCTTGCTCGCTCGCCTCGGCGACCTCTTCGAGAGCGCGGAAGCCCATTCGGTACATGTTGCGGGCGACGGTCTCGCTGACGCCCTCGATGCGACCGAGCTGGGCGATCGCTTCCTCTTCCATCTGCTTGAACTTCGACTCGCTGATGATGTCGAGCTTCCAGCCGGTGAGGTGCCACGCGAGGCGGACGTTCTGGCCCTTGCGGCCGATCGCGAGCGAGAGCTTCTCGTCGGGGACGACGAGCTCCATGCGGCCGTCGGCTTCGTTGACGATGACCTTGTTGACCTCGGCGGGCTGGATCGCGGCGCAGACGAAGCGTGCCGGATCGCGGTCCCACGGGACGATGTCGATCTTCTCGCCGCGGAGCTCCTGGACGACGGCCTGGACGCGCGAGCCCTTCATGCCGACGCACGCGCCGACCGGATCGACGTCTGCGTCGCGGCTCATGACGGCGATCTTCGAGCGCGCACCCGGCTCGCGGGCGCAGGCGACGATCTTGACGATGCCTTCGTAGATCTCGGGGACCTCGGACTCGAAGAGCTTCTCGACGAGCTTGCCGTCGCCACGCGAGAGGATGATCTGCGGGCCACGCGCCTCGCGGTCGATGTCCTTGAGGAGGGCCACGATGCGATCGCCCGGGCGGTACGTCTCGCGCGGCGTCTGCTCGCGGAAGGGCAAGATGCCTTCGGTGCGGCCGAGGTCGACGATGATGTTGTTGCCCTTCTCGAAGCGGCGGACGACGCCCTTGATGAGCTCGCCCTTCTTGTCCTTGAACTCCTGGAAGATGAGATCGCGCTCTTCGTCGCGGACGCGCTGGATGAGCACCTGCTTGGCGGTCTGCGCGGCGATGCGGCCGAACTGCGAGCGCGCCTGCTTGACCATGAGCAGATCGCCGAACTCCTTGTCCTGCTCGGCGGCCTTCTTCGCGTCGGTGGGGTGCCAGAAGATTTGGAAGCCGAGCTCTTCGCCGAGCTCCGCCTCGAGGCCCTTGGCCTGCGCGTCCTCGAGCGCGATCTCGCGCTCGTCGTCCGAGACGTCATCCACGACGGTCATGAACTGGAAGAGGTCGACCTGGCCGGTCTCCTCGTTGAACGTTGCCTGAAGCTCGCGGTTCGGTCCGAAGACACTCTGTGCGGCCTTGAGGATTGCTTCCTCGATCGTCTTGACGAGACGTGCGCGATCGATGCCCTTCTCCTTCGCGACCATGTCGATCGCTTGGAGGAGGTTTGCATCGCTCGAGGCTGCCTGCTGCTGAGTGGCCATGTTCTTTCCCTTGGTTGACTTCGTCGAAACGGGACTGCTTGTTTCTGCGCTGAGCGTCATGGGCTTACTTCTTCTTCTTCTTCTTTTTGCCGCCCGATGACGGCGGGCGACTTGGTGGACCGAACTCGAAGACCAGCCGCGCAGAGTCGACCTCTTCGAGACGGATTTCGTACGTCTTGCCACCATCGACAAGGTCGACACACGAGGTGCCTTCCTTGTCTTTCACCTGCCCGAGGACACCGACGAGGACCTTCTGTCCGGCGACGGCCGTCCTGAGCTTCAGCTTCGCTTTCTCCCCCGAGAACCGAACGTAGTCTGCGGCCTTCTTCAGAGGTCGCTCCACGCCGGGTGAGCTGACCTCGAGATGGTAACGATGCGGAATCGGGTCGGCCACGTCGAGCGCCGGCGAGAGGTCGCGTGCGATGTGCGAGCAGAGATCGAGATCGATCGCTGCTTGCTTGGTCGACATCCGCTCCGCCGACGCCCCGAGCTTCTCGACATACACGCGAAGAATCCACCCCGCCTCGTTCTTCAGCTCGAAGTCCACGAGCTCCGCCCCATGCGCACGCACGACCGGATCGATGACCGCCGTGAGGCGCTCTCGATCGACGAACGCACCACCGCCGGCTCTCTCCGAGAACGGGGACGTGCTGCTCTTGGGGGAATCGTGCATATGTAGGAGTCAGGATGTTTTTCGTGGTTTTTGGCGAATTTCCGCGTGAAAAAGACAAAAAAATAGCGAACCGCAAGATTGGGGTCCGCAATGCGACAGCCACCAACTGGGGCGCGGACCATAGCGCGCACCGCCCATGCGATCAACCCTCCTTCGAGGGGCTGGAGCGCCTCTTTCCCGCTGCCCTCGATTCGCCAAATCCTCGAAAATCCGTCGGCTTGTGGCGAAGAGGTGGAGCCACGCTGGATAGCCGGTTTCGCCCGCGGCGAGCAAGCCTCTCTTCTCCTTAAATAGGACCGCAAAACACCCCATGGCCGGACGCCTTCTTTGGGCGAGCCCTCTCGTTCCCGCCTAGTCCACCGGCTGGCTCACATCACGGGCGGGCAGAGCGCGCTCGGGCGGCAGGCCATCTCGGTGTCGCGCTGCTGCGAGCCGCGGCCGCACGACGACGCTTCGATCGCGTTCACGCATTGCTCGAGCTGGGTCGGCTCGACACCGCGCGCGCAGATCGTCGCGCCGTCGAGCTCCGCGCTGAGCCGAACGCGCGTCACGCGCGAGCACTCGTCTTCACCCTCGAACGGCTCCTGCTCGTTCATGCTCGTGCTGCACGACGCGGCGTGCGAGCACTTCACGTAGGTGAGCCGCTCGATGGCGATGTCGCTCGGCACGAGCTGTTCGATCTGCGCACCCGTGATCGTCGCTTGACCGACGGCGATGTCGTCCGACTCACCGAGCTGACCTTCGCGATGCGTGGGGAGCTGCACCAGCGCGAGCATGAGCACGGTGAGCCCAAGCGCACCGGCCGCGATGAGTGACACTTTGCGCTCGGCGCCAAATCGCGACGCACGCTGGATGGCGTGATCGGTGAGCGAAGCGCGAATTGGGCGGGGATCCTCGTGCATGGCATGCGGTGCTGGTGCATCCACCGTGCCCGATCCGTCGCGGCCCGGATGTTGAACGAGGGACCGGTCGCCGTCACGTAGGCGGCGTTGGCGATCACACGATCAACAGGAAGAGGATAAAGGCGATGCTGGCATTGACGTACCGCGGACCAAACAAAGTCCGAGTCGAAAAGAAAGCCGAGCCAAAGCTCGAACACCCCAATGACATTTTGCTGCGCGTGACGCGCACGGCGATCTGCGGCTCGGATCTTCACCTCCTGCATGGATTCGTCCCGGACACACGTGTTGGCTGCACGTTCGGACACGAGTTTGCCGGCGTGGTCGAGGAGGTTGGCTCGTCCGTGCAATCGCTGAATCGTGGTGATCGCGTCGTCGTGCCGTTCAACATCTCGTGCGGGACGTGCTTTTTCTGCCAGCGCGAGCTGACGGGCAATTGCGAAAACTCGAACCCCAACGCCAATGTCGCGTCTGGAGTGTTTGGCTATTCGCATACGACCGGCGGCTTCGACGGCGGACAAGCCGAGTTCGTGCGCGTGCCCTACGCCGATGTTGGGCCGATGAAGATCCCCGACGACATGACGGAAGAGCAAGTGCTCTTTCTCAGCGACATTCTCCCGACGGGCTACCAGGCCGCCGAGATGGGTGAGATCAAGCCCGGCGAGACCGTCGTCGTGTTTGGCTGCGGCCCCGTCGGTCTCTTTGCGATGAAGTCCGCGTGGCTGATGGGCGCAGGCCGCGTGATCGCCGTCGACGACCTCGATTATCGGCTCGACTTCGCGCGCCGCTTCAACGGAGTCGAGACCGTCAATTTCCGCCAGGTCGGCGACGTCGTCTCCCATCTGCTGAAGATGACCGATCAACGAGGCGCGGACGTCTGCATCGACGCCGTCGGATGTGAGGCAAAGGGATCGCTGGCGCAGACCATCTTCGGCGTCAAAGCCAAGATGTTTGCGGGCTCGGCGACGGCGATCAACTGGAGCATCGCGGCCGCGAGGAAAGCCGGAAACGTCGTCATCATTGGCGTGTACGGTCCGCCCTACAACGCAGTCGATATCGGCTCGGCGATGAACAAGGGGCTTACGCTCCGAATGAATCAAGCGAACTGCAAACGCTATATGCCCCACTTGCTGGAGCATATTCGCGCAGGCCGCATCGACGCCGAAGGCATCATCAGCCACCGCATTCCGCTCGAGCATGCTGCCGATGCGTACGCCCTCTTCGAGAAGCGCACCGACAACTGCATCAAGTGCGTCCTCATCCCGCCGCTCGCCGCATGAGCGCGTCGAAGAACCCATGACTCCGAAGGAGATATCGATATGAGCATGACTACATCACTTGATCGCGTCACCACCGACGACACGCGCGGCGACCTACGGGTGGGCGCGGGATCCGATGCCGAGATGGATCGCCGTCCGGGTGTCCCGATGGAAGCGAACCCACCTCGTCCGATGGGAGCGGCGCACTGGACGACGCCGGATCGCCAGTCCGATCCGGGCGGCATCTTGCGGCGCAAAGGCCTCCAAGAGCTCACGCCCGTCTTTGGCGTGACGGTTGCTCCGCGAGGCATCTCGGGGCTCATGCGCCGCGCGGCGTATAGCCTCCCGGACCACTACACGTCGCACTGGTTCATGCTTCTCCTCGCGGACCGCGTCGACGCGCTCGAAGACAAGGCGCTCCGTGCGCTGCCGTACGCCATCCCCGCGATCGGCGGCGCCATCGTCCTCACGATGGTCGGTCGCAAGCGCATGCGACGACGGCGCTCGCTCTGGCGAACGCTGTTTGGCACGTAGCCGTTGGTCGTCATGTAACCCGAACGAAACGAGACGACGACTGACGTTCGAGAGAACGCCAGGTCGTCGTCCTTCTTTTCAGGCGGTCAACGAAACGCTCAGCGCGCCTTTTCGGCGGAGGCCTCTGCGCGTGCGACCTTCACGCCCCCGAGCTCGTGCTCGAGGGATTGGGGGAGGAGCTCATCGACTTGTGCTTGGTTCATGAAATGGATCTCCGCTTCGTTCGATCGTCGCTCAGTGGTTCGTATGGTCGTGGGTGGCTCAGACGCCTGGTGGATCCATCTCGCGTTCGTGATGGCGGTGGCGCGCGATCGCTCTGATGAAGTCCGGGAGCGCCTTCGCGGCGTTCGCGTGACGGCCTACGAGCATCCCGGGATCCTTCGCGCCCGACTCGAGGGCGGTCGGGATCCCCGCGTTCTCGACCAAGTCGGCCCCCGCTCCGAGCGCCAGGATGGGCTTCGCGTGACGGTATTGGTCCTTCAGGAACTCGAGCGCGTGCCCCACGTTGCCGAGCGTCTTCGACGCGAGCTTTCCGTCCGGCACCGCGACGGCATCCCACAGCACCGATGGCATGTTCTCGAGCGTCGCCTCGACCTCGAGGGTGTCGCCTTGCTCGGTCTCCACCGCGCCGAGGCGAACACCGACGTACCGCGCGACGGCGCCCTCGCGCTCGAGCCCGTCGTGGAGCGCCTGCGCGGCCTCGCCGTCCACGCCGTTGGCGACGAGGATCGCGATGCGTCGCGTCTTGATCTTCCCGTCACCCGGGAACGCAAACAGAGAGAGCGCCTTCGACACATCGACCTCGGGCTCGGGCGCGCGCTTGAGCGCCCTCGGTAGCGGCTTTGGCATCGCCATGCCGAGGTCTTGCGCGAGCGTGGCCGCGAGCGTCTTGTCGACATTGGCGAGCATGGCGACGACCCGCTCACGAATGGCCGCCACTTGAACGCGCGAGAGCTCGAAGCGGAACGCGCGGATGATATGCGCCTTCTCGATCGGCGTTTGGCTGTTCCAAAAGAGCGTGGCTTGGTTGTAATGCTCCGCAAAGAGCTCGCCCTTGCCGCGCGACTTCTCGGCCTGGATAGGCTCGCGATACGACGTAAACCCGGCGCCTCGCCCGGCTTGAAACGGACAGCCACCGCTCAACGAGCTTGGCTCGTACGCGACGCGTCCGCGATGAATGGCCTGACGGTGCATTCCATCACGCTGGTTGTTGTGCACCTGCGCGACGGACGCATTGACCGGTATCTCGTGGAAGTTCGGTCCTCCGAGACGCGATATCTGGGTATCGACATACGAGTGAATACGCCCTGCCAAGAGCGGATCATCGGTAAAATCGATACCGGGGACGATATGGGCCGTACAAAACGCGACCTGCTCGGTCTCGGCAAAGAAGTTGTCCGGATTGCGGTTTAGAACGAGCTTACCCACCGGCGTCACGGGCACGAGCTCTTCGGGGATGAGCTTCGTCGCGTCGAGCACATCGAAGCTGAATTTCTCGGCCTGCTTCTCGGAGAAGAGCTGAAACCCAAGCTCGTATTCCGGATAAGCGCCCGACTCGATCGCCTCCCAGAGGTCACGGCGGTGAAAGTCGGGGTCTGCGCCCGAGATCTTGACCGCTTCGTCCCAATCGAGCGAGTGCGCCCCCGCGAGCGGCCGCCAGTGGAACTTCACGAAGGTCGATTTGCCCTGCTCGTTCACCAAGCGAAACGTGTGAACGCCAAACCCTTGCATCATGCGGTAGCTGCGCGGGATCGCGCGATCCGACATCGCCCACATGAGCATGTGGGTGGACTCGGGCATGAGCGAGACGAAGTCCCAAAACGTGTCGTGCGCCGTCGCGGCTTGCGGCATTTGAAAATGCGGCTCCGGCTTGGCGGCATGAATGAGATCCGGGAACTTCATCGCGTCCTGGATGAAGAACACCGGGATGTTGTTGCCGACGAGATCCCAGTTGCCTTCGTCGGTATAGAACTTCACCGCAAAGCCACGCACGTCGCGCGCGGTGTCGGTCGATCCTCGCTCACCAATGACCGTCGAGAAGCGGACGAACGTGGGCGTTCGTTTTCCAGCCTCGGCGAAGATCGACGCCCGCGTCACTTCGCGCATCGACTTGTAGCATTCGAAGTAGCCGTGCGCGCCAGAGCCACGTGCATGGACGACGCGCTCCGGGATGCGCTCGTGGTCGAAGTGCGTGATCTTCTCGCGGAGGATGAAGTCTTCGAGCAGCGCCGGGCCGCGGAGGCCTGCTTTCAGCGTGTTCTGATTGTCAGCGACGGGCACGCCTTGGTTCGTCGAGAGCCGCTGCCCCGACGCGTCGACACGGACGCGATCGAGCGGGAGATTGCCTGGATTCAAGCCCAAGCTCGGCTTCCCTGCGCCCACCTTCGGTGAAGGGATCGCCTCCGTCAACGTGCTCCCCGTCGCGCGCGGATCGGTCACTTCGACGCTCATTCCAGGCTGCGGATCGCTCGACGCTCGTCCGTACTCCCCTGGCTTGTTCGCGTTGAGCGGCATCGCCGTGGCGAGCGCTTCGGTCGCTTCCATCTTTGCAGCGAGGGCGTCGGCCGAGCCGCGTCCTTTGCGCGCGGGACCGCTCACGGTCGATCGAGCGCTCGTCTTTCCGACGTTGCCTCTTCGTTTGCCATCGCTCGACGTGTTTGCTGCGGAAGCCTTCTTGACCATCGTCACTCCGTTCTTTCGTGCTCTCCCTTCACGCAACGCATGCGCGCGTGGGCCCGCGCCGCTCGAGGCGCGACCAGGGAGAGACGCGCGGTAGAGCACCGATCGTGCCGAGGAGAAAACCCACCGCATACCCAACGGCGCAAGAGCGGACGTTCGCAAGTGCGAGCAAGCATGCCCGCGTCCACGGCTCGCCCCCCCCCACAAGTTCGTCACAGGCGAGGCATGTCTGCAGCGTGTTGCTTGCGTGTGCGCGACGCAACCTCGCGATCAATCGCTCGGGACTCGTCTGGCAAATGCCTTCGCAGCGGCCAAGATGATCCGCTTTGCCGCTTTGGGACCTTCGTATCCCTCGATCGAGACTTGCCCGTCAACTCCCCGGTGCGTTTGAAGAAGCCTTCGAGCTCTTCGATGACGCGGCGAGGGAGCTCGCGGAGGTGCTCGACGCGTTTGCCTGCCGCGGGGACCGCGATGACGCGATCGTTGCGCTCCGCTGCTGCCTTGGGATTCTTGCGCTGCGTGATCCGCACGATGCCGATCGGCGTGGATGGGATCACGACGCCAGGCCAGGTCGGTGCGTCGTGCATGACCATCGCGTCGAGCGGGTCGCCGTCCTCTGCGACCGTGCTCGGGATGAAGCCCCAGTCGTACGGATATACCGCGCCGACACCGAGTGACCGCTCGAAGACGAACGCATGGAGGCTTGGCTCGAATTTGAGCTTCATGCACGACCCGCGCGGAGCCTCGACCACGACATGGAACGCGCCGTCCTTCGAGCGGCACGGCAACCTCGTGAAGTCCATTCGTGGGCCCATGCAATGCGTTCGCCTCGCTACGCTCACGTGTGCACGAGCCTTGCTCCGGAGCGACTCGCTCATGCCCCCGCTCGCGAAGCGCCGTCCCCCTGCGCCGCGTGCCCGCCCGAAGGCGAAGCCTCATCGGTCAGGCTGCGCGCTTCTGCTCGTCGACGTGATCAACGACATGGCGTTCGAAGGAGGAAGCGTGCTGCTCGAGAAGGCGCTGCCCGCCGCGAAGAAGCTCGCGCAGCTCCTCGAGCGCGCGCGCAAGGCCGACATCCCGATCATCTACGCGAACGACAACTTCGGCCATTGGCGCTCGGACTTCAACGCGATCGTCCGCCATTGCCTCGACGAGGACGTCCCAGGGCGTGCGATCGCAGAGCTGCTCGCGCCCGGTCAAACCGACTACTTCGTCCTCAAGCCGAAGCACTCGGCGTTCTTCTCCACGGCGCTCGACACGCTGCTGCGATCGCTTGGGACCCACACGCTCATCCTGGCCGGGTTTGCCGGTGACATCTGCGTGCTCTTCACCGCCCATGACGCGCACATGCGCGAGTACAAGCTCTTCGTGCCCGCCGACTGCATCGCATCCGAAGACGCCGAAAGCAACACGTGGGCGCTCGAGCACATGCGCCGCTTTCTCCGCGTCGACACGCGCCTGGCGCGGACGCTCGACCTCGCGAAGCTCGGACGCGCGCGGCCTCATCCGTCCGACACCCGCATGGTGACGCGCTAGACGAGGTCGCGATGTACACGTCGTTCGGTCAATCGTCGTCGTGCACGACGAGGCGTCGCTCTACCTCGCCGTCAATCGACTGACAGGGAACGTCCCCATGGCACGCGGCACCTCACGTCAGAGCGCGAGCCTTGGGTTCTTCCGCACCACCGCACCGTTGAGCAGGCTCGCAAAGCCCACCCAGCCGAGGTACGGCACGACGAGCATGCTCGCGAGCGGATCGACACGTCGCGCCGACCGCATGTAGAGCGCGATCGATCCCGCGAGCACGCCGATCTCGGCGAGCGCCGGCACCGGCTTGCGCGCCCCGAAGAAGATCCAGGTCCAAGCGCCGTTCAATCCAAGCTGTGCTCCCCAGAGAGCGAGGGCCTGTGAACGTGCGCGTGACTTCGGCTTTGCCCAAACGCGATATCCCGATACCGCGATAAGCGCATAAAGCCCTGTCCAGACTGGGCCAAACGCCTTACGCGAGGGCTGTAGCTTCGATTTGCGTAGCAGCGTGTACCAGACGCTGTTGACGCTCTTCTTCGTGCCGATCGTACCGAGCGCAGCGACACCCAGCGTCGCGGCGGCGAATGCCGCGGCAGCCACGATCTTGTGCGATCGCGGCCTACCCATCTTTCGTGCGGGTGCAGGTTCCTCGCTCGGCACGACGGCGAGCTCGCCGATGTCGGACGGCATACCGGCATGCGCGCCGGTCCATGCAGGAGGATCGCTGGCAGGAAACGAGTCCATGCCGGCGTTGTCGATCTCGAGGCTCTCGAGCTCTTTGTCGAAGGTGCTCATCGCGTCACCCCGATCACGACGCGCGCGGTGAGCCCGAGCACGAAGCCGAGCGCGCCAAGACCCACAGCGAGCGGGCGCGTGTCGCGGATTGCCTCGTCGTTTGAAAAGATTCGTGTCGTCATGTCCGTGCTCCTCCTCGAATTTCTGCTGGCGTTTCGAGAGCGCCGGGTGAGCGTGCATTTTGCGAGCCTGCGAGCAAAATGGTTTCGGGCGCGCAGCGCCCGACACGCGAACAAACCCAAAACGAGGAGCAGTCACCATGCCCGTAAGCAAGCGCGGTAAACGCGCTGTGAAGGACGTGCTCGCGCGACGCGGCGTCATGACGCATCGTGATCTGTCGTCCAGCAGTCGAAGCCTCGTCGTTCGTGATGTAGAACGCTGGCATGGAGATGTTTTCCGGCGGGGGTGAGCTTGGCGCGCTCCTTCGACAGAAGGACTGGTCATCCACGCCGCTCGGCCCGATCTCGGCGTGGCCTCAGAGCCTGAAGACATCCGTCAGCCTCATCCTGAGCTCGCAGCACCCGATGTGGATCGGCTGGGGCAAGGAGATGACGTTCCTCTACAACGACGCGTACATCCCGGTGCTCAGCCTCGCGAAGCATCCGTGGGCGCTCGGCCGGCCGGCGCAAGAGGTGTGGTCCGAGATCTGGGACGTCTGCGGGCCGCTCGCCGACCTCGTGTTTCGCGAGGCGAAGCCCACGTTCCTCGAAGACGTCCGTCTGTTCATGAGCCGCGGCGACTACGTCGAGGAGACCTATTACTCGTTCTCGTACAGCCCTATCCACGACGAGTCGGGCGGCGTCGGTGGGCTCTTCTGCCCTTCCGCCGAGACGACGGCGCGCGTGCTCAACACCCGACGGCTTCGCACGCTCTCGGAGCTCGCGACGAACGCCTTGGTCGAGCGTTCGATCGAAGGAGCGTGCGCGTCGGCCATCCGCACGCTCGCCAAGAACCCCGATGATGTCCCGTTCGCGCTTCTGTACATGGCCGACCCATCGTCCGGCGAGCCTCGTCTCGTCCAACGCGTCGGCTTCGCGTCGAGCGAGCGCATCGCGTGGCCGGTCGCGCAGGCGATCGCTTCTTCGTCCACGACGAGGTTTTCGCTCGACGCGGCGGTCAACATCCCCACCGGGATCGCCAATCAGCCCGTGGCGGACAGTGTCCTCCTGCCGCTTCGTCCACGCGGCGGCGACAGCGCGCTCGGGGTCCTCGTCGTCGCGGTCAATCCCGGCCGCAAGCTCGACGACGAATACCGGACGTTCTTCGAGCTCGTCGCCCAGCAGATCACGACCGCCATCCAGAATGCGCGCGCGGCCGAGGAAGAGAAGCAGCGCGCGGACAAGCTCGCCGAGCTCGATCGCGCAAAGACCACGTTCTTCTCGAACGTCAGCCACGAGTTTCGCACGCCGCTCACGCTCCTGATCGGCCCCACCGAAGACGCGCTCGCGTCACCCGATCGCGCGCTCCGCGGACCCGCGCTCGAGAGCGTGTACCGCAACGAGCTTCGCTTGATGAAGCTCGTGAACTCGCTCCTCGACTTCTCGCGGATCGAGGCTGGACGCGCACAAGCCCGCTTCGAGCAGGTCGACTTGAGCCAGCTCACGCGTGAGCTCGCGAGCATCTTTCAATCGGCGATCGAGTCCGCCGGGCTTGGCTTCGTCCTCCAGTGCGAGCCCCTACCCGAGCCGGTCTACGTCGATCGCGACATGTGGGAGAAGATTGTCCTGAATCTCCTCTCGAACGCGCTGAAGTTCACGTTTCGTGGCGAGATCGCGGTCACGCTCCGCGCGGTCGACCACGACGGCTCACCTCGCGCAGAGCTTCGTGTACGCGACACCGGCGGAGGCATCTCCGCCGCCGAGCTCCCTCGCCTCTTCGAGCGATTCCATCGGATCGAAGGCGCCAAAGCGCGCACCCACGAGGGCTCGGGCATTGGGCTCGCGCTCGTTCAGGAGCTCGTTCACATGCACGGCGGAACCATCGCCGTCGACAGCGCGCTGGGCGCGGGCACGACGTTCGCGGTGTCGATCCCCTTCGGCTCGAAGCATCTCCCCGCCGAGCACGTCCTCGAGAAACCTTCGCTCCCGTCGGGCGATGCGCCCCTGTCGATCCGCTCCCGTGCCCAGAAGCTCGCCTTCGTCGCGGAGACGTCACGCTGGTTCGACGGCAACGCCGCGGGTTCCTTCCTTCCTGGTATCGATGCGCCGCTTCCTTCGAGCGCGAAGGAGCTCCCCGCGCATCTGCTCGTCGTTGACGACAACGCCGATATGCGCGATTACGTCGCTCGGCTCTTGTCCGCCCACTGGACCGTCGAGACGGTCGCCGATGGCGAGGCGGCGCTCGCTCGACTGCGCGAGAAGCCATTCGACATCGTCCTGACGGACATCATGATGCCCAACCTCGACGGCTTTGGTCTTCTCAAGGCGATCCGCGAAGACGAAGCGCTCAAGCACGTTTGCGTCATCATGCTCTCCGCGCGCGCGGGTGACGAAGCAAGTGTTGACGGCCTCAAGGCAGGCGCGGATGACTACCTCGTCAAGCCGTTCTCGGCGCGCGAGCTCGTCGCACGCATTCGGACCCGACTCGAGATCGCGCGCACGCGACGCGAGGCAGAGGAGGCGCGCGCCCGACTGCACCGGCAGCTCATGCAGGCGCCAGTCCCGATGTCGGTCGTCGTCGGCCCGGAGTTTCGGTTCGAGCTCGCCAATCCCGAATACGTGGAGATGGTGGGCCATCGCGACCTCGTCGGAAAGACGTTTCGCCAGGCCTTTCCCGAGCTACCAGACGACGCGCCCGTCCTCACGATGCTCCGGGAGGTCTACGAGACAGGCGTCCCCTACCGCGCGACGGAATACCAAGTAGCGATTCGGAATACGCAGACCGGCGCCCTCGAAGACAAATATTATCACTTTGCCTGTCACCCCTTCCTCGGCCTCGACAACGAGATTGAAGGGCTGATGACGGCAGCGATCGATGTCACCGAGCAGGTCAATGCTCGACGTGAAATCGAGTCGGCGCGCCACGACGCGGAGCTCGCCAATCGCTCGAAGGACGAGTTTTTGGCCATGTTGGGCCACGAGCTGCGTAATCCACTATCGCCGATCGTCACCGCATTGCAGCTTTTGCAATTGAAGGGTCGCAACGACCGCGAGCTTCAAGTGATATCGCGCCAAGTGCAGCACGTGGGCCGCCTCGTCGACGATTTGCTCGACGTGTCACGCATCACGCGAGGCAAAGTCGAGCTGCGCAAAGAGCGTATCGAGATCGCGCGGGTGGTCATTCGCGCGATCGAAATGACCGCGCCGCTGCTCGAGCAACGACGCCAGACGGTGGATGTCGACGTGCCGCCGGAGGGCCTCCCGATCGACGGCGATCCCGATCGCCTTGCGCAGATCGTCTCGAATCTACTGACCAACGCCTCGAAATACAGCGAGCCCGGCACCCGCGTGCACGTCGCCGCGGAGCGCGCCGGCGACTTCGCGCGCCTCCACGTGCGTGACGAGGGGATCGGCATCGACCAAGCGATGATCCCAAGGGTCTTCGACCTGTTCGTGCAGCAACCCCAAGCGCTCGACCGCGCCAAGGGAGGCCTCGGTCTCGGCCTCGCGATCGTGAAGAGCCTCGTCGAGCTTCATGGCGGCACCGCCCGCGTCGAGAGCCAAGGCGTAAACGGCAAAGGGAGCGAGTTCATCGTCGACTTGCCGATCCATGGCGACGATCTCTCCAAAGCTCCGCGCGAAGAAGAGCGTCGTCCTCCCAAGGCGACGCCGATCACGACGAGTGAGAAGCGCCATCCCGCGCCGCTCGCCCCTTCGACACCACCCCACGTGGTCGCCAACGCCAAGATGGAGCAAGCGCCCTCCAAGGGTCGCGTCCTGATCGTCGATGACAACGTCGACTCCGCGGAGATGATCGAGGTGCTCTTGAGCCACCTCGGCTACGAGGTAAAGAGCGTCGCCAATCCACTTACGGCGCTCGCGATCGTCGACGAGTTTCAGCCCACCGCCTGTCTACTGGATATCGGATTGCCCGATATGAACGGCTACGAGCTCGCGCAGCGGCTTCGTCAAGGCGACAGCTCGGCACGTTTTGCAAAGCTCATCGCGATCACGGGCTACAGCCAAGAGTCCGACCGCAAGCGCTCCGTCGAAGCAGGCTTCGACGCCCACGTCGTCAAGCCGGTAAGCCTCGACATCCTGACGAAGGTGCTCGCCGACGTGGCCTAGGGCAGAGGCTCCCCTCTGCCGAAGTCCGACGCTCAGGGTGTTCCGCGGACGAGCATGACGGCGAGCGCAACGACGGCGAGCGCCAAGAGGAGGGTCGAGCGACCCATCCACGAGGCGACGCGACGAAGGCGATCTCGCGTGGCTTGCGGCGCGCCTTCCTTCGCGAGGCGTGTCGCCATCGGTCCGACGTAGAAGTCGTGCGCGATGCTCGAGGTGACGATCACGGCGACGAGCGCGAGCTTCCACGCGAGCGTGTGGCCCCACGCGCCGGTGAACGCCTCACCATCGAAGATCTGGCCGAGCGAATATCCGCGGTTCAGGATGTTGAAGACGCCGGTGGCGATCAACGTGAGGAGCGCCGACCAGCCGACGCGCCGGAAGCGGAGGCCGATCGTGTGAAACAGCGTCATCGCCTGATCGCGCATGTCCGGCTGGCGGAGCATCGGCACGAGCACCATGACGAGGAAGAGCATCCCGCCGATCCACGTCATCGCGGCGAGGATGTGCAGCCAGACCGAGATCAGATACGCGGTATGCATCGGCCGCCAGCTTCGCCGCGCCGACGGGGCGAAACAAGATCGGCGCGTGATTTGCGGACGGCGAGCCTTAAGGCTTCTTCGGAGGCGCCGCGCCCGAGCCAAGCGCGGGGGCGCCGAGGCTCGGAACCGTGGGCATTGTCGGCGAGGTGGCGCCGCCTGCCGCAGGCGCCGCGGGTGCGCCTGGGGTGGCAGGGGCCGCGGCTGGCGCCGGATCTTGCTCGAGGATGATGAACTGAACGCGGCGGTTACGCGCCTTGTTGAGGTCCGTCACGTTCGGGACGAGCGGCTTCGAATCGCCGTAGCCCTTCGCGACGAGGCGATTCGAGGTGACGCCGTGGGACGTGAGCCACGAGACGACGGACGCGGCGCGGTCCTCGCTGAGCTTCATGTTGTGCTCGGGCGTGCCGGTGCCGTCCGTGTGACCTTGGACCTCGACGCGCTTGATGCGCGGGTTCTTCAGCATCGAGTCGGCGATCTCGGTGAGGAGACCCGTGGACGCCGGGAGGATGACCGCCGAGTCGACCGCGAACTGGATCTGCTGGCGGATGATGATCTCCTTCGCCTGAACCGCGACGAGCGGGTTCTTCGGCTTCTTCTTCACGGAGATCTCGATCGGGTTGTCCTGGCGAACCTTGACGTCGAGCTTCTCGCTCGAGACGAGGTAACCGTCTGCATCGACGGTGAGCATCGCCTCGCCAGGCGTGACGAGCTCGAAGCGGAACTGACCGGACTGGTCGGTCGAGCCGCTCAGCTCTTTGCGCGCGACGTCGACGACCTTGATGATCGCGCCCTTCACGAACTCGCCGGAGTCGAGATCCTTCACCTTGCCGACGATGTTTCCGACGCGCGGGAGCGCTTGGATCACGCAGTCGAGCTGCACGTCTCCGCCGTTGGGGTTCTGCCCCGCGGGCGTGCCTGGAGGCGGCGCGCTGTAGACGATCGTGCTCGTGCACGTGCCGGGCTTGTAGCCTTCGGCGCGGATGCCGAACGTGTACGTGCCCGCCGGCAGCTCGTGCGTGGTGAAGCGACCGTCCGTGCCCGTCGCGAGCGACGTGATCTCGGGGTGGTTGTCCCACGAGGCGATCGCGTTCGCGATCCCGACCGACGATCCTTCTTCGTGGACGAAGCCGCGGATGCGACGGCCCGACTTCACGCCCTCGCCGATGCGCTCTTTGATGATCGGCGGACGATCTTGCGTGTCGAACGCCCAGCCCGCGCCGAGATAGAGCATCCACGGCGGAGTGGGGCGCATCTCTTCGATGAAGAAGCCCGTGCCCGAGACGCCGATGTCGAGCGCCGCGGTGAGCTGGAACCCCTTCTTCCACGGGTAGAAGCGGCTGCCGATCGTGAGGCTCGAGGGCGCAAACGGATCGGTCGCGAGGCACTTGTCCGCGCTCGGGTTGTTCGGGCGACAGAGGTAATCCTGGCGATTGACCGGGATCAAGATCACGTACTCGATGAACGGACGGACCTTCTCTTCGGCGGCGAAGAGCTCTGCGCCGAGCGCGATGTCGAAGTGGTCGACGCGGTTGATGTTGAGGCCGTAGCGCTCGATGCGCGTGATCGGCGTGCCGCGCGCGGTCTCGGTGGAGGTGACGACCTCACCCGAGTTGTCGAGGACGTACGTGAGGTTCGTGCTGAAGCGGAGGGGGATGCGCTTCTCTGCGCCGCGGAGGTCGGCGGTGGCGAGCCCGCGGAACTTCGCGCTCGTGCCTGCGCCGTCGAGGCCGACCGCGCCGGTGCCATTCACGAGCCAGAGCTCGAACGAACCGCCGAAGTTGAAGATGTTCGAGACCGCGCCGTGCGCCTTCGCGCCGAGCGTGCTGTCGCCGAGCACCTGGAGGAGCGACGGGCGGTTGCCCGGGTTCGAGTTCGCGATCGCGCTCGTCGCGAGGTACGCGTCCATCCACTTCAGCACCTGCATCGACAGGGTGAGGTGACCGCCGATGTGATCGGCGCTGTCGGTCTGGAGCACGCCCGCGGCGTTGCGTGGGTCGCGGCACGGGAACTCACGCGAGCAGAGGAAGCCCGCTGAGAAGTATTCGGTCGTGAAGCCGACGCGGAACTGACCCGCTGCTCCACCTTGCGCGTGCTGCGTGTGAAGAAGACCCACGCCGCCGGTGAGCGTCGAGGACTCGTTCAGCTTCGACTCGCGCTCGGCCCACTCGCGCTCGGCGTCCGTCCCTTTGGGCAGGCCCTCGGCGACGAGGCTCTGCTCCGGGGAGGCGGCGGACGCGGCGGCCGCACCGCTCGCGCTGGTGGCCGCATTCGCGTCGCCCTGCGTGTTGGCGTTCGCGCCAGCGCCGAAGGTGACGTTTCCGCCACTACCTCCCGTGCCTTGAGCGAGCGCCGTGCTCGGCGCAAAGGCCGCGAGAACGGACAAAAAGGGAAGGACAAAGCAGCCAAAGGTCTTCATGGGCGCCGCAAGCGTTGTAACACTCTTTTCCGGGTGCCTTCCAAGGCTAAGATGCCCATCGAGAAACATGGCATTGGCCCCCTCTGTTCCGCCCATCTCGAGCGCCGATGCTGGCGACCGGACCCCGACTCGCCCGCGCGGGCGCATTTTGGTCGTCGATGACGAGGCCAACGCGCGTGCCGCCCTCAGCGAAATCCTCCGTGACGAGGGTTACGCGACGGAAACCGCCGCCGACGGCTTCAAGGCGCTCGGAAAACTCGAAGAATTTGCGCCCGACGTCGTCCTGACGGACCTCAAGATGCCCGGCCTCGACGGGATCGCGTTCATGGAGAAGGCGAAGAGCGCGTCGCCCCAGACCGTGTTCGTGGTCATGACCGCCTTCGGCTCGATCACGAGCGCCGTCGCCGCCATCAAGATGGGGGCCGACAATTACCTGACGAAGCCCCTCGACTACGAGGCCCTCTCGGCCGTCGTCGATCGGGCGATGGAGAAGGCCAAGCTCCTGCAGGAGACGCAAGCCCTCCGCGAGCGACTTCGCGAGCGAAACGCCTTCGGGCACATCGTCAGCGAAGACCCGAAGATGCGCGCCGTGCTCGATCTCGTCGCGCAGGTCGGGCCTTCGAAGGCGAGCGTGCTCATCACTGGCGAGAGCGGCACCGGCAAGGAGCTCATCGCCGAGGCGCTCTGCGCGGCCTCACCTCGCGCCTCCGGGCCGTTCGTCCGGCTTCATTGCGCGGCGCTCGCAGAGTCGCTGCTCGAGAGCGAGCTGTTCGGTCACGAGAAGGGCGCATTCACGGGCGCGGTGGCTCGTCGCGAAGGGCGCTTCAAGCAAGCCGATGGCGGCACGCTCTTCCTCGACGAGATCGGGGAGATCCCGCAGGGCACGCAGGTGAAGCTCCTGCGCTTCCTCCAAGAGAAGACGTTCGAGCGCGTCGGCGGCAACGAGACGCTGAAGGTCGATGTCCGCCTCATCGCGGCGACCAACCGTGATCTGAAGGCCGAGATCAAGAAGGGCACGTTCCGCGAGGACCTTTATTACCGGCTCAACGTCATCGCGATCGAGCTCCCTCCCCTTCGTGAGCGACGCGCGGACATCGGTCCGCTCGCGAGCTTCTTCTTGGCGCGTTACGCGAAGGAGAACGGCCGCAACATCGAAGGCATCACCGAGCAAGCGCTCAAGGTGCTCTCGAGCTACGACTACCCGGGTAACGTGCGCGAGCTCGAGAACGTGATCGAGCGGGCGGTCGTCCTCTGCGACGCGATGCAGATCGACGTTCGTCACCTGCCCGCGGCCCTCGCGCCGAAGCAAGCCGAGGGGCCGCCGCCGATCCCTGGCTCGACGATTCAGGATCTCGAGCGCTACGCGATCCTTCGGACGCTCGAGGCCTGCGGCGGCTCGACCTCGAAGGCCGCGAGCATCCTCGGGGTGTCACCCCGGAAGATCCAATACAAGCTCCACGAGTACTCGACGGGCCCGATCGGCTCGCGCCCGCAGGTCCCTGGTCTCACGACGGGCACCGGCGCAGGCGCGGTCGACGGCGCGCCGAAGAAAGACGAGGAGTGACGTCCGCGATGGCGACGGCGAGCAAGAGCGCGGCGGACGACTACGTCCTCATCGTCGACCGCCTCGCGAAGACCTTCCGCAAGCCGTTCTCGGGCAAGAGGGTCGAGGCCGTCCGTGGCGTGTCGCTCAAGGTTCGTCGCGGCGAAATCTTCGGTTTTTTAGGGCCAAACGGCGCCGGCAAGACGACGACGATCAAGATGCTGACCGGCCTCATCGCGCCGACCTCGGGGCAGGCCTCGATCCTCGGTCGAGACATCCCCTCGCCCGACGCGATGGGCAAGGTCGGCTTCCTCCCCGAGAACCCGTACGTCTACCCGTACCTCACGCCGCGCGAGTTCGTCTCGCTGTGCGGCCGGCTCAACGGCATGGGCGGGGCGTCGCTCGCGAAGGCGGTCACGCGCGTGCTCGAGCGCGTCGGGATCGCCTACGCGATGGATCGCCCGGTCCGTACGCTCTCGAAGGGCATGCTCCAACGAACGGGCCTCGCGGGGGCGCTCATCCACGATCCCGAGCTCTTGATCCTCGATGAGCCGATGAGCGGCCTCGATCCGGTCGGGCGCAAAGAAGTGCGCGATCTCATCATCGAAGAAGCAAAGGCCAACAAGACCATCTTCTTCTCGAGCCACATCTTGAGCGACGTCGAGATGCTCTGCGACGCCGTGTGCATCCTCCGCAAAGGCGAGGTGGTGGTCGAAGGGACGATCGCCGAGCTCGTCGACAAAGGTGTCCGCGCCAGCGAGATCACGATCGAGAGCCCGTCCGAAGAGCTCGTCATCCGCCTCCGAGAGATCGCCGATCGCTGCGAGCGCATCGGCAAGAGCATCGTCGTCGAAGCCCAGGGAGACGACGCGATCCGCGGCGTGCTCCAAGCCGCGCTCGAGGCCGGCGCGCGGATCGAAGCCGTGCATCCCAAGCGCGAGACGCTCGAAGACATCTTCGTGCGCAAAGCGCTGTAATCAGAACGCGCTCGTGAAGTCGAGCCCCGCGAGCCTCTTCACCCTCGTCTTCGCGCTCGCGTGCGGGCTCGTCGGCGCCTTCCTCGGCGATCGCTACATCTCGCGGATGCCGAACCACGCGGGCTACTACCTCGTGTCGGTCGTCGATGCATCGAAGCGCGTGCCGATCCCGAGCCGGCCACGGCGCACGTTCTTCATCGTCGTCGACGGCCTGCGTCGCGATGCGGCGGAGACGATGACGGTCACGCGCCTCCTCGACGCGAAGGGGCAGTGCCGCATCTCCGATCAAGGCTCGTACACGGTGTCGCGTCCAGAGTACGCGCTGCTCTCGACCGGGCTCGAGGCCGACCGCACGGGCTCACGCAACAACGACTCGACCGCGCCGCTCACCGCCGAGTCGATCTGGCAGATCGCGCGCGAGGAAGGCTTGCGCGTCTCCGGAAGCAGCCATTTGCGCTGGTTTTCGCAGCTTTTTCCCGAGGGCTTCGATCGGTTCGTCGTCTCTCCGGAGCACGAGGTGAACGTGTTCACCGCCGAAGGCATCGAGAAAGATCCGCTCGACGTGAACTTGTTTCATCCGCTCTACGTCGACGAGCAGGCGCATCAGCACGGCGCTGCGTCGAGAGAGTACGACGCCGCGGTCAAGCGCGCCGACCAAGAGATCGCCGGGCTCTTCACCGCGATCGACTTCGACCGCGACCTCGTCCTCCTCACCGCGGACCACGGGCATCGGGACCAAGGCGGCCACGGCGGCGAGCAGCCCGAGATCAAGAACGTCCTCTTGTGCGTGGCGGGAAAGAACGTCGACGCCGCATCGCCGCGAGGCACGCGCGAGCGCGCCACGTTCGACGGACGGAACACCGCCCCGCTCCTCGCCGTCCTGCTCGGTCTTCGCTTCCCGCGGAACATGCGCGCAGGCGAAGACAACCTCGATCAGATCTGGGACGTCGTCTCGCGCACGGAGCTCACCGAAGCGTACGTCGCCGATCGACGGGCGAGCGTGGAGCGCTTCCGGATCGCCAACGAGACGCAGCTCGCGACGTGGCTCGGAGACGGCGCGCCGCGATGGTCGCGCCTCTACGCGCGTGAGGCGCGGGCGCAGTGGATTCGCGCGGGCGTCGTCGCCGTGTGCGCGGTCGCGTTCCTGTCCCTGTCGCTACGACGACGAAGCGCTCTCGACGGCGCGAGGTCTGGCCTTCGCGGCCTCGTGTGGGTGCTGCTCTCGGCGTTCGTGTTTTGGGCGGTGCACCGCCTCGTGCTCGGAGAGCTCGATTACACGGTCATCAACGTCCGCGAGCAGTTCGTCCCACGTGGCTTTGCGACCTCGTTCGTCGCGACGTTCGTGATCAGCGTGGCGCACGTCGTGATGATGCGCGGTGATGAAAGGCGGTCTTTGATCACGGACCTTCGCATCCTCCTCGGCTTGCTCGCGATCCTGAACCTCGGGCACGTGCTCGTCTATGGCTGGCCGCTCGGTTTCCCTTTGCCGCCGCAGACGCTGCGCTACTTCCCGTTCATCGGCGCGATCGCGATGGCCGCGCTCGCGCTCGTGATCGTCTTCTTCGTGATCACGGACGCTATTCGGCGTCGTCCCCGCCGAGCTCCTCGTGCGCCGTAGGGTCGGCGTCGATCACGCTTCGGAGCGCGTTCTTCGCCAAACGAAGACGGCTTCGCACGGTGTTCAGCGGCACGCCCGTCGCCTCGGCCACTTCGCTGAGCGACCAGCCGAGGACGATGCGCAGCGCGAGCGTCTCGGCCTGTTCGACCGGAATCCGTGAGAGCGCCTCTTGGAGCGCGGCCATCCGGCGTCCGCGCTCGGCGTCGGCGAGCGGCGCGGGCGAGCTCGACATGAACGTGTCGAGGTCCACCCCATCTTCATGACGTGCGCGCGACGCCCGCGAGCGGCGCGCAGCCGCGATGGCCGTGCGCGCCGCCACGCGTGACGCGAAGTGGATCGGCTCGCATTCGCAGCGGAACGACGGCAGCGCTTGAACGAAGCCGAGCATCGCTTGTTGCACCACATCCTCCGCGTCTTGATGAGCGCGGCCGAGGACGGCGCGAACGACGCGCTCGATACGAGGCGCGAGCTCATGAAGCAGCTCGCGCATCGCCGTCGTGTCGCCTTGGCCCGCCGCGCGCGCCCGCTCTTTCGCCGCCGACATCTGAGGCGCATGGCCCGCGGCGTTCTCCGTTGGATCGATCCTCACCGCGGAGCTTGCCGATGAGACCGACGTGGGACGCACCGGAACGACGAACGGTCCCATCGGCGTGAACGGCGTGAACGGTGTGCTCGGGGTCATCATGATGCGTTGTGATCAGGTTGGATGTCCCGACCGACGCGCGCGTTCGACGCCGATTGTTTTGAGCCGGAGCGCAGACGAGCCGCGTGTCGTTCGTCGTCTCCTTCATCGGGGGAGGCGGCGACTTGCACGTTCCGTTGATGGTGTGATCGCCGAGCGTCACCGAGCACGCCGCGTCGGCCGCCTTGCCCTCGCACGCCGCAAACACCTCGGCCGGAGGCGGTCCTGGCGGCGGTCCGTGCGGAGGCCCACCGTGCGGTCCATGCGCGGGCATCTTGTCGGGACGGCACACGATCCGGGTGTCGGGCGCGCCGGCCGGCGGCGAGACGCACGTCCCGGCAAGCGTCTCGTCTTTCAACGTGACGCTACACGCATCGGAGACGGCCTTTCCTTCGCACGCCGTGAACGCCTCGGGCGGAGGTCCGTGTGGATGCGGCGGACGTTGCGCGCCGCCATCGGCGGCCGTGGTCGCAGACGTCGACTGCGCCTGGCTCTGCTGGGAGGTGTCGCCGCTCGCGACCTGTCCGCTGCATGCGGCCGCGGCGAGCGCGAGTGTGGCGAGCGGGGCGAATGTGTATTTCGAGATCGTCAGCATCAGGTTCTCCTTGTCGGTGGACACCCTGATGTTGACCGCCGGCTCTTAAGGCAACCTTGCGCGAGTGTGTGGGTTTGTTGAGCTGGCTCCGCCCTGGTTTTCCCTCGGATTCCGCTCTCCTGCGCGCGTCCTGCGTCTCAACAATCGTTAACAATTCGAAAGCCGGCTCTCAACGAACGTCCGCCACGGTAGAGTGCATGGGCCCTGGGACGACGATGAGCACGACGACCGAAGACGCCATCACCGTCGTCCTCGTCGAAGACGACGAGCGACTCGCGAAGCTGACCGCGCGTTACCTCGAGTCACACGGCCTCGTCGTCACGATCGTCGGCGACGGTCGCGACGCCGTCGCCAAGGTGATCCAGCTGCATCCGGACGTCGTCCTGCTCGATCTGATGCTCCCGGGCATGAGCGGCCTCGACATCTGCCGCGAGCTCCGCACGCGCACCGACGTCCCGATCGTCATGGTCACCGCGCGCGGAGAGGAGGCCGATCGCGTCGTCGGGCTCGAAGGCGGCGCGGACGACTACATCGCCAAGCCGTTCTCGTCGCGCGAGCTGCTCGCGCGCATTCGAGCGCACGCGCGCCGGAAGCGTGGCGCGGCCGGTCCTCCGAAGAAGACGATGCAGGTGGGTCGCCTCGCGATCGACGTCGACGCGATGGCCGCCACCCTCGACGGCGCGACCTTGGTGCTCACCACCTACGAGTTCATGTTGCTGCGTGCGCTCGCGGAGCGCGCCGGGCGCGTCCTCAGCCGCGAGCAGCTCGTCGACATCGTGCGAGGCAGCGCGGACGAAGCGTTCGATCGATCCGTCGACGTTCACATCTCGCACCTGCGTAGCAAGCTCGGTGACGACCCGCGGAGCCCACGTCTCATCAAGACCGTCCGTGGCGTCGGCTACATGCTCGCGCTCGAACGAAGCTGAGATCCCGCGCGCCGCCGCAGAGGCACACCTTCATGCCGTCCCCCGATCCATCACCTCCTTCGCTCTTCGCGCGGCTCTTGCGAAGGCCGTCGCGCATGGCGCTCCGGATCTACGCGATCGGGCTCGTGCAGTTCTTGATCGTCGCCGGCGTGCTCGAGGCCGCGCGGCACGTGTGGGAGTCGCAGCGACGCGCCGAGATCGCGGCGCAGATGGCCGCCGCCGAGCAGCAAGCGAAAGAGCAGGGACGACCGCCGCCGGGACCTCCCTGGCAAGCGCAAGGACGCTACGTCGCCGGAGGGCTCTCGCGCGTCATCGACGATCGACCGGCGCTCGAACGCGAGGTCACCCGTCTCGCCGAAGCCTTTCAATGGAGCGTGGACGTTCGTGATCCGGACGGCGCGCTGCTCGCGCATGCCGATCCGTCGTCAGGGCGCGCGACCGGAGCCTCGTCGACCGCGCCGATCGTCATGCGCGACGGACGCACGGCGAAGCTCGAGCTCTGGACGCGCGCGCCGCATGGTGGACCGCCACCCCTCGGTGGACCGCCGCCTCTCGGTGGACCGCCCCCCCTCGGTGGACCGCCGGATCACGGACCACCCGATCACGGACCGCCACCTCCAGGAGCGCATCCGCCGGGAGGAGGCCCTCCGCATCCACCTCCGCCTGTCTTTCCGCTGGGGATGGCGTCGATCCTCGTCTTGATCGTCGTGGGCGTCAGCTCGTGGCTCACGGCGCGGTCGATGGCGCGTCCGCTCGCGAACCTCAGCGTCGCGACGCGTGCGTTCGGGAAAGGCGAGCTCGATGCGCGTGCGCGGATGGACCGCGCCGA